>NZ_CBDQZP010000005.1:0-359273 GCF_965341865.1 Nocardia sp. bgisy134
TTTTTTTCTTTTTCCCCCCCCCCCCCCCCCCGCCCCGCCTGGGGGCTCTGCCCCCTAGCCCCCCGCTTGGTAGGTACCGAGTGGGCGCTATTTGGTAGGTGCCAGTGGGCACTTTTGGTGGGTGCCGATGCGTGCTGTTCGATAGGTGCCTGGTGGGGGCGTTGGCGGCGCGGCGCGCTATCTGGCGGGTGCCGAAGGGGGCTTGGTAGCGAGCGGCTGTTCGGTCGGCGTCGAGTGGATGCTTTGTGTCGTCTGCGGTGGTTGGTGGGGTCCGACTAGGCGCTTTCGATGGGGGGTTGCGGCTGTTCTGCGGGTTGGGGGAAGTGGGTTGTCGGTGCGGTTCGGTGGGAGGCGTTCGTGGGGCGGCTGGGTGTGGGGGCCTTATCTATATGTGTGCGCTGCGCGGGGGTGTGGGGTGGGGCGGTTCTGGAACTGGTTTCAGGTGGGGAAATGGGAAATGTGGTGCCGGAACGGGTTGATTCCTTGGAGGAACCTGTTCTAATTTTGGGCATGCGTAGATACGAGGGTCGTCGGGTTGTCGTCACCGGAGCTGGGTCGGGGATCGGGCAGGGGATCGCCCTGCGGCTGCTCGACGAGGGGGCGCAGTTGGTGGGGGTCGACATCGATCGGGCGGGGTTGGATGTCACCGCGGAGAAGGCGGGGGACGCGGGTGAGCGGTTTCGCGCGGTCGAGGTGAACATCGCCGATGCGGAGTCGGTGCGGGCGGGGACCACCGCGGCGCTCGAGTTTCTCGGCGGGCTGGATGTGCTGGTGAACGCGGCGGGGATTCTGAAGCCCGCGCGGACGCACGAGATGCCGCTGGACGCGTGGAACCAGGTCATCGCGGTCAACCTGACCGGAACCTTCCTCATGACGCAGAGCGCGCTGCCCGCCTTGCTGGACTCGGGGCACGGCGTGGTGGTCAATCTGTCCTCGACCGCGGCCTACAGCGCCGCGCCGTATCTCGCCGCGTACGCCGCGTCGAAGGGCGGGGTCAGCTCGTTCACTCATTCGATCGCGCTGGAATACGCCAAGCAGGGTTTGCGCGCGGTGAACATCGTGCCCGCGGGCATCACCAGTGGGATCACCACCAAGTCGATCCTCGATCAGCCCGAGGGCGTGGACTACAGCCTGTTCGCGCGGCTGACGGGCTGGCTCAACGGTGGCGCGCTCGGCACGCCGGAGGACATCGCGGGCGTGGTCGCGATGGTCGCTTCCGACGACGGCCGCTACATGACCGGCACCGAGATCCGCATCGACGGCGGCGCGTTGATGTGAGGGCCGCCGAGGTTCTCCTCGCGACGCCCGGACGCGCAGTCTGATTACGTAACTCCCATGGGTAACACCTCTGGCGTGCCGCCGCGGCACGCACGGTCGCTCTCGCTGTTCGCCGCCTGCCTGCTGGCGCTGGGTGCGCCGGGTCAGGCGCAGGCCGCCGAGCAGTGGGGGCCGCTGGCGCCGCCGAATCCGCACCTCGGTCCGAACGGCACGTCGACCATGCACGGCGACGCGGGGGCTTCGGACGCGACGCCGTTGGCGGGGCCCGGTCTGCGCGGGGTCGGCGCCTATCCGCTGGCCGCCGCGTGCCCGACGCTGCTTCAAGGCTCCGACGGGCTCGTCGTCGCGTTGTGCACCGCCATCGTGGGGCGGTCGCCGACGGTGCACCTGCTCGATCCGGGCGCCGGGCCGGTCGGCCGCTCGCTCGCCTCGCTGGAACTGTCCAAGGGCAGCCTGCTCGGCGGCGTGTACGTCTATCTGGACAACGCCGACCGTCTCGTCGTGGTGGACGGCGACCGTGCGCTGTTGCGTGTCGCGCACGCCAAGAGCTCCGGGGGCAGCTGGCAGCTGCGCGTCGACACGCGCACCGATCTCTCCGGCGCGATTCCCGCCGACGACAACGTGACCGGGTTGGTGCCCGATTGGTCGGGCAACGTCTGGTTCGCCACCGGCAAGGGACTCGTCGGCCTGGTCACTTCGGCGGGCGTGGCGACGACGGTGGCGCTGCCCGCCGGTGAACTGGTGGCCAACAGCATCTCGGCGGCGCCGAGCGGGCGGATCGCCGTGGCGACCACGCACGCCCTCTACGAACTCCACGCCGACGCGTCCGGACGGCCCGAGGTGATCTGGCGCGCGGCCTACGACCGCGGCTCCGCGCGTAAACCGGGACAGCTCAGCTGGGGCACCGGCTCCACCCCGACCTACTTCGGCCCGCGCACCGGCGCCGATTACCTCACCATCGTGGACAACGCCGACGGACAAGTGCGGGTGCTCGTCTACGCCTCGGGCACCGGGCAGCCGGTGTGCTCACAGCCGGTGCTGACCGAGGGCGGCGCGGGCAGCGAGAATTCGCCGATCGGCATCGGCGGGTCGGTGTTCGTGGCGAGCACCTACGGCTATCCGTATCCCGCGGTGCCGGAGGACGCGGGCCCGGCCGTGCCGCCGAGCGCGCCGTTCGCGGGCGGGATGACCCGGGTCGACATCGATGACGCGGGCGGCTGCCGCACGGTCTGGGAGAACACCGTCCGCAGCGCGGCCGTGCCGCACCTGTCCACCGCGGACGGATACCTCTACACGGTGACCAGGCGCGGTCTCGACGTCACCACACCACTGGACGGCTACGCGTTCACCGTCATCGATCCGGGCACCGGAGCAGTGGTCTCGAACACGCCGCTGCCCGGCACCATCGTGGACGATCCGCTTCAGATGTCCCCGCTCGTCACCGCGAGCGGGCGGGTGTTGCAGGGCACGGTTACCGGCGTTTTGCGGGTCGGCTGACCACCACGCACAAGCCTGTGGATATCCCGGGCATTTCTGTGGAAAACGTGTGCGGCGCAGGGAATGTGCGCCTGGTTGTGCACAACTCGCCCGATGGTCCGTGAAACTCCTTGCGCACCAGCGTGAGTGCCGGAGCCGCGTTGGTTCCAGGCATTGTTTCCGCTGGTAGAACGCCTATTCATGAAGTGCTGACACATCGTCCGGCCTGTGCATACGTGATCGGCGCCGCGCAGGGGACACGGAACCGCGCCCCGCTCACACCGACATCAGCCCGTTTATCCACAGGATGTGCGCACCGCGGTGATCAGTTCGCCTGGTCAGGCATAGCTGCGCGCCGCGCACTGCTGTGGAAATCCGCGGCGTTCGGCCCGGTCGCCAATCCGCGCTCGATCATCGCGAGGGTGCGCGCGATGGCCAGATCCCTCGCCTCCGGCCCCTGGTCGGGCATCGCCCGCTCGATGAGCAGCGAGGCCATGCCGTGCACCGCGGACCACGCCGCGAACTCGGCGTCCGGCCGGTGCGCGGGATCGGTGAAGCCGATCTCGACGAGCTCGTCCAGCAGATCCGAGAGCAGGTCGAAGGCGGGGGAGTCCCAGTCCTCCGGGCCGTCCTGTTCGCGGTTGCAGAACGCGGTGCGGAAGAGACCGGGCTCGCGCAGGGCGAAGACGATGTATCCGCGCCCGACCGCGAACAGGCGGGTCACCGCGTCGGCGTCGGGCGGGAACGTCTTGATGGTCTCGGCCATGGCATCGAACAGGGTCTGCTGCGCTTGCTCCTGCGCGGCGCCGAGCAGCTGCTCGTGATTGGTGAAGTGCCGGTAGGCGGCGGTGGGTGTGACGCCGACGCGGCGGGCGGCGGCGCGGACGGTGACCGCCTCGGGTCCGCCGGTCTCGGCGAGTTCCGCGGCCGCGTGCACCAGGGCATTGCGCAGGTCCCCGTGGTGATAGGGGCCTTCGCGGTGTGGGCGCCGCGCTGCCTGTTCGGTCGCTGATTCCGATGTCGTCACCTCTTCGATGTTGACACTCGCACACATCGGTGGCAAGTTAACACCCACAAAGTTTACGCATGCACACATGCCCGACTGGAGGCTCGACATGTTCGAACGACTCGGCCGCTACGTGGCCGGACATGCTCGCTGGATACTCGTGGCGAGCGTGCTCGCCCTGATCGCGGGCGGCGCGCTCGGCGTCACCGCGTTCAGCAAGATGCAACCCGGCGGTCAGGAGGATCCGAACGCGGAATCCAGCACCGCCACCGCGCAACTGGCCGACGAGTTCGGCGCCGACACCGATTACGTCTTCCTGATCCGCGCCGAGCAGGGCAGCGTCGACGCCGAGGCGATCGCCGGATTCGGCAGGGAACTCGCGCGCAGGCTGGCGGCCGACGATCGGCTCGTCAACGTGGTGTCGTACTGGGACACCGGCTCTCCCGCGATGCGCTCCGGCGACAGCACGGCCGCGGTCATCCTGGCCGGCGGGGCCGATCAGGATCCCACCAGGGAGACCGAGATCGCCGAGCAGATCGTCGCCGAATACCGCTTCGACGGCCCGATCGCCGACGTCAGGATCGGCGGCACCAACGCGATCTTCCACGCCATCACCGAACAGATCGGCGCGGATCTCGGCCTGGCCGAGGGCATCGCGGTGCCGCTGATCCTCGCGCTGCTGGTGCTGGCCTTCGGCAATGTGGTCGCCGCGCTGCTCACCATGGTGGTCGGCGGCGTCGCGATCCTCGGCACCTTCACCGAGCTGTCGATCCTCGGATCGATGACCGACGTGTCGGTGTACGCGGTGAACCTGACGACCGCGCTGGGTCTCGGCCTCGCCGTGGACTACGGGCTGCTCATGGTCAGCCGCTTCCGTGAACGGCGAGCGGCGGGCGCGTCACCCGACGACGCGGTGGTCGGCGCGGTGTCGACGGCCGGGCGCACCATCGTGTTCAGCGCGGCCACCGTCGCGGCGGCGCTCTCCTCGCTGGTGATCTTCCCGCAGTACTTCCTGCGCTCGTTCGCCTACGCGGGCATCGGTGTGGTCGCTATCTCGGCCACGGCCGCCGTGATCACGCTGCCCGCGCTGCTCGTCGCGCTCGGCGCCAAGTCCGACGCGTGGAAGATCCCGGGCGTGCGCGGTATCCGCGGCGACGCGGCGCCGTTCTGGGCGGGGGTGGCGAGCTTCGCGATGCGGCGTCCGCTGGTCACCGGCATCCCGGTGGTGGCGGCGCTGCTGCTGGCCGCGGCGCCGCTGCTGAACGTCCAGTTCGGTACGCCGGACGATCGCGTGCTGCCGACCAGTACCGACGTGCGCCAGGTCGGCGACGCGCTGCGCGATGATTTCGGCGGCGGTGACGCCAACGCGCTGTCCGTCGTCACGGCCTCGGGGGTCGAGGCGGGTCCGCTCGCCGAATACGCGGCCGCGGTCTCGCGAGTGACGCACGTCACTCAGGTCGATTCCAGCGCGGGCACTTTCGTCCGCGGCGAGCGCACCGCGAGTTCTCCCGCGGACGCCCGGTTCGCCAGGCCGGACGCCCAACGCCTCACTGTGCTCACCGATCTCGACCGAAACTCGGCCGAGGCGCGCGATCTCGTCGACCGGGTACGCGATGTGCCCGCTCCGGCAACGGCTCTCGTCGGCGGGCAGGTCGCCGAGCTGCGCGACAGCCTGGCTTCGATCGGATCGAGATTGCCGGTGGCTGTGGCGTGGATCGTGCTCACCACCTTCGTGCTGTTGTTCCTGTTCACCGGCAGCATCGTGCAGCCGTTGCGCGCGCTGCTGTCGAACGTGTTGAGCCTGGCGGCCACGCTCGGGTTGATGGTCTTCGTCTTCCAGGACGGGCACCTGTCCGGTCTGCTCGGATTCACGCCCGCGCCGCTGGACGTGTCGATGCTGCTGTTGTTGTTCTGCATCACATTCGGGTTGTCCATGGACTACGAGGTTTTCGTGATCAGCCGGATCAAGGAGATGCACGACAGGGGCGCGTCCACGCACGACGCCGTCGTCGAGGGGCTGGCTCGCACCGGCAGGTTGGTGACCACGGCGGCGGCGTTGATCTCGATCAGCTTCCTCGCCTTCGTCACGAGCGACGTGCGGTTCATCCAGTTCTTCGGACTCGGCGCGGGGCTGGCCATTCTGATCGACGCGACGCTGGTGCGCGGTGTGCTCGTTCCGGTGGCGATGCGGCTGCTCGGCCCGGCGGCCTGGTTCGCGCCGCGCCCACTGCGGTTGGTGCACGCGCGAATCGGTCTCGCGGAGGCGTGATCGTCAACACACCTGAATGCGTCCGGCCGGGTTTTCACGCTCGGCCGGACGCCGTCGTTTCAGTACCCGAAACCGGCTCGGCCCTGGCCTTTTGACCCACTGAGCGAGACGGTGAGGCGAAGGTCACACGGCCGCTTTCGATTGCGGTTTCGGTGCTGGGGTACCGCTCGGTACTCGGGTGCGGGCGCGCAATTCCGCGCCTGGCAACCATCCACTTCCGCCTGATGCGAGTACGTCGAATGCCATTGCGACCGGGTGTCGATCTTGTTTGGTCGGCGGTAAACAAACTTCGGGTCTTTTTTCACTCCCGGAACATGTAGTTACCAAAAATAGAGTTGACAAAACCGCAGGTAGATGCGTTGTTGTAGATACATACCGGTGCCCGAAAAATGCCTTGGCTAACCATTCCATAGCCCATTGTTCGGTGCGTGGAAGGGCTGATCGAATGGTTTTCGAGTGCCCTTCGGGCGGGTTTCGGAGGGTCGAAATTCGGGCGATCGAGCGTCAGCTACGAGTTAGCTGCCAGTATGAAAAACTGTGTGGTCAGAGGGGTTTGCTGGCGCGCTGCTTTATACGCTCGCCACCGGCGTGGAGGGTTGCGCGGGCATAACGATTGTGTAGAGTCGACGGTAACGCTGGCCGCAGCTGAGCAGCGACTCGCTGCGGCCAGCGGAACTCAAATGGGGGATATCGCAACCGATCTGATACATGGCGTTGCTGCCGATTGTCCGAGGCCGCGCCGATCAGCGTGTGCCCGAGGTTGTCTGCCAACTCTCCGCTTCTTCGACCGGTAAAGCCGCCGCCGCGTCCTGCGCCAGCGCCGCCCTTCGTCCCGCGCCGAACACGTAGGCGAGGAAAAGTGCCTCGGCCGCGAAGCCGATACCGATTCGCACCGGGGCGGGAAGCGGACTCGGCGTCACGAAACCCTCCAGCAGGCCCGACACGAACAGCACCCCGACCAAACCGAGCGCGATCGTCGCCGTCGCCCTGCCCTGCCGGGCGACCGCCTCGATGCGGCTCAGCCGACCGGGGTCGACGAGGGTCCAGCCCAGCTTCAGTCCCGCGCCACCCGCCACGAACACCGCGGTCAGCTCCAGGGTTCCGTGCGGAAGGATGAAGCCGAAGAACGAATCGAGCCGGTCCGCCTCGGCCATCAGCCCGGCGGTGATGCCGACGTTCATCGCGTTCATGAACAGCAGATACACCGCGGGCAGGATCAGCACGCCGGTGAACAGCGCGATCGCCGCCACCCACGCGTTGTTGGTCCACACCTGCGCGGCGAACGCGTCGTTCGGGTGCTCGGTGTAGTAGGTCTCGAACGCGCCGCCCGGCGCGGTGACCGCGGAGTTGTCGGCGGGAATGCCGAACAGCTCGCGAGCCCGGCCCGATCCCTCGATCCAGATCGCCAGCCATGCCGAGACCGCGACGAACAGCGCGGCCACCGACGCCCACCACGGCCACGCCCGGTAGACCGCGGCAGGGAAGCGGTGGGTGAAGAAGTGACCGATCTCACCCCAGGTGTCGGCGCGGGTGCCGAGCACCCGTCCGCGCGCCCTGGCCAGCAGGGCGCTGAGCCCGGCGATGAGTTCCGGATCGGGACTATGCGATTGCAGCCTGGCCAGCTGCTGTGACGTCCGCCGGTACAGCGCGACGAGTTCGTCGGACTCCGCCCCGCTCAGCTTGCGCCTGCGCGACAGCTGATCCAGCCGGTCCCAGGACCGCCGGTGCGCGTAACTGTATGCGTCTACGTCCATATCGGTTGCCTCCCACTACCGCCGGTCGCAAGAATGCTATCGAGATGGCTGAGTTCACCACCGGCGAAGCGGTCGCCCTCGAGCTTCCGATCGCGCGGATACCGACACGCGCCACCGCGTTCCTCATCGACCTGGTGGTGCAACTGACGCTGGGCGTGCTGTGCGTGGCCGTCGCGGGCCTCCTGGTGGTGCGCAGCGGCGCCGACCCGGCGTGGGGTGACGCGATCATGCTGACGACCGTCGTCGCGGTGCTGGTCGGCTATCCGGTGGCGTGGGAGACGCTCAGCCGCGGCCGGTCGCTCGGCAAGCTGGCGCTCGGGCTGCGGGTCGTCCGCACCGACGGCGGGCCCATCGATTTCCGCCACGCCATGACGCGCGGTCTGGCCGGCGTCATCGTCGACTTCTGGATGCTCGGCGGTTTCGGCGCCATCGCCGTGATCACCTCGATGTGCTCCCCGAACGCCCGGCGCGTCGGCGACGTGCTCGCGGGCACGGTCGTCGTGCACGCCCAGCGCGGACTGCCCGCGCCCGCCCTCGCCTTCGCGCCGCCCTGGCTCGTGGGCTGGGCCGCACGCCTCGACCTCTCCGGCATACCGGAGGATCTCGCCCTGGCCATTCGCCAGTACCTGACCCGCCTGCGCACCCTCACCCCGGCGGCCCAGGCGACCCTCGGCCAGGCTCTGGTCACCGCCCTCTGCGCCCACCTGCGCGTGCCCGTTCCACAGGGCTACCCGCCGATCCAGATCCTCGGCGCCATCGTCGCCGAACGCCAACGCCGCGCCCTCGCCCCACAGGCTCCCGGCCTCGTCCGCGTGGCGTAGCCGCTTTCCCACAGACCGTTCTCACGCCTCACAAGGCTGATGCCTATGTGAGGCGTACGAAGGTGTGTGAATCCAGCCGGGGACGGCGGGTGGTTCAGAGGGAGCCGGACTGTTTGAGTTCGAGGTATTCGTCGGCCAGCGCCTCGGGGAGGCGGTCCGGGGGTGCGGAGACGACCGCAATGCCCTTGCGGCGCAGGGATTCCTGTACCAGGGCGCGTTCGGCGAGGATCGTTTCCGCGGCGGCCGCGGCGTAGATGTCGTCGCGGGTGGTGGCGGCCGCGGCGACGTCGGGGTCGATCACCGAGACGATGAGGACGCGGTGGCGGTGCGCGAGGACGGGCAGCACCGGCAACAGGTTCTCCTCGACGGCCGCGCCGTCCAGGCTGGTGAACCACACCACCAGGCTGCGGCGGCGAGCCCGTTCGATGGTGGCGCGCACCAGCCCCGCGCTGTCGGTGTCGACGAGCGCGGGGGTCAGGCCCGCCAGCGCGTGCATGAGCTGGAGTTGCAGGCGGTTGCCGCGCACGCCGCGCACCTCGGTGCGGACGGTGCGGTCGTAGGCGAGCAGATCGACGCCGTCGCCCGCCGCCGCGGCCAGCCCGCCGAGCAGCAACGCGGCTTCGATCGCGGCGTCGAGACGGGTGCCTTCGCCGACCCGGCCCGCGCTGACCCGCCCGGTGTCCAGCAGCATCAGCACGTGCCGGTTGCGCTCGGGGCGCCAGGTGCGCACCAGCACGTCGGTGGCGCGTGCGGTGGCGCGCCAGTCGATGGAGCGCACATCGTCGCCCGCGACGTACTCGCGGAACGAATCGAATTCGCTGCCCTGGCCGCGGGTGTTGGCGACGTTGCGGCCCTCGAGGTGTTGCAGCCGCTTCACTTTCGAGCGCATCAGCCGCTCGCTGCGGAACGCGGGCAGCGCCCGCACCCGGGCGGGCACGGTGCGCCTGGTCTGCCTGCCCGCCAGGCCGAGCGGGCCGAGCAGCCGCAATGTCACCGGACCCGCGACGCGGTCGCCGCGGTGCACCGGCCGCAGCGAGGTACGCAGCCGCACCTTGGTGTTGGGCGCGAGTTCCAGGGTGTGCCTGCGGTTTTCGGTGCGCGCGCTGCGCGGCCAGTCGTCCCAGAGCAGGCCACGCACCGTGTGTGCGCCGGTGTTCACGACGGTGAGCTCCACCTCGGTGGCGCGGCCCTGCCGCACGGCGGTCAGCTCCGGCCTGGTCAGCGTCAGGTCGCCCGCCGCGCCCGCCGCGACCAGGTCGACGAGCACCGCGATCGCCAGCGCGGCGCACGCCAGCGCGACGCCGTACCAGGACGGCAGCACGACAGCCACGAACAACCCGAGCACCGCCGCGACGGTGACCAGACGACCGGTGACGACCACGGCTAGACCGGAACCGGGACCGAGCCGAGCAGCGAGGACATGACGCCCTCGGTGGTGACACCGTCCAGCTCCGCCTCCGGCCGCAAGTGCAGCCGGTGCCGCAGCACCGCCACCGCGACGAACTTCACGTCGTCGGGCGTGACGAAGCCGCGCCCGTTCAACCACGCGAACGCCCGCGAGGCCGCCATCAGCGCGGTCGCGCCGCGTGTCGACGCGCCGTGCTGCACGGCGGGCGCGGTGCGGGTGGCCCGGCACAGGTCGACGGTGTAGGCCAGCACCTCGGGACTGATCGTCACGGTGGCGATGGCGGCACGCGCGGCGGCGATGTGCGCGGGCCCGGCCACCGGCCGCAACCCGGCCGCCGCGAGATCGCGCGGGTCGAAACCGGCCGCGTGCCGTTGCAGGACGCGGAATTCGTCGTCGCGCCCGGGCAATTGGATGTCGACCTTGAACAGGAACCGGTCCAGCTGCGCCTCCGGCAGCGGATAGGTGCCCTCTTGTTCGATCGGGTTCTGCGTGGCGATCACGACGAACGGGTCGGGCAGCGGCTGCGGCTTGCCGTCGACCGAGACCTGCCGCTCCTCCATCGATTCCAGCAGCGCGGACTGGGTTTTGGGCGGCGTGCGGTTGATCTCGTCGGCGAGCAGCAGATTGGTGAACACCGGGCCGTGCCGGAAGGTGAACTCGGCCGAATGCGGGTCGTAGATCTGCGATCCCGTGAC
This sequence comes from Nocardia sp. bgisy134, assembly GCF_965341865.1. Classification (GTDB taxonomy): domain Bacteria; phylum Actinomycetota; class Actinomycetes; order Mycobacteriales; family Mycobacteriaceae; genus Nocardia. The sequence continues at coordinate 10,708 of NZ_CBDQZP010000005.1, forward strand.
ATCGCCGGGCATCAGGTCGGGCGTGAATTGCACCCGCGCGTACTCCAGATCGAGCGCGGTGGCCAGCGCGCGGACGAGCAGCGTCTTCGCCACGCCCGGTACGCCTTCCAGTAGCACGTGACCGCGGCACAGCAAGGCGAGCACGAGGTACATGACCGCGTTGTCGTTGCCGACCACCGCCTTGCCGATCTCCGCGCGCAGCGCGCCGAACGCCGCGCCGGCCTGCTCGGCGGTGGCGGCCTTCGTGATGTCCGTGGTCATCCGACCTCCTGTACTCGGCGGGCGTTCCCGCGTCTCGTCGGCCGGGTGAGCGCGAGGCGATAGTCGCTCATGCCTCCGCCTCGCTGGCGCTCCGCTGCGGCATGCGCGCCGCGCGCTGGCACATGATTCGCTCACTTCGTTCGCTCATCCGATCTCCGTCTCGATCCATTCCAGTTGTGCGGCGACGATGTGCAGCGCGCCCGCGTCCGGCACCGGGCCGAAGAACGCGTTCCCGACCAGCTGCCGGTCCGCGCCGATGCGTGCCGTGACGGCCGCGACGAGCAGGTCGGGCGGCGCGTCGGCGCCCATCCCGAGCAGCGGCCGCAGCCTGCGTAGCGTGGCCGCGCGCAGTTTCGCCGCGACGTACTCGTGGTCGCGGGAGCGGCGATACAGCGCGGCCTGGCCCGCGAGCAGTTCGTTCGCGGCGACCTCCACCGGGCGCGGTTCGCCGACCAGCGCGCCACGCCGCCGGGCCCGCCACCACACCAGCAGCGCGGCGGCGATCAGAAACTGCAAGCCGCCGAAGGCGAGCGGCGCGGGCAGCCGGGCGAAGATCGAGTCCTGGCCGGGGCCGATGTCCGGCCGGTCGATATCGCCGTTGGAGGGCGGCGGCTGCGGGGGCGGGATGTCGGGCGGCGGTTTCGGCGCGGTGGGCGCGCCGCAGGATTGCATCGCGCCGTAGACGATCAGCAGGAGCACGGCCACCGCGGCGAGCGCGGCCCAGAACTTCGGATCGCGCAATAGTGCAGGCAGCGGCGGCAGCTTGCGGCGGGTGCGTGGCGCGGTCTCCACCGGCGTCAGCTCGGTGGGTTCGGCGACGGGAGGCGGGGCCTCGGCCGAGAAGCGGTCGGCGTATTCGAGCCTGCGGTACTCGTCCTCGGTGGCCGTGCGGCCGCCGTAGACCACCTCGTCGAAACTGCGTGCGGCGGGCTGGAGTTCGGTGGTGACCTCCAGCGGCAGCACCGACGAGACGTCGTCGACCGTCTCGTCGGCGGTCCGGGAGCGGCGCACTTCGAGCACACCGCGTTGTTCCATGCCGCGCAGCACGGCGCGGAAGCGCTCGCGCAGCGCGCGGTCGTAGTCGCGGCGCTGGGCGGCTTCCTCGGCGGCGGCGCGGTGGTCGGCGGCCGGACCGAGGCGCGGGGGCGGCGGGGTCTCGGGATGCGTCACCGCGCGCCTCCGGACGGGATCCGGATGTCCAGACCTTCGCGGCGGCACCGCAGATCGATGTAGGACGCCACCCGCGTGCTGGCCTCGACGATCTCGCCGAAGGCGACGAGCAGCAGCGCCGCCGAGGTGAGCAGCACGATCACCGGCCAGCGGTGGGTGCCGGAGAAGTCCGAGACGAACCACGGAATCGCCAGCAGCGGAACGGCGAGCAGCGTGAACAACAGACGCTGACTCAACCACAGCCCGGTCAGCGACCATTCCGAGCCGCCGACAAGGAGTTTCGTGCGGCGCACCGCGTTGCCGTGCGAGCCGTGCTCGGCGAACAGCACCGGCGCGACCAGGAACCGCTTGGCGCGCAGGTAGCCGAGCCAGATCACCGCGAACGGAAAGGTGATGATCAGAATCGCGCCGACGGACAGGACGCCGATACCGACGAGGGTGAACAGCAGCTGCCCGATCAGCAGCGCGGGTGCGGTCCCGCGCAGCCGGACCAGCGCGGCCCGCCATCCGATACGCTCGCCCGCGATGCTCGCCAACCCGACCGGCACCGTCACGCCGCGCAGCAGCAGGCGGAGGAACCACGCGCCGACCACGGTCGACAGGATCGCCGCCCACGCGGTGCCCGCGTCGGACCCGTCGGTCGCCTCGGAGACGCTCGCGGTGATCACCACGACGACGACCTCGGCCACCACCAGTCCGGCCGCCGCCGTACCGGCCAGCGTGGCGATGTTGGCCTGAATCAGGGCGAACGGCAGGTCGAGCAGTTCGCGGAAGGTCAGCGGCCGGATCGGCACCGTCGTTCCAGGGGACCCTGGTACCGGATCGCTCCCCGCCCCAACGGCACCGGCCGGGTCAGCGGCTGGTAACACGCGGCCGAGTCTAATGGGCACCGCGGCCGGGCGTCAGGGCTGGAGGAGGCAGCGCAGCGTAATCACGCAGGCCCCGAGGCTGTCACACCATTGGGTACAGCGGCACCGAGCCCGCTATCAGGTTCGCGTCAGCGTTCCAGCAGACGAGCGACCACATGGCGGTAGCGCTCCGGGTCGATCGGCGGGATGCCGAGCAGCGCCCGCAGGTACACCCCGTCGCCGACGAGCCGGATGATGTCGGCGCGCACCGGGTCGTCGATCTCGGCGTCCAGGCTGTCGGACCAGGAGGTCATGAGTTCGGTCAGCGCCCGCTGGACATTGTCGAGGTCGGGACCGGAATTGGCGTCGATGGTGCGCATGGTGGCGAGCAGCGAGCGGTAGAGCTCGAGTTCCACGGCATCAGCGGCGTTGTCCTGGTTGGGGGTTTGGAGATACCACTCCGTCGCGGAAATGCCTTTGGCTCGCGCGTCGGTGAGCTGCTGGGTGGCCCGTTCGCCGACTCGGCGGACCAAGCCCGCGAGCAGCGAGTCCTTGCTCTTGAAGTGATAGAGCAGCCCGCCTTTGGAGACGCCCGCCGCGGCGGCCACGTTCTCCAGCGTCACCTGGGACATGCCTTTGTCCAGCAGCAACGTCTCCAGTGCGTCCAGGATCCGGTCGCGGGTGTTTGCCGTCACGCGAGGAACTATACCGGCTGGACGGTAAGGTGCTGTACTGTACCGTCTGGACGGTAAATGAACCTGACGACGAAAGTCGAGAAAGTCGATGAACGCCCAGACCTCAACCGCGGCCACCGCCGCGTCGACAACCACGCCCGCCCCGCCGCGCGCCACCGCGCGCGAGTGGGCGGGCCTCGCCGTACTCGCCCTCGCCCTGCTGCTGCTCGCGGTAGACGCCACCGTTCTGGACCTCGCGGTGCCCGCCATCAGCGCCGACCTCGCACCGACCACCCCGCAGCTGCTGTGGATCATCGACGTGTACTCGTTCGTGCTCGCCGGTCTGCTCGTGGTGATGGGCAATCTCGGCGACCGGATCGGGCGGCGCAGGTTGCTGCTCATCGGCGCGGTCGGCTTCGGCCTCGCCTCCGCTGTCGCGGCATGGGCGGTCTCGCCGCACATGCTCATCGCGGCGCGCGTGCTGCAAGGCGTCGCCGGCGCGACGTTGATGCCCGCGACCCTCGGCCTGATCCGGTCGATGTTCCTCGATCCGCGTCAGCGCACCGTCGCGATCGCGGTGTGGAGCGCGATGGCCGGTGGCGGCGCGGCGGCCGGTCCGCTGCTCGGCGGCTGGCTGCTCGAGCACTACTGGTGGGGTTCGGTGTTCCTGGTGAACCTGCCGGTCATGCTGGTGCTCGTAGCGCTGGGTCCGGTGCTGATCCCGGAATCACGCGACCCGAATCCGGGCCGCTTCGATCTGCCGAGCGCGGTGCTGTCGATGCTGGCCCTCGTGCCGCTCGTGTACGCGGTGAAGGAAGCCGCGGCGCACGGTCCGAGCGCGGCGCTGGTCGCCGTCGGCGCGGTGGGTGTGCTCGCGGGCGTGCTTTTCGTGCGCAGGCAGCGCAGGCTCGCGCACCCGATGCTGGACCTGAAGCTGTTCGCGCTGCCCAGGTTCCGCACCGCGGTGGTGACCAACCTGCTCGCGGTGTTCGCGTTGGCGGGCGTGCTGTTCTTCGGCTCGCAGTATCTGCAGCTGGTGCTCGGCAGGTCACCGATGCAGGCCGGTCTGCTGTTGCTGCCGGGGCTGGTGGCCAGCGTGGCCGCCTCGCTCGCGGCCGCCTGGCTGCTGCGGCGCTGGCGGCCGGGCGCGGTGCTGGCGGGCGCGCTGGTGACGGCGGCCCTCGGCGCGGTGCTGTTCCGCTGGCTCAGCCCCGACGCCGCGACCAGCACGGTGCTGTTCGTCCTCGGGTTCCTCGGCATCGGCGCGGGCGTCGGTGTGGCGCTGACGGTGTCGTCGGACCTGGTGATCAGCTCCGCCCCGGCGGAGCGAGCGGGCGCGGCGGCGGCGGTCTCCGAGACCGCCTACGAGACCGGCATCGCGCTCGGCGTCGCGCTGCTCGGCAGCGTGGTCATGGCGATCTTCCGCAACGGTCTCGACGTGTCCGAGTTGCCCGCGGAGTCGGCTGGTCCCGCGTCCGAATCCCTCGGCGCCGCCACCGAATTCGCCCGTCAGCTCCCGGAGGCCGCGGCCGAGACCTTCCTGGTCTCGGTGCACGAGGCCTTCGTCTCCGGCATCCACCTGGCCGCGCTCGGCACCGCGTCGGTGCTGCTGATCGCCGCCTGGGTGGCGTTCCGCCTGCGCGCGGCGCGTTCGTGATGCAGCGAGGACTCGCACCCCTGGTGGGTGCGAGTCCGTCGCGTTCGTCGTGTGATCACTTCAGCAGGGCCGTGCTCGGTGCGACAGGGAGACCCGGCCTTCAGTGCGGGTGGGTGGTCGGCGTCACGAGGCGGCGCGTCTTCCCGAGTTCCGATCAGGAAGCGCTGTGGCGCCGTCGGTTTCAGCGTGGCCGTGCCAGGGTGGTCGGTGCGATGCGGCCGCGCAGGGTGACCGACTCGCCCAGCTGCCAGTGCTCGCCCTCGCCCGCGTCCGCGGCGGCGACGGTCGACCCGGACGCCAGCAGCAGCCCCGAATCCTGTTTGGCGAGTTCGCACAGCCGCGCGGCCTCGTTGACCGCGTCGCCGATGACGGTGAATTCGTAGCGCTGGTGCGCGCCGACATTGCCCGCGACCACGCGTCCCGCCGCCACGCCGAGACTCGCGGTGAGCTCCGGGATTTCGCCGAGACGCACGCGGATGGCGCGGGCGCAGGACAGGGCCGCGCCCGCCGCGTCGGGCAGGGGAGTGGGGGTGCCGAAGACCGCGAGCGCCGCGTCGCCCTCGAACTTGTTGAGCAGCCCGCCGCAGCGCTCGACCTCGTCCACCACGAGCCCGAAGAAGCGGTTCAGTAGCGCGACGGTCTCGGTGGCGGATCGGGTCGCGGTGATCGTCGTCGAGCCGATGATGTCGATGAACAGTGCCGCCGCGTCGGTTTCCACGCCGCCCAGCTCCGGCTCGGCGGCCAGCGCGGCGTCCGCGACGTCCTGGCCGACGTGCCTGCCGAACAGGTCGCGGATCTGTTCGCGCTCCCGCAACCCCTGCACCATGTGGTTGAAACCGCTTTGCAGCTCGCCCAATTCGGTGCCGTCGTACACCGCGAGCCGGATGTCCAGATCGCCCTTCTCCACCTGGCGCATCGCCTGGCGCACCCCGCGGATCGGCGCCACGGTGGCGGCCAGGGTCTGGGTCATCAGCAGCAGGCCGAACACCAGCGTGGCGCCGCCGAGCGCGAGCACGCACACGGCCAAGCGCTCGGCGCTCACGTCCGAACGGCCCAGCGCGAGCACGGCGATCACCATCAGTCCGGCCACCGGCACGCCGGAGCCGAGCATCCAGGCCAGCAGCGAGCGCCCGAAGACGCCGATGCCGCGGCGGCGATGGGCGGGCGCGGCCTCGAGCACCCGCGTCGTCACCGGTCGCAGCGCGAACTCGATGATCAGATAGCTGTTCGCGCACACCACGATCGCGCTGATGCCGACGGCGAACGCGACCTTCGGGATCAGTTCCGGATCCGCCAATCCGTACAGCGTCGTGAGCAGGACGAGCCCGCCGAACCACAGCAGACCCTGCTGCACCACCAGCGACCGGGGCACGGCGGCCGCGGCCGCCTGTTCGGCCTCGGTGGGGACGTGATCGAGATCGGTCGCCCAGCGCAGGGCGCGCAGTCCGCGCGTCGTGCCCCACCCCATGCCGAAGGCCATCGCCAGCCCGGCGTAGACGGGTGCGGCGATCACGTCGAGCAGCAGCAGGTCGCGGGTGAACACCGAGGGGCCGGGCAGCACGAACCCGCCGAGCGCGATCGAGACGACCATGCCTGTGACGTTGGCGAGGAGCAGCGGCACCGTCAGCAGCAGCTGAATTCGCAGCCGGCGCATCCGCGAGGATTCCTGCGCTGACCCGAGCAGCCGCGAACCCCACGGCGCGGTCCGCGTCGACACCTCACCCACCACCGGCATGCGTGCAGAGTAGAACGCCGCGCGCGAACCCACTCGGAGATCTCTGGCGGACGGGATGCAGGCCAGTGCGCGCTCGGCAGGATCGGGTCTCCGCACGAACGGCGCGACATCGCCCGGACCGCGCGGCCGATCGCTCGATCAGCGGCCGGGAGGAAGCTCCCGTCGGCCGGAGCCCGGCAGTTCCCGCTGCTCGCGCGCGGTCAGCTCGTCGTGGTGCGCCACGGGCGGCAGTCCGTAGTACGGCCCGTATCCCTGGTGGAGCGCGGCGTACCGCGGATCGTGCGCCGCCGGGTGCGGCGCGTCGACCACGGTCGAGGCGATGCGGTGCGCGTGCCAGGCCTCCGGCGAGCCGGGCGGCAGCTGGTAGCCGGCCTGCGGCGTGACCGCCTGCGGCTGGGCCGGTGCGTGCGAATCCTGCGAGTCCACCGTCACCTTCCTGGTGCGGCGCAGCGTGAAGGTGATCTCCTCCACCTCCTCGAACGCCTGCCGCGCGGTGCGCAGCGGGTGCGTCGCGGTGTCGATCGCGTTGGCGACGAATGAGGGCACCAGCGGCCGGATCCAGCGTGCCGCGGTATCGGTGAACGGCACGGTGCCGATGATCGGCAATTCCAGGCCGCCGCCCTTGGGCTCCTCGGTTCTCGGCGCGACCGGGGCGAGCGCGCCCGCGCCCGTGATCGGTGCGAGCGGAGCCGCGCCGACGGTCGCGGGCAGGTTCGGTGTCACGATCCCGTCCTGAGACACGGAACTGTCCTTTCGATCGGCAGCCGGTGCGGCTGGCAGTTCGGGGTGCCTCGGCTTGTCGAGGCCACGCGGTTCGGAGATGCCGATCTCCAGCCCGCCGATGGCCGCGATGATCCGGGTGCGCTGGCGCTCCCTGTCGATGGCGGTGTCGGCCTCCACGGCGAGCCGGGCGGCGGTGAGCTGCTGTTCGGCGCGCATCTGCTCGGCCTCCGCGCGCACCTCGGCCTGCTTGACCGCGATGGCCGCGTCGGCTTCGCGTTCGGCGCGGTCGACCACGGCGCGGGCGGCGGCGTGCCGGTCGAACGAGGTCTCTCCGCGCCACCAGCGCAGCAGCAGCGGCAGCAGGGCGAGCAGCACGAAGGAGATCAGGCTCGCCAGCCGCAGCAGCAGCGCGCCGCCGGTCGCCGCGGTGTGGTCGTTCATCGCGACCCAGCGCGCGCCCAGCCCCCGATCACCGTCCGTGAAGGCGGCGGATCGGGCTGCGGCCGTTGCCCTTTCGGCCTCGGGCAGGCGCTGGTCCAGCGCGGCCGCCCGGTCCTGCGCCGCAGCGAGCCGGTGGCGGGCGTCGTCGAGCATCTCGTTGGCGGTCTGGGATTCCGGTCCCCGGCCTGGCACGCCGGTGATCCGGGTCTGCGGGCATTCCGGGGTCGGATTGAATTCGCACCGCGCGATCACCAGTGCGCGGTCGATATCCGCCTGCGCGGCGGCGATGGTCTGATCCAGCGCGGTGCGGTCGGCGCGCGCCCGGTCGAGGTCGGCGCGGGCGGCGGCCACCGCGGGTGCGGATTCGACGGCGGCGTGGGCCTTTTCGTCGAGTACGCGGTTCACCGAACCGCCGAACAACGCCGTGCTCGCCAGTTCGCCCAGCAGCACGCCCGCGAGGATCGCCACCGCGATGCGCCCGGCCAACCCGAGCCGGTCGGGCATGCGGCCGGGCCGCGCGGTGGCGAGCGCGCGGCCGACGGTGCCCGCGAGCAGCGCGACGATCAGCGCGACCGGCACGATGGCGAACAGCGGCCAGCCGTCGGTCACAGCCAGCGCCAGGGTCGTCACGACCCCCGCTACCAGCGCGAACAGTGCGACCGCCGCACCGGTGACGGCGTAGCTGGCGCGTTCGTGGCGTTCGGTGAGTTCACCGGTCTGACCTCCGCCGAGCCAGGTGAACAAGCCGGTGACGGTCATGGGATCTCACATCCTCTACGTCCCAGTCGTATGGCAGCTTGGCGAAACTGTCACAGATTCGTTGTCCCAGCGTGACAGGCAGTAGCCCGACACACCGAGTACGGCCCAGTGGATGTGGCAAGGCTCACAGCGAAGGCGGCGGTTTCGCCTAACCTGACTGGGTGATTCGTTGTCCAGCGAACGGGCGGGAGTATGCGCGCACTCGCGGCGGCACTGCTGTCGGCGGTGCTGCTCGTGTGGGCCGCGGGTAGCGCTCGGCCGGTTCCCGGCGAGCCGATGGACAGGTCACTCGACCGGCTCGTCGTCCTGATCGCCGAGCGTCTCGACACCGCCGACGCCGTCGCCGCCGCCAAGTGGGCCGACGCCGCGCGCGACGGATCGGCGCCGACCATCGACGACCCGGCCCGCGAGGCGGAGGTCTACGACGCGATGGCGCGCCTCGGCGTGGCCAAGGGGCTGCCCGAAAACTGGGTCAGGCGGGTGTTTTTCGGCCAGATCGAGGCCAGTAAGACGGTGCAATACGGCCTGATCACGCGCTGGCGGTTCGACCCCGCGGGCGCCCCGAGTACGCCACCGGATCTGACCGACGTGCGTCCGACGATCGATCGGCTGAACGCGGCGATCATCGACCAACTTGCCGAGCACCGGGCCGAACTGGCCGCGCCGGACTGCATGGAACGGCTGTCGCACGGCGTGTTCGCCCTGCTCGAGGCCATGGATCCGCTGCATCGGCTGGCGCTGATCCGGGCCGCTTCCGCACTGTGCTGAGCGACGGTCGCCGAGCGTCCGGCGCGGTGTGTTCAAGACCACTGATCTTGTTTGCTGAAAATGTGCTGTAAAGCACAAAGCGCAAAAGAATCCGGACGGTCGGATACCTCCTGAGGCTTGTCACACCCCTGTCGTAAATATCTCATCGAGGTCGCGCGCGAGTTAGCCGCAGCACAAGTGGTTTGCCGTCCTCCGGGCAGGGGAAATCATCTTCGATGCAGGTGAGCGCCTGTTCTCGGGGTTGTTCGGCCTCGCGGGGCGGTCGCGCGGTGGGCCGTGTCCACCACTCGGCACCGGGTGCCGGGGGATCGATCCAGGTCCATTCGCTGCTTTACACTGGACGACGCGCACACGTGGAGGACCGTATGAAGAAGCCCAGCTAGACCAGGTTATTAGTGCTACCTAAGTTGGTTGGGCCCCGGACCTGACTTATCGTTTGCTCTTACGCCGAACACGAAAAGCTCGGCAACCATCGCCCGCTCGGGCTCACCAAGCAGGTGCCCAGAGTAGCGGGTGAACACCCGCGCGGAGGTAAGGAACACGTAAGCGTTCCGTTACCTACGAGCACCCACTTATCCATCGCGGGTGGACAACTGGAGACGTGACTGCACGCCGAAGACCATCAGCGCGGCTGGCTTCGGAACGTACGGGCGCAGTCTTGACGGAGGCGTTCGACGAAAGGCCGTTTTTCATCGAAGGCCACTTTCTTGAAGGCAGAGGCATGACGCAACTTCCTGGCCACAGGTCACCTGGACCCATCGGTCTCTACGACCCGGCGAACGAACACGACGCTTGCGGCGTCGCATTCGTCGTCGATATGCACGGCCGCCGCAGCCGCGACATCGTGGACAAGGCTATTACGGCACTGTTGAACCTGGAGCACCGTGGTGCTGCGGGCGCCGAGCCGAACTCCGGCGACGGCGCGGGCATCCTGATCCAGATCCCGGACCGTTTCTTCCGCGCGATCGTGGACTTCGAGCTGCCCGCCGAAGGGTCCTACGCGTCCGGCATCGCCTTCCTGCCGCAGGCTCGCCGCGAGGCCGCGCGCGCCGCCTACGGCGTGGAGAAGATCGTCAAGGAAGAGGGCCTCGAGGTTCTCGGCTGGCGCGAGGTGCCGATCGACGAGTCGTCGCTCGGCGCGCTGTCGCGCGACGCCATGCCGACCTTCCGTCAGATCTTCATCGCGTCCCCGCAGGGCGCCGCCGAGCAGCTGTCCGGCATGGACCTGGAGCGTCGCGCCTACGTCATCCGCAAGCGCGTCGAGCACGAGCTCGGCTCGGCGGGCGCGGGCCAGGGCGCCGTCGGCAAGGAGTCGGTGTACTTCCCGAGCCTGTCCGGCCAGACCTTCGTCTACAAGGGCATGTTCACCACGCCCCAGCTGCGCGCCTTCTATCTGGACCTGCAGGACGGCCGGGTGGAGTCCTCCCTCGGCATCGTGCACTCCCGGTTCTCCACGAACACCTTCCCGTCGTGGCCGCTCGCGCACCCGTTCCGCCGGGTGGCGCACAACGGTGAGATCAACACCGTCACCGGCAACGAGAACTGGATGCGCGCCCGTGAGGCGCTGCTGAACAGCGACGTGTTCGGGACCGACTCCGCGGGCAAGAACCGCTTGGAGAAGATCTTCCCCGTCTGTACCCCGGGGGCGAGCGACACGGCCCGCTTCGACGAGGTGCTGGAACTGCTGCACCTCGGCGGCCGCAGCCTGCCCCACGCCGTGCTGATGATGATTCCCGAGGCCTGGGAACGCAACGAGAACATGGACCCGCAGCGGCGGGCGTTCTACGAGTACCACTCGATGCTGATGGAGCCGTGGGACGGCCCCGCATCGGTGTGCTTCACCGACGGCACCGTGATCGGCGCCGTACTCGACCGCAACGGCCTGCGTCCGAGCCGGATCTGGGTCACCGAGGACGGCCTCGTCGTGATGGCCTCCGAGGTCGGCGTGCTCGACATCGACCAGTCCAAGGTCGTCAAGAAGGCCCGCCTGCAGCCGGGCCGCATGTTCCTGGTGGACACCTCCAAGGGCCGCATCGTCACCGACGACGAGTTCAAGACCGAGCTCGCCGCCGAGCACCCGTACCAGCAGTGGCTGGACGAGGGCGTGACCCGCCTGGCGGATCTGCCGGACCGTCCGCACGTGCACATGTCGCACGACCGCGTGCTGATCCGTCAGCAGATCTTCGGATACACCAACGAAGAGCTGAACCTGCTGATCTCGCCGATGGCCAAGTCCGGCCTCGAGGCGCTCGGCTCGATGGGCACCGACACCCCGATCGCGGTGCTCTCGGCGCGCCCGCGCCTGCTGTTCGACTACTTCTCGCAGCTGTTCGCGCAGGTGACCAACCCGCCGCTGGACGCGATCCGGGAAGAGGTCGTCACCAGCCTCAAGCGCAACATCGGTCCCGAGGCCGATCTGATGCACCCCGGCCCCGAGTCGTGCAAGCAGATCGCCATCGAGCAGCCGATCCTGGACAACGACGAGCTGGCCAAGCTCGTGCACATCAACGACGACGGCTCGCGTCCCGAGCTGCGTTCGGTGGTCGTGCGCGGTCTGTACCCGGTGAAGAAGGGTGGCAAGGGCCTGCGCAAGGCGCTCGAAGCCATCAACACCCAGGTCTCGGCGGCCATCGACGGTGGAGCGCGGATCATCGTGCTCTCCGACCGCGAATCCAACGAGAAGCTGGCGCCGATCCCGTCGCTGCTGCTGACCTCCTCGGTGCACCACCACCTGGTGCGCGAGCGCACCCGCACCAAGGTCGGCCTGATCGTGGAGGCCGGTGACGCCCGCGAGGTGCACCACATGGCCATGCTGGTCGGCTTCGGCGCGGCCGCGATCAACCCGTACATGGCCTTCGAGACGATCGAGGACATGCTGGAGCGCGGCGCGCTCGACCTCGGCACCGGCAGCCTGGAGGCCGACTACCGCAAGGCCGTCGCCAACTACAACAAGGCGGCGGGCAAGGGCGTGCTGAAGGTGATGTCCAAGATGGGCATCTCCACCCTGGCCTCCTACAACGGCGCGCAGCTGTTCCAGGTGATCGGCCTGTCGCAGGAACTGGTGAACGAGTACTTCACCGGCCTGCGCTCGCACCTGGACGGCATCGGCCTGGACGAGATCGCCGACGACGTGGCGGCGCGGCACCGGGTGGCGTTCCTGGAGAACCGCAACGAGCGCGCGCACCGCGAGCTCGAGGTGGGCGGCGAGTACCAGTGGCGTCGCGAGGGCGAATACCACCTGTTCAACCCGGACACCGTCTTCAAGCTGCAGCACGCGACCCGCTCGGGCCAGTACTCGATCTTCAAGGAGTACACCAAGCTGGTCGACGACCAGTCCGAGCGACTGGCCTCGCTGCGCGGCCTGTTCAAGTTCAAGTCCGGTCAGCGCGCGCCGATCTCGATCGACGAGGTCGAGCCCGCCTCGGAGATCGTGAAGCGGTTCTCCACCGGCGCGATGAGCTACGGCTCCATCTCGGCCGAGGCGCACGAGACCCTCGCGATCGCGATGAACCGGCTCGGCGGCCGCTCGAACTCCGGTGAGGGCGGCGAGCACCCGGCCCGCTTCGAGGTCGAGGAGAACGGCGACTGGCGTCGTTCGGCGATCAAGCAGGTGGCCTCGGGTCGCTTCGGCGTCACCGCGCACTACCTGACCAACTGCACCGACATCCAGATCAAGATGGCCCAGGGCGCCAAGCCGGGCGAGGGCGGCCAGCTGCCCGCGCACAAGGTGTACCCGTGGGTCGCCGAGGTGCGGCACTCGACGCCGGGCGTCGGCCTGATCTCGCCGCCGCCGCACCACGACATCTACTCGATCGAGGACCTGGCGCAGCTGATCCACGACCTGAAGAACGCGAACCCGCAGGCGCGGATTCACGTGAAACTTGTCGCGGAGCCCGGCGTCGGCACCGTCGCCGCGGGTGTGTCGAAGGCGCACGCGGACGTCGTGCTGATCTCCGGCCACGACGGCGGCACCGGCGCGTCCCCGCTGACCTCGCTCAAGCACGCGGGCGGTCCCTGGGAGCTCGGCCTCGCCGAGACCCAGCAGACGCTGCTGCTGAACGGTCTGCGCGATCGCATCGTGGTGCAGGTCGACGGTCAGATGAAGACCGGCCGCGACGTCGTGATCGCCGCGCTGCTCGGCGCCGAGGAGTACGGCTTCGCGACCGCTCCGCTGGTGGTCTCGGGCTGCATCATGATGCGCGTCTGCCACCTCGACACCTGCCCCGTCGGTGTCGCCACGCAGAACCCGGTGCTGCGCGAACGCTTCACCGGCAAGGCGGAATTCGTCGAGAACTTCTTCCTGTTCATCGCCGAAGAGGTCCGCGAACTGCTGGCGTCGCTCGGCTTCCGCACGCTGGACGAGGCCATCGGCCGGGTCGACATGCTCGACACCGCCAAGGCCAAGGAGCACTGGAAGGCCAGCAAGCTCGACCTGTCGCCGATCCTGGACGACGTCGAGACGGCGTTCATGTACCAGGACCGCCGCTGCACCAAGTCGCAGGACCACGGCCTGGACAAGGCGCTGGACCAGCAGCTGATCACGCAGAGCCGGGACGCGCTGGAGCGCGGCCAGGCGGTGAAGTTCGAGACCAAGATCACGAACGTGAACCGCACGGTCGGGACCATGCTCGGCCACGAGGTGACCAAGCTGTACGGCGGCACCGGCCTGCCGGACGACACCATCGACATCACGTTCACCGGTTCCGCGGGCAACAGCTTCGGCGCCTTCGTGCCGGCGGGCATCACGCTGCGGGTGCAGGGTGACGCGAACGACTATGTCGGCAAGGGCCTTTCGGGCGGTCACATCGTCGTGCGCCCGTCGCAGAGCGCGCCGTCGGACTTCGTCGCCGACCAGAACATCATCGCGGGCAACGTGATCCTGTTCGGCGCCACCAGCGGCAAGGCGTTCATCAGCGGCGTGGTCGGCGAGCGTTTCGCCGTGCGCAACTCGGGCGCCACCGCGGTGGTCGAGGGCGTGGGCGACCACGGCCTCGAGTACATGACCGGTGGCCGGGTGGTCATCCTCGGCGAGACCGGACGCAACTTCGGCGCCGGTATGTCCGGCGGTGTCGCGTTCGTCTACGACCCGGAAGGCACGTTCGCCGCGCGGGTCAACCCGGAACAGACCGACGCGATCGAGCAGCTCGCGGGTGACGACTTCACCTGGCTGCACGACATCGTGACCGAGCACCGTGACCAGACGGGTTCGGCTGTCGCCGATCGCATCCTGAGCGATTGGTCGCAGCAGGTGAACCACTTCGTCAAGGTCATGCCGCGCGAATACAAGAAGGTTTTGCTCGCCATCTCCGAAGCTGAGAAGAGCGGCAAGGACGTGGACGAAGCGATCATGGAGGCCGCACGTGGATAACGCGCGACGCTTGCAGAAGCCGAGTCCGACTTCGATAGGCGAGAATACGGAGGCGGCACGTGGCTGACCCACAGGGATTTCTGAAGCACACCTCGCGGGAACTGCCCAAGCGGCGTCCGGTTCCGCTGCGCCTGATGGACTGGAAAGAGGTCTACGAGGAGAAGTTCTCCCAGGACACTCTGAAGACCCAGGCCAGCCGGTGCATGGACTGCGGTATCCCGTTCTGTCACAACGGCTGTCCGCTCGGGAACCTGATTCCCGAGTGGAACGACCTGGTGTACAAGGGCCAGTGGCGGGAGGGCATCGACCGCCTGCACGCGACCAACAACTTCCCGGAGTTCACCGGTCGCCTGTGCCCCGCGCCGTGTGAGGCGTCCTGCGTCCTCGGCATCAACCAGGACCCGGTGACGATCAAGCAGGTCGAGGTCGAGCTCATCGAGAACGCCTTCGACGAGGGCTGGGTGACCCCGGTCTACCCGACCCGCATCACCGGCAAGAAGGTCGCCGTCGTCGGTTCGGGCCCGGCCGGTCTGGCCGCCGCCCAGCAGCTGACCCGCGCGGGCCACACCGTGACCGTGTTCGAGCGCGCCGATCGCATCGGCGGCCTGCTGCGCTACGGCATCCCGGAATTCAAGATGGAGAAGCGCTTCATCGACCGCCGTCTCGCGCAGATGGAGGCCGAGGGCACCATCTTCAAGACCGGCGTGAACGTGGGCGTCGACATCACCGCCGAGGAGCTGCGTGAGCGGTACGACGCGGTCGTGCTCGCCGGTGGCGCCACCCTGGCCCGCGACCTGCCGATCCCGGGTCGTGAGCTGGACGGCATCCACCAGGCGATGGAGTTCCTGCCCTGGGCCAACCGGGTGCAGCTCGGCGACGACGTCACCGACGCCGATGGCCTGCCGCCGATCCACGCCAAGGGCAAGAAGGTCGTCATCATCGGTGGCGGCGACACCGGCGCGGACTGCCTCGGCACCTCGCACCGCCAGGGCGCGGAGTCGGTGCACCAGTTCGAGATCATGCCGCGTCCGCCGGAGGAGCGCGCCGCGTCCACCCCGTGGCCGACCTACCCGCTGATGTACCGGGTTTCCTCGGCGCACGAAGAGGGCGGCGAGCGGGTGTTCTCCGTGAACACCGAGCGCTTCGTCGGCAAGGACGGCAAGGTCACCGGCCTGGAGGCGCACGAGGTCAAGATGGTCAACGGCCGCTTCGAGAAGGTCGACGGCACCGACTTCACCCTCGAGGCCGATCTGGTGCTGCTGGCCATGGGCTTCGTCGGACCCGAGAAGCCGGGCCTGCTCACCGATCTCGGTGTCGGCTACGACCAGCGCGGCAACGTCCAGCGCGACAAGAACTGGGCCACCAACATTCCCGGCGTTTTCGTCGCCGGTGACATCGGCCGCGGCCAGTCGCTGATCGTCTGGGCCATCGCCGAAGGCCGCGCCGCGGCCTCCGCGGTCGACCAGTTCCTCGAGGGCGAGACGGCGCTTCCCGCACCGGTCACCCCGACGATGGTCGCCCAGCGCTGAGCGTCGCCTGAGCAAACACGAGGCGCCCGTGGACAACTCGTCCACGGGCGCTTTCGTGTGTTCGCTGTCGGAAATCGGACATTCGCGGAGCCCGAATGGCGAATGGGACGCGCGACCCCTATTGTGATCAACGGTGTGCGGCGGACCTGCGGGCTCGTCGTACACGTCGTACAGGCGTTAACGCGGTGGGTGGCTCGGGTTGACTTCGCGTCCACGAGAACGACATCCGCCGCGTTCAGCATGTGAGCGGCAACTCGACGGGGAGCGCCCCACCACCGGGGCCAGGTTTGAACTGGAGCAGTATGCAGTTGAAGAAGCTTGTCGCGGCCCTCGGCGCGTCCGCGACGATCGCCTCGGGCTTGGTGTTCGGCAGTGGGACCGCGGCGGCGGACAACTGCCCCAGCCTCTATGTGGTGGCCATCCCCGGTACCTGGGAGACCGGTCACGACAAGAAGCCGCAGCCCGGCATGCTGGCCGGCGTCACCCGCGGCCTGCCCGGCTCGGTCGACGTCGACTACGTGACCTACGCGGCGACCGCCTTCCCCTGGGAGGGCGAGATCTACGGCAACTCGAAGAAAGAGGCGGTCACCGCCGCGCGCGGGTTGATCGGCGACGTGGCCCAGCGTTGCGGCGCGACGAAGATCGCGCTGGTCGGCTACAGCCAGGGCGCGGACGCCGCCGGTGATCTCGCGGCCGAGATCGGCACCGGCCTCAGTGTGGTCTCCCCCGATCGCGTCGCGGGCGTCGGCCTGATCTCCGACCCGCGCCGCTCGCCGACCGACACTCAGGTCGGTCCGGTGGCGCCCGGCGCGGGCGCGGGCGGCGCGCGGGTCGGCGGCTTCGGCTGGGTGAGCGACCGCACCCGCACCATCTGCGCGGTCGACGACCTGTACTGCGCGACCGCGACCGACGACTTCGTCACCCGTTTCGCCGGCTTCCTCGCCCAGAGCTCGGACGCCAACCCGGCCAACATCTGGCGCTACCAGATCGAGGCGGGCGCGATCATCAACGATCTGATGGCCTTCGGCGGCGTGCCGCTCCTGCAGTCGCAGCTGACCGACGCGGCGAACCAGCAGCGCGCCAAGGACCTGGAGCGTTTCTACCGCTCGCAGGCGCACACCGTGTACGGCAGCTACTCGGTCGGCGGCGGGCAGACCGCGGTCTCCTGGATGCACAACTGGATCGCGGGCATGGCCTGATCGGTTCGTAGACACAGCGAAGGCCACCTTTCCGGCGCGGGAGGTGGCCTTCGTCGTCTCCCGATCAGTTGCCGGACGTGGTCGGCGGGATACCCTCCTGGTGGACGCGTGGCCCGGCACCCGGCGAGGTGTAGTAGTCCGAGTCGTGGGAATCCGTTCTGTCGTTGCCCGGTCGGCCCGGGTACCCGTGGTTCCCACCCGGATGTGGATAGCTGACATCGGTCAGCACGAGGCCCTCCGTCCCCTGCTGAGCGGTGTCGGCAGCGGGCGCTTCCGCACTGGCCGTCGCCGCCAGCGGAATCGTCACCATCGCGCCCGCCACGGCGGCCAGGAGGGCACCTCGGCGGATGTTCTTAGTCTTGGAAAACATTCGGAACTCCCTTCTCTCAGAGCGTGAGTCGCGGTGACTCACGAACTCCCATCGAAGGGCGCGGCGCTGTGACTGGGGTGCGACGATTCTGGTAGTCCGCTGTGAGCGGCGGGCTTCGCTGTGAATCCGCGGCCGATGTTAACGGCGGCGGGCTCTCCCGCGATCAGCGGCCGATGTTACGGGGCAACAGGTCCCACACGTGCCCGTTCTCGTTCACGGTCGCGGCGGTGCGGCGGCCGGTGCGGGAGAACAGGATTCGGGTCACCGAGCAGTAGTCGATCGGGAAAGTCAGCGGCCGCGGCAGGCCGAGCACCTCCTGGAGCAGCACGTTGATCACGCCGCCGTGGGCGAAGGCGACCACGGTCTCGGCGGGATCGGTGCTCGCGGCGATCTCCGTCGCGGCCTCGCGCACCCGGTGCACGAACGCGGGACCGTCGATCTGCTCGGGCAGATACCCCGCCTTGATCCGTTCGTAGGCGTCGCGGAACTCCAGCTTGGCGTCCTCGATCGGAATGTAGGCGGGTAGGTCGCGATCGTATTCGGCCAGATCGTCCACGATCTCCACCGGCAGCCCCAGCTTGGCCGCCGTCGGCGCCGCGGTCTCCCGCGCCCGCCGCTGCGGACTGCTCAGCACCCGCGTGATCCGATGGTGGCTCAACGCCCCCGGCACGCGCTCCGCCTGCTCCCGCCCCACCTCGGACAGCTCGGGATCGGCGGGACCGGACGCGTTCAGCATCCGAAACGGCTGAGCATGGCGAACGAGAATCAACTGCACCCACCCACTGTGCCGCATGCTCCCGCGGAGGTCCGGTTCAGGTGGCGTTGTCGGGCGGAAAAGGCTCCGGGTCGCGGGCGACGACCGGGGTTTTCGCTCTGCATCTCTGTTGTTCACTTCAGGCAGTGCTTTTCGGATACATCGCGTCGAAGTGCGGTGACATACTCGTCGCCGTGACCGCCGAACCGTTCCCACAGTGGTTGCGTCCGCCGCCCGGCGGGTTCGTCGCCGAGGACCTGGACCGCCTGCCGGACCTGCCGCCGCACACCGAGTTGATCGACGGGAGCTTCGTCTTCGCGTGCCCGCAGGCGAAGTTTCACGTGCAGGTCATCGCCTTGCTCGAATCGATGCTCGGTCGCTTCGCGCCTGCCGGCATGCGGGTTCGCCACGCGATGACGGTCACGCTCGGCCGGGACCAGCGGCCCGAACCGGATGTGCTGGTGGTGCGTGCGCACACCGAGGGCGGTAGGGAAAGGACGACCTATTGGCCCGAGGAAGTCGTGCTGGCCGTGGAGGTCGTGTCGATCGAAACCCGAACCCGGGATCGCGAGCGGAAACCTCAGCTGTACGCCAAGGCCGGTATCGCACACTTCTGGCGAGTGGAGAACAGCGACGGGCACCCGGTCGTCTACGTGTACGAACTCGACCCCGCGACAAAGGCATACGCGCTCACCGGCATCCACCACGACCGCCTGCGCCTGAGCGTTCCGTTCCCTATCGACATCGACCTGACCGGGATCTGATCGGATGTAGTCCGCGGGCGAACCCACTCGCCGCCCTACGGCGTACCGAGCCGATTCCGCAGCACACGAAAGCCCGGGTCGCGTACGCGGCCCGGGCTTTTCGCGTCAGAGCTCGATCAGTGCTGGCCGTACGGCGGCTGGCCCGGCTGGCCGTAAGGGGGCTGGCCCGGCTGGCCGTACGGCGGCTGACCCGGTGCGCCGTAGGGCGGCTGGCCGTTCGGCGGCTGCTGGTCTTTCTTCTTCTTGTTCAGCAGCAGGTAGATACCCACTCCGATGGCGACGACCACGAGCAGGCAGCAGAGGCCGCCGAAGAGCAGACCGTTGTTGCTCTTCTTCTTTTTCTTGGCCGCGTATTCCATGGCCGTTGTCCAGGTGTCCGGGCTCGCCCACACGGACGGATCCAGCAGGCTGGCATTGGTCAACAGGTCAACGTACATATGTCCCATCCCGATCGTCGAAGGTGTCGGCCTCCTCCCGGAGCCGAGTCTCAAAGGTTATCGGGCGGTTTCGATCATCGTTAATCCTTCGACGATGCAATCTCTCATAGTGAGATCCTCAGCGCGGCTTCACCAATGGGAACGGCAGCGTCTCGCGGATGCTGCGGCCCGTGATCAGCATGACGATCCGGTCGACGCCCATGCCGAGACCTCCGGTGGGCGGCATGGCGTGTTCGAGCGCCTGCAGGAAGTCCTCGTCCAGCTCCATGGCCTCCGGATCGCCGTTCGCCGCGAGCATGGATTGCTCGGTGAGCCTGCGCCGCTGCTCGACCGGATCGGTGAGTTCGCTGTAGGCGGTGCCGAGTTCGACACCCCACGCCACCAGATCCCAGCGCTCGGTGACACCCGGGATGCTGCGGTGCGCGCGGGTCAGCGGCGACACCGAGGTGGGGAAGTCGATGTAGAAGGTGGGTTCCTGGGTCTGCGATTCCACCAGGTGCTCATACATTTCCAGCACCACCTGCCCCGCGTCCCAACCGTGCTGGTACGGGATGGCGGCCCCATCGCACAGCGTCCGCAGTTCTTCCACGGACGTCTGCGGGGTGATAGTGGACCCGATGGCCTCCGACACCGCGCCGTGCACCGTCTTCACCGGCCACTCGCCGGAGATGTCGACGGCCTCGAACTCGCCTTCGTCGGTGGGCCGCATCGCGACCATGGCGCCGTTGGCGGCCATCGCGGCGTCCTGGATCAAGTGGCGGGCGGTGTGCATCATGCGCTCGTAGTCGCTGTGCGCCTCGTACGCCTCGAGGATGGTGAATTCCGGGTTGTGGCTGAAGTCGACGCCTTCGTTACGGAAGGTGCGGCCCAGCTCGAACACCTTCTCCATGCCGCCGACGCATAGTCGTTTCAGGTATAGCTCGGGTGCGATGCGCAGGTAGAGGTCCAGATCGTAGGCATTGATGTGGGTGATGAACGGCGTCGCGTTGGCGCCGCCGTGCACCTGCTGCAGGATCGGCGTCTCGACCTCGAGGTAGCCCCAGGAGTTCAACGAGTCGCGCAGCGAGCGCACCACCGCGCTGCGCCTGGCGAGCACCTCGCGGGTCTCCTGGTTGATGGCCATGTCGACGTAGCGCTGGCGCACCTTGGCCTCGGGATCGGCGAGGCCCTTCCACTTGTCCGGCAGCGGGTGCAGGCATTTGCCGTTCATCCGCCAGTCGGCCGCCAGCAGGGAGAGTTCGCCGCGTCGGCTGTGCCCGATCTGGCCGCTCACCTCGATCAGATCGCCGAGGTCGAAGTACTCGCCGAACTCGGCGCTGCGCTCGGCGCCGACCCGTTCGCGGTCGATGACCAGCTGGATGTCGTCGGACCAGTCGCGCAGCACCGCGAAGATCACCCCGCCGTAGTCGCGGATGCGCAGCAGCCTGCCGCACACCCGGACCGTGGTGCCGCGCGGTGAGCGCCGGGCCGCGGCCACGGTGTGCGTCGGGGGATAGGCGATCGGGTACGGGTCGATGCCCGCCGCGGCCAGCCGGTCCAGCTTGTCCATCCGCACCCGGACCTGCTCGGGGCGGCGCGCGAGGAGTTCGGCGACACCGACTTCCGGTATGTCCGGCGCGCTGCCGTCGGCGTGCAGGCCGGTGATGGTGTCGGGCACCGCGCTGTGCAGACCGGTGTGCACCGCGGTCTCGGGTTCTTTGCCGAAGCGCGGCAGGAAGCCTTCGGCCAAGCCGCTGGCCATCGCGACCCGCGGCAACTGCCTGCGCTCCTCGAACAGGAAGAAGCGCGGCACCCAGTGCGGCTGGTATTTCACATTGGACCGGTACAGCGCCTCGAGCTGCCACCACCGCGAGAAGAACAGCAGTACTCCGCGCCAGAGCCGCAGCACCGGGCCCGCGCCGATCCGCCCGCCCTCCTCGAACACCGACCGGAACACCGCGAAGTTCAGCGACACCCTGGTGATGGCGTGCTGCTCGGAGGTCAGCGCCAGCTGCGAGATCATCAGCTCCATCACGCCGTTGGGGCTCTGCGGGTCGCGGCGCATCAACTCCAGCGACGCCCCCGTGCGGCCCCACGGCACCAGCGACAGCATGCTGAGCACCCGGTCCTGCTGATTCACCGCCTCGACGAGCAAGCAGTCGCCGTCCAGCGGATCGCCCAGCCTGCCGAGGGCCATGGAGAAGCCGCGCTCGGTCTCGGTGTCGCGCCAGGCGTCGGCCCTGGCGATGACCTGCGGGAACTCCTCGGCAGGGATGTCACCGTGCCTGCGGATACGCACCGAGATGCCGTGCTTGCGCAGGCGGTTCGCGGCCTGGCGGACCTGCTTCAGCTCCGGCCCCGCCAGCGAGAAACTCCTGGTGTCGAGAATGGCTTCGTCGCCGAGGCGCAGCGCGGAGAGCCCGGCCCTGCGGTAGGCGGTCGCTCCGAGTTCGCTGGCCCCCATGACGGCGGGCGTCCAGCCGAATCGGTCGGCCAGCCGTAGCCAGGCGTCGATCGCCTGCGGCCAAGCCTCGCGGATGCCGATCGGATCACCGCTGGCCAGGCAGACGCCCAGCTCCACGCGATAGGTGACGGCGGCCTTCGCGCTCGGCGCGAAGACCACCGCCTTGTCGCGGCGGGTGGCGAAGTAGCCGAGCGAATCGTCCACGTCCGAGCCCTCGAGCAGCCCTCGGATCGCCGACTCGTCCAGGCCGGTCATGGCGTTCTCCGCGCGCTGCGAGCGCAGCAGCGTGATCACCGCGGCCAGCAGCGCGATCGCGCCGAACAGGCCGAGCAGGAAGTTGACGAACGGACGCGGGTGACCGTCGAAATGCTCGTTGTCCACCAGGATCGCCGCGGTCACCCGGTAGACCGCCCAGGCGGGCCGCTGCACGCCGGGCGGCAGCGTGCCGGGGAACAGCTCGACCAGGGCCCAGCCGAGCAGACAGCCCACCGCCAGCCCGCCTGCCAGGACGCCGAGCGCCTTCCAGGCCGCACCGCGGCGCACCTTGGTGTAGAACTCCCGCCACGAGGCGATCAGCACGCCGATAACGCCGAGCTGCACGATCATCGCGACGAGCGCGTCGATATTGCCTTCGGTCACGAATTCCACGGCGTTGGTCAGCGCGAACAGCGCGAGATAGCCGACGAGCAACCACCAGGCGATCCGTTTGCGGCTGGCGATCGCGCCGGCCAAGAGGCCGACGATCAGCGCCCACATCAGGTTGGTGTCCGGCGCGTCGAAGTAGTAGTCGTCGAGGTAACGGCGCGGCACCTCGGTCAGGAATCGCAGCGCCGGCGAGAGGCTCCACAGAAAGCACGACACCGCGAAGACGCCGAGCACAGTGCCCGCGATATGCGGGACCTGGGCGAACCGGCCGTGCCCGCGGTGCGGGACCGGGGGAATCGGTCTGTCCGCCAGTGGCTCGATATCGATACGCTCACCGGCTTGCGTGAAAGTCACCAATCCAGTGTGGACGCTTCCGGGTTTGTTTGCCGAGCCTTCGCGCGGCGTGTTCGCGGCCCCCTGATATATCGCGTCCCAGCGGCCGAGACTCGCGACTATGTCGCATGCGCTTCGACCGCTGGGACGCGAGACGGGCAGCGAACGGGCTCGTAAGACTCGCCCTCGAGGTGGTCGAGAATTCTCCCGGCTCAGGTTGGCGCATGCCTCCGCCTAAGTGCGTGCTGGCAGGCGGTTTGCCGATCCGGGGTTCCTGGCGCGAGGATGTACGCCATGTCGGATCCAGTCGATGTGCCGATTGATGACGACGTCATTCGGCTCGGTCAGTTCCTGAAATTGGCGAATCTGATCGATTCCGGTTCGGAGGCCAAGACGGTGATCGCCGCGGGCCTGGTCCGGGTGAACGACGAGGTCGAACTACGGCGCGGACGGCAGTTGCACGTCGGCGACGTCGTCGCCCTCGCCGGACACAAGGCGCGGGTCGCCCCGGACTAGCCGGGGCCGTTCAGGATTCGGCGCGCACCACGATGCCGTCGTGGTCGCTGTAGAGCACCTCGCCGGGCACGAAGGTGACGCCGCCGAACTCGACCGTCACGTCGCGCTCACCGCTGCCGGTCTGGGTGCTCTTGCGCGGGTTGGTGCCCAGCGCCTTGATGCCGATGTCGAGGGTGCGCAGGATCGCCGAATCGCGGACGGCGCCGTTGACGATCACGCCTGCCCAGCCGTTGTCGACGCCGCGGCCCGCGATGATGTCGCCCACCAGCGCGGTGTGCACGCTCGCGCCGCCGTCGACGACCAGCACCGCGCCGTTGCCCGGTTCGCTCAGCGTCTGCTTGACCAGCAGGTTGTCCTGGAAGCAGCGGATGGTGGTGATGCGTCCGGAGAACACCTCGCGGCCGCCGAACTGAATGAACTGCGTGTCGCAGCTGCGGATCTCGGGGCCGATCTCGTCGGCCAGATCGGCGGTGGCAATGTTCACTGATTCGGTCACGGTGTCAGCTTAGGGGTGGCGCGCCGAAGGGTGGCCGCGGCCGGTTGCTCGATGTGAGCTCGGTCGCTGTCGCTCTCGGCGGCTTGCCGGGGCGGTCACCGGTGTTCGGATGATGTCCGGCGTCAATGGTGTCGGTAGCGCAGTTCGTACTTCTCGCGATCGATGTCGGAGATCCGGCCGTGGTCCAACAGGTCCGGGCTCAGGCCGTGCTGGATCAAGCGGAAGCGGCGCCACACGTAGGTCAGCGCCACCGTGAAGACGATCAGCGGCACGATCATCATCACGATCATGCCGATCTTGAGCGGCATCGGTCCGGGGAACAGCAGCACCAGCGCGAAGAACGGGATGATCGGCACGAGGAAGCGGACGAGGTACCGCTCCGATGCCCCGTGTCCGACGAGGTCGTGGACGACCCACTCGTGCAGCTCCTCCGGGAGCTCGCGGCCCAGATCGTAGGCGATCCGTTGCCCGAATGTGGGTTTCTTCATGTCTACAGGCTATGCCCGTGAGATGAGTCACCGCCAGCGTCGCGGCGGCGGTCGACCGCCGTCCGACCATGCGTTTTCCGGCCGCCGAGCGGGCGTCAGGCGCGGCCGTGCTTGCGCTCGTAGGCCAGCCGGTCCGCGGCGGACCGCTCCCTGGCGTCGGCGTCGGCCAGCGCGGGGTCGAGTCCGTGTTTGATCAGGCGGTGCCGCCGGTAGACGTACATCAGCGCCACCGTGAAATAGATCAGCGGCAGATAGAGCAGCGCCATCATCGCCAAGCCCATCCACAGCGGGCCGGGGACGAGCAGGAACAGGCTCAGCACCGGGATGATCGGCACCAGGATGCGCACCAGGTAGCGGCGGGTGGCCCCGGGGCCGGTCAGGTCCGCGCGCACCCACTCCGACATCGCCGGGGGCAGCGTGCGGCCCCAGATGTAGCCGATCCGCTGGGCGAAGGTCGGGGTGGTGCGCTCGCTCATGGTTTCAGCATCCCATTGGCCGCGCGGTTTTCCCGCCCTTCGCCCGGCGCGAGGTCAGGCGCGGGCGGCGTGGTACGCGGCGATCTCCTTCACGAGATTGTCCGTCGTGTGCTTGACCGCGATCTTCACGAACGGCTCGATGGTCTTGCCGAGCGCCTTGCCCGCCAGACCACCGGGCACCCGGAAGTCGATGATGGCATCGACGGTGCACAGCGCGTCGCTCTTGGGGTGGAACAGGAAGGTCGACACGATCTCGAAGCCCTTGATCGACTTGATGCCGATGGCGTAGTTCTGCTCCCAGCGGATCACCTCGACGCGCGAGTGCAGCGAGGCCGGACCGAGCTTCATGTGCCCGTCGAAGACGGCGCCGACGCCCTCGGTCTGCTCGCCGACCGGCGTGAAGGACTGAATGCCATGCAGGAAGCTCGGCAGGTTCCGGTAATCGTTGACGTACTGGAACGCGGATTCGGCCGTCGCGGCACAGTTTTCGACGATCTTCACTTCGGTCATGCGGGCCACTGTAACGGGTTTCCCCTGCGGTAGCGGATCACGCTGTGACGGCCAGGGTCGCCGCCAAACCGAAGGCCACGGCCATGACGGTCACCTCGAGCACGGCGCGGCGCAGCGAGCTCGCCGCGTCCATCCGATGGTCGGCGGCGCGGCGCACCCAGGTGCGCCGCCACCACCAGCCGAGCGCGAGCAGCACCGCGAGCACCGTGGTCTTGGCCAGCAGGATGCGGCCGTACCCGGTGTCGAACAGCGGGCCCAGACCGCCGAGCCGGACGAGTCCGTTCACCACGCCCGTCGCCGCGACCACGCCGATCAGCGGAAAAGCCACCGCCGAGTACCGCGGCAGTGTCGCCGCCCATTCGCCGCGCGTGCGGACCACCAGCGCCAGCGCGACCAGCAGTCCGAACCAGGCCCCGGCCGCGAGGGCGTGCACGGCGGCCAGGACCGAGCCGAACGCCTGCTGCGACATGTGCCCGGTGATCGGGCGCAGCGCCACCGCCACGGCGGCGAATACCAGTACCAGGTCGGTCGAGGCCGTGCCCGCGCCGCGGAAGGCCAGCGTCGAATAGCCGGCCACCGCGGCGGTCGCGATCAGGATGGCGATGCCGACCTGACCGCCGCTGATCTCGGTGAGAAAGGTGCCGAACTGGCCTGCCGCCAGCCGTCGCACGGGAACGCCGACCACCTCGGCCGCCTCGAAGACGAGCACCGCGAACTCGGTCACGCACCAGGCGCCGGCCAGCGCGGCGAGCATGCGCCACGGCGGCGCCAGCCGTTCGTGCACACGGGGAAGCGCGGCGAGTCCGAGCACCGTCGCGCCCAGACCGTCCGCGATGACCCGCACGGCGCCTTCGGCGGGCGCCGATCCCGTGGTGAGCAGCCAAGCCAACCCGACACCGAGCAGCCCGGCCGGGACGATCAGCAGCAGCGCTCCCGTGTCGCGGACGCCGGTCGCCCCGCTGCTCACCGCGTGCTCATCGGCGCTGCCCGCCGCGGAAGCCGATCAGCGCGAGTGCGAGACCGCCGCCGAACAGCACGACCGCGCCGATCACGAAGATCCACACCGGGATTCCGTCGGAGCCGTCATCCTCGGTGGCCCTGCCCTTGGCGTCCGCACGCGGGCCCGGCGTGCCCTTGCCGGGCTGGCTCAGCGTGAACGTCCGCTTGCCGCTGACCGGGTGACCGTCGGCGGACGTCACGCGGTAGGCGATGACGTAGTCACCCACCGGGCCGAGCTCGCCGACCTCGATGCTCACCGTCTTGCCGTCGACGACCGGCTCGCCCTTGGACCAGAGGTTGCCGTCCGGACCCGTGAGCGTCAGCGACGGGAAGTTCGGCTGTAACTCCTCGTTGAAGGTGACGCTGATCCGCCCCGGGCTGGTGTCCACAGTCGAGCCGTCCTCCGGCACGCTGCCGACGGCGCCGGAATGCGCGGCGGCGACGGCAGCGGTGGCCAGCCCGACACCGAACAGCAGCAGTACGGCGACCAGCGCGGCGCCGAGACGTCGGATGGTCCTCATGAGCGCCTCCCGATCAGGCTGCCGAGTCCGAATGCGACACCGAGCGCGCCGAGGGCAACGCCGATGCCGCCGAGCCAGCGCGCCGCGTTGTCGGTGCTGTCGTCCTGCGCGGCCGCGCCGTTGTCGACGCTGTGGCCGTCGGCGTGATCGCCCGAGCCCGCCGCGAGGGTCAGCGTGGGCGCCGGGTGCTCCGGTTCCGCGCCGTCCGGGCCGACGGGCTGATTCCAGTCGACCACCTTGCCGTCGCTGTAGGTCTGCTTGGCCGGGAAGCTCACCATCTCCGCGGCGGGCAGCGGGCCGAGCGAGACGACGAAACGCTGGAACTGGCCGGGGCCCACGCCGGGCGCGCCGGGGTCGGCGGTCCAGGTCACCGCGACGGCCTCGGATTTGTCGTTGCGTTCCACCCGGGCGGTCCAGCCCGACATGGGTTCGGTGCGCGCGCTGCGCACGTTGGGCAGCGTGACGGTGAGCGCGGTCGTCGACGCGGTGTCCGATTCGGTCGGTACGCGGAAGGTGACGACGGAGTACTTGCCTTGCTGAGCGCCGGGCGCGTCGACCGTCACGTGCGCGGCGGCGATACCGCCGGAGAGCAGCACGAAACCAACGGTCGCCACCGCACCGCAGGCATGTGAAAGAGAACTTCGCATGGGGAGGCTTTCTGTCCGAAAGGAATTGGGGTGCGCGGATCAGGCGAACGCCGGTGGCGCGCGCGGCCCGATCGGTCCCCGCGGCGGAAAGCGGTAGGTCGGTGTCCGGTGATCGGCCCAGCGGCCCGCTCTCGCGACCGGGAGATGCCGAGGTTCGCCGAGGATGGCTCGGGCCGCGCCGGAGACGATCCCGTAGAGACGTTCGGCGGCCAGGATCGCGACCGCGCAGGCGAGGGTCGCGAGAAGATGCGCGCACAGCATCCAGCCGGTCGGCAGGAAACCCGCCAGCGGTGCGTCGTCGCGCGCGATGTGCGAGACGCGCTCGCCGTGCGCGTGCCCGAGCAGGCCGGTCAGTACCGCGTGCCCGGCGAGTTGTCCGGCCGCGAGCGCACCCAACACGGGCGCGGCGGCGTGCGCCTGTCCCGCACGGCGTCGAGCACCCTCGAGCCATTCGCCGCGTCGGGTGCTGAGCTGGGCACTGTGCTGATCGCCGCGTCGGGTGCTGAGCCGATCGCCGTGCCAATCACCGCGTCGGAGCCCGAGCCGACCGCGGCCGATCGTGCTGCGGGATCGGTCGGAGCTCCGCGAGAAACTCGTCGCCGCGCACCCCGCCAACGCCGAAACCGTCAGCAGCAGGGCCGATTCCGGCGAATCCGGATAGCCCCCGCCCGCGGCGCCGTGCGCGGCAACGCTGAGCAGACCGACCAGCGCGCCGACCAGGCCGCCGCGCGGCCAGCCGGTACTCGGGCCGGGGTTCATCGCGGAGACGGCATTCAGCTCACGCCGAGCCGGGCGAGCACGTCGGCCTCGATGCCGGACAGCTCGTGCGAGATGGAGGTGTGCACGGCGCGCCTGCGCGCGGCGGGCATCTGTTCGGCGGTGCGGACCGCGGCGCCGAGACTGTCGAGCCGGGCGCGGGTGGCGATGACGAACTTCTGCCCGTCGCCCTTGTCGTCGATCTTGCCGAGCGCGGCCTCGGCGTTGGCGAGGCGGGCCTGGAGCTTCGCGCCGTGCCCGGTGTAATCGCCGAGCTGGTCGATGCCGATGCCGAGTTGCTGCGCGCGACGGGTGTCGAGCTGGCCGCGGACGAAGGTGGCGCCGCGGTAGGCCAGCGGCGCGAGCACCGGAACGAGCACACGGGCCACGCCGAGGTACTTGCGCACCTGGCCCGCGCTGAACACGTCACGCTCGGCCTTGGCGGCCACCTTCAGCGCGGCCTTCTCCTCGGCCTGCAGGGTGGCGATCTGCTGCTTGGCGACCTTGGCCTGAGTGCGGGCCTCGGCGCGCTTGGCCTTGCGATCGTTCTTCGCGAACAGCTTGGCTTCCATCGCCGCCTTGTGCTTGAGGGCTTTGGCCTCGGCCCGGCGACTCGGACGCCGCTTGCGCTTCGTGAACAACCCCATCGGAAGGCCCTCCGTCAATGCTGTGTGCCAGGGCAGCGCTGTCGGCGCGAGGCCGTCTGCCGTCTACCACGCGGTTTGCGCCCACCTTATCCGGTCGACGGCGGCGGCAGCGAGGGCACGCCATGTCCTGTCGGGGGTCTGGACCATACTGCATACGTGTATTCGGGCAGCGGTGACCGCGAGGGTCGCAAGGTGGACGGCTCGGCCGCGGACCGGTCGGGCGAGCTCGCCGCCGCGCCGATCGAGGACGCGCCGATCGAGAACGAGCCGGTCGAAAACGCGCCGATCGAGAGCGGTCCGATCGTGAACGCGCAGGTCGCGTTCATCGATGCGCGCGCGTTGATCGGATGCAGGCACCGGCTGCACCTTGACGCGGCCCACCCGCAGATGCTCACGGGCGTACTCGAGGATCCGGGTGTGCGCCAGCGGCGGGAGGCCGCGACCGCGCATCGCAATCGGGTCCGCGACGCGCTCGTCGCCGCCGATCCGGACAACTGGCTGATCATCGACCCCACGCTGCGGGCGTCGGATCGCGCCGCGGCCACCATGAGCGCGTGCGCCGCTGGGGCGCAGAACATCTGGGGCGGGCTGCTGCCACAGGAACCGGACACCGGCAGACGCGGCGGCTCGGAGATCCTGCTGCGCGACCGCGATCGCGGCGGCTACATCCCGGTCATCGTGGTCAACCACAAGGTGACCGATCCACGCAAACCCGAACCGGCCGAGTTCCATCCGACCACCTCGGACCCGTATCGCTGGGACCCGCGCCCGGATCCGGCCCGCAAGCTGCGTCAGCAGCCGCGCGACCAGCAGCGCCTCGCCCACCTCTACCGGATGCTGCAACGTCACGGGCTGGCCAGTCCGTCGCTGGTCGGCGGTGTCATCGGCTACCACTTCGACCGCATCCTCGTCCACGATCTCGGCCCGCTGCTCGACGAATACGACCGCCGCTACGCCGACCGCATCGCGGTGGTGCGCGGCGAGCTGCCGACGGTGCCGTCCAAGGTGCCCGAATGCAGGCAATGCCCTTGGTGGACACGGGGAGTCGAGGGAGCGAGCTGCGAGGGCTGGCTGGCCGAGCACCGCGACGTCAGCCTGGTCGCGCCGGGCTCGCGGGCCGACGTGCTGCGCGGCCACGGTGTGGAGACGATCGACGACCTGGCGGCGTGGACCGGCGACGACCCGGAGGACTGGCAGCACGGCCCCTTCGACGAGGCCGTGGTCACCGCGCGCGCCTGGCTCGCGGGCGCGCCGCTGGTGCGCCGCTACGACCGGGTGCAGGTGCGCCGCGCCGACGTCGAGGTGGACGTGGACCTGGAGAGCTTCCAGGAGCACGGCGCGTACCTGTGGGGCACCCTGCTCGACGGGCGCTACCGCCCGTTCGTCACCTGGGACCCGCTGCCGACCGAGGACGAGGGCCGCTCCTTCGGCGAGTTCTGGACCTGGCTGATGACGGTGCGCGCCGAGGCCGCGACGGCAGGGAAGACCTTTGCCGCCTACTGCTATTCGCGCACCGCAGAGGACAAGTGGCTGTACGAGTCGGCGCGCCGGTTCGCCGGGCGTCCCGGGGTGCCGACGGTGGACCAGGTGCGCGCGTTCGTGGACGGACCCGAGTGGGTCGACATGTTCCAGGCCGTGACCGACCAGTTCATCTGCCCGAACGGCAAGGGGCTCAAGAAGATCGCGCCGGTGGCCGGTTTCTCCTGGCGCGATCCCGAGGCGGGCGGCGAGGCGTCGATGAGCTGGTACCGCCAAGCCGTCGGCTACGACGGTGCACCCGATCCGACCCAGCGCACCCGGTTGCTCGAATACAACGAGGACGACGTGCGGGCCACCCAGGTGCTGCGCGAATGGATGTCGCCGCTGGTGCCGAACCCGCACTGCGCCGAGTTGGAGGTGCCCGCCCTGGCCGACTTCGGGCGTGCGCCGGAGTTGCCCGCCGGTGGCCGCGGCGCGGCGTCTTCCTTCGGCCGCGGCGCCTGATCGGGCGTGCGTCCGTGCCGTCGGCCCGCGGCGGTACCATCGCGACGTGACTCAGCACGTCGAACAACTCGAGTTCCAGGCAGAGACCCATCAGCTGCTCGAGCTGATGATCCATTCCGTCTACTCCAACAAGGACACGTTCCTGCGGGAGCTGATCTCGAACGCCTCCGACGCGCTGGACAAGCTGCGGCTGGCGTCTTTCCAGGACAAGGACCTGCACGTCGACACGTCCGACCTGCACATCGAGCTGGAGGTCGACAAGGACAACCGGGTACTCACCGTCCGAGACAACGGCATCGGCATGTCCCGCGCCGAGGTGGTCGACCTGATCGGCACCCTCGCCAAGTCGGGTACCGCGGAGCTGCGCAAGCAGCTGAAGGACGCGAAGACCGACGCGGCGGCCGAAGAGCTGATCGGCCAGTTCGGCATCGGCTTCTACTCGACCTTCATGGTGGCCGACAAGGTCACCCTGACCACCCGCAAGGCGGGCGAGACCGAGGGCACCCGCTGGGAGGCGGGCGCGGGCAGCTCGATCTACACCATCGAGGCCGTCGACGACGCGCCGCAGGGCACCGCGGTGACGTTGGAGCTCAAGCCCGCCGACGAGGAGGATCACCTCTTCGACTACACCCTGGAGTGGAAGCTCAGGGAGATCGTCAAGAAGTACTCCGACTTCATCGCCTGGCCGATCCGCATGCAGGTGGAGCGGACGGTCACCGAGGGCGAGGGCGAGGACAAGCAGGAGAAGACGGTCCTCGAGGAGCAGACCCTCAACTCGCAGAAAGCGCTGTGGACGCGTCCGAAGAGCGAGGTCTCCGAAGAGGAGTACAAGGAGTTCTACAAGCACGTCAGCCACGCGTGGGACGACCCGCTGGAGATCGTTCCGCTCAAGGCCGAGGGCACGTTCGAATACCAGGCGCTGCTGTTCATTCCGTCGCACGCGCCGTTCGACCTGTTCACCCGCGAGCACAAGCGCGGCGTGCAGCTCTACGTCAAGCGGGTGTTCATCATGGACAACTGCGAAGAGCTGATGCCGGAGTACCTGCGCTTCGTCAAGGGTGTGGTGGACGCGCAGGATCTCTCGCTCAACGTCTCCCGCGAGATCCTGCAGCAGGACCGGCAGATCCAGATGATCCGCAAGCGCCTGGTGAAGAAGGTGCTCTCGACGGTGAAGGAGCTGCAGGGCGCCGAGGATCAGGAGAAGTACCAGACCTTCTGGACGGAGTTCGGCCGCGTCCTCAAGGAGGGCCTGCTCTCGGACTTCGACAACCGCGAGACCATCCTGCAGGTCTCCTCGTTCTCCTCGACGCACTCCGAGGCCGAGCTGACCACGCTCGCGCAGTACGTCGAGCGGATGAAGGACGGCCAGGACGCGATCTACTACATGACCGGCGAGTCCCGCCAGCAGGTGGTGAGCTCCCCGCACATGGAGGCGCTCGCGGCCAAGGGTCTCGAGGTGCTCATCCTGACCGATCCCGTCGACGAGATGTGGGTCGGTTCGGTGCCGGAGTTCGACGGCAAGCGGTTCCAGTCCATCGCCAAGGGCGAGGTGGATCTGGAGACCGAGGAGGAGAAGAAGGAGTCCGAGGCGCTGCGCGAGCAGCAGGACAAGGACTTCGCCGAGCTGCTGACCTGGCTGGGCAAGACCCTCGACGAGAGCGTCAAGGAGGTGCGCCTCTCCAACCGGCTCACCACCTCGCCCGCCTGCCTGGTCGGTGACGTCTTCGACTTCACGCCGATGCTGGAGCGGATGTACCGGGCCTCGGGCCAGATCCTCCCGGAGACCAAGCGCATCCTCGAGCTCAACCCGACCCATCCGCTGGTCACCGGCTTGCGCGACGCGTACGACACCCGCAAGCAGGACGCGGACGAGGGTAAGGTCCCGGAACTCACCGAAACCGCCGAGCTCCTCTACGGCACCGCGGTGCTCGCCGAGGGCGGCGAGCTGAAGGACCCGGCGCGCTTCGCTCACATCCTCACCGACCGCCTCACTCGCACGCTGTAAACGCACTCCGCGAAGGCCCCCTCCCGCATCGGGAGGGGGCCTTCGTCGTTTCCCATGGGCCCCTCCCACACATGCCGCATACGCCGCACAGAGGCGGCGGCTGTGTGCGGCGTATGGGAAGGGTGTGGCGACGTCGCCAGGGCGGCGACCGTGGGCCGGTGCCTGCCTTGTTCGCGGTGGGTCCCGGACGGGGTACCCGGATGTCTTCGTCCAGCGTCCCTGCATCGGCGATAAGGGTTTGCTGAAGGGTTCGTAAGGGTTACCGAAACTCGCTGACAGGTGCTCCAAACTTATTGTGCGCATTGCGATTTGGCTTACAGCGGGTTGGCGTGCGGAAGGTTGCTGGGGTAGGGTCGGAGACAGCGAAGGGGAGTAGCCCCCAATCACGCAGTCGACATACTGGCCCGCTGCCTCCCCGAGGCTCGGGTCCGGTTGTGTGAACCGGGTTTTCATCCGGTGGGCGAGACCTTCGGCCTGAACAACCACACGTTGTCGGCCGGAGGCGTACCCAGATCTCCGGCAGGCAGGCCGGAGACCGGGAGTGCGCCACACATGATCGCCACCATCCTGCTGAGCATCGGCATCGTCTTCCTTGCCGAACTCGGAGACAAGTCCCAGCTCATGGCGTTGACGTTCGCGTTGCGCTATCGCTGGTGGGTGGTTCTCGGCGGCATCGCGACCGCCACAGCGGGCGTGCACCTGATCTCGGTCGCCGTGGGCTACTTCCTCGGCGCGGCCCTGCCCACCCGGGCCATCTCACTGGTCGCCGCCCTCACCTTCTTGGCCGTCGGCCTGTGGACCTTGCGCGAACACCTCGGCGCTCCCGACGATGACGCCGAGCCGCGGCCACCCCGCTCCACCGCCGCCCCGTTCCTCGTGGTCCTCTCCGCCTTCCTCCTCGCCGAACTCGGCGACCGCACCATGTTCGCCACCGCCGCCCTCGCCACCGACAACAGCTGGTTCGGCGTGTGGCTCGGCTCCACCATCGGCATGGTCGCCGCCGACGCCCTCGCCATCGCCGTCGGCATCGCGGTCGGCAAGCATCTGCCCGAACGACTGATCGGCATCTGCTCCGGGCTGCTGTTCCTGTACTTCGGAAGTGCGACGTTGCTCGGTGCGGCGGTGCCGTCGATGGGTGTACTGGCGGGAGCGGGGCTTGCTGCGATCACGCCGGTGGTAGTGGGTGTCGTGCTGCTCGTGCGGCGGGGGCGTTCGCGCGGGGAGAGGCTCAGTGGCCAGGTTGAGGGAGTTGTCGCGGAGGGTGTGCGCCCGCAGGGGTGAGGGCCCCGCCCCGGGTTCGGTCGGGGGCTCGTCCGGTCGGCGGGTTGTCGCGTTGGCGGACGTTGTTTCTTGGGTGATCCTTGCGATTCGCGCCACCACGGAGTTGGCGCGATACCGCTGAGACCTCAGGCCCGCACCTCATCGACTATCGCCGACCCGTACAGATCCCCACTCCGCCGCACCATATCCAGCAGCGGCGCGCACAGGCCCCGCAGTCCTTCCAGGTCAGCCGCAGCGATCCGCGCGGTGACCATCGCGCTCACCGCGGCGGCGAAGGTCTGACAGGCGAACCGCTGTTCCTCGCTGCGGGCGTCGAGCACCTCGGCGATCACCGCGACGAACGAGTCCTGGAGTTGGGCGCGGCGCGCCAGCGCGTCGGAACCCACCGCGTAGACCTCGACCAAGTAGAGCCTGGCGTAGGCGGGGTCCTCGATCAGCCCTTCGAAATACGCGTCGAGCAGACGTCCCATCCGGTCGAGATTCGTTTCGCTCGTGCCGTTTTCGTCCTCCAGCGGTCCGGATGCCTCCGCGATCCGGACGACCAGCCGCTCGACGGCCCGCTCGTAGGCGGCGGTGAAACAGTCCTCCTTGGAACGGAATTGCTCGTAGAAGGTCTCCCGGGAGACGCCCGCCAGTTTGAGGACCGCCGCGACGGAGGTGCCGACGTAGCCGGTGACCGCCATGGTCTCGGCCATCGCGTCCAGGATCCGATCCCGCTGCGACGCGATCACCTGCTCCCGAGGTAAACCGTGCCTGCCCCTGGGGAGTTGGCGGGCGGTGCCTTGGGTGTCGGTCATGCGGTGGCTCCGGACGGTTCGGTGGGGCAGGTGTTCGGCGAGCGCGGCGCCGGGCGACCGGCGTCACGCCCCTCGGGCGGGTCGCTCCATTCTGCGTGGTCTGCTGGGTTGATCGGTGGTGAAGGGCGCGTCCTCGGCGCGGGCGATCTCCAGCGCCTCGGCCACTCCGCGGCGCAGCGTGGCGTCCACGAGGCGCTGGGCGAGCGGGCGGAACGGCAGCGCCACCGCCACCCACCAGGGCGAGACGATCTGGCGGTGGCGGCGCGCGATGGCCCGTTCGGTGGCGTCGATGGCGGGTCCGAGCGGCGCCACGCCGGAGACGGTGGCGCGGCCGAGGATGGCGCGCGCCGCTGCCGTGCCGAAACCGCGAGCGGTCATGTCGGTGTCCAGTTCGGCGAAGTACGCGATGCCGACCTTGGCGCCGGTGTGCCTGATCTCGTGGCGCAGGGTGTGGCCGAGCGCCTCGACGCCGGCCTTCGACGCGCTGTACGCGCCCGCCAGCGGCAGATTCACGGCGGCGGCCAGCGACGAGACGATGAGCGCGTAGCCCTGTGCGTGACAGATGTGCGGGCCCGCGGCGCGCAGCGTGTAGTAGACGCCGAGCACGTTCACCGCCAGCGTCTCCTCCATCACCGAAGGATCTCCGCCGATCAGCGCCAGCTGCTTGGCCACACCGGCGTTCGCGACCACCACGTCCAAGCCGCCGAGCTCGCTCGCCAGCGTGGTCACCACCCGCTCCACTTGGGCATGGTCGCCGACGTCGCAGTAGCGCCACGGGGCGTCGCCGCATTCGCGCGCCACCTCCGCCAGCAGGTCGGGTTCGAGTCCGAGCAGCGCGACCGACGCCCCGTGCGCGTGCAGCTGCTTGGCCAGCGCGGCCCCGATGCCTCGCGCCGCCCCGGTGATCAACACCCTTCTACCGGCGACGACTGGGCCGGAGAACAGCTTCATGCGGCGACGATACCACCGATGAACAGCAATGTTCGCAAATATGTTCGCCTCGCGCGCGGCGTGAGAGAATGTCATGCATTGTCTCTCACGAGGCCTCGCCGGGTACGCCCGGGTCGGGGGCGGACTTCGCTCCACAGCATCTATTAGTGTGCAATTGACACAAGGCCAACTGGCTGTCACGAACGAGAGGACCATCGTGGAGATTTCGGGTTCCGCCGCCATCGTCACCGGAGGCGCATCCGGCCTCGGCGCCGCCACCGCCAAGCGTTTCGCCGAGCTGGGCGCCACCGTCTTCGGCCTGGACGTGCCGCAGTCGATCGAGCGCGCCGGTGACAACGTGCCTGCCGGGGTCACCCTCATTCCGGCCGACGTGACCAGCAACGACGAGGTCTCGGCCGCCGTCGCGAAGGTGGTCGAGTCGGGCGCGCCGCTGCGCATCGTGGTCAACTGCGCCGGCGTCGGCTGGGCCGGTCGCATCCTGTCCAAGAACGGCCCGCACGATCTGGAGCTGTTCCGCACCGTCATCACCGTGAACCTGCTCGGCACCTTCAACGTCATGCGGCTGGCCGCCGACGCGATCGCCAAGACCGATCCCGTCGACGAGTACGGCCAGCGCGGCGTCGTCATCAACACCGCCTCGGTCGCGGCGTTCGAGGGCCAGGTCGGCCAGATCGCCTACTCGGCCTCCAAGGGCGGCGTGCACGGCATGACCGTGCCTGCCGCGCGCGACCTGGCGCAGTTCGGCATTCGCGTGAACACCATCGCCCCCGGCATCATCGACACCCCGATGCTGGCCGGCGTCACCGAGGAGTACCGCAAGGGCCTCGAGGCGGGCGTGCCCTTCCCGTCGCGTCTCGGCCGCCCGGACGAGTACGCGCAGCTGTCGCAGTACATCGTCGAGCACGACTACCTGAACGGCGAGACCATCCGCATGGACGGCGCGCTGCGCATGGCGCCGCGGTAATTCGGCGTACCACGCGAAGGCCGCCTCCGATTCGCTTCGGGGGCGGCCTTTTTCGGCCAGGTGATCAGGGCAGGGGCTTGTGACCGATGCCGAGGAACGCCGTGGTGGCCAGTGGGGTGTTGGGCCGGTAGTTCTCGGCGAGATGGGCCCGCATGGACTCCGAGCGGGCGGCCCACGCGTCCTCGCCGATCGAGCGCCGCAGCAGCATCATCGGCGCGCTGCTGCGCGACATTTCCTCCCACAGCCGGTCCGCGTCCGGGTAGGCCACCGAGGTGGTGTGCCGCTGGATGGACACCCCGGCGAACCCAGCTCCCCGCAGCTCGGTGGCGAAGACCTCCGGATTCTCCAAGCTCAGGAAGTTGGGCTGCGGCTCCTGGATGGCCGGATCGCCCGCCGCCAACGCGCCGAACATCATTCGCATCAGCGGGGACTCGGCCACCGGCGCCCAGCTCGACACCACCGCGACCCCGCCGGGGCGCAACACCCGGAACAGCTCGGCGAAGCCTTTGATCCGATCCGGGAAGAACATCAGGCCGAACATCGAGAAGCCCGCGTCGAAGCTGTCGTCATCGAACGGCAGCGCCTGACCGTCACCCACCCGCACGTCGACATTGGTGATTCCGGCGTCTCGCGCGGCATTCCGGAGGCGTTCGAGCATGTGCTCGGCGAAATCGACGGCCTGCACCCGGCCGACCCGCGCGGCGGCGGGCAGACTCAGCGTGCCCGGCCCCGCCGCGACATCGATGACATGCGCGTCGGCGGGCAGATCGGCGAGTTCGAGGGCGCGATCGGAGAACGGCGCCATGATCGCGAGCGCGGATTCGGCGTAGCCGTCGGCGACCAGATCCCATGGTTCGGCGGAGGCGAGGGGATTACCGGACATCTTCCACGATCCTTTCGACCGTGACAGGCTAACTGTGCAGCACCCTCGCAAACCACCAACTCACGCGAATACGGCTGTGCACGAATGCGTTCGAGGCCGCGGCGAAGCGCAGGCGTCCGCATTCGCCGAGCATCGGGGCGGCACCGCTCAGGCCGCGAGCAGCATCGCGAGCACGGCGGTATCCGGATCGCTGATCGGATCCAGCCCGACCCGGCTGACCAGCGAGGTGACGGTGCCGTCGGATTCCGCCTCGGCCCACGCCGCGCGGTGTTCCAATCCCAGGTGCGGCACGCCCGGCAGCAGCACGCAGCCGGAGGCCGCGCCAACGCATTCGGGCAGCGTCGGGCGAGTCTCCGACGGCGGGTGCAGCATGAGCAGCGCGGGCGGCACGTGATCGGCGAACCGCCCCGGCTCCAGCGCCTGCTCGCCAAGCACCGTGCCCTCGGCCAGCACCAGCCCGACCGTGCCCGGCTCCGGATCGTCGGGCAGGTCCTCGCGGACGCCGAAGACGGTCGACGTGGACAGCAGCCCAGGCAGGCTCGCCACGCGCACGGCGAGCACCAGAACCTGCGCCCATTCCTTGGTGGTGTCCGGCCAGCGACCGGAAATGACGAACCCGCGCAGCGACCCGCGCGAGTGGAACGGCGTGACGCCGATCGGCCCGTTGGTTCGCATCGTGCCTCCCGAAATGAAACCGGGGGCGGCCTTGCCCGTCCTCGAACTGTATGGATTCAGAGGATGACCCACGAATCAACTGGCACACAAGTACCAATGAGTGCTAATCGGGCAGTGGACGCGCAGATCGGGCGGCGGACACGAAAAAGCCCGCCGGGCGATTCCACTACCCGGCGGGCTTCCAGCCGCGCGCCTCGGCGCGCGGAGATTCACCCGAAGATCAGGCCCTTGCCCTGGGTGACGGCGCGAGCGAAGCGCTCCTGCACGTCCTCCCAGTTGACGACGTTCCAGAACGCGGTCACGTAGTCGGCCTTGACGTTCTTGTACTGCAGGTAGAAGGCGTGCTCCCACATGTCGACCTGCAGCAGCGGGATGATGCCCAGCGGGACGTTGGCCTGCTGGTCGTAGAGCTGGAAGGTGAGCAGCTTCCCGCCGAGGGTGTCGTAGCCGAGCACC
The DNA here is from genome assembly GCF_965341865.1 of Nocardia sp. bgisy134. Taxonomy (GTDB): domain Bacteria; phylum Actinomycetota; class Actinomycetes; order Mycobacteriales; family Mycobacteriaceae; genus Nocardia. The sequence goes on from NZ_CBDQZP010000005.1 coordinate 49,637, forward strand.
GCCCAGCCGGAGCCCTGCAGACCGTTGGCGGCCGCGGTGAACTGCGCGCGGAACTTGTCGAACGAACCGAACTGGTCGTCGATCGCGGCGGCCAGCTCGCCGACCGGCTTGTCACCGCCGTTCGGGGAGAGGTTCTTCCACCAGATGGAGTGGTTCACGTGGCCACCGAGGTGGAACGCGAGGTTCTTCTCGTAGAGGAAGATCGCGCCGTGATCGCCGGATTCGCGAGCCGCCTCGAGCTTCTCGAGTGCGGTGTTCGCGCCCGCAACGTAGGCCGCGTGGTGCTTGGAATGATGCAGCTCGTTGATCTGCCCGGAGATGTGGGGCTCCAGGGCGCTGTAGTCGTAATCCAGATCTGGCAGCGTGTACTCAGCCACGATGTCCCTTTCTCAGTTGTCGGGCTGTGACGCTCGGAGATTCGAGCGCTTCCAACCATCATTCGTACACCCGCTCGGTTCCAACCGGGCCGTGTGCCCCCTCATTCCATCGGAGATTCGTCGATAACGCAGTGGTTGGTACCGGCGTGAGCGGAAGGGCGGTTCGAGCAAGAGCATTCGTGAGTAGCATCGGAACCATGTCGTTCTTCGACGAGCTGGTCGGACGGATCCGTCTCCCGGAGCCGGCGATGGTGACGCCCGAGCAGGCGCTCCCCGGCCGGGAGGAGCCAATCCTGGTGCCGGATACCCATTTCGTGAACGGCAATCCCCTCCGTCCGCCATTTCCTGACGGCATGCGGGTCGCGGTCGTCGGGATGGGTTGTTTCTGGGGTGCGGAGAAGGGCTTCTGGGAGCTCGACGGCGTCTACACGACCGCGGTCGGGTACGCGGGCGGGTACACGCCGAATCCGACCTACGAGGAAGTGTGCAGCGGCCGCACCGGGCACACCGAGGCGGTGCTCGTCGTCTTCGATCCCGCGGTGCTGGATTACGCCACCGTGCTGAAACACTTCTGGGAGGACCACGATCCGACCCAGGGCATGCGCCAGGGCAACGATCGTGGCACGCAGTATCGCTCGGCGATCTTCGCGCTGAGCGACGAACAAGCCGCCCTGGCCGGAAGCAGCGCGGAGACCTACGGCAAGCGGCTCGCCGAGGCGGGGTACGGGTCCATCACCACCGAGATCGCGCCGCTGCCGACTCCGGAAGCAGGTCCGGCGCCGAATCTGTCCGGGTTCTATTACGCCGAGGGCTATCACCAGCAGTACCTCGCGAAGAATCCGGGCGGCTACTGCCCGGTGCACGCCACCGGGGTGACCTGCCCGGTCGGGCTGGGGGCCTGAAAGACCTTGCGCGAACGGCGAACCGCCGCGCATCCGAAGTGATCGGACGCGCGGCAGTCGCGGGGCTCGGTTACAGCGGCGGCACGACGCCGGGGCGAAGGGTGCGCGGATCGGCCGCGTCATGGGCCTTCCACCAGCGCACGCCGCCCGCGATGAAGTCGGCGGGCGCGATCTCCTTGCCCTTGGCGTCGTACACCGTGACGTTGTCGAACCACACGCGCACATCGAGTTCGCGCGGGTCGATGCCCTCCTCCTGGGAGAACTCCAGCACGTGCGAGGGGGTGTGATCGTCGATCTCGGTGTCGAAGCTGAGCAGTTCGCGCCACAGCGCCCAGCCGCTGTCGTCGACGTCGATGAATTCCCAGCCGTGCAGGCGGCCGCCGCCGAAGCTGCGGATCGCGTGGTCGAGGCCGTCGAGCGTGAGCGGAAGTATCTTGGCCGCGATGTCGTCCCAGCGCTGGATCCGCAGTGAGGCCGCGACTCGGCTGACGCCGGTGAAGTCCAGCCGGACCTGATGGTCCTGTGGCGGCGCGCCGTCGGCGGGCACCGTCATGACTGTCAGATCGAGGCGCAGCGTGGCCGCCTTCGTATCCACCTCGAGCCCGAGGCAGGTCGCCTCCGAGATCGCGGTGTTGAGTCCGGTCGAGTCCAATCCGTCGAATAGCCCCCTGCGCACATCCATGCCCTCAGGCTACCGACAGCGCCAGCTGGAGCCCGGTATTTCAGTTTTTCGCTAGTGTTCTCGTTTTTTCTGGAACCGAATCGTTCGCCGTTCCGTCCAAGTAGATGTCGGGACCCGCTCGGCCGCGGTTCCGAGGCAGCGGCGAACGACCGCTCCGGGATGGACAAGGAGGGGAGTCCCGGATCGGTCGTTCGTGACCCCCGCTTCGCCGAGGATGAGCTGGACAGGGCCGTGTGGGTCCCGATCCCGGTCCGCTGGGGCGAGATTGGATTCGCGTGAAGTTTGCTTATAGCCGCGCCCTGTGACTGTCCCCGACGGTGATAGGCGGGGCCTGTGGATCAGGTTGTGGATTCTGTGGATAACTCCCACGAAGATATGCACAGGTGGTCGCGGAGCGGGGCGGGAATGGGTTAACGGCGGCGGAAACGGACTCGGGGTACGAAATTTGCGGACGGGTACCGACCCCGCAACCACCTGGCGATACGGACATCGTCGCCGCCGGGGTGGTTGTGGGCGGCGGTCCGCCCGAAAACCCGCGCGCGATCGGACCGGATGCGGAAGTACGCCTGATCCCCGGCGCTGCGGCGATCATGGCAGGATCGAGTCGTGACGAGCCCCGAGATTCCGTCGGTGCCGGTGGAAGACCTGCCCGGCGAATTCGACCACGGCGAGCGGCCGGACCCGGTCCGGGCGATCCTGCTCGACGTGCGCGAAGTCGACGAGTGGCAGCTCGGGCACGCCCCCGGCGCGATCCACATCCCGATGGTCGATGTGCCCGCGCGCACCGACGAGCTGGACTACGACGCCGAGGTCTATGTCGTCTGCAGGCAGGGCGGCCGGTCCATCGAGGTGGCGAAGTACCTGGCCTATATCGGTTTCGAAGCGGTGCAGGTCGACGGCGGCATGGTGGCCTGGCAGCGGATGGGTCGCCCGCTGGTCGCCGAGGGTGACCATCCGGCGAAGATCTACTGACGGAAGAGCGAGGTGCCCAGGCAATGAGCGTCAGGCCGGAAGCGGCAGCCCGTGGGACAACGCCGGGCGAGCGAAGGACACGCTGTGAGTAGCGTGCTGCAGCCCTGTGCCCGCTGCGGCGCGCGGTGGGCCGTGCACGGCACCCCGATGCACTGGTGCCCGCGCTGCCACGGCGTGCTGCTCTCGCCCGCGCCCATCGACGCCCCCGCCGATCGGCGCAACTATCGGTGGGTGGCGCGCCGCCCGGATCACCGGAACGGCAGACCCGTCACGGCGGCGCGGCGCAGGCCGACCGCGCCGACCCCGCGCTACCCGCAGATCCCGCGCTGGGGCCTGCGCGACGAGCTGCCCGCCTCGGCCCTGGCCGCGCCGCGCGGCCGCGCCGCCGCGCTCGCGAGCTGGGTCACGCCGCTGCTGCTGGTCACCGCGGGGATGTTCGCGCTGGCCGCGGTCGCCGAGCTGGTGCGCTACGTGATCCTGCTGGTCAACCGGACACGTCTCATCGACCCGCTGGCGTTGCGGTTCTCGGACTGGCTCCTCACCGGGTCGTCCCTGCTGGCCCTCGCGCTCGCGCTCGGTAGCGGCGTCGCTGTGCTCGGTTGGTTGATCGAGACCCGAAGCGCGGTGTTCGCGCGGGCGGGTCGCCGCGATTCCCGTCCTGTGCCGCTGCTCGTGCTCGGCTGCCTCGTCCCGGTGGCCAACCTGGTGTATCCGGGGGTCTTCCTCACCGAGGTCGCCGCGGAACGCGGCGACCCGAGGGCGCTGCGCGCGATCCGGATCTGGTGGTGCGCCTGGATTCTCGGCGGGCTGATGGCCGCGGCCGCGCTGTTCTGGCGGGCCGCGGACTCGCTGCAGGTCAAGGCGGACGGCGTCCTGTTCACGGCGTGGACGGACGCGGTCGCCGTCGCGCTGACGGTGCTGACGCTCTGGGTGGTGCGGCTGCTCGACGGACACGATCTGTTCGGCCGGGTCCGGCTGGCCCGCCGCTGGGTGGTCGCGGTCGACCCGGCGGTGCCGGTCATCGAGCCGGTTCATCCGGGCGGCGCGGCGCGCACCGAGGCGCCGGATGCGGCCGACGCCGAGATCCCCGATGATCGGGATACCGACAACGGTGCTGTTCAGCACGAGGAGGTCATGGCCAAGTGAGCCAGAGCAGTCGCGCACCGTTCGTCGTCGCGCACCGTGGCGCCTCGGCGGCGCGTCCCGAGCACACGCTCGCCGCATACGATCTCGCGCTCCAGGAGGGCGCCGACGGCGTGGAGTGCGACGTCCGGCTGACCAGGGACGGACATCTGGTCTGCGTGCACGACCGCACGGTCGACCGCACGTCCTCGGGCTCCGGGCTGGTCAGCGAGATGACGCTCGACGAGTTGCGTGCGCTGGATTTCGGCGCCGACGGCGAGCCCGCCTCGGTGCTCACCCTCAGCGAACTCATCGAGCTGGTCCTCGACTGGCGCAGCAGGCCGACCAAGCTGTTCATCGAGACCAAGCACCCGGTCCGCTACGGCGGGCTGGTGGAGAACAAACTGCTCGCCGAACTCCAGCGCTTCGGCATCGCCACGCCCGCCTCGGCGGATCATTCGCGCGCCGTGGTCATGTCGTTCGCGGCGCTCGCGGTGTGGCGTATCCGTCGCGCGGCGCCGTTGCTGCCCACGGTGCTGCTCGGCGAGTCCTCGATCTACCTCGGCGGCGGGGCCGCGACCACCGTCGGCGCCACGGCCGTCGGCCCTTCGGTGAAGACGCTGCGCGAGCACCCGGATCTGGTGGACAAGGCCGCGGCGGCGGGCCGCGCCACGTACTGCTGGACGGTGGACGAACCCGAGGACGTACGCCTGTGCGCCGACCTCGGCGTCAGCTGGGTCGCGACCAACCACCCCGGTCGCACGAAGACCCTGCTCGCCGCCGCCTGAGTCGCGTCCGAGGAGTGGTTCGACATTCCTCGGGGGCCGCGCCGTGGCGCATTGCTGCGACGGTCACAGCACCATGTAGTTTGACCCCTCGTGGGTAAGAGCAAGCGCAACAGTCCGAAGCCCGGAGGGAACCGGGCGCAGCGTCTCGCCGAGCGAAAGGTGGCGCTGGACCAGGCGGCTCAGGCCGTCACCCGCCCGTTCGAGGGGCTGGCCGCGGAATGCGATCTGGTCGCACTGCGGGAGTTCGTGCCGTCGGCGACCGCGACGCTGAAGCTGTCGCCCGAGGTGGCCGCCGAGCGTTCCGTCGTGCTCGCCACGGTGCTGCCCGGCGCGGTGGCCGCGCTGGTGCGCGCGGGCGATCAGCCGACCGGTTACGTCGGCACCCAGATGCAGTTCCATGGACCCGATCCGGCCGCCGACCTCGCCGCGGCGATCCTGTGGACCCAGTCCGCCGAGCCTGGCGACTCGCTCACCTCCGTCGAGAGCATCGCGGGCGGTCCGCGCCTGGCCGACGTGATCGATCCGGGCGGCGACCTGGAACTCGTCGTGCACCAGGACTTCGACTGGTGGGTGCCGGAGGGCGTGACGCCCGATCCGCAGGTGGCCGCGACCATCGAACAGGCCAAGCAGGCGATCATGCCGTCGGCGCGGCTGGAACTCGGCGCCGATTCCGTAGGCGCGGCGTGGTGGGTGGACGCGGGCGAGAAGGCGCACGTGCGCTGGGTGCGTCCGGAGAACGAGGACGACCTGATGCTGGCGCTGGCCAGGCTGCACGCCTCGGGTGGGCTGCACATGGGCGAGGGTTCGCGTTTCGCCGGTTCGTTCCGCACGCACGGACTGCTGGTGCCGGTGTTCGACCTGGACCCGGAGCGCCACTCCAGCGAGTGGACCGCGCCCGCCGCCGAGTTCGGCGCCCGCCTGCTCGCCGCGCTGGCCACGGACGCGCCGCTCACTTCCGAGGAGCGCCGTTCGCGCGACGGTCTGCGGTCGCGTCAGGTGACCTTGCGCTGACTCCGAAATTTCCCGGAGGGAATTTTGTGAAAAACGCCTCTTTCAGACTCTGTGGCGGGTTAGGTTCTGAACATCACCGTTACTGGTGATGGTGAGGATTGCCTTACCGCACAGATGAGGAAAGTAGGAACACCATGGAAGCCATTCTTGCGCTGCTCAAGACGCTGCTCAGCTCGTTGAGCGCCAGCTGAGGCAACCATCTCGGTCGAAACAGGCCCAGCTCGTCGCGAAGAGCTGGGCCTGTTTTCCGGAATAACCTCTTCTATAGCGAACCGCCCGCTGTCGAGGGTGCGCCGGAGGCATCGGCCGGAGAACTCATCTCCCGCGCGATGAAATTCTCCAGATCGAACAGGTTCGAGCCGGCGCGGTCGGCGATGTTGAGCAAGGTCGTCATATTCGCGACCTCCTCGACCTGCTCCTTCAGGAACCATTGCATGAACTGCTCGCCGAGGTAATCGCCCTCCTCGCGGGCCGTGCTCGCCAGCCGGATGATCTGGTCGGTGACGGTCTTCTCCTGATTGAGGGCCAGGGCGATCGGTTCCCGGACACCGTCGAAATGCGACTTCGCCGGATCGATGCCGGAAAGCTCGACGCTGATATCCCGGTCGAGGAAGTACTGCACGATCATCATCGCGTGATTGCGTTCTTCCACGGCCTGTGCGTAGAACCGCTTGGCCAGCTGAGGCAGATCCGTATTGTCGAACCACACCGCGATCGCGATGTATTGGTGTTCGGCATTGAATTCGTGCCGGATCTGGTCGTGGAGCAGGCTGTGGAATTTGCTGCGCGGGGACTCCGAATGGCTGGACATGCCGCCACATTATCGCTGGTCAGGGCGCGTGTCATCCAAGTGCACCCTTATTGAGGCTAGTGTTGCCTAATTAAATGTTTGCTGCGCCAGCCATTTTCGGCGCCGAATTGCCTGGCTTCGCGGGCGCGCGCACCTCGCGCGCCACGAACTGCTCGACGTCGAACAGGTTGCCTTCCCGATCGATCACGGTGAGCAGCGTCGTCATCCCGGCGACGTTGTCCACCTGCTCTTTCAGGAACCACTGGATGAACCGCTCGCCGAGATAGTCGCCGCTCTCCCGCGCCGCCTTCGCGAGCGCCGTCACCTGCGAGGTGCAGTTGCGCTCGGCCTCCAGCAGGAATGCCGTTGCCGCGCGCGGAGATTCGAAGTCCGAGCGGATCGAGTCCAGGCCGCCGACCCGGACCTCCAGATCCCTGTCGAGCAGGTACTGCACCATGCGCATCGCGTGCGCACGATGCTCCTCCGAGCGGGTGTAGCAATGTCGGGCCAGTTGTGGAAGCCGCAGCGAGTCGAAGTAGACCGCGGCGGCGAGATACTGCTGCGCGACGGTGAAGCCGTGCCGGATCTGATCGCGCAGCAGGGCCGGGAAGGACTGGGCGCCATCGGTGTCGGACATGCCTCGACGCTACCGCGTGAGCAGTTCTTCCGGGATGGATCTGTCGTTCGCGAGTGCTTCGAAGAACGCGCTCGCCTTCGTCTTGTCCCACAGCAGCACGTTGCCGCTGCCGTCGACGTCGTCGAAACCGCCGACCGGCACCGTCGTCGCCACCGTGTCGCCGCGCATCGCCCAGCCGAGGCGGCCGAGATCCCAGATGTGATCGTCCTCGTCGACCTTCAGCGAGCCCGCGGTGTCGGCCGCCAACGGCCAGAGTGTGAACGGATTGGCCACGGTGGCGCCGCTGGTCGCCTTCTTCAGCAGCGCGGCCATGAAGAGGCGCTGGTTGTTCATCCGGTCGATGTCGGCGAGTGCGGTCGCCCTGCTGCGCACGAAACCGAGCGACTCCGGTCCGTTCAGCTTCTGGCAGCCCGCCTCCAGATTGATGCCCGCGAGCGGGTCGTCGATGGGTTTGGGCACGCAGACGTCGATGCCGCCCAGCGTGTCGACGATGCCCGCGAAGCCGGCGAACCCGATCTGCGCGTAGTGGTCGATGCGCAGGCCGGTCGCGCCTTCCACGGTTTGTACGAGCAACTGCGGGCCGCCGAAGGCGAAGGCGGCGTTGAGCTTGTCCTTGCCGTGGCCGGGGATGCTCACGTACGAGTCGCGCGGCAGGCTGACCAAGGTGGTGCGACCCGACTTCGGGATGTGCACCAGCATGATCGTGTCGGTGCGCTCCGGACCGACGTCGCCGCCGGTGGCCAGCTCCTGCTCCTGTTCGCTGGAGAGCCCGCCGCGCCCGTCGGAGCCGACGAGCAGCCAGTTGGTGCCCGGCGTGTTGCCGACCCGGTCGGCGTATCCGGCCAGGGCGTCGATGCGGGACAGCTTGCCGTCGAGGTTGATCACCGCGGCGACCGAGGCGACGACGAGAACCAGCAGGAACACCAGGAACCACCGGAACGGATGCCGTTTGCGTCGCGGGCGCGGGGCACGGTCGGCGCGCGGCGGCGCGGCAGGCGGTGGTGGCGGTGGTGTGCCGCGGCGTCCGCGCGGGCTCGGGGCGTGGGTGCGCGGGACGGGCTCGTGGAACGGCTCCGGCTGCTGCGTCGGCGCGTACTCCGGTTCCGCTTTGTGGAGCCGCGGCGGCGCCTCCTGCGGGACCTTCGAATACGCGAGCGGCTGTGCGTGCGGATCGGCGCCGTCGCGGCGCAGCACTTTGGTCCGTTCGACAGGCGGCGGGTGGCCTTCGCGGCCCTGTCGTGCCGGCGGGGCGGCCGCACCGTGTGGCGGCACGGCGGTACGACCCTGCGCGGGAGGAGGGGGCGCGGCGCCGTGCCCCTGCGGCGGCGGGCCCGGGCGGCGCGACCTCGGATCGGCGCCCTGCGGTGCGTGCGGCGGGGGGACTCGTCCAGGTCCGCCGCCCTGTCGTGGCGGCGGGGCCGCGTGACGCTGCGGAGGCAGCGGCTCACGACCCTGTCCGGGCGGTGGGGTGGCACGGCGCTGCGACGGGGGGACCGCGCCGCCCGACGGGATGCCGGGTGACGAAGGCGGAACGGCTGCGCCACCGGGCGGCGGGGGTGGTTGCGGCACGCCGGGGCGGCCCTGCGGCGGCGGCACCCGGCGCGTCCGCGCGTTGCGGGGGTCGTCGCCGTTCATCACACTGACTTTACTTATCGGGGCGGCAGGGGGTTTCTCCGATAATCACCCGGCGGCCTGTTTCCGTTACGGCAGCCAGGAAACGTGTCCGCGCAGTGCCGTGTAGCCGATGTAGGCGACCGCATCGATGGTGGCGTGCGCCAGTATCAGCGGCCACAGCCGGTTGGTGCGCTGCCAGTAGCGGCCGAAGATCAAGCCCATCACCAGGTTTCCCAGACCGCCGCCGAGGCCCTGGTAGAGGTGGTAGCTGCCGCGCAGCAGCGCCGAGGCGAGCAGCGACGAATTCTCCGTCCAGCCCAGTTGACGCAGCCGCGTGATGAGGTACGCCACAACGAGGATTTCCTCGGCGAACGAGTTCGCGCAGGCGGACAGGATGAGGACGGGCAGCCGCCACCAGTGCTCCTCCAGCGAACTCGGCACGATCGTCACGCTGAAGCCCATGGCGTGCGCGATCAGATACAACCCGAGCCCCGGCAGGCCGATGATCGCCGCCAGCGCCAGTCCCGGCACCCCATCCGCGCGCGACCGGAACCGTCCGAGCCCGATCAGGCGCGGCCCGATGCCGCTGCGCCACAACAGGTACAGGCCCAGCGCCGCCCATCCGGCCAGCCGCAACACCCCGAGCAACTGGAACAGCAGGTCGATCAGCGACTGCTCGGAGCGCGAGGCGTTCAGCGCGATCGTGCGCCCGCCGATCCCGCCCGGCCCCAGCGCGCTGTCCAGCAGTGACAGCGCGGCGCTGATCCCGCTCAGCCCGAACGTGACGGTCAACACGACCGCGATCTCGATCCGGATCGCCAGCCGCTCCCGCTCCGTCAGCTCGGATTCGCCGGGGGCATCCGACTCAGCACGCATGCCGTCGAATCTAGCCAGCTGCGCAGGTTCGGGCTGGGTGCGGTCACATCCGGCGCAGGCCGTTGAGGAAGGGGCAGCCCGCCAGGGTGCGCACGGCGCGGCTGAGGGATTCGACGTCGTCGACCGGAGCGCCGAAGGGAAGGCGGAAGTCGTGGTCGCCGTCGTGGCCTTCGATCCGCAAGGTGACGCCGTACCGGTCGATGGCGAGCGGGTGCACGGTGCCGGTCTGCAGGCGCGGCGGCAGATGGCGCGCGAGCTGGGCGATGACGTCGGCGTGATCGGCGTCCATGTGCTGCAACCAGGCCGATTCCAGCGCGCAGAACGGGTCCGGCTCGGCCAGTCGCAGCTCCTCGACGCAGACCGATTCGGCGCCGGTCGAATCCGCCATCACGGCGCTGTTGATCACCAGGCGCAGCAGGGTCGAGCTGTATCCGACGTCCAACAGCGCGGGATCCGGGTTGTCCTTGGCGACCTCGCCCGCGAGTACGCGCTGCGCCTGGGCGGGCACGGCGCGCACGGTGCCGCGCAACCAGACGAGGGCGCGGACCGGCTCGCGCAGCGGCAGCGGCGCGTGATCGGTGAGTTCGAGCACCGCCGCCGCTCCGCCCGGGCCGGAGTTGCCGGTCAGCACCGCCGCCATCGAGCCGGTCGGCACTGCGATCACCACGTCGCCGCACTGCCGCACGTGATGCACCGAGGTCGGCGTCGGGTCGATCCCCGGCAGGGCGAGGACCGCCTGCTCCGCGTGAGCGCACGCGCTGCGTACCCGCTCGGCGGTGGTGGGCGCGACGGTCGGATTCGGCATGCGGACCTCCGTGGTGATGGCGGCGGCGATAATTAGGTAAACCTAAGCTAAGTGAGCCGCCCTCGATCTGCAAGCGTTACCTTCCGGCTGATTCCAGAATCAGGGCCCGCTACGGTGATCCTCGTGGGAGAAGCGACACCGACGGCAGGTCACGGCGCGAGCGAACCGGTACTGGTCTCGTTGTCCGCCCCCGCCCGCCGCAGCCTGGTCGACGGCTTGATCGGCCCGCCCGGCTCGGTCCCCAACGCCCCCATCCTCGCCGCCGACGCGTCCGACGCCGAGATCGCCGACTTCCTCGCCGGTGTCGTCCATGCCGACACCGGGTTCGTTGCGCGCACGGACGACGGTGAGCGCGCACTCGCTGTCGTCGCGGCGACCGCTGCCGCTTTGTGCGGCGAGGACATTCGCGGCGCGCTCGTCCAGCCGGATGTCGAATTTCTAGTCGGTCTGAAACCGCCTGCGGTGGAGGCGGTTCGCGGTGTTCTGCTCGCGGTGGAGACGGTCGCGCCGGATCGTGTCGGTGAGGTTCTCGCGGTGCTCCGCCGTTGAGGCGCGAGGTCTCGTCGGGTGATCGTGCGCGCCGAGGTCGGTCGACCTTGTGGCGGGGTGCGCGGATCTTGCGCAGGGTTCGGCCCGGTCCCCACCATGCCGAAGGGTTGCACACCCCACCCGATCCGGGCCCCACGTCGGCCCCCGCCGAGGCCCAGCAGCCGAACCCGAAGGACGCGCGTCGCACGAAGCGGTTTGCTGGCATCCCGGCGCTTGTAATGTCGTAGGGGTGCCGCGTATCGCGTATTTCGGACCGTCCGGAACCTTCACCGAGATGGCCCTCGCCAAGCTCGAGTCCTCGGCCGTCTTCGACGGACCCGTCGAGCGGGTCGCCGCGCCCAGTCAGGGGGCGGCGCTGGATCTGGTTCGGTCCGGTGACGTGGATGGCGCTGTCGTGCCGATCGAGAGTTCCGTGGAGGGTTCGATCTCGGCCACGCTGGATTCGCTGGCCATCGGGCCGCGATTGCAGATCGTCGCGGAGACCGAGTTGGAGGTCAGCTTCACCATCCTGGCGCGGGCGGGCACCGAGCTGGCCGACGTGCGCACGCTGGCCGCGTACCCGGTGGCCGCCGCGCAGGTGCGGATGTGGGTCGCGCGCCGGATGGCCGAGGCCGAGATCTACACGTCGGCCTCGAACGCCGCCGCCGCCGAGGATGTCGCGGCCGGTCGCGCCGATGCCGCCGTCTCGACCGCGCTGGCGGGGGAGCGGCTCGGGCTGATCGCCCTGGCCACCGGAGTGGCTGATCACGAGCAGGCGATCACCCGTTTCGTGCTGGTCACCCGGCCCCGCGTGGCGCCGTCGCCGACCGGCGCGGACCGCACCTCGATCGTGTTGGAACTGGCGAACGAGCCCGGCTCGCTGATGCGCGCGTTCGCCGAGTTCGCGACGCGCGGCATCGACCTGACCAGGATCGAATCCCGGCCCACCCGAACGGGTATGGGCACTTACCGGTTCTATCTGGACTGCGTCGGGCATATCGATGACACCGCGGTCGCCGAGGCGCTCAAGGCGCTGCACCGCACGGCCAGGATCCGCTTCCTCGGTTCCTGGCCCGCGACGTCGGCGACGGGTACGCCGCCGCCGTCCGACGAGGCGGCCGCGGAATGGCTGACTCAGTTACGAAAGGGGGTGGCGGACACATGAACGAGATCGCGGGCAAGCTGATCCTGGTCCGGCACGGGGAGACCGAAGGCAACGTCGCCAAGATTCTCGACACCAAGGTTCCCGGGCTGCCGCTGACCGAACGCGGTGCGGCCCAAGCGAAGACGTTCGGATCGAACCTGCTCGTGCCGCCGCGCGCGCTGCTCTCCTCGGCAGCACTGCGGGCCAGACAGACGGCGGGATACATCGAGGCGGCGACGGGCGTCACCGCCGACGTCCTCGATGACGTGCACGAGGTCCAGGTCGGTGAACTGGAAGGACTGAACGACCCCGAATCGCACCGGTTCTTCCAGCGCATCTACCGCGCGTGGCACGAGGGCGATCTGTCCCCGCGGGTGCCGGGCGGCGAATCCGGCGAGGACGTCCTCGCCCGATTCCTGCCGGTCATCGAGAAGCTGCGCACGTCCTTCCTGCTGCCCGAGGCGGGCGGCGGCGATGTGCTGCTGGTGAACCACGGCGCCGCGATGCGACTCGTAGCGCGCACGCTGAGCGGGGTGACACCGCCCTTCACCACGAACAACCACCTCGACAACACCGAAACCATCGAGCTGGTCCCCCGCCCCGACGGCGGCTGGGACTGCATCCGGTGGGGCCGCTTCGTCCCACCCTTCGGCTACGAGGTCTCACCCACCGCCGACGATCCGATGGGTTAGGCGGCGCAGACCGTTTCACCGCCTCGTAGAGGTCAGAGCCTGTGCGAGGCGTGTGAGCGTGCTGCGAGCCTCAGGAATGCTTGGCCGCGGACCGGGGGAAGTCCTGCCGTTCCGGCAGCGAATTGATCAGGTCCAGCAGCGCGGTGCGCAGTCGCGCCGTGGTGCCGGAGCTGATCGACGACCACTTGGTGTCGTCGTCGGCGACGCTGGCGGTGATCAGGAACCGGCCGCCGCGAGTGTTGAAGATCGCGATGTGGTTGTCCGAGACGTCCCGGGTGCCGTCGCCGTACACCACACCGGAAATCTGCGCGTGCGAATGGATTTCGACCAGTGCGGAGGCCAGCACCTGCACGTCGCGGTTCGGGTTGCACACCTTCGCCAGCCGGTTGGCCGTCGCCGCGGCGTCGCCGGTTTCGCCGAAGATCGGGGCGAGCAACTCGGTCTGGGCGTTCATGCTCTCCAGCTCGAGCGGCTCGGCCGGGCCGAGCGCCGCGACGATCGGCCCGGGAAGATCCTCTTCGACCTCGTCGATGACGTAGGACTCCGGCCCGCGGAGGGCGACGACCACCATGTCGTCACCCTTCGCGAGACACATCCGGCTGATCTGTCCCTCGACGACCCACCGCAGGGCGAGCACCCAGTGCGGCCGGTACAGCGTCCGCAGCCGATCCTCGAGCTCCCCGTGGACGATGCCGTCGATCAGGAAGTCCCGATCGGCGAGCGTCTGGGCGGCCACGTCCATCGCGGCGTCGTGGTCGGCCTGGTTGTCGTAGCGTCCCATCGCTTGCAGCACGACGGGAAGCTCGTCGATCTCCAGTCTCTCCAGGAGAAACTGCATCTCGTCGAGCGACAACACGACGCCCTCGAGCATCGACGGGCCGCGGCCCGCTCCCAGAATCGTCACTTAGCCGTCCCGGCGGGGTCGGCGCCGATGACGCCGTCGGCGGAGAAACGGCCGTCGGTGAAGTGATCGCCACGCAGGTAGTCCGTGCCCTTGTGCACCGACTCGTCGTCCTCGGCGCCGCGGGTGTTCCCGAGCAGCGGGCTTCCGGACGGGTTGCCGGTGGCCGGACGGACCGGCGCGGCATCGACCCGGGCGACGACCTCGGCCACCGGAGCCGCGGCGGGCGCGTTGTTCGGCAGACCCGAACCCCAGCCTTCCGGCAGCTTCAGCGAGCCGTTGTTCAGGTTGACGGCGGCGCCGGACCCGAAGGTCGCCGATCGGGTGGCCGCGGTGGTCGCCCCGACGCCGGCCATGCCGCCCGCCATCATCGTCACCGGAGCCGCGGGCGCGACGCTCGGCGCGCCCACGCTGGTGACCGCCGCGATCGCGTTGGCGCCGATGTTGCCGACAGTGCTGACACCGCCGGTGGCGACGGTGCCCGCCACGTTGGCGGCCTGGGTCGCGGCGCTGACCACGGCCGGGTTGTTCACCACCGAGACGGCGGTCGCGATGGCCGACTGCACCGGATCACCCTGGAACGACGACTCGGCGGCGCCCGGGTCGGCACTGCCCGCGCCGTTGGCGATCGGCGGCGGGTTGTAGAACTCGCCGGGGGTGGACACGGTCACCGAGGTCGCGGCCTCGTAGGTCTCCATGACCAGCGCGGCGCGAATGTCCATCGCGTGCTTGGCGACCTCGGCCGCTTCCAGCGCGCCGGACACCGCGCCGGGCGGGTTCGCCGAGGCGACGACGGCGCCGACGGTGGCGACGATCTCGGGCGGGCTCGGCATCGTGAGCGCGGCGACGGTGTAGGCGGTGGCGTTCGCCGCGGCCTTCGATCCCATGGCGGCGGCCATCACGCCCTGCTGCTCGGCCCAGCCGGTGAATCCGACCAGCCGCGACAGGGCCGCGATGCCGTTCACGCCCTGCATGCCGACGCCGAGCTCGGCCATCACCCGGGTGACGGTCGCGGTCGCGTCGACCCACGCCGCGGTGAGCCCGCCCCACGCGGTCGCGGCGGCCGAGATCGGGATGGCGTGCGCGCCCGAGTGGAGCAGCGCGGAATTCGTTTCGGCCATGCGGGGCAGCCAGAACACCCCGGTGATTCCTGCGGTCATGCTTGTTTCTCCCCTTGTGTCTCGATGTCCGCGATCAGGCGCCGATGGTGCCCGCGACGCCCTGCATCACTCCTGCCTTCACCACGTCCTCGGCGACGTGGGTGGCGAGCTGCATGCGCAGAACGGCTGCGGCATGGTGCAGTTCGAGAATGCCCTGGGCGACGGAGCCGTCGTGCGTCGCGGCGGCCTTGTTGAAGTGATGGGCGGCGAGCAGCGACACCTCGTCCGCGCCGGACGGAAGGACGTGCGTACCCGGGCCGGTGACCGCCGCGGCGGCGGCCAATCGTTCGGCCAGCAAGTCCAGTTCGGCAGCGGCGGCAAGGATGATCTCGGGCGAGATCGAAACGTGGCCAACCATTACTCGACTCCTTCTAGTGGCGGCTATGGGGCGGAACCACGAGAATTCCCCCTACGAGTGATAGGACGCGACAGCCACGCGATCGGTTCCATCGAATCCCCTACTTCTTTTGCGATCTTGCCAGCCGCCTGCGCTCCCCTGCGTACCGTGTCCTTCTGGATGACGCGGCTCGCACCGACGACTTGGTCAAGACTAGCCCCATCCCAGCTGATGCAACCGGTCTTCGTCAATGCCGAAATAGTGTGCGATCTCGTGGATCACGGTGATCGCGACCTCTTCGACCACCTCTTCCTCGTCGGCGCAGATCTCCAGAATCGCATCGCGATAGATGGTCACCGTGTCGGGCAGCGCGCCGCCGTATTGACTGTCGCGCTCGGTCAACGCGATTCCGTGATAGAGCCCGAGCAAATGCGGGTCTTCCATATTGCGTGCTTCGATCAGCACGACCACATTATCGATGGCGCGCGCGAGCTCGGCAGGAATCAGATCGAGCGCGTCGGAGACCAGTTCCTCGAACCGGTCCTCGGACATGGAGACCGTCATGGGCGAGCGCGACCTACCTGGGCCGCGGCTGGGGCTGCGGCGGCAGCGGAGCAGCGCCGGGCAGCGGTGTGGGCGTGGAGCGACCCGAATTCGGCGGCGGCACAGGGGCTTGGCCGTTGATCAAGATCTCGCCCCTGGCCGTACCGGTGATGGGCGCGAAACCCTCACGGTCGGTGCCCTTCCCGATCATGCAGTCCAGTTTGCGGCTGCCCGCCAGCCAGCTGCGGGCGTCGACGTAGTCGAAGAACAGCGTGAGCGTCTTGTCGCGGATCGCCTCGGGGGAGCCGAGATAGTCGGTGGCCGCCCTGGCGCACTCCTCCTCGACGTACTTGTCCTGCTCGTCCTTGCCGGGCGGGACGCCGTTGAAATGGGCGCCGAGATCGACGGTCGCGATGATCTCCACCGCGTGCGCCTGCGCGCAGTCCACCGGATCGGTCGGCAGGTTCTGGTTGATGCCGAGGCAGGTGCCCGCCTGGAAAACCCTGGACTGGTCGTGTTCCGCCGCGCTGCCCTGCGAAGGCAGCGGCGTTCCGGTGCTGCCCGAGAACTGGAGGCCGCAGCGCAGGGTGCGGTCGCCGTTCTTCCAGCCCTCCGGGCTCGGGTACATCAGGCCGACGACGTAGCGCCCGCGCGGATCGAACTTCCCGTTCATGTACTGCTGCACCGAGGGCACGCAGTGCTCTTCCTTGAGCTCGGTGAGCCGCAGCGAATCAGGGAAGCGCGAGCCTGGTCCGAATTCCACGCCGGGGTATCTGCTCATGTCGATGTCGGCGGCGACCTCGAACATGTGCCGGTTACCGCAGGACACCTTCACCAGGTCGCTGCGGTCGGGCTTGGTCCAGCTCAGGCAGTCGCCCTCGGCCGCGGTGCCGAACTCCTTGTCCAGCACCGTTTGCGCGGGCGCGCCGGGGTTGTGCGCCTCGAGGCCCGCCTCGTTGTCGAAGCCGGTCACGAACAAGGTGACCAGGGCCGCGACGACGGCGCCCGCGGCGACGGCGAGCAGACCCCAGCGCAGCGTCGGCGCCGACAGGTGCAGCCCGCCGCCCTCGGCGAGCGCGCCGCGCGCGGACGTGAGGGATCGAGGGAACGAACCCGAGCGCGCCGATGCACCCGTCGGCGACTGCTCGGAGTGCGGAGTCTGAGACACATCATCGGAGGACATCGCGATCCATCATGGCAGCTGTCCGCCCTCCGGTGCCACGACCTGCCCGAATCCGCGCGTTCACCCGCGGAACGCGGACAGGAACAGGCCGGGCAGCCGTGCCGGATTGCGATCGGCGTAGAACTCGGTGAGCTTGCGGCCCGTCACGGCGGCGGTGTCGTTGCCGACGAACCACGGCGGCTTGGGGGAGAGGGCGAGCTCGCCGCCGAGCAGCGAACGCGGCGCGGGACGGAACGGCCCGCGCACCACCGTGCGCTCCACCTCGTCGAGCAGGAAGGCGTTGTGCACCACGCCGATTCCGCTCTGCACGTCGTCGAGGGTGTGGCCGGGGAACGCGCCCCATGTCGCGCGCGGCGACAGGAAGGCCAGGCCGGTCCACGTGTTCACGGCGACGGTGCCGTAGCGCAGGCGCTCCACCGCGCGTTCGAAGGAGATACCGAGCCTGCCGATGGTCGTGGGATCGGCGAGCACGTTCGCGCCGAGCGTTCCGGTCAGTTCGGCGTTGGCGAAATCCACCGCGCGCTGGAGGAATTCGCCGCCGCGCCCGGGCAGCTCGACCACGCCGAGCACCGGAGAGAAGTACTCGGTGCGCAACAGCGGCGTTTCGGCGGACGGCAGACCGTCGATCAGCACCCGGCCCTGGCCGAGCCGCTCCGCCTCCGGGTACGAGGCGAGCGCGTCGGCGACGCGGGCGTCGCTGCCCGGGTAGTAGGCCGCGCGCTGCGGCGCCAGCTCGAGCGCGGTGCGCAGCTCGTCGAGGAAGCGGTCCTTCTGCGGCCAGTCCGCGCCGAGCACCACGGCCTGCGCGGCCACGCAGTTGTAGCCGCCGTTGTGCAGCCGCTGGGTCGCGAGGTGCTCGGCCTGGAAGCTCAGGTCCGCGTCGGACCAGTTGCCGGGGACCACGATGGTGGGGGAGACGCCGCCGAGCTCGCTGGTGATCGGCTTGTCCAGCAGCGGCGTGCCCGCGCGCCGGTTCGCCGTGCCCTCGGCGCCCCGCCCCCAGACGATCGCGTCGTGGGTGTTGGCGCTGCCGGTCATGTGCACGTGCGCGACGTCGGGATGGCGTACCAGGTAGCCGCCCGCCTCCGCGCCGCCGAGCAGGATCCGCAGCACGCCGAGCTCGATGAACGGCGCGAAGACCATCTCGAACACCGTGAACAGCGGATCGGTGATCGGGTTGAGCTTGAGCGCGACGACGCGGTTGTGCGCGTACAGCTCGTAGAGCGCGTCCAGCGGCGGGATCGAGGTGATGTTGCCCGCGCCGAGCACCACGCCGATGCCGCCGGTCGCGGCGGGGTCCAGCTGGCCCAGTCCGGCGCGGCGGCGGGCGGTGTCGGCGTCGACTCCGGGCCGCAGCCAGACCTCGCCGCGGAAACCGCTCAGCAGCAGCCGGTCGTAGGCGTCCGAAGGCAGGATCGGCACAGTGACCCGGTCGCCGAGCGCGGTGCCCAGCCGGACGCCGTCCAGCGGGCTGCGCCCAGCCTCCAGCTTCGCCAGGGTGGCCGAGAGGGCGGCGGTGGCCTGCAGGAGCGCCATCGGGCCCGACATCCACTCCTCGCCGACCAGCGGGGAGTCCGCGTCGAGGTCCTTGACGGTGCGCGCGGCCCGCACCCAGTCACCGGCGAAGCGGCCGGTGCGTTTGTGGATCTCGTCGAGCAGTTCCCTGCGCTTGCGCAGCGGAGTCGCGGCCCAGGTCTTCTCGCCCGCGGACAGGTCGGCAAGGGCGTTGTCGATGGTCGTCTCGTCGAAAGTCGTGCCCACAAGCCAACTATGCGCGCACCATGCCCCGCGCGGCCAGGAACTGGACAGATCGGCGCAAACGGGTCAGCAGGGGCGGGCACGCGCGCCCGATCCGGCCGCCGGGACCGGCAGACCGATATCGGGGTGAAACGCCGACGGCCCGCCGACTAGGCTGATAGCCCATGATCGACCTCCGACTCCTGCGGGAAGACCCCGACGCGGTACGCGCCTCGCAGCGCGCCCGCGGCGAAGACCCCGCCCTCGTCGACGCCCTCTTGGAGGCGGACGCCGCGCGCCGCGCCGCGGTCGCCACCGCCGACAACCTGCGCGCCGAGCACAAGGCGATGGGCAAGCTGGTCGGCAAGGCGTCCAGGGAGGAGCGCCCGACGCTGCTCGCGCAGGCGCAGGAGATGTCGGTGAAGGTCAAGGAGGCCGAGGCGGCCCAGCACGCCGCCGACGCCGATCTGGACGCCGCGCACCGCGCGATCTCGAACGTCGTGCAGGACGGCGCGCCCGCGGGCGGCGAGGACGATTACGTCGTCCTCGAAACGGTCGGAACGCCACCCGAATTCGACTTCGAGCCGAAGGACCACCTGGAGCTCGGCGAGGCGCTCGGCGTGATCGACATGGAGCGCGGCGCCAAGGTGTCGGGCGCGCGGTTCTACTTCCTCACCGGCTACGGAGCGCTGTTGCAGCTCGGCCTGCTCCAGCTGGCCGCGCAGAAGGCCGTCGCCAACGGCTTCACCATGATGATTCCGCCGGTGCTGGTGCGCCCGGAGATCATGGCGGGCACCGGCTTCCTCGGCCAGCACTCGGCGGAGGTCTACCACCTGGCCGACGACGACCTGTACCTGGTCGGCACCTCGGAGGTGCCGCTGGCCGGCTACCACTCAGGGGAGATCCTCGATCTCGGTGACGGCGCCAAGCGGTATGTGGGCTGGTCGTCGTGCTTCCGTCGCGAGGCGGGCAGCTACGGCAAGGACACCCGCGGCATCATCCGGGTGCACCAGTTCGACAAGGTCGAGATGTTCGTCTACACCACGCCGCAGGAGGCCGACGCCGAGCACCGGCGCCTGCTCGCCTGGGAGCGGGAGATGCTCGCGGCCATCGAGGTGCCCTACCGCATCATCGATGTCGCGGCGGGTGATCTGGGCAGCTCGGCGGCGCGCAAGTTCGACTGCGAGGGCTGGGTGCCGAGCCAGCGGACCTACCGTGAACTCACCTCGACCTCCAACTGCACCACTTTCCAGGCCCGCCGTCTCGCCGTGCGCTACCGCGACGAGAACGGAAAACCGCAGATCGCAGCCACTCTGAACGGCACACTCGCGACCACCAGGTGGATCGTCGCGCTGCTGGAGAACCACCAGCAGGCCGACGGTTCGGTGCGGGTGCCCGAGGCGCTCGTCCCGTTCGTCGGTACCGAGGTACTGCGACCCGCGCGCTGACCAGGGCGATAGCCACTGGTTCGCCATGCCCGGATTCCGGGGATGTGGCAACCAGTGAGATGCGTTGTGTCTAGGCTGTTCCCCGTGCGAGGAATCGGGGCGCGCGGCGATACCCGAACCCGGGTGCGGGCGGCATCGGCGCTGGCGACGGCAATGGTCATGGCTCGGACCACCGGGGCGTTCTACGTCATGGGTGGTGTGCTTGGTCTGGTGATCACGGCCATCGCACCGGGTGACGAGGGTAATCGACCACTGGTCGGCACAGCGGCGGCGATCGCGCTGGCGCTGGGTCTGACGCTGCTCGCGTGGGGTCCGCGACTGCCGCATTCCATCCACCACGGCTACGTCGCGATCGCGACCGTGCTGGTGACGATCGCGGTGCACTCGTTCCCGAACACCGTCGGCGGCATCAGCCTGGCCTCGTTCTATGTCTTCATCGCCTGCGATGCGGCCCTGTTCTTCCGCTGGCCGCAAGCGATGGCACACATCGCCTTCGCCATGGCGCTGTGTCTGTGGGCGCTGCCCGCGCGCGACCTGCCCTGGTGGTCGGGTCTGATCCCGGCGGGCGTGACGTTCGGCGTCGGCGTCGTCGTCGGCATCCTGACCAGGATGGCCTCGGAAGCCGATATCGACGTGCTCACCGGCTTGTTGAACCGCCGCGGTTTCGACCGCGCGCTGAACACCGCGATCGAGCAGGCCACCCGCGCCGGGCAGGGTCTGTCGCTGGTGCTTGTCGATCTCGACCGCTTCCAGAAGATCAACGATCACCTCGGCCACCGTGCGGGCGACGCGGTCCTGCAGCGGGTGGCCGACACCTGGTCCAAGCTGCTCGCCCCCGAGCAGCGGCTGGCCCGCTACGGCGGCGACGCCTTCGCCCTGCTGCTGCCGAACACCACCGAACAGGCCGCGATCCTGCTCACCGAGCAGCTGCGGGCGGCCGTCACCACCGGTTGTTCGGCGGGCGTCACCTCATGGCAGCCGGGCGAGTCCGGTTCGCTGCTGGTGAGCCGCGCCGACGTCGGTCTGTACCGCGCGAAGCAGGCCGGTCGCAACCGGACGGTGCTCGAGTCCTCCCGGCAGCTGCCGCTGGCCGTCGAACTGCGCGAGGCCATCGATCGCGGCGCGCTGGACGTGCACTACCAGCCGATCGTCAGCCTGAGCGAGGGCGGCGGCAAGGCGGTCGGCGTAGAAGCGCTGCTGCGCTGGTCGTCGAGCGCGCAGCCGGACGTCACCACCGAGGGGCTCATCCGGGTCGCGGAGGAATACGACCTCATCTCCGATCTGGACGAACTGGTGCTGCGCCGCGCCTGCGCCGACGCGGCCCGGTTGCAGGAGACCTTCGCGCAGCTGGACCTGACGCTCAACGTCAATGTCAGCGGGCTGGAACTGGCCGAGTCCGGTTACGCCGATCGGGTGTCCGACATTCTGGCGAGCACCGGGTGGCCCGCCGACCAGCTGGTCCTCGAGGTCACCGAGAGCGAGCTGGCCGCCGAATCGCAGACCGCGATCGCGAATCTGCACACGCTGCGCGACCGGGGCGTGCGCATCGCCATCGACGACTTCGGCACCGGCTACTCCTCACTCAGCCGCTTGGCCACCCTGCCGAGCGACATCCTGAAGGTCGACCAGTCCTTCGTGGCCGCCATCCGCTCGGATTCGCCCGCGCCGCCGCTACTCGGCGTGATCGCCGCCCTCAGCAGCGCGCTCGACCTGCAGGTCATCGCCGAGGGCGTGGAGACCGAGTACCAGGCGGCGGTGCTGACCGAACTCGGTTTCGCGCTCGCCCAGGGCTACCACTACAGCGATTCGCATCCGGTATCGGATCTGATCAACGACCTGAACGACGGGCAGGGCCGTATCGGAGCCGGGCTGTCCGACCGGGAGATCGGCGACGACTCCATGCCCGCGGCCAACGGTTGGCTGCCGCTCGGCTGACTCGCCCGCGGGCGCGGAAAATCGCTTGACGAGGCCGCGCCCGTGCGTCGAAGCTGAAGGGCATGCGCTTGATCATCAATGGCTATTGAGCTTCCCGCGCACCCTCCACGCGACGGGGTCGTGATCACGGCGTCCGTGGTCTCACCGTACGTGCGGTGCTGTTCAGGGGCTCGCGCGATCTCATCCCGCTCTACGCGCTGTACGCGCTGCTGTTCGCCGAACACGGCCTGAACACCGCGCAGATCTCCTCGCTGCTCGCCCTGTGGTCGGTGACCGCGTTCGTGCTCGAGGTGCCGTCGGGCGCCTGGGCCGACACGGTGTCCCGGCGCAACCTGCTCATCGTCAGCGGTGCGCTGGTGCTCGCGGCCTTCACGTGGTGGACCGTCGCGCCGTCCTATCTCGGATTCGCGATCGGCTTCGTGCTGTGGGGCGTGTCGAGCGCCCTGGAGTCGGGCACCTTCGAGGCGCTGATCTATGACGACTTGGTCGCCAAGGGTGAACCCGTCGCCTATCCGCGCATCATGGGCTACGCCCGCGCGGCCGCGGAGGGCGCCGTTGTCGTGGCGATCCTCGCCGCGACGCCGCTGTACGCCTGGGGTGGGTATGCCCTGGTCGGCTGGTCGAGCGTGGCGATCGCGGCGTTGCACGTGCT
This sequence comes from Nocardia sp. bgisy134, assembly GCF_965341865.1. Classification (GTDB taxonomy): domain Bacteria; phylum Actinomycetota; class Actinomycetes; order Mycobacteriales; family Mycobacteriaceae; genus Nocardia. Next base: position 72,473 of record NZ_CBDQZP010000005.1, read on the forward strand.
CGTCGCGGTGTCGCTGCCGAGCGCGCCGAAGGCGGCATCGGTCGACGACCTGACCGACGACGCGCCCGCCGCCGTCGCGGCGGTACCGGGTCACCCCGTCGTGCCCGGCGACGCACGGGCTCGGGCCGCGGCCGCCGATCGGTCCGGCGTGCTCACCCGATACGTGACGATGCTGCGCACCGGCGTCGGCGAGGCGATCCGGGTGCGCCGGGTGCGTAACGGTGTGCTGCTCGGCGCACTGCTGTTCGGTATCACGGCCTACGACGAGTACTTCGCGCTGCTCGCGCAATCGGCGGGCGCGCCGACCGTGGTGGTGCCGCTGCTCGTCGGTCTCACCGTCGTCGGCTCGCTCACCGGTTCGCTGCTCGCGGGCCGCACGGCGCGGTTGTCCGCACGCGTCATCGCGGCGGCCGTCGCCGTGGGCGGTGTGCTGTTCATCGGCGGCGCGTTGATCGCGGGTCTGGCCACCGATCGTCCGGACGCGGTGTATCTGCTGACCGGCGTCGGTTTCACGGCGATCGGCCTCGGCTACGGTGTCGTGCTCAATGCCGAGGTGGTCGCCGAATCCCGGTTGCAGGACGCCATCGAGGGCCCGGCCCGCGCGACGGTCACCTCGGTGTCCGGCCTGCTCTCGGAGGTGGTGTCGCTGGTGATCTTCGGATTCGTCGCGCTGGCGACGCTCTGGCTCTCGATGGCCGCGACCTTGGCGCTGCTCGGCCTGGTCATGCTCGCCATCGCCGCCCTGACCCCGGCCTGGTTGCCGCGGCACGTGGTGCGAGCCGAGGTCGCCGGACAGGCGTGAGCGGCGGCGCTGATCGCCCCGCGGGTACGGTGCGGAAATGACCGGGCGGGCGAGGGTGGGGTTGTTGTGCGGGTTCTGCATCGGCGCGGGTGTGGCGGTGCAGGCCCGGATCAACGGTGCGCTCGGTGTCCGGTTGCAGGATGGCATCGCCGCCGCCACCGTGAGTTTCGGGACCGGGCTGCTCCTGCTCGCGATCGCCTTTGCGCTCAGCGGGCGGCTGCGCGATGGACTCGGCGCGGTGCGCAGGGCGCTCGGTGAGCGGACGCTGCACCGGTGGCAGATGCTGGGCGGGTTGTTCGGCGCGTTCTTCGTCGCCTGCCAGGGTCTGACCGTCGCGGCGATCGGCGTCACCGCGTTCACCGTCGCCGTCGTCGCGGGGCAGCTGTCCAGCAGCCTGGTCGTCGACCGGCTCGGTCTGGCACCGAGCGGCTCGACCCCGATCACCGCGTTGCGGATGGGCGGCGCGGCGCTCGCCGTCGGCGCGGTCTTCCTCGCCGTCGCCGACCGCTCCGGCGCCGCACCGGGCGCGCTCGCGCTCCCCGAATCGCTGCGCTCGGTCCCGTCCGCGCTGCTCATCGCGCTGCCCGCGCTGGCGGGCATCGGCCTGGCCTGGCAGCAGGCCGTGAACGGACGTGTCGGTGCGGTCGGCGGATCGTTCTCGGCCGCCCTGGTGAACTTCGCCGTCGGGCTCGTCGCTTTGCTGCTGATCGAAGCCGCCCTGCTGACCGGCACGGGCGGACTCGGCGAATTCCCCGCCGAACCCTGGCTCTACCTGGGCGGCGCGATCGGCGTCGCGTTCATCGCCCTCGCCGCGCTCACCGTCCGCTGGATCGGAGTCCTGCTGCTCGGCCTCACCTCCGTCGCGGGCCAGCTCGCCACCGCCATCGCCCTCGACCTGCTCATCCCGACCGGCCCCGCCCTGTCACCGTGGTCCGTGCTGGGCTGCCTGCTGACCTTCGTCGCGGTCGGGCTGGCCGCCAAGCAGCGTCCCGGCATCGCATCCACGTCGGCCGATTCCCGGATTGGGGACCAATGACCCTCGGCTTCCCGCCGACGGTGCGCACGCCCACAGATCCGCCCGTTCGGGTAATGACCTCGTCGGGCTGCGCAGCCGCCGCGCAACGGGCTGTTCGTGCCCGGGCGTGAGCGTCGTCGTTCGCCCCGAACCGAACAGTTCTTCGCAACACCTCGAATACTCTTCCGGCGATTCCGATTTCGAATAACCGCAGATGTGGGAGGGTGCGGCCCATGCTGATCGAATACGGGGTGTGGGTGACGCGGCTGGCGCTCGCCGTGGTGTTCGGATTGTCGGCCTGGGGAAAGCTGGCCGATCGTGCGGGGACGCGGCAGGCGGTGGGGGATTTCGAGGTGCCGGTGCGGTGGGTGCCTGCCGTGGCGTGGGGGCTTCCGGTCGTCGAGGCGGTGCTCGCGGTGGGTGTGGTCCTGCCGTGGACGGTGGCGGCCGCGGCGATCGGCGTGCTGCTCCTGCTGACGGTCTTCACGGCGGTGATGGTCCGGTTGATGCGGCGCGGAAAGCATCCGGCGTGCTCGTGCTTCGGTGCGGCGAGCGCGACGCCGATCGGTGCGCGCAGCATCGCGCGCAACGGTGTGCTGATGCTGCTCGCGGCCCTGGTCCTGTGGGGCGCGTTCGCCCGTCCTTCGGTTCCCGCCGGATTGCCCGCCGACACCGCCACCGGACTCGCGCTCGTCGCGGTGCTGTGCGGGGTGCTGGCGTGGCTGATCGGCCAGGTCGGCGCGCTGCGTCGCAGGCTCGACGAGCAGGCGCTCTCGACGCTGGGCGCCGAGGGCTTGCCGGTGGGTTCGGTCGCGCCGGAGTTCGATCTGCTCGACGTCGCGAACACGCGCACCAGCCTGGCCGACCTGCTCGCGGCGGGCCGAGCCGTGCTGCTGGTGTTTGTGCATCCGGGTTGCGAGCTGTGTGCCGCGCTGGCGCGGGAGTTGCCGCGATGGCGGTCGCGCGTCGATCTGACCATGGTGGCCGTCGGGAACGGGGACGCCGCGGAGCAGGCCGCCTGGGGCGTCGAACAGGAGCTCGGCGACATCCCTTCGCTGGTTCAGCAGGGCAACGAGGCAGCGCTGCGCTACCGCGTCCGCGGTACACCGTCGGCCGTGCTGATCGACGCCGACGGACGGGTCGCCGCGCCCGTCGCGCGGGGCGCTATCGCGATCCGCGAGCTGATTCTCGCCAGAAAATCCGTCCGAACTCAGCTTTCCTCTCGAAGCAACGGTCATCAGGCTGCCATGCGCGGCCCGCGCTGACCGGTCGGCCTGGTTTCCTCGGGGAAAAACCAACCTGTGGTTCAAATCGATTGGCGCGCAGAGCATTTCGTGACATAGTTGCCTATTGGTAGCTAGGATCGTGAAGCATCGATGTAGCAACCGCGCGCGACCCATCCACTACTTTCAGCAGGGGAGATGTCATGGCGGACTTTGCATTCACCGATTACTCCGGCAAGGAATTCATCATCCGGCTGACCAACGAGCAGCGCATCGAAGAGGCGCGCCGGATCCTGTCCGGCGAGGAAAAGATGTCGGTCCACGTCATGGGCCGAATCAGGAAGCAGCCAGTCGACTACAACCCGGGCTGGAGCTTCCACCTCGATCCCGACACGATCACCTTCTTCACCATGGCGATCGAGGTCTGTGACTCGGCCATCTACTACGTCGAGGATCACCTCGACGAGGCGTGCGGCGCCTTCCTGCCCGGTTGTTTCTGGTGCCCGTGGTCGTCCAGGCTCACCAGGGAAATCCGCTGATCGACGGCACCACCGCGGCAGACCCCGGCCGTGCGCGCCGGCCGGGGTTCGTCGAACTCAGAGCTTGCGCGAGCGCAGCTCGTGCCCCTTCGAGGTCTTGCACCGGCCCGACTCCAGATCCCACTGCCAGCCGTGCAGGTTGCAGGTGAGGTTGTTGCCCTCCACCACGCCGAACTTGGACAGATCGGCCTTCAGGTGCGGGCACCTGCGCTGCACCTCCCAGCCCGCGATCTCGGTCGAGGCCGAATCGTCGTGCGCCTCGGAGAACCAGCCGTCGGCGTAGGCGATGCGCTCGTCGGTGAGGCACTTGAAGAACGTGTAGAGAAACTCGTTGTAGCCGCCGATCCGCCACGCCTGGAATCGGGTGGACAGGAAGATGGTGTTCACCCAGTCCGGCTCGTTGTCGCGCAGCACCGTCTGCACCAGCTCCGGCGCGACGCGGAACCCGTAGCGGTACTTGCCCTCGCCCTCGATGGGCGCGCGCACCGTCCGCTTCGGGAAGTCGAGCACCACGGTCTCCTCGCCGAGCACCAGGCCGACGGGGTAGCCGATGCCGTCGCAGATCAGATCGCTCTGCGCCATGATCGGCTCGAACAGCTTCCGCAGCGGCTCGAGCAGCGGGCCGTCGCCCTTCGCCCACGAGGCTTTCTCGGCCTCCAGCGCCGGGGCGAACCGCTCGGCCATCCGCTCGATGTACCCCGCCTTGTCGGCGTAGATCTCGGCCGGATCGAACGGGTGCGTCAGCGACAGTTCCTTGCCGCGCACGTCGGCGACCGAGCCGGGGATCATCAGGATCCCGCCCTCGTTGCCGTGGATCTCCATCTGCTCCAGGAACACCATCTGGTCCGGGAAGATGTTGCCCTCGTCGCCGCGGTCGTCGTTGAGGTAACGCAGCTCCGAGTCGAGGAACACCGGCGGACCCGCCGAGGGCACCACCCAGGTCGCGCCGACCTGCTCGATGTAGCTGCGCGCCCGGTCCATGCCGCGCTGACGCTTCTGCTTGCCGAAGTTGGACTTGGTGCGCGCCGGGATGTCGTAGACCATCGGGTACCAGATGGCGCCCGAGTACTGGAGCAGATGGATGTCGACGTGGCCGAACGCGTCGTGCAGCACGTCCATGTCCACCGGGCGGGCGTCGTTCATGTTGAAACAGACGGTCTCACCGTCGGAGACCACCAGACCCGAGTCGCCGATCGGCCCGTCGGCGGGCGCGCGCAGGGCGATGATCATGACGTCCAGCTCGCCGCCGGGACCGGTCACGGTGTGCTTGACCGAGTCCTCGGTCTCGACGAACTTGTGGAAGCCGAGCTTCTCCAGCTCGCGGCGCAGATCCGGCACCGGGTAGTCCGGCAGCAGCACGGTCGCGTCCTTGCTGACGTGCTTCGCCAGGTGCTCCGCGTCGAAGTGGTCGCGATGCAGGTGCGAGACGTAGAGGAAATCGCAGTTGCCCAGCTCGTCCCAGTCCAGCTGGGTGTTGTCGGGGAACGGGACCCACGAGGCGAAGTACGCGGGGTTGACCCAGGGATCGCAAAGGATCGTTCCGGCTGCGGTTCGAATGTGGAATCCGGCGTGTCCGACGCTGGTGATCTGCACGAGCTGTTCCTCCTACGCGTACCTCCGCCTGCGCTCCGGCGGTGCGCTGAGCGATGGACGGACTTCGTCCGGCGGCACCATCGGGCGTACCTCCGGCTGCGCTCCGACCGTGCGCCGCGCCAGATGGGCGTTATCAGGCAACCAGGTTAGTAGCTGCGTTCACATGACGATGCTCACGGTGCCCGCTACGGCGAGACATCGCCGATGCAGTACCCCTCGTCGCTCTCGGTCAGCGTGAACGTGCGAACCTGCGTGACGCCGGAGGAGTTGGTGACCGGCACCTCCACGGTGAGGTAGCCGTCGCCGATGCGGTCGGAGCTGATCTGCTGACCTGCGAAGTCGGTCGCGCCGGTCAGCTTGCCGGGGTTGTTCGCCAGCGGCGGCGGGGTCGGGCTTCCGGTGCCCTTCGGGTCCCACTCGGCCGGGCTGGCCTTGCAGATCAGTGGGTAGTCGCCTTCCTTGTCGGCCGGGTCGAGCGGTTCGCCGACGAAGCGGGCGAGGTAGCGGCGCACGGTGTGGCGGGCGTCGGCGTCGTTGTAGCCGATCTCCGTGCCCGCCGGGAAGACCCGCGGACAGGTGTAACCGGTCGCGATCGCGTCGCGCTCCACGGTGACGGTCGCGCTGCGGCTCTTCCAGGTGACGGTGCTCGCGGTCGCCGTGCCGGGCTGGGCGATGGTGGCGAGGATGGTCTGCTTGTCCTCGTACATCTCGGCGACGTTGCCGGGAGCCATGGCCCAGCACTTGTCCTGTAGTTCCGCGATGGTGTCCGACTTCAGGTCGGCGGCCCAGTGCCGCAGCGCTACCGCGGCCTCCGGCACGCCGGGCACCGCGCCGACCTCGGGCGCGTCGGCGGGCGGCGCCGCGAGCGTGCTGGTGGCCGCGGTAGCGGGCGGCGCCGAGGGAATCGCAGCGGGCGGCGTCGTCGCTGCCTTGGCGGGCGCGGGGTCGTCGCCCGGGATGCCCGAGACCGAGTCGCAACCGGTCAGCAGGAGTGCGCCGCCGAGCGCCATGCCGATCAGTGCCCCGCGATACCCGCGCCGGAGAGCCGGGCCAGGCGGCGCCGCGGAACTCTTGCTCGATGCGGTGGGGTCGCCTGCGTTCCTGATAGTCCGGTCGCTATACGCCAGCAGTCGGGCGCGTTCCACTTCGACGATCCTCTTTCTGAGCCGATCGGGGCGGATCCCGGATCCGGTGGGCGTTTCGCCACTGCCGGATGGGAAAGTCTGCGACTACGCTAGCGGAATTGTGGAACCCGTCTACCGGACGATCATCGGGCTGGCCCGAACCGTCTTCTTCGTGCAAGGTCTGAAGTTCACCGTCAAGGGCGATGAACACATCCCCGCGACCGGTGGCGCCGTCGTCGCGGTCAATCACACCGGCTACATGGACTTCACCTACGCCGGTCTGCCGGTGCGCACGCCCAAGCGCTACGTGCGGTTCATGGCGAAGAAGGAAGTCTTCGACAACAACATCTCCGGCCCGATCATGCGGTCGCTCAAGCACATTCCGGTGGACCGTGGGGCGGGCGCCGACTCCTACAAGGCCGCGGTGGACTACCTGCGGCGCGGCGAACTGGTCGGCGTGTACCCGGAGGCCACCATCAGCCGCAGCTTCGAGATCAAGGACTTCAAGTCCGGTGCCGCGCGGATGGCCATCGAGGCAGACGTGCCGATCATCCCGATCGTCATCTGGGGCGCGCAGCGAGTGTGGACCAAGGGCTTCCCGAAGCGGTTGGGTCGCACCAACACTCCGATCTCGATTCTGGTCGGCAAGCCCATCCAGCCGTACGAGCCCGCCGCCGACCTGACCGCCGAGCTACGCGCCACCATGCAGCGGATGCTGCTCGAGGTGCAGGACGGATACACGCACGAGCCAGGCGCCTACTGGGTGCCCGCCCGCCTCGGCGGCGGCGCCCCGACGCTCGAACAGGCCGACGCCATGGACGCCGCCGAAGCGGCCGAGAAGGCGGCCCGCCGGGCCAGTCGCGCCGACTGATCCTCAACAGGTCATTGGGGTCGCTGTGCCCGATGGCTTTTGCGTGCGGTCGTCAGGCCGTCACCTGGCACGGTGTGGCGGCCGGCAGGTGGCCGCGGAAGAACTTGCCCGGCGACACGCCCATCAGGGTGCGGAAATCGGCGGTCAGGTGGGACTGGTCGTAGTAACCGTTGTCGGCCGCGATCCGCGACCACGGGCTGATTCCCGCGTGGGCGAGGACCTGACGGACCCGGTCTATGCGGGCGAAATGCTTGGGCGACAACCCGATCCCGCTGCTGAACAGGTTGCGCAACTGGCGCTCGCTGACCGCGAGGTCGGCGGCCAGCGCCGGGATCGGTCGTCCGGCCGGTTCGGCGAGGGCGACGGCGGCCTTGGCCAGCAGGTCGCGGTGTGCGCGTTGCGTGGCGTCTTCGGAAAGGCGCTGCGGTAGTTCGTCTTCCAGGAAGGCGAGGATGTCGTCGTGGGGTAGGTCGGCGAGCGCGTCCGCGAGTTCGGCCGCGGGGCCAGGCAGGTCGGCGAGCCGCACGGCCCGGTCGGTGAGTTCGCTCGCGGCGACGCCGAGCATCGGGTGGGCCGCGCCGGGAGCCAGGCGCAGCCGGACACAGCTCGCGGGCGCTTTCGCGGCCGAATACGTTGCCCTGGTGCGCGGGCCGAGTACCAGCGCCTCGCGTCGTCCGGCTTGCTCGGTGCGCAGCACGATGGTGGTCGCGGTGTGCGGGATGTGTGCGAACGGTTCGGACAGGTCCCGCACCAAGGGAATCCGGCCCAGCTCGGTGAGCCACGGGCGCAGCGATTCCGGTGCGCGCTCGGTGGACTCGAGGCGCTCGGCGGTTCGGACGGGCGTGGTCTGCACCGCATCGACTCTAGGCACTTTCGCGCCCGGCGGTTGTGCCGAAACTTCCTATAAGCGACGGCCTGAGCACGGCACCGTCGTAGCCATGATTCTGATCACCGGTGCCACGGGCACCGTCGGCAGTGAGATCGTCCGACAACTGGCCGCGCGCGAGATACCGGTTCGCGCGGTGACGCGTGACCCGGCACGGGCGCAGGCGCCCGAGGGCGTCGAGGTGGTGCGCGGCGACTACGGCGACGCCGCGTCGATGGCGGCGGCGATGACGGGCGCCGAAGCGGTGTTCCTGGTCGGCGTACTCGGACCCGATGACGTCGAGACCGACCGCGCCCTCATCGCCACGGCCCGCGCGGCGGGCGTGCGGCGCATCGTGAAGCTCTCCGCCATCGGCACCGGGGAACCGGACCTCGGCCGCGTCGGCACCTGGCATCTGCCCGGCGAGCAGGCCGCCAGGGCGAGCGGACTCGAGTGGACCGTCCTGCGCCCAAGCAGCTTCGCCTCCAACACCCTCAGCTGGGCCGACCCCATCCGCGCCGGTCAGCCCGTGCCCAACCTCACCGGGGATGGCGCACAGGGCGTCATCGACCCGCGCGATGTCGCCGCCGTCGCGGTCGAAGCCCTGCTCTCCGCTGCCCACGCGGGCCGCACTTACACCCTCACAGGGTCCGAACTGCTCACCGCCGCCGACCAGGCAGGCGCACTCGCCGCGGTGCTCGGCCACCCGATCGAGGTCGCCGACATCCCCGAGGAACTGGCACGGCAGCACATGCTGGCGGCGGGTATGTCGGCCGAGTACATCGACGGCGCGCTCGCCAGTCAGGCTTACGTGCGCGCAGGCGGCAACGCCGTGCGTACCGATGACGTGCAAGGGGTCCTCGGCCGCACGCCCCGTACTTACGCGGACTGGGCCGCGACCAATGCGGATGCGTTCCGCGTGGTGCCGGAACCAGTGGCCCCCGGCCTCGCCCGCGTCGAAAAGCAGGCCTGATCAGTCGAACGTTCGCCGATAACTGACCGACTCGCGGACCTCGAACCCAGCGCGCCGGTACAGCCGGTTGGCCGCCGCACGCTCGGGCCGGGAGGTCAGGTCCACGGTGCGGGCGCCGGCTCGGCGGGCCAGCTCCACGGCGGCCTCGGTCAGCTCGAACGCCACGCCGCGACCCCGGGCCGCCTCGTCGACCACCACGTCCTCGATCCTGGCGCGTACCCCGGTCGGAATGGCATAGGTCACCAGCGTGAGCATGCCGACCGGTGCGCCGTCCAGGTAGGCGACCAACAATCGGGTGGCCTCCGACTCGACCAGCTCGGTCAGCTCGTCGACGCTCAGCACCCTCGGCCTGCTGGAGAGCTGCCGATTCAAGGCCGAAACCGCTTCCGCCAATTGCTCCGTCGCCTTCTCGGCGACCTCGATCACCACCTCACCCATGCCGCTCAACCTATGTGAGCAGCGGCCGATTTTGAATCACCCGCACCGGCCGACTAAAGTTGCCCATCGCACGGCAACGCGCCCCCGGGACGCCACGCGGTGCATGCGGATGTAGCGCAGCTGGTAGCGCATCACCTTGCCAAGGTGAGGGTCGCGGGTTCGAATCCCGTCATCCGCTCTTCGATTCCCTTCATGTCGCTCGTGCGCGACACCTTTCACCAATCCCTCACGCGACTCGTCGATCGGCCATGATCCGTGCCCCCGATCGGAAACGCCCACTGCCGCTCTCGGCCCAGCAAACGCCGCGCCAGGCACTACGCGAAGCCGCGGGCCTGGTGCAGGGTGAGCGGCGGGAGGTAGTCGTCGACGAGTTCGCGGCGCCAGCAGGTGCGGTCGCGGCGGAGTTCGTGCGGGGAGGTGTAGTGGTACTCGTAGAGGCGGGCGCGGATGTAGCGGGGCGGGGCGTCGGGGAACGGGCAGTGGCGCAGCAGGCGCAGGGTGGCGGGGTCGTTCTGGAGCAGCCGGACGACGAAGGGGAGCAGCCAGGACGCCGCGTAGCGGGGTGAGATGGCGGCGAACCACATCAACCAGTCCAGTCGCAGGTGGTAGGGCGCGAACTGGCGCGGCCAGCGGTGCGGGTCACCCGGTTTGCCCTTGAATTCGTATTCCCGCCACACGGTTTCGTCGGAGATCCGGGCGTCGGCGGTGCCTTCGATGACCACCTCGTTGCGCACCCGGTCGATGCTTCCGAAGGCGCCGTAGGTGTTGACGAGGTGGTACGGGTTGAACGAGGTGTTCATTCGCTGGTTTCTGGAGCACATGTTGCGCACCGGCCAATAACTGAGGCCGACGGTGGCCACGGTCAGGATGAGCACCGCGCCGGCGAACCACAGGGGCGGCTCGGGCAGCGTCCCCGCCTCGGGGATGGGCAGCGGGCCGAAGACCCAAGCCTCCAGCGCGGTGAACGCGAGCAGGATCGTCAGCCAGTTCAGCCAGGCGAAGTTGCCGGAGAGCACCAGCCACAGCTGGGTGACGATGATCAGAATCGCGGCGATGCTCGCCACCGGTTGCGGCGCGAACAACCCGAACGGCACCACGAGCTGGGCGACATGATTGGCCGCAACCTCCATCCGGTGCAGCGGCCGAGGCAGATGGTGGAAGAACCAGCTGAGCGGGCCCGGCATCGGCTGGGTCTCGTGGTGGTAGTACAGGCAGGTCAGATCGCGCCAGCACGGGTCGCCGCGCATCTTGATCAGCCCGGCGCCGAACTCCACCCGGAACACCAGCCACCGGGCGAGCAGCAGCACGAGCAGCGGCGGCGCCACGGTGTCGTTGCCGAGGAAGATCGCGAGAAAACCGGTCTCCAGCAGCAGCGATTCCCAGCCGAACGAGTACCACACCTGGCCGATGTTGACGATCGAGAGGTACAGCCCCCACAGCACCGCCCACAGCGCCATGGCCGCCCACAGCGGCACCAGATCCCCGATTCCCGCGACCAGCGCCGCCGCCAGCGCCACCCCCGCCCACGCGACGCCCGCGAAGAACCGGTCCGAATAGTGCAGGTGGAACAAGCTAGGTGACCGCCGCGGCGAAACCCGCCGCAGGAACCGCGGCGCGGGCAGCATGCCGTGCTCACCGATCAGCGCGCGGAATTGCAGCGCCGCCCCGAGAAAGGCGAGCAGGTACACAACGGCCAGGCCACGCTGGAACACCAGCCTGGCCTGCCAGTATTCGGGCGCCGTGAACCACTCCATGCCCGCAGCTCCTCGGACCGTGGAAGCCCATGGTGCTTGCTGGTTACCCGACCGACCAGTGCGAAAACGCCCCGCAGCCCGCCGCCACTCCCTCCCGACCTCTACACCCTCCGCGACGCGTCACAAGGCAATGCGAACCCCGCCCCGATCTCACAGCCCGCGTGCACGCCTCACATGGGCACCGCCTGTGTGAGGCGACCACTTGCTGTGTGGCACCGGTCGGTCAGCCGGGTGCTCGCCGCTCGAGCACGCCCGCCGCACAGAGCGTGTATACGCCTCACACAACCGCCGACTGTGTGAGGCGTGCACGCGGTATGTGGGACCGTCCCGCCGAGGCGCGCGGTTGGGTCCCGTCTCGGTCGGGGGTGGGCGATCGAGACGGGACCGGTTTCAGGCGACGGTGAGGACCGTGCCCGCGCCTACCGTCCGCCCGCCTTCGCGGATGGCGAAGCCGAGGTTCGGCTCCAGCGGGACCGGGCGGCCCAGGTCGACGGTCAGCTCGACCGTCTCGCCGGGGAGGGCGAGCGCCGTGCCCGCGGGCAGGGTGACGTCGCCGACCACGTCGCCGGTGCGCACGTAGAACTGCGGCCGGTAGCCGCTGGTGATCGGGGTGCGCCTGCCGCCCTCGGCGGCCCCCAGCAGGTACACGCGGGCGGTGAAGCGGGTGCGCACCGCGATGCTGCCCGGCGCGGCGACCACTTGGCCGCGGCGAACCTGACCGCGCTGCACGCCGCGCAGCAGCAGCGCGACATTGTCGCCCGCCTCGGCGAATTCCATGGTCTTGCCGAAGGTTTCGACGCCGGTGACCACGGTCGTGAGTTCGTCCGCGCCGAGACCGAGCAACTCGACCCGGTCGCCGAGCCGGACCCGGCCGCGTTCGATCGCCCCGGTGACGACCGTTCCGCGCCCGGTGATGGTGAGGACGTTCTCCACCGGAAGCAGGAACGGCGCATCGGTGTAGCGCACCGGTATCGGCACGTGCACGTCCACCGCGTCGAGCAGTTCGAGCAGCGCCGCCGTCCAGCGCTCGTCGCCCGCCAGCGCGCGCAGCCCGGAGACCCGCACGATCGGCGTGGTGTCGCCCGAATAGCCCTGGGCGGTGAGCAGTTCGCGGATCTCCAGTTCGATCAGTTCGAGCAGCTCCGGGTCGCCCGCGTCGGCCTTGTTGAGCGCCACCACGATGTGCTCGACGCCGACCTGCCTGGCGAGCAGCACGTGCTCGGCCGTCTGCGGCATCACGCCGTCCTGCGCGGAGACCACCAGGATCGCGCCGTCCAGCTGGGACGCGCCGGTGATCATGTTCTTCACGAAGTCGGCGTGGCCCGGCATGTCGACGTGCGCGTAATGCCGTGTGGCCGTCTCGTATTCGACGTGCGCGATGTTGATCGTGATGCCGCGCATGGCCTCTTCGGGAGCGCGGTCGATCCGGTCGAACGGCACGAACGCGCCGCCGCCCCGCTCGGCGAGCACCTTGGTGATCGCGGCGGTCAGCGTGGTCTTGCCGTGGTCGACGTGCCCCATCGTGCCGATGTTCAGGTGCGGCTTGGTGCGGGCGTAGGTGTGCTTCGACATGTGTGTTCCTCGGTTACCGGGCGAGCGCCCGAATGTCATGGGGGACCTCTCCGACGGGGGCACCTTCCCCGTCGGAGGTCCCGGGACATCCCGGGGAAGGTCAGCGTCGGGCGCCGTCGAGCAGCGCGGCCACTGCCGCCGCTGCCAGGGCAGCCGCCATCGCGCCCGCGACAGCGGACTCCAGGGCGATGGCGAGCCGGAACATGAGAAGCACGGTACGGCCGCGACGGGTGATACCGCGAGCGATTTTCGCGGCGATGAGTTTCCCGAGCCTGTCCCGTCTGCATGTGTGAGATGCTCCGGAAGCTCCGGGCACACCCACACAAGCGAGGTCACAATGGGCAAGGTCGTCGTCTCCGAATTCGTTTCCGCCGACGGGATCATCGAGAATCCCTCCTGGACGTTCCCGTTCTGGAACGACAGCATCGCGAACTTCAAGAGCCGCGAGGTGTTCGACGCCGACGCGCTGCTGCTCGGCCGCACGACCTACGAGGGCTTCGCCGCGTCCTGGCCCGAGCACCCGGAGGAGGGCGACTACAAGGTCCGGATGAACAGCATGCCCAAGCACGTCGCCACCACCTCGCTCACCGAGCTGGAATGGAATGCCGACCGCATCGAGGGCGATGTCGCCGAGGGCGTGGCCAAGCTGCGCGCCGAGCAGAATCTGCTGGTCTTCGGCAGCGGCAGCCTGATCAACACGCTGCGTGCCAACCAGCTCGTCGACGAATACCGGCTGGTGATCTACCCGGTGCTGCTCGGCAAGGGCCAGCGGCTGTTCGACGCCGTCGACGCCGAGGACACCATGGAGCTGGCCGCCTCGGAAGTCCTGGACAACGGCGTGATCCTGGCGACCTACAAGGTCACCGCCCACAGCGTGGTTCGCCCTTCCTTCGACTGATCCGGCACACACGAAATGGGCGGGACGGCCGTGTGGGGTGCCGTCCCGCCCGATCGATTTCGCCTGGCTGCCGTTCGGGTTTCGCGCAACCGCCGATCGAGTTTTCGCGCTACCGTGCGGTGGAGCGGAAGCCGCGCAGTCGCAGGCTGTTGCTGACGACGAACACCGAGGAGAACGCCATCGCCGCACCGGCGAGCATCGGGTTCAGCAGGCCCGCCATGGCCAGCGGGATCGCGGCCACGTTGTAGGCGAAGGCCCAGAACAGATTGCCCTTGATGGTGCCGAGTGTCTTGCGGGACAACCGGATCGCGTCCGCGGCGGCGCGCAGGTCGCCGCGCACCAGGGTCAGATCGCTGGCCTCGATGGCGACGTCGGTGCCGGTGCCCATGGCCAGACCGAGATCGGCCTTGGCCAGCGCCGCGGCGTCGTTGACGCCGTCGCCGACCATCGCGACCACCTTGCCCTCGGCCTGCAACCGCTCGACGGTCGCGACCTTGTCCTGCGGCAGCACCTCGGCGATCACCTCGTCGATGCCGACCTGATCGGCGATGGCCCTGGCCGCCGCCTTGTTGTCGCCGGTCAGCATGATCGGGGTCATGCCGAGCGCCTTCAGCTGCGAGATCGCCTCGGCCGAGGTCGATTTCACCGCGTCGGCCACCACCAGCACGCCGCGCGCCTTGCCGTCCCAGCCGACCGCGACCGCGGTCTTGCCCTCGGACTCGGCCGCGTGCATGGCCCGCTCCAGCTCGGCGTCCAGGCGCTGCGACCAGTCGGCCAGCAGCCGGGCCCGGCCGACGATCACCGCGTGCCCGTCGACCACACCCTGCACACCGAGGCCCTCGATATTGGCGAACTCCTCGACCGGCGCGAGCTCGCCGACCTTCTCGCGGGCGCCCTTGGCGATCGCCTGCGCGATCGGGTGCTCCGACGAATCCTCCAGCGCCCCGGCCAGAGCCAGGACCTCGCCCACGTCCTCGCCGTCGGCGGCGATCACGTCGAGCAGGGTCATCTTGCCGGTGGTGACGGTGCCGGTCTTGTCCAGCACCACGGTGTCCACCCGGCGGGTCGACTCCAGCACTTCGGGGCCCTTGATCAGGATGCCGAGCTGCGCGCCGCGTCCGGTGCCGACCATCAGCGCGGTCGGGGTGGCCAGGCCGAGGGCGCACGGGCAGGCGATGATCAGCACCGCGACCGCCGCGGTGAACGCCGCCGCCACGGAACCGCCGGTACCGAGCCAGAATCCGAGCGTCGCGACCGCGAGCGCGATCACCACCGGCACGAAGATCCCGGAGATCTTGTCGGCCAGCCGCTGCGCCTGCGCCTTGCCGGTCTGCGCGTCCTCGACGAGAGCGGCCATCTGCGCGAGCTGCGTATCGGCCCCGATCCTGGTGGCGCGCACCACGAGCCGGCCGCCGACGTTGACCGTCGCGCCGACCACGGCGTCGTCCTTGCCCACCTCGACCGGCACCGATTCGCCGGTCAGCATCGAGGCGTCGACCGCGGAGGAACCTTCCGCGATCACGCCGTCGGTAGCGATCTTCTCGCCGGGACGGACCACGAATTCGTCTCCGACACCGAGCTGTTCGATCGGAATCCGCTGCTCGACACCGTCACGAAGTACCGATACTTCCTTCGCGCCGAGCTCCAGTAGGGCGCGCAGCGCCGCACCCGCCCGCCGCTTGGACCTGGCCTCGAAGAAGCGCCCGGCCAGGATGAACGTGGTGACGCCCGCCGCGGCCTCCAGGTAGATGTTGCCGGTGCCGTCCATTCGGGAAATCGTGAACTCGAACGGGTGGGTCATGCCCGGCGTGCCCGCGGTGCCCCAGAACAGCGCGTACAGCGACCAGCCGAGCGCGGCGAGGGTGCCCATCGACACCAGGGTGTCCATGGTGGCGGTGCCGTGCCGCAGGTTGGTCCACGCCGCGCGGTGGAACGGCAGCGCGCCCCAGACCACGACCGGGGCGGCCAGCGTCAGCGAGAGCCACTGCCAGTTGGTGAACTGCAAGGCGGGGATCATCGCCATGGCGATCACCGGAACGGTCAGCACCAGCGAGACGAGCAGCCGGGTCCGCAGGGCCGCGGTCGGATCCGCCTCGGCGGCAGCGTCTTCGGTGGTGTCCGCGGCCGGAGTCTGCGGCGCGGGCAGCGCGGCGGTGTAGCCGGCCTGCTCGACGGTGGCGATCAGATCCTCCGGGGAGACGTCACCGGTGAAGTCCACTCGCGCCTTTTCGGTCGCGTAGTTGACGGTGGCGATGACGCCGTCCAGCTTGTTGAGCTTCTTCTCGATGCGGTTGGCGCACGACGCGCAGGTCATGCCGCCGATCACCAATTCGACCTGGCCGGTGGCCGGTGATTGTGTCGCGGTCGTCATCGGAATTCCTTTCTCTGCGGCACGGGGGTGATCAGTGGCCGTGGCCCGGCTCGGTGTTTCCGCCGTGCCCGGTCGGCTCGGCGGGCCGCGCGTTGCCCGACGGTACCGAGACCGTGAACTCGGCGGTGCGCACCACCCCTTCGTGCTGGAAATCGAGGAACAGGCGGTAGTCGCCCGCGCTCGGAGCAGTCACGGAGAAGGTGATGCCGGGACCCGCGGGCGTGATGCCGTCACCGGGGTGGCCCTCCGGGTGAACGTGCAGGTAGGCGAGGTCGGCGGCGCGCAGCGCGACCAGGTGGCCGTAGGCGCCGAGGTAGGGCTGGAGATTTGTGACGGGCTTGCCGTCTTTGCTCACCGACAGCGTCACCTGCGAGGACCGGCCCTGCGTGATCGCGCCGTCCAGGGTGACGGTGTAGCCGTTCACCGCGGCGGTGCTCGCGGCGACCGGCAGCGGCCGCGGGTCGTAGGCGCCCGCGACGCGCAGGTCGGCGCCGAGCGTCAGGTTCTCGCCGCCGTCGGGGGTGAAGTCGGCGAACACGCGGTAGTCGCCCGCGCGGGTGAGGTCGAGCGGGACGCTCCAGGTTCCGTTGCCGTCCAGCACCGGGTGTACGTGCTGGAAGGCGGTCATGTCACGGCGCACCACGATCAGATGCAGGTCCTTGTCGTGGCTGCGGACGTAGCGGGTGACCGGTGCGCCTTGCCGATCCAGGATGCGGAACCGCAGCGGTGTGTTGGGGGCCGCGGTGGTCTGCGGGGTGTCCAGGCTCAGGGTG
Source organism: Nocardia sp. bgisy134 (assembly GCF_965341865.1). Lineage (GTDB taxonomy): Bacteria > Actinomycetota > Actinomycetes > Mycobacteriales > Mycobacteriaceae > Nocardia. The sequence goes on from NZ_CBDQZP010000005.1 coordinate 89,284, forward strand.
TAGCCGCCGGAGGTGACCAGCAGTCCGCCGGGCAGTTCCGCCGCGCCGGACCCGCCGTCGGTGGCGGGCCCGGTCGCGTGGGTGTCGTGCGCGGGGGTGTCGGTGGGCTCCGGGCCGAGTGCCGCTCCGGTCGCGAGCGCGATCCCGAAGACCGCCGCGAGTCCGAGGGCGAAGCCGGCGAACTTGGTTGTCGCGTTCATCGTGGCTCCGTTTCCGGGTTGTCGTTGTGCTCGGGCTTTACCATACCCCCCTAGGGTATTTTGTCAAACCCGTTCCGGTACGGATTCCGTCGCCTGCGCCCGCATGGTCACCGCGGCGATGCCCGCTCCGGCGAGCGCGATCACCGCCGCGCCCAGGAAGGCCGCCGAGAAACCACTGGTCAGCTCAGGGATATCGGTGACCTGGTCGGCGCCGAACGCCGCGGCGACGGCCGTCATCGCGGCCAGGCCGACGGCCGAGCCGACCTGGTAGCTGACGTTGACGATGCCCGAGGCGAGGCCGCCCTCCTCCGGGCGAGCCGCCGCGATGGCAGTACCCAACGAGGGTATGAAGGCCAGCGACATGCCGCCCGCGGCCACCAGCGAGGCGGGCAGCACGTCGACCCAGAAATTCCCGGTGGGCCGCACCAGCGACATGATGGCCAAGCCGAGCGCGAGCACGAGCAGGCCGGTGACGATCATCGGCTTGGCGCCGAAGCGCTGCATGGCGCGCGGAGCGAGCGCGATCATGCCGAGCATGATCAGCGTGGTCATCGGGAGCAGCGCCGCGCCGGACGGGAACGCGCTGTAGCCGAGCACCTGCTGTAGGTACAGGTTCAAGAAGAACCACATAGGCACCCACGCCGCGCCGAGCAGCAGCTGAGCGATATTGGCGGCGGCCAGATTCGGCGCGCGGAAGATGGCGAGACGCATCAGCGGCTCGCGGCGACGGGACTGGATGACGACGAAACCGGCGAGGAGTACGGCCGCGATCGCGAGCACGCCCCAGGTCTCGCCGGACGCCCATCCCGCGTCGGGCGCCCGGACGATGCCGTAGACGGCGGCGGCGAGACCGGCGGTCACCGTGGCGGCGCCGAGCAGATCGACCGAACCCGACCGGGCTGGGGCGCTCGGCATCAGCGCGGGCACGGCGACGAGCGCGAGCAGCGCGATCGGGATGTTGATGTAGAAAACCCAAGGCCAGCTGACATATTCGGTGATGACGCCGCCGAGGAAGACGCCCGCCGTGCCGCCCGCGGGCGCCGCGGCGCCGTAGACGGCCAGCGCCTTGGTCAGCTCCTGCGGCGAGGAACCGAAGAGCATCATCAGCAGCGTCAGCGCCGAGGGGGCGATGAGGGCTGCGCCGCCGCCCTGGATGGCCCGCCCGATCAGCTCGGTGGCGGCATTGCCCGCCGCGCCGGCGATCACCGAGCCGACGAGCAGCGTCAGCCAGCCCGCCGCGAACACCCGGCGCGCGCCGAGCAGATCCGACAGCCGCCCGCCGAGCAGCAGCAGGCCGCCGAACGCGACCACGTACGCGTTGAACACCCAGGTCAGATTCTCTTGGGAGAAACCGAGTTCGGCCTGCATCTTCGGCAGCGCGATGCCGATGATAGAGGTGTCCATGATGACCATGAATTGCGCGGCGGCGATCACCGCCAGCGCCCACCACCTGCGGGTGGTGGGCGCGGTCTGGGTAGTCATGGCATTTCCATCCTTTCCGGAGCGAGACTGTCGCTGCGGCGGTACCATACCCCCCTAAGGTATGAAGTGTCGAGACGGAAGTGTCGCGAAATCCCGGATGGCGGAGGAGGTCCAGCGGCGGGATCGGTTCAGGATTCGAGGCGGTAGGCGACCCGGGCCACGGCCGGGGCGGACACCACCTGGATCTCGGCGTCGGGTGACGTGCGAATGTGCAGGAAGCCGCCCTCGATGCGGATCTGCACGTCCTCGATCTGCCGCACCGGTTGGCCGGTTCGGTCCAGAAGTGCGTAGCCCTCGACGAGTTCGACGCTGGTCGCGGTGCGCCAAGTGGTGGTCATGGTGGTTCCTTCCGGTGCGGTGGGGGTGGCGGCGGGGAAGTCCAGCTCCGGCTTCGCCACGTGGTTGAAGTAGTTGGACAGCACATTCAGCGCGATGTGGCCGACGGCCTCGGCCAGCTCGGCGTCGGTCACGCCGTGCGTGCGGACCTCGGCGAGCAGTGCGTCGTCGACACGTCCGCGCGAACGCAGCACGGCGCGCGCGAAACGCAGCACCGCGTCGGCGTGCGGGTCGGTCGCCGTTGCCGCGCGGGTTGCCTCGATCTCGTTCTCGCTGAAGCCCATTCGCCCGGCCCGCATGGTGTGCGCGGCGACGCAGTAGTCGCAGCCGTTCTCGGCCGCGATCAGCAGCGCCAGCTGTTCGCGGGTGCGGGCGTCCAGCTTGCCGCCGGTCAGCGCGTCGCGCAGGGACAGGTAGCCGCGCAGCGTAGCGGGGCTGTTTGCCAGGGCGGCATAGAGATTCGGCACCCGGCCGAGCTGGCGTCGCACCTCGCCGAGCAGTTCGGCCTGCTCGGCATCCGCGCTGTCGGGGGTGAGGGTCGGGAGTCGGGACATCGGATCTCCAGTGCTCGAACCGTAACGGAACCAATCGGTACTGAATGCTGACGGTACTGACTGGTTCCGTTTTCGTCAAGTAGATCGGTACCGATCAGTTCCGTTCTGCTACGGTGGACGTATGGCAACCCAGGCCAGGCAGCGTCTGCTCACCACCGCCGAAGAACTCTTCTATGCCGAGGGCGTCCGCGCCGTCGGCGTCGACCGCCTGCTCCAGGAATCCGGCGTCGGCCGTGCCTCCTTCTACCGCCACTTCGCGAGCAAGGACGACCTGGTCGTCGCCGTGCTCGAAGACCGCGACCGCCGCTGGCTGGACTGGCTGCGCGAGTCCGTCGAAGCACGCGCCGCCACGCCCGAAGACGCCCCACTCGCCGTCTTCGACGCCCTCGCGGAACGCTTCGCCCGCAAAGACTTCCGCGGCTGCGCGTTCATCAACACGATGATCGAGGTGGCCGACCGCGACTCCGCCGCGCACCGAGTGGCGGATCGGCACAAGCGCCGGGTCATCGAGTACCTCGGCGAATTGCTCACGGCGGCAGGGCGGGCCGATGCCGAGGAACTGGCCGGCGAGTTCGCGCTGCTGGTGGATGGTGCGATCGTCACCGCGGTCCGGGAGGGGACGTCGGATGCGGCTCGCCGTGCGGGGGTGATCGCGGGTCGGTTGTTGAACTGAGCTGTGGCCCTTTTCGCGAGGGCGCGCAACCAGTTCGGCACCGCAAACCAGTCGGCGCGGCTGCTGCCACATTTCGCCGGTGCCGCCGTCATCGAGGACGCGATACGGAAGGCGGGCGAGCGCGGGCACCTGCACCGCTACGCCTTCGGCGGCGCGATCTTCTACCGCGTCGGCGACGTCATCGACCGGCGCACTCAGACCCCGGGTACCTCCCGAACCGCAGAAGTGAAGGGTTGCACCGCGAGACCCCGATACGTGCGATTCTGCTGTCTCCCAGCACTTTTCAGCGACATATCCCACACCCCACGAAGCGCGCTCGTCGGACGAGGCGGCTATTGTCAACAACCGGTAATACAAAGGGGCACGAGGGGGGTGCGCACGTGGCGTGGCTACATCGGCGCGGACGGGCAACTGGTAAGCAACCGATCCGGCGGCGGACGATCGCCGCGGTCGCTGTCTTGCTCCTGGCGGGCGCGACCTGGATCACCGGCCCGGCTGCCGCGGTGCCTGCGCCGAGCGGGCCGCACCCGGTGGCCCGCACCGAAGCCGCCCTCACCGCGGGCGCGCGCACGATCCCGCTGTCGATCTGGTATCCGACCACCACCAAGCCCGGAGCCGCTCCCTACATCCCGGCGAGCTCCCTGGCCGCCGCCGCGCAGATGGCCTCCAAGGCGGCGCTGTGGCTGCACACACCCGCCGCCGCGCCCGCGATGTCCGCGACGGTCCTTCCGATCTCCGTCGACGCGCCGGTCGCCGAGGGCGGGCTGCTGCCGGTGGTGATCTGGTCGCCTGCCCTCGGCACGCCGCGCTGGATCGCCTCCGGCCTGTTGATGGAGCTGGCCTCGCGCGGGTATGTCGTGGTCGCGATCGACCACACCGGGGAGTCCCCGGCCGTGGAGGTCGGCGGACGCGTGCAGGTCGGAAACCCGCCGGACGCAGCCGATCACGCGTTCATGCAAGCCGCGCTCGACATGCGCATCCGCGACACCCGCCTCGTCCTCTCCCAGTTGCACACGCTGCCGGTCGTCGGCGCACGCGGCGACCTCGACCGGATGGCGATGGCGGGCCACAGCTACGGCGGACAGACCGCGATGGCGACCATGGCGGTCGAACCGCGGATCCGCACCAGCCTCGTCCTCGACGGCCCCGCTGTGTGGGATGGGGTCGAAGCAGCCCCGGACACCGACCGGCCGGTGCTGCTGCTGGCCATGGGCGCGATGGTCCACGCCTCATGGACGGCCACCGACGCGTCGATCGTCACCCTCGAAGGCGCCGGGCACTACACCGGCACCGACATGCCGACCTTCGGCTGCGCCACCGACCTCTGCGGCACCATCGACCCGAATCGCGGCGCGGCGATCACCAGCGCGGTCATGGCCGCCTGGCTCTCGGGGCACCTGCTCGGCGTCGACGCCGCGATGCCCGAGGACCCTGCCTTGCGGTGGCGCGCAGGCTAGCCCGGCCGTCCGCGCGTGAACGGCAGGTACACCCAAGTGCCGACGTCCGCAACGCCCCTCACCGCACATGCCCGACCGAAAGGAATCCGGGGCAAGCCGACCACGGCCGCCCCGGAGACCCGGTCACCCCACCTGCGCCCCATGCAAATTCCGCGCCGTAGGCGAAGTAGCCACCTCAGCCGGGTCCGGATACGTACCGAAGATCCGGTCCGCGGTCCCCGAACTGGTCACGGTGAACCAGAAATGCTCGTTCTTGTAATGGTGATGCCGGTGATTGCGCCAAACCGCCTTGTACAACGCCCTTTTCGGCTTGTAGTCGGTATGGATCAGGTAGTGCGTCCACTCGTAGCCCAGCCCCAGCACCGTGATGGTGAGCAGGAACGTCAGCCCCAGGCCGAGGCGCGGGAAAGCCAGGGCGGTGATCGCGAGCAGGGCGACGATGACCACCACCAGCGAACGGGTCGGAATGAAGATCAGCGGGATGTTGCGCGGATCCACGTGGTGCTGGCGGTGTTTGCGGGCCAGCTCGCTGTCCAGGGAGATCGGGCCCACGCGCTTCGGCCGCCAGTGCAGCACCATGACGTGCACGACCCACTCGAACGCGGGGAACACCGCGAGCATCGCCAGCGGCAGCACCGCGTCGCTGATCTGCCAGTCGCCCACCAGGATTCGCGCGATCAGGGCCAGCGCCAGTGCCGTGCCGATCATCCACGGCGAGGGGTGGCGAACGAATTCGCGGAAGGCATCGCCGAGCGTCAGGCCGCGGCGCAGTTGGGTTTTGGACATCGTTGTCACCTCGGGTGTTGCGTGATCAATGCCCGCCGAGGGCCTCGATCAGGGCGGTGGTCGCCGGTTCGAGCAGGGCCCGAGCCTTGTCGGCGGCCTTCTTCGGCCGACCCGCCACGATGGCGGCGGCCAGTTCGCGGTAGCCATCGGCATTGCCCACCTCGGCGGACATGACGGGGGCCAGCGCCGCGAGCGCGGGTTCGTAGGCGGCACGCAGCATGTTGAACATCAGGCGGAACACGATCGAGTCGGCCGCGTCGACCACGTGATCCCAGAACTCCAGCGCGTGCCGTTGCAGCGCGATCGGATCGGTTTCGGCGGTCAGCGCCGTCACGCTGCGCTCGAGATGGGCGCGCACCAGGTCCCGATCGGCGGCGCCGTCCGCCGCTGCCTTCGGTGCGCCTGTCGCGGCCATCCGCGCGGCCGCTAGCTCGGCCACCTTCGGCCCGTTGTGCATGCGGACTTCGAGGATGCTGCGCGCGACGGCGGGTTCGAGCATGCCCTCCCGCACCAGCAGCCGGGGCAGCACCTCCAGACCGGCGCCGCGCCGATAGTCGAGCACTGTGGTGGCGTCGCCCTGGCGCACCGCCACGAGTCCCGCCGCCGCCAGGCGTTGCAGCGCCTCGCGCACCGCGGGCCGCGAGACCCCGAGCGCTTCGGCCAGCTGACGTTCGCTCGGCAGCGTCGAGCCGGGCGCGAGTTCACCGCTGAGCACGTCCGCGGCGATCTGTTCGAACACCTCCGCCGACACCGACCTTTTGACAACAGGTTGCAACGCCATGCGTCTACTCTGCGCCCTGATGGTCAGCTGGTCAAGTGGTCAGACCAATTCGTGCCAAACCGATGCCGACGGCGACCGATCGCCGAGCGCACCGACGCACCCTTCGACGAACCCGTGGCAGACTGGAACCCGGGAGGGAGAAAGCATGGCAGAACAGCGAAGGCGGGCTTACGCACTACTGATCCGGGCGGGCAGAGTGCTACTGCTGCACCGAGTTTCGAACACCGCCGAGCCCGACATCTGGGAAATCCCCGGCGGCGCCGTCGCCCCGGACGAGACCTGGGCGCAGACCGTCCGCCGCGAGGTCTCCGCGGAAACCGGTCTCGACGTCCTCGTCGCCGACGAGCTGACGCGCTTCGTCGACGACGACGTCCACACCATCACGTTCGGCTGCTTCGAGAACGAGATCCGCCCGGAACTCGAACTCCGAGCGCACGACGATTTCGAATGGATGACCTACGCCGAAGCCACCCGCGTCCCACTACCCTGGCACGTCCGCGAGACCCTCGCGCACGCCGACGCCCTCGGCCTGCTCACCTGAGCTCGCCACACATCCACCACACGCGGCACACAGGCGGTGACGCTGTGCGGCGTCCACACCGTGTGTGGGAGCGGAGCTGACTAGCTCGGGTCGGAGCCGCGGATGGCGGCGAGCCAGGTGGTGGTGGCGGCGGCGACGCAGAGCGCGCCGGTGAAGGTGAGGAGGGCGCCGCCGTCGATGTAGATCCAGAGCAGAGCGGCGAAGGGGGCCGCGATGGCGGATTGGGCGTCGAACAACAGGCGGCGGGTCAGGCGGGTGGCGGTCGCGGCGAGCAGGGGTGCGTCGGGGTCGGGTCGGGTCGGGTTGTCGACGAGGCGGCCGGGCGGCTCGGTGTCGCGCGCCCGGCCCGACGGGTAGAGGCGCAGGTCCGCGGTGCGGATGATGCGTCCGCCCCGCGCCTCGGTCTCCGTCATGGTCAGCAGCGCCGGATCGAAGTACACCGGCAGCCAGCGGCGCGAACCACCCGAGTCGGTGACCTCCAACCAGGACCTGCTCACCAACCGGTGCTGCTGCCGAATCCGAGCGACCCGAAAGGCTCCCGAATCCGGCAGTCCACAAGGCAGCATGCCGAAGGCCATCGAAAGCCGAATCCCGGTGTAGCCCAGGATCGCCAGTGCCACCGTCGTCAGCGCCGCCAACTGGTCCACGGTGGCGAACGGCGCCCACGCGGCACAGACCGCGAGGGCGCCGAGCGTCACGCCGATCGGATAGGCCACCGGATGGCCTCCGAAACTCACTTCAGGAAGCCGACTTTGGTGTAGTCCGGCGTGGCGAGGCCGAACGCGCCGTAGTTGGCGAGGTTGTCGCGCACCGCGTAGGTGCCCGAAGCCTGGTTCAGCGGAATCGAATAGCCCTCGACGAAGATCATCTGATCGCTCTGGTTGGCTAGCTCGATCGCCTTGTCGGGGTCCAGCTCCGCGATGGTCTTGTCGATCAGGGCGTTGAGCTCCGGCGACCCGATGCGGGCCTTGTTGCCCATCAGGTTGTTCGGGTCGTAGTAGTAGATCTGCTGCAGCGCACCGAGCGGCAGCGCGCTGCCTTGCCAGCTGAACTGGGCGATGTCGAAGTTGCCCGGATCGATGACGTCCTTGAACAGGCCGGTGCCCGGCACGGTCTGGATGGTCAGCTTCACGCCGACGGCGGCCAGGTTCTGCTGCACGATCTGCGCGGTCTGCACCCAGGCGTCCTGCTGGTACATCACGTCGCGGATCTCCAGCCTCCGGCCGTCCTTCTCGCGCACGTCGCCGTTGAGCTTCCAGCCGAGCTGATCCAGCATCCGCGCCGCCTCGGCGGGGTCGTAGGAGATCGGCGCGGCGTTGTCCTGGTAGCCCTTCTGGCCGGCCATGAAAATGTGGTTGTTCAGCGGCTTCGGGTTGTCCACCACGCCGTTCTGCGACGCGGTGACGATGCCCTGCCGGTCGATGGCCTTGGAAATGGCGATCCGCAGCTGCGGGTCCTCCAGCAGCGAGCCGGGCGCGCCGTTGAAGGTCAGGTGCGACCAGGCCGGTTCCGGCGCGCGCCGGATGACGACGTTCGCCGCGTTGCGCGCCGCCGTCACGTTCTCGATGCCCGACATGTAGGCGATGTCGAGCTCGTTGTTCTGGATCGCGGGCAGCCATGCGCTGTGGTCGAGCACGCTGAAAGTGATGGTGTCCAGCTTGGGGGTGTCGCCCCACCACTTCGGATTGCGGCTCAGGGTGATGCGCTGCTGCGCACGGTCGATGTTCGTGATCACGAACGGGCCCGCGCTCAGCGTCAGACCGTCCCGGTTCGCGGTGTTGAACGCTTCGGGAGACCCGGTGACCGACTTCGGGTAGAGCGGGCTGAACTGGCCGCGCCATTCGCCGTAGGGCTGGTCGAACGTGACGATCGCCTGCCGGTCGTCCGCGCCGCGCTCGACCTTCGCCACCCGGTCGAAGCCGCTGAGCCCCGCGATCAGGTACGCGTTGTCCTTACCGCTGAGCGCGTTGGCCTGGGAGCGCAGGTCCTCCCAGGTGATGGGGCTGCCGTCGGACCACACGGCTTTCGGGTTGATGGTGTAGGTGACCTGCTGCGGGCTGGTGTTGGTGAGCTGCACATCGGTGAAGAAGTTGTGGTCCACCGAGAGCTCGCCCGCCGCGTTGCTGACGAACGGCGCGGGCATGGTCGGGCCCGCCACCAGCCCGCCGCTCTCGGTATTGCCGTCCACCTGGAGCACGTTGAAGTTCTCCGGGAACGAACTCAGCACCAGGCGTAGATTCCCGCCTTCGCGCAACTGGCTCGGGTCCACCGGATTGATGTCGTTGGTGCTGCCGATCGTGCTGGTGCCGGGCGTGATGCTCCCGCTGTCCGAACAACCGGTCAGGATCAGGCCGAGCGCGGCGAGTGGCGCCGCCAATCGGGTGGTCAAGGAGCGTGTCCGCATAGAGCTGGTCCTTCCACATCTGTCGACGCCTGATCGGTGTCGCCGCGTCATGTCGCCGCGGCATCACATCACTTCACGAAGCCGACTTTAGTTGCGTCGAAGGAGGCCAGCCCGAACGCGCCGTAATTGGCCAGGTTCTCGCGCACCGCGACGGTGCCCGCCGACTGCACGATCGGCACCGAGTGGCCGATGTCGAAGATCATCTTGTCGGCGCGGTTGGCCAGCTCGATGGCCTTGTTCGGGTCGAGCTCGGAGATCGTCTCCTCGATCAGCGCGTTCAGTTCGGGGCTGCCGATGCGACCCTTGTTGCTCAGCCGGTTGTTCGGGTCGTAGGCGTAGATCTGCGGCAGCGCGCCGAGCGGGAGGATGCCGCCGGACCAGGTGAACTGGCAGATCTCGAAGTTGCCCGGATCGATCACGTCGGTGAAAAGGCCGTTGCCCGGGTAGGTTTGGATGATCATCTTCACGCCCACCTTGGCCAGGTTCTGCTGGGCGATCTGCGCCATCTGAATCCACGTGTCCTGCTGGTACATCACATTGCGCAGTTCCAGCTTGCGGCCGTTCTTCTCGCGGACGTCGCCGTTGAGCTTCCAGCCCAGTTCGTCGAGCATCCGCGCGGCGCCCTCGGGGTCGTAGGCGACGGCGGCGGCGTTGTCCTGGTAGCCCTTCTGGCCGTTGAGGTAGACGTGGTTGTTCAGCGGCTTCGGGTCGTCGACGATGCCGTTCTGCGTCGCGGTGGCGATGCCCTGCCGGTCGATGGCCTTGGAGATGGCGATCCGCAGCTGCGGGTCCTCCAGCAGCGAGCCCGGCGCACCGTTGAAGGTGAAGTGCGAGAACCGCGGCGCGGCGGCGCGACGCACCTTGATGCCCGGCGAGTTGGTCGCGGTCTTCACCTCGTCGATGCCGGATACGGAGGCGTAGTCGAGCTCGTTGTTCTGCAGCGCGGAGATGCGCGCGGAGTAGTCGAGCACGCTGAAGGTGATGGTGTCGAGCTTCGGGGTGTCACCCCACCACTTCGGGTTGCGCTTCAGCACGATGCGCTGCTGAGCGCGGTCGATCGAGTCGATCAGGAACGGACCGGACGAGATCGGCAGGCTGTTGCGCGCCCAGTTCTCGAACGACTCCGGCGATCCGGTCGACACCGTCGGGTACAGCGGGTTGAACAGGCCCTGCCATTCGGCGTAGTGCTGCCCGAAGGTGACGATCGCCTGCCGGTCGTCGACGCCACGCTCGACCTTGTCGACCCGGCTGTAGCCCTGGGTCGCGCGCACCTGGTACGCCGTGTTCCGCCCGCTCAGCGCGTTCGCCTGGGAGCGCAGGTCCTCCCAGGTGATCGGGCTGCCGTCGGACCAGACGGCTTTGGGGTTGATGGTGTAGGTGATCTGCTGCGGATTGGTGTTGGTGAGCTCGATGCGGGTGAAGTAGTTGGCATCGGTCGTGAGCTCACCCGCCGCGTCGGAACTCACCGTGCCGGGCAGCGTCCACTCGACGACGTCCCCGACGTCGCCCGAGGCGTCCACGTGCGAGGAGTTGAAGGTCTCCGGGAAGCTGGTCAGCGCCAGGCGCAGATTGCCGCCGTCGCGCAACTCGCCGGGATCGCGGGGATTGATGTCGTTGCTGGTGCCGATCGAGCTCGAGCCGGACTGCACGGAGGCGTCCGCGCCACAGCCCGCCAGCAGCAGCGCGACGGCCAGCGCGGGCGCGGCGACCCCGAGGCCGAGCCGACGACGAGAAGAGAGGGCTGCGGTCATTTCACGAATCCGATCTTGGTGTAGTCGTAGGACGCCAGGCCGGGAGAGCCGAAGTTGGCCACTTCGGCGCGTACGCCCCAGCTGCCGTCCGACTGGGTGAGCGGCAGCGAGTGCCCCTCTTCGAACACTTTGCGGTCCACCTCGTTGGCCAGCTCGAAGGCCTTCGCGGGATCCAGCTCGCGCAGGGTGCGCTCGATGAGCGCGTTCAGTTCCGGCGAGCCGATGCGGCCGAAGTTGCCCTGCAAGTCGTTGGGGTCGTAGTAGTAGATCTGCCGAATGCTGCTGAGCGGGAAGGCGTCGCCCTGGAACACGAACTGGGCGGCGTCGAAATCACCCGGCTGGATGACGTCGGTGAAGTAGCCCGCGCCCGGTTTGGTGTCGATGACGAGCCCGACGCCGATCTGCGCCAGATTCTGCTGGATGATCTGCGCGATCTGCACCCACAGCGCGTCGTTGTACATCACATCGCGGATGATCAGCTTGCGGCCGTCCTTCTCGCGGACGTCGCCGTTGAGCTTCCAGCCGAGCGCGTCGAGTTCGCGCGCCGCCGCGGCGGGATCGAACGGCAGGCTGTTGTCCTGATAGCCACGCTGTCCTTGCAGGTAGACGTGGTTGTTGAGCGGCTTCGGGTTCTCCACCAGGCCGTTCTGGATGGCAGTGGCGATGCCCTGGCGATCGATCGCCTTCGAAATGGCTACGCGCACCGCGGGATCGGCGAGGATCGAGCCGGGCGCGCCGTTGAAGGTGATGTGCCGCCAGCGGTTGCCCGGCGCCCTGCGGACCTCGAGGCCGCCGGTGCCCCGCACGTTCTTCACGTCGTCGATGGAATTGAGCACCACCGCGTCGATCTCGTTGTTCTGCAGCGCGGCGACCCAGGCGCTGCGATCGAGCACCGAGTAGGTGATGGTGTCCAGCTTGGGACGCTCGCCCCACCAGTTGGGGTTGCGGCCCAAGATGATCCGGCCCTGCCCACGGTCGGTGGACTGCACCTGGAAGGGCCCCGCCGACGGTCCCATCGCATCGGCCAGGCTGTGGTTGAACGCATCGGGATCCTGCGTCACCGATTTCGGGAACAGCGCGGCGTTGCCCGCGAACTGGCCGCGCCATTCGGCGTAGGGGTGGTTGAACGTGAGGACGGCCTGGCGGTCGTCGACGCCGCGCTCGACCTTCTCCACGAACTCGAAACCGTTGGTGATGGCGATCAGGAACCGCTTGTCCTTGCCGCTCAGCGCGTTCGCCTGGAAACGGATGTCCTCCCAGGTGATCGGGGCGCCGTCGGACCAGACGGCCTTCGGGTTGATGGTGTAGGTGACCTGTTGCGGATCGGTGCCGGTCAGCGCGACGTCGGTGAAATAGTCGTGGTTGATCGACAGTTCGCCCGCGGCATCGGTGTCGAACGCGCGCGGCATCATCGGGCGCTCGATATCGGCGATGTCGGCCTCGTTCCCGTCGTTGGACAGGGTGTTCCAGTTCGCCGGATACGCGGTGGTCGCCAGCCGGAGGTTGCCTCCCTCGCGGACCTCCTCGCGGGGTGTGGGATTGATGTCGCTGGTGGTGCCCAGCGCGTCGGACAGGCCTGCGGCCGAGTCGTCGTCGCCCGCGCCGCACCCGGCGGCGATCAGCCCGACCGCCACCGCGCCCGCGACCCAGCGCATTCCCCTCGAACGGATCCGCATGCTGCCCTCCTGACTATCCGCCGACCACCGGCATGGGTACCGCGTCGATCAGCCTGCGGGTGTACTCGTGCGAAGGGCTGGCGAAAATCTGCTCGGCCGGGCCGGATTCGACGATCTTGCCTCGGTACATCACCGCGATGTGATGGGCCAGGTTGCGCACCACCGACAGATCGTGCGAGACGAACAGATACGACAGCCCGCGCTCGGTCTGTAGATCGCGCAGCAGGTTCAGCACACCGGCCTGGATGGAGACGTCCAGCGAGGACACCGGCTCGTCGAGCACGAGCAGTTCGGGGTCCAGTGCGAGGGCGCGCGCGATGCTGATGCGCTGCTTCTGGCCGCCCGAGAAATCCGCCGGGTAGCGGTCGGCGTGTTCGGGACGCAGGCCGACCTGCTCGAGCAGTTCCGGCACGCGGCGGGCGATCTCGGCGCGCGAGCGGCCGTCGATGCGCAGCGGTTGGGCCAGCGCGTCGAAGATCGGCAGGCGCGGGTCCAGCGATGCGGTCGGATCCTGGAAGACGATCTGCATCGTGCGCCGGATCTCGCGCCGCTCGGCCTTGGTCAGGGTGGACACGTCGCGGCCCATGATCTCGATGGTGCCCGACTGCGGCTGCACCAGGTCGAGAATCTGGGTGAGCGTGGTGGATTTTCCGGAACCCGACTCGCCGACCAGCGCCAGCGTTCGTCCGGCGAGCACCTCGAAGCTGATGCCGTCGACCGCGCGCACCTCGCCCTTGCGGCGCTGGAACACCACGCCCGAGGTGATCGGGAAGGTCTTGACCAGGTCGGTGACCCGAAGCACCACGCCCTTGCCGGTCTCGGACTCGGCCTTCGGCTCCTCGATCTCGGAACGGTAGGCCTCGAACAGCCCGTCCGTGCCGACCTCTCCGGTACGGATGCAGGCGGCGGCGTGGCCGGGTTCGGTCCTCTCCAGCGGCGGCTCGGCGGCGCGGCACTGCTCGATCGAGATCGGGCAGCGCGGCGCGAACGAGCAGCCCGGCGGCAGCGCGTGCATGGCGGGCGGCGCGCCGACGATCGGGATGAGCGGCCTGCGCGCGGGACCGTCCATGCGCGGGATCGAGCCGAGCAGCCCGACCGTATACGGCATCCGCGGCGCGTTGAACAGTTCGCTCGCCGTCGCGGTTTCGACGATGCGACCCGCGTACATCACCGCGACCCGGTCGGCCAGCGTCGCGGCGATACCCATGTCGTGGGTGATCATGATGACGCCCGCGCCGGTGATGTCGCGCGCCTTGCGCAGCAGATTCAGGATCTGCTTCTGCACGGTGACGTCCAGCGCGGTGGTCGGCTCGTCGCAGATGATCAGCGCCGGATCGTTGGCGATGGCCATCGCGATCACCACGCGCTGGCGCATACCGCCGGAGAACTCGTGCGGGAAAGCCTTGGCGCGCGTCTTCGCGTCATCGATGCCGACCAGTTCCAGCAGCTCGACCGCCTTCTCGGCGGCTTCCTTCCTGCTATGCGCGCCGTGCGCGAGCAGCGCCTCGGCGATCTGATCGCCTACCCGGTACACCGGGGTCAGCGCGGAGAGCGGGTCCTGGAACACCATGCTGATCGAGCTGCCGCGCAATCGCGACATCTCCCGATCGCCCAAGCCGAGCAGCTCCCGCCCGCGCAGCCGGATGGACCCGTTGACCCGGGCCTGCTCGGGCAGCAAACCCATCACCGCCAGCGACGACACCGACTTGCCCGAACCCGATTCGCCGACGATGGCGAGCACCTCGCCGTCGGCGACGCTGTAGGTCACCCCGCGCACGGCGTCGATGCGGCCCTCCTCGCTGGGGAAGGAGACCCGCAGATCGGCGACTTCCAAGAGGGGCGCGGTGGAATTGGCGGTCATGCGTCAGCCTTCTTTGCCTTCTTGCGCGCCCGAGCCCGCTTGGCGCTCGGGTCGAACGCGTCGCGCAAGCCGTCACCGACCAGGTTCGCGCACAGCACGGTGGTGATCAGCAGGCCGCCGGAGAACAGGAACAGCCACGGGTAGGTCAGCGCGGACTTGGTGCCCGCCGCGATCAGCGAGCCGAGCGAGACATCGGGCGGCTGCACGCCGAAACCGAGGAAGCTCAGGCCGGTCTCGGCCATGATCGCCGCGCCGACGGTGAGCGTGGTGTCGATGATCAGGATCGACGCGATGTTGGGCACGATGTGGCTGACGATGACGGTCCGCGTCGGCGCGCCCATATACCGTGCGGCCTTGACGAATTCGCGATCACGCAGGCTCAGCGTCAGACCGCGCACGATGCGCGCGCTGATCATCCAGCCGAACACCGCGAGCAGCACGATCAGCAGCGCGATCGAACCGCTGCCCTTCGTGCGCGGTGCGAACAGCGCGATGATGATGAAGCTGGGCACCACGAGCAGCAGGTCGACGAACCACATGATGGCCCGGTCGGTCCAGCCGCCGAGCAGCCCGGCGAGCGCGCCCGTGGTCGCCGCGATGGTGGTCGAGATGAGCGCCACGCACAGGCCGATGATCAGCGATTTCTGCAAGCCACGCAGGGTCTGCGCGAGCACGTCCTGGCCGATCTGGGTGGTGCCGAAGGGATGGTCGGCGCTGGGCGGTTTCAGCAGCGCGGTGTAGTCCATCTGCTGGTAGTCGTACGGCAGGAAGGGCGGCAGCGCGAAACTCGCGACGAACAGCAGCACCAGCACCACGGCCCCGGCGATCGCGGGCTTGTTGCGCAGGAAACGCCGCAGCACCAGCTTGCGCCGCCCAGCCGCGGCGACTTCGGGCGCGCCTTGGACGATGATCTCGGCTTCGGTCATGCTGCTGCCCCCCTGACGGGATTCGCGGGGCCGATTCGATCAGTGGTCATCCCACACGCACCCTGGGGTCGAGAATCGCGTAGACGATGTCGGAGAGCAGGCCCGACACCAGCACGACGAGACCGGCGAACGCGGTCACCGTCACCACCACGTAGAGGTCTTGGGCGTTGATCGAATCGACCAGCCACTCGCCGACGCCATGCCAGCCGAAGATCTTCTCGGTGAACGTCGCGCCGGTGATCAGGCCGCCGAGGCTGTAGGCGAACAGCGTGGCCATCGGGATGAGCGCGGTGCGCAGTCCGTGCTTGTAGAGCGCCTTGTTCCTGGTCAGGCCCTTGGCGCGGGCGGTGCGGATGAAATCGCTCTGCAGCACGTCGAGCATCGCGTTGCGCTGGTAGCGGCTGTAGCCCGCCATGCCGCCGAGCGCGAGCGCCGCGGTCGGCAGCACCAGGTGCTGGAGCCGGTCGACCAGCTGCGGCCAGAACCCCTCGATGGCGCTGGCCGACGTCTCGCCGGTGTAGAGGAATATCTGCGAGCCGGTCGCCGAATTGATCTCCAGCGCCCCGTATTTCAGCAGCGTGGCCAGCAGGAATATCGGGGTACTGAGAATCAACAGCGAGACGACGGTCGTGAAGTAATCGCTGAATTTGTATTGCCTAATCGCGCCTGCCGCGCCGATCAGCACACCGAGCACCGTGCCGACGATCGAACCGACGATCAACAGCCGCAGGCTCACCGCGACCCGGCGCGGCAATTCCTCGCTCACCGGCTGGCCCGCAAGGGTGGTGCCGAAATCGCCGCTGGGGATGCCCTTCAGCCAGGTGATATAGCGCTCCGGAATCGGATCGTCGAGGTGCAATTCCTCGGCCTTGGCATCGATCACCGCCTGCGGCGGGCGGGGGTTGCGCTGTTCGAGACTGTCCAGCGGCCGAAATGTCAGCGACGCGAGGCTGAACGTCAGGAACGAAGCCAGCAGCAACAGCACGACATAATTGAGCGCGCGTCGTAGCAGGAAGCCGGTCATCAGTCCTCTGGTTCTCCGGCCGGCCGGGCCGGTGTTCGAGTGTTAGCCCCTGATCATAAGGACGACGCCGCGAACGCGCGTGCCACACATCTGCCCGGGCATGTCCAGCGGACCCGTACCGCTCGCGACCGCCCCGCGACGGTTTTCCGGCAGGATGGAAGAGGTGACGCGCCTGCACCTGCCCAAACCGAAGATGGTGGCCACCGATGTGGACGGCACCCTGATCGATCACGACGAACGAGTGACCGGCCGCACCAAGGCCGCGGTCGCCGCCCTGATCGCCGACGGGGTGCCGTTCGTGCTGGCCACGGGCAGGCCGCCGCGCTGGATCGAACCTGTGGTCGACGGCCTCGGCTTCGCGCCGCTGTGCGTCTGCGGCAACGGGGCGGTGATCTACGACAGCGCCGCGGACAAGGTGCTCGCGAGCCGGACGGTGGACGTCGAGACGCTGAGCTGGATCGCCGACCTGGCCGAGCGCGCGCTACCCGGCTGCGGTCTGGCCGCCGAACGCGTCGGCGCCAGCGCGCACGACGCCGCGACGCCGCAGTTCGTCAGCTCGCCCGAGTACGAGCACGCCTGGCTGAACCCCGACGACACGGCGGTCGCCCGGCACGAGGTGATCGATGCGCCCGCGATCAAGATGCTCATTCGGTTGCGCGGTGCGCTCAGCGGCGACATGCGTGCGGTGCTCGCACCGCTCATCGGCGATCGCGCCGACATCACCTACTCCACCGACCACGGTTTGATCGAGCTGTCCGCGCCCGGCGTCACCAAGGCGTCCGGGCTGGCCACCGTCGCGCAGCGGCTCGGGGTGCAGCACTCGGCGATCATCGCCTTCGGCGACATGCCCAACGACGTTCCGATGCTGGAAATGGCCGGGCACGGCGTCGCCATGGCCAACGCGCACCCGGAGGCGTTGGCCGCGGCCGACGAGGTGACCGCGACCAACGCCGACGACGGTGTCGCACAGGTGCTCGAACGCTGGTGGGTCTGAACGACTTTCAGCCGACCGGCGCTGGATCCGGAGCGACGTCGTCCGCCTGCGTCTCCTCCGAAGTCACCGGCTCGGTGGGAACGGCAGGCGCTGCGGCCGGTACGGGAGCCGGTCCGGGCGGAACCGGCGCGGCGACCGCGTCGCCCTGGTTACGGCGCGACTCCTGCTGGTAGATCTGGTTGTAGGTCCGCCAGACCGTCGTGACGATCCCCGTGATCTTGTTGAGGATCAGCGAGCCGTACTGGAAGTCCGACCTGAGGCCGTCCGGCACCAGGTAGGCGTCGGCGAGCGGCAGACCGAGCATGCCCAAGTCGGCGCCGAGCTGAAGGAAGCGCTCCAGGATCACGCCCGTCACCTCGATGACGCGGTTGTCGGGCGTCGTGTAGACGTAGCCGTTGGCGAACTTGGCGTACTGCTGGCCCTGCGCGGCGGGCATCGGCTCGGACATCGCCTGGCCCAGCGGACCGTCCGGACCGCCCTTGGCCGAGTAGTGCTTGGCGATGATGTTCTCGTCCACCAAGCTCAGCAGCCGTGCCGTCAGCGCGGCGAGCGTCGCCAGATCGGACTCGGTGCGCTCCGGCAGCTGCGGCAGCCGCGGATTCTGTTGCGGCGCGGGGCCGCCCGCCGCGCCCGCGGCGATATCGCGAATCCGGTCCATCAGGTCGTAGGCGGCGTCGCCGGGGCAGGTGGTGTTGCCGACGTCGCGGTGCGCGAACACGATCGGCAGGTCGACGGCCTCGCCTTGGGCGTACGGGGTGTATTCGGTGCCCTCGGAGTACATCGTGGTGTGGCCCTTGGGATCCAGGCCCGCGAGCCTGGTCCGCCAGCCGATGAACTTGCCGACGGCGGTCACCGCCTGGTCCGACGGCGACTCGGACTCGTGATTGCCCATCAAGGCCACGCCCGCGGTGTTCTCGTTGAACCCGCCCGCGTGTGCGCCCTGCACCGGGCGGTCCAGCCCGCCGTAGCGCCCCTCGAAGATCTGGCCGTACTTGTCGACGAGGGCGTTGTACCCGATGTCGCACCAGCCGAGGGTTTGGGCGTGATAGGTGTAGATCGCGCGGACGATGCCCGCCGATTCGGCCTTGCTGTAGTCGTTGCGGCCCGCCGTGTGGTGCACGGTGACGCCGCCGAGGCTGTCGTCGTAGGTGGGTTCGTCGCAGCGAATGGATTCGTCCGCGCCCCACTGCGATCGGGTGATCACGTGCGGTCCGCCGCCGGGCAGCGCGCCTGCGACGTCGGTGAGCGCGCCGTCGATCGCGCCGCGGCCGGGATCGATCAGGACCGCGGTGAGCGACGGCGGGGTGAACTGGGCCGGATCGCCGGTGTGCGGCGCGGCGGCGGGCACGGGTTGCAGCGGACCGGATGCCGGTGCGGTACTAGGAGTTTGCGGTTCCGTAGCAGTGGATTTGCGGGTGACCAGAATCTGGACCGCGTTGGTGTTCCCGACGTAGATCGGCTCGGTGCCTGCGGTGCCACCGGCCGGTGTGCGGTCGTCGCGCCGGGTGTCGATCGGTTCGGACTCGTACCAAGGGCCCCAGGTGCCGTCCGGTTGGCGGGCACGCACCATGGCGCGCGTGTCGGCGAGATCGCGCGCGGTGAGGGCGACGACGCTGAACGGCGTCTCCCGCGACAGCTCCTTGACCTGCGCGCCTACCTGGTCGAGGAGCTCGTGCGGGAGTGCGCCGGGGGCCAGTGCGGGCGTGTCGGGGGTGGTTCCCTCCGGCAGGGCCGCCGGGTCGGAGATGAAGCGAGCGGCTGGCTTGGGCACCGGGCTCGGCGTCGCGGGGGCGGGAATGGACTGGCCTGGGATGGGTTTGGGGACGGTTTGTACTGGCAGAGGATGCGCGGGGCCCGCGGCGGCGGGACCGGAGGCGGGTTGTCCGGGGATGGCCTGCATGGATTGGCCCGGTACCGCGGGGCTGGTGGTCGGCGCCGTGAAGCCGGGCGCGGCCTGGCCCGGGGCCAGCCGGGGGAGCGGGATCTCCTTCGGCAGCTGGACGCCCGGCGGCAGCGGCAGGCCATCCGGTATCGGGATGGAGCGCGGGATCGGCAGCGTCCGCAAGTCGGATAGTCGCAGGTCGGGGAGGTCGAGGCCGGTGAGTTCGCGCAGCGGGAGGGTGATCTCGGGAGTCTGCGCGAGCAGCACTTCGGCCAGACGCGCGGGCACCGCGGCCAGCTCGGTCTCGTTGGCCGAGCGGTAGTCGGTCGAATCGCCCTGCATGAGTGTCGCGAGCGGAGCCGCTACCGCAAGCGTGGTCACCATGGGGAGCACGTACGAACGTTTCGGTTTGCGGTACGGCACGAGCATCTCCAATCAGGTCGAACCGGTGATCAGGTGCGGAAATCAGGTTTGCTTCCTGATGCATCAACAATCACACTAGTTCACATCTGTCACATCTCTAAACCTTTTGTTGAGAGTTAGGATCACGTAATTGCTCGAATGTAGCTCTCGGAATGCGACCGGACGGAACGACATGCCGACAGGTATCCGACTGATCCGGTCCTGGAACCGTGGGAGATTCGAATGCGACGCAGCCAGCAGCACCGTCCGAGCGCGTGGGGGATCGAAAGAGCGCAGCACACCAGGCGCTTCAGAGTGCGGAACAGAATGCGGCCCGCCCCGATATCGGCGCGGCCCGTGCTTGTCACCGGATGCGCCGCCGTCCTGGCGGGCACTGCCGTCGCGCTCTGGGGCTGGCCGGGCGACACGCCCATCCGGCCGCTTGCCGGCCACGGCCGGGGCATGAGCCAGGTCGGCGCCTTCGACAGCGCCCAGCAGGGTTGGCTCGCCGAACGCATACTCGAGCACTACTACCCGGGCGCGACACTCGGGACCAGCCCGCCGACCAACCTGGCCGTGCGGCTCGTGGAACAGGACGGTTCCACCCTCGACGCCTACGCCGAAGCCGGATTCCGGGTGGCGGGCCGGGAAGTGGCGGCGGGCCAGGTCGCTCACCTCACTCCGCTGCCGGACGGCGGCGCGAACGTGGTCGTCACCGTCGGATGCGACGGCGAAGTCCTCTGGCAGACAGTCACTTCCGATCCGTGGATCTATCCCCTCGACCCCAAGCCGAACCGGCCCGCGTCCGAACATCTCACCTTGTGCGGCGGAACCGCCTACCGCGGCTCGCTCGGCCTCGCCACCGAGAACGGGGAGCCGCGCACGATCAACCGCGTCGACGTGGAGGACTACCTGCTCGGCGTCGTTCCGGCCGAAGTCCAGGCGAACTGGGTCGACAAGGGCGCGGGTGAGGCGCTGCGCGCGCAGGCCATCGCGGCCCGGTCGTATGTGCTCGCCGAGCGCAGGTATCCGTACGCGCAGACTTGCGACACCACCGACTGCCAGGTGTATCCCGGGACGGTGAAGGAAGATCCGCGCACCGCCGCGACCATCGCGTCCACCGCGGGCACCGTGCTGCTGCGCGACGGTCGCATCCTGCGTTCGGAGTATTCCTCCGCGCCGGACGGCGGCGAACCCGCCGACATCTACGCCTTCGACGTGGGCCCCACGCCCGCCGAACTCTCGGTGGGTCGTCCGCCGACGGACCCGCGGCCGGATCCGCGCACACGTGCCGCGACCACGCAGTCGCCGATCGACCTCGAATATCAGCGCCGCGGCGGCGAGGCGGGCTCGCTGGGCGCGCCGCTCGGGCCGGAGATGCTGCTGCCGCAGCGGGCGGGCACCTACCGGATGTTCACCAACGGCGTCATCATCGTCACGCCGACGCTCGGTGCGCAGGTGGTGGACTTCACGACGCTGTTGCAGCTCGTACCCGATCCGGGCGGCGTGGGGGCCGCGCCGACGGGTTCGCCGGAGCGGCCTGGTGGGACGCCGGGGTCGAACTCCGCGCCGGCTTCGGGGGCTGCGGTGCCCTCGGGTCGGGAGGTTCTGCCCGGCGGACACGCGCTGCCCGGTGTAGGGGCGTCTGTGGGTGGCGGTGTGCAGCCCGGTGAGCGGGTTGCGCCCGGTGCGGGTGCGTCTGTGGGTGGCGGTGTGCAGCCCGGTGGACAGGTTGCGCCCGGTGCGGCGGCGTCTGTGGGTGGCGGTGTGCAGCCCGGTGAGCGGGTTGCGCCCGGTGCGGGGGCGTCGGGCGGTGGCGGAGCGCTGCCCGGTGCCGCGGCGTCGGCGGGTACCGCGGCGGGAAGCGGCCCGGCGACCGGTGCGCCTGCGCCGTCGGGTGTGCCGCATGAGCAGGCGCCGAACCCGGGGTTCGCCATACCGTCGCTCGAGGAGGTGTTCGGGCGCCGCTGATCGGCGGAGCGCCGCAAGGGTTTCCGGCTCGTGTGCTGTCAGTCCAGTTTGGTGTCGCCCAACGATTCGGCCAGTCGGCGCAGCAGGGCGCTCAGTTCTTCGCGGTCCTCGGCGCCGAGGGCCTCGAGCAGGCGCTGTTCGTTGGCGACGTGCAGCGGCAGTAGCTCGTCGACGAGGTTCCTGCCCTCGGCGGTGAGGCGGACGCGGATGGAGCGTCGGTCCTCGGCGCTCGGCACCCTTTCGACCAGGCCTTTGGCCGCCAATCGGTCGATGCGGTTGGTGATGGCGCCGGAGGTGACCATCGCGGCCCGGTTCAGCGCGCCCGCGGTGAGCCCTTTCGCGCCGCCGGAGCGGCGCAGGGTCGCGAGCACGTCGAACTCCCAGAACTCCAGGCCGTGTCCGGCGAAGAAGCGCTTCAGGTCCTGCTCGAGCACCCGGGACAAGCGGGTGATCCGGCCGATGACGTGCATCGGCGAGACGTCCACGTCCGGACGCTCGCGGCGCCAGTGCTCCGTGATCAGGTCGACGGCGTCGCCCATCGCGGACTCCTCTCTGTTCTAAGAATCTCAACATTCATCTACTTGACGATGAGACACCGCTTGGAGTAGATATTTCAACGTTGAGATTATCAATGAGGAGCGACCGACATGTCCATCACCACCGCGGCACGGAACCCCTACGCGGGCACCCTCGCGCTCACCGCCCTCACGCCGATCGTGTGGGGGTCCACCTACGCCGTCACCACCGAGTTCCTGCCGCCGGACCGGCCGCTGTTCACCGCGCTGATGCGCGCGCTGCCCGCCGGGCTCGTGCTGCTCGCGCTCACTCGCACGTTGCCGAAAGGTCTGTGGATCGGCCGCGCCGCGGCGCTCGGTGTGCTCAATATCGGCGCGTTCTTCCCGCTGCTGTTCCTCGCCGCTTACCGGCTGCCCGGCGGCGTCGCGGGCGTCCTCGGCGCGGTCGCGCCGATGTTCGCGCTGCTCTTCGCCGCCGGAGTGCTGAACGAAAGGCCCACCGGCCGTAAGGTTCTCGCCGGAGTGATCGGCGTGTTCGGCGTCTCGCTCGTGGTGCTACGGGCCACCGCTCAGCTCGACACCGTCGGCGTGTTCGCCGGACTGGCGGGCGCGGGATCGATGGCGCTCGGCACGGTGCTGACGAAGAAGTGGGGGCGACCCGACGGCGTCGGCCCGCTGGCCATGACGGGCTGGCAGCTCACCGCGGGCGGCCTGTTCATCCTCCCGCTCGCCGCGCTGATCGAGGGCGCACCGCCCGCGCTGGATGCCCAAGCCGTCGGCGGCTACCTCTACCTGGGCGTGATCGGCACCGCGCTGGCCTACTGGTTGTGGTTCCGCGGTATCGCGAAGGTGCCCGCCACGTCGGTCGCGTTCCTCGGACTGCTCAGCCCGGTGTCGGCGGCGGTCATCGGCTGGGTCGCCTTGGGGCAGGCGCTGACTCCGTTGCAGGTGCTCGGCATGGTGATCGCGCTGGGCGGCACGTTGCTCGGGCAGACCACCGCGCGGCCGAAGGTCGGCGAAGTCGAGAAGGTCGATGAGGCCGAAGCGGTCGGCGGGGGCGCCGAGCTCGAAAATAGGGAGCGGCCCACGGATGCGGCGCGCATGCTGGTGGGGGCGGGGGCGAAGAACCAGCGCAAAAGCGGGTTGACCTTGACGTAGCGTCAACTTGCAGACTGGGTTCACCGACGAGAAAAGGAAGGAGCGCCCGGTCGTGACCGCGGGCACCCGGACCGGTGAATGGTCCATCCAGGATCTGGCGAAGGCGGCCGGTACCACCAGCCGCACGCTGCGCCACTACGGGCAGCTCGGGCTGTTGCCGCCCAGCCGGATCGGCGCCAACGGGTACCGCTACTACGACCAGGACTCCCTCGTGCGGCTGCAACGCATCCTGCTGCTGCGGGAACTCGGCCTCGGCCTCCCGGTCATCGCCGACGTACTCGCGGGCGAACAGGACACCGCCGCCGCACTGCGTACGCACCTGGACCTGCTTCGGCAGGAACAGGATCGGATCCGACGCCAGATCGACTCGGTGCACACCACGCTGCAAAAGACGGAAAGAGGTGAAAAACTCATGGCAGCAGAGGTTTTCGACGGGTTCGACCACACGCAATACAAGGACGAGGTCATCGAACGCTGGGGCAAGGAAGCCTACGACAGCAGTGACCGCTGGTGGCGTTCGCTCAGCGATCAGCAGAAGCAGGACTTCCAGCAGACCCAGCTGGACATCGCCGCCGACTTCGGTCGCGCGCACGCCGCCGGGCTTCCGGTGGACAGCGACGAGGTCCAAGCCATCACCGCCCGGCACCGCGCCTGGATCGGCGACGGCTGGGGTGGCAAGCCGGTGACGGCCGACGCCTTCATCGGAATCGGCCAGTTGTACGTCGACGACCCGCGATTCGCAGTCAACTACGACGTGCACGCCGCGGGCACCGCCGCGTTCGTGCGCGACGCGATGAAGGTCTACGCGGAGGCCAACCTGCGGTAGGCGTACCTTCGCCTCCGCTCCCGCCGGGCACGAGCTCGCCGACGAACTCTGCCCGGCGGCGTGCACCGACCAGGTGTAAAGCCAGCGCCCGCACGCGGATTCGCGTGCGGGCGCTTTCGCGTGCATGATCATGGGTTCGCTCGAAGCGGGAGGAATGGCGCGTGCACGAGCAGGAAGCCGGTCGGAAGAGTCGACGGCCGGGCGGATCATCATGATCGGGGTGGCTGCGCTGCTCGCGCTGGCCGGTTTCGTGGCCGCGGGTTTCGGTCCGGGGAGCGGTCAACGGGACGCGCTGATTCGCGGGTTCTTCCAGGTCGCGATCCTGACTCTGGCTTCTCTCGACGCGACACGGGAGTGGATCGCGGCGGGCGGGGCGCCGCGCTGACCGATCGGCGCGCGCGGGGCAATCCGTGCGCATAATTTATGGGTTCGACCGATCGACTCGGAGGGACGTACACGCATGCTCTACAGCCAGGAGAGTTCGGGCACTCGGCAGGCTGAGCCCGGGACGCTCGCGACCGCGGTCGCGCTGTTCGCCGCGATCGGCGCGGCGGCGAACCTGGTCGGGCTGCTCGTACTCGCCTTCGGCTTCTTCGGCGACCCGGGGCACTACGACAACTCGCTCGCGGTCTCGACCGCACTCGGCGCGCTGCTGCTGGCCTTCGCGCTCGGCTACGGCGCGGTTCTGATCATCCGCGGCGACGAGGACGGGCGCTTCACGGTGCTCGTCGCCGCGGGCGTGTGGACGGTCGTCGGCATCGCGGGACTGATCGCCGCGCTGTTCGGCTACGAATCCGAGTACGGCATCCACTGGGCCGAGCAAGGCGGTGTCGCGGTGGACATCGCCACGTCGACCGCGGGCCTGGTCGGCACCGTGACGGCGATGGTGCACGGCGAGTGGCTGGCGAATCTCACGGGTCTCGCGCTGCCAGTGACCATTTCGGTCCTCGCCGCGCTGTCGGCGCGTCGCTCTGATTGAGCTTGCCCCACGGTCTTTCTGCGGCAGTGGATATACCACCCGCAGCGTCGATTTCGGTGATCGTGACTGCGGGGTCGCGGCGCGTGGTCGTGACGTGAGGCGACAACCGCCCAACGTCGCGGCGGTGTTCGGTGGGCTGAATTGCGGTCGAGCATCCCAGCGTTGGAGCGGTAGAGTTCACGGCTGAGAGGGCGTCGCAAGCCTTCGGGGAGGGGAAGCCCAATGAACTATCCGTACGGCCCACCGGGGTACGGCTTTCCGCCGCCCGCGCCCAGCGGCGGCACCGCGATCACGGCCGGGGTGCTGTCGACGCTCGTCGGCCTGCTCGGCATGGTCGGCGTGGCCATCGGCCTCGTCGAGGCGCTCGATGCGAGCAACGACGTGGAGCCCGCCGCGTTCATCGGCATCGGTGTCGGCGCGCTGGTGGCGCTGCTCTGGCTGCTCGGTGCGCTGCTGCTGTTCATGCGGCAGACGGCGGGGCGCGTCATCGTCATCGGGATGTCCTCGATCGCCCTGCTCGGCGCGCTCGTGCTGGTCGCCCTCGGCGGCATCGCGGGCGGACTGCCACTCGTCCTGTCCGCCACCATCTTCGGCCTCGCCGTCGCCAGCCCCACGGGCCGATGGATCGCCGCCCGCCGCCAACCGGCCTACCCGCCCGCGTATCCGCCCTACGGCCACCCGCCGTACCCGTACTACTGAGCGCGAACCGGATTCGGTCATCGAGCGATTCCCGAGTGGATCGCCGGACGATCGAACGACGCGGGTTCCGGATTACCCAATGACGGCCCGCGGGATACGTAGGCTTTGCGGTGCCGATTCCGTCGGCCGGGAGTCGGTCACCGTCGATCCTCGAGAGGAGCCGCGTCATGCCGCAGTTGAGCTCGTACGAACCAGGGGTACCTTGCTGGGTCGATCTCGCCACGACCGACCTGGAAGCCGCCAAAGCCTTCTACGGAGACTTGTTCGGCTGGCACGCACAAACCTCGCCGGATCCGCAGTACGGCGGCTACACCATGTTCACGCTGGAGGGCGCCGAAGGCCACGAGGTCTCCGCCGCGATGCCGACATCGGCGGAGGCGCAGCCGCCCGCGTGGAACAGCTACGTCAGCGTCACCGACGCCGACGCTACCGCCAAAGCTGTGCAATCCGCGGGTGGGCAGGTCGTCATGGAGCCCACGGACATCCCAGATCAGGGCCGGATGGCTGTCTTCGCCGACCCGCTCGGCGCGATGATCAGTGTCTGGCAGCCGCGCGCGTTCCAAGGCGCGGGGTACGTGAACGAACCGAACACCTACTGCTGGAGTGAACTCAACTGCCGCGATATCTCTGCCGCCAAGTCCTTTTACGGCGAGGTGTTCGGTTGGGAGGGCGAGACAAGCGAGTTCGGCGATACCACCTACACCGAATGGAAGGTCGGTGGCCGGTCCATCGCGGGCATGGTCGAGATGAACGAGCAGTGGCCCGCCGAAGTACCGCCGCATTGGATGGTCTATTTCGCGGTGTCCGATTGCGACGCGTCCGCGAACCGAACATCCCAGCTGGGCGGGACGGTCTCGGTTCCCCCGACCGACATCCCGGTCGGACGCTTCGCAGTGCTGGGAGACCC
Source organism: Nocardia sp. bgisy134 (assembly GCF_965341865.1). Lineage (GTDB taxonomy): Bacteria > Actinomycetota > Actinomycetes > Mycobacteriales > Mycobacteriaceae > Nocardia. Next base: position 116,069 of record NZ_CBDQZP010000005.1, read on the forward strand.
ACAGGGCGCGTACTTTTCGATCATCCGCTTGAACGGCTGAGCCACTGAAACGGCGCGCCACCGTGCACGGTCGACTTCAACCCGACCGCCGATGCGAGGATGGCCGCGTGGTTTCGCAATCACTCGCTACCGGATTGCGGTAGCGAGTGATTCTGCCGACGGAGGAGGAGCCCGCTACTTCCGAAGTGCCCGCATCAGTTGGGCTTCGGTGATCGGGGGGACCGGGAGGGGGTGTGCGGCGGGGGCGTCGGCACCGCGCGCTGCTCCCCGCGATGCTCGAGCGCGGCGAAGGCACGCTGCTGTTCTCCTCGGGCTCCTCCGAACACCACCTGCTGCCCTACCTGGCCAACTTCGGCGTCGCCCTCGCCGCGCAGCGCACCTACATCCGTCAGCTGCACGCCGAGCTGCGCGGCACCGGCGTCTACGTCGGCCTGCTCAACATCGGCGCGCTGATCGGCGACAGCAAGGCCGAACGTCTCCTCGCGGAAAACCCCGAGCTCGCGCCGCCCGGCGTCGAAATCCCGCGCATGACCAACGCCGAACTGGGCGAACACTACTGGCGCATGTACACCGAGCGCACCCACGACGAACTCGATGTCGGCTTCCCGTCCTGATCTTGCAGTCCTTCGCTACTCCTCGCAGCGGCCGCAACTTCTGCGAGGAGTCCGCGAAGAGACCGCTCAGGCGGCGCACATGGACTGCATGACTCCCTTTGAGGATCGGCGCGCCGTACGTGGCAGGGGAGAAGGCCAGCGTTTGGATGATCGAGAGCGGTGTGGTCACGCTGGAGGCCACGCCGGTGAAGCCGAGGGTCATGTTGCCCGCGGTGAGCAGCAGGCTTGTGACGTCGAAGGTGAGGGTGGCCAGGTCGAACGCGTGATCGACGCGCACCTCGGCGAGCGGCACGGTGTTCAGCGCGCGGCCCTCGTAGACGCTGAAGCCGAGGTTGGTGAGGAAGGTCGGCGGCCCGTAGTCGATGGCGTGCACCAGCGGGCCGAGCTCCTCGGTGCGACGCGGCAGCGCCAGTTCGGCGACCCGGTTCTCGTTCAGGAACGACCGCACGGCGTCGGCGGCGTGCATGACGGGCCGGTCGAGCGGCAGGTCGGCGGTGTCGAGGTAGGTCCTGGTGCGTTCGACGAGCGCGGCGGTGGTGAGCTCGGCCAGCGGGGTGCAGGTGCCGTCGGCGCGCACCAGGGCGGTCCCCGGCCGCCTTCCCCCCTGACCGCGGACCGACTTCCGATACGCTGGGCTCCCGTGACCGTCGCATCGTCCCCCGGTAACTCCGCCAACCCCTCCGCACAGTTCGATCTGATCGTCGTCGGCTCCGGCTTCTTCGGGCTGACCATTGCCGAACGCGCCGCCAATATCCTGGGCAAACGCGTCCTGGTGCTAGATCGCCGCTATCACATCGGCGGCAATGCCTACTCGGAGCCGGAACCGGAAACCGGGATCGAGATCCACAAATACGGTGCGCACCTGTTCCACACCTCGAACAAGAAGGTCTGGGACTACGTCACCCAGTTCACCGAGTTCACCGGCTACCAGCACCGCGTGTTCGCGATGCACAAGGGGCAGGCCTACCAGTTCCCGATGGGCCTCGGCCTGATCTCGCAGTTCTTCGGTCGCTACTTCACCCCCGACGAGGCGCGCGCGCTGATCGCCGAGCAGGCCGCCGAGGTCGAGACCAAGGACGCGCAGAACCTCGAGGAGAAGGCCATCTCGCTGATCGGCCGCCCGCTCTACGAGGCGTTCGTCCGCGACTACACCGCCAAGCAGTGGCAGACCGATCCCAAGGAACTGCCCGCGGGCAACATCACCCGCCTTCCGGTGCGCTACAACTTCGACAACCGCTACTTCAACGACACCTTCGAGGGCCTGCCCACCCAGGGGTACACGAAGTGGCTGGAGAACATGGCCGCCTCCGAGCTCATCGAGGTCCGGCTGGACACCGACTGGTTCGCGGTGCGCGACGAGGTGCGCGCCCAGAGCCCCGACGCCCCCGTGGTCTACACCGGCCCGCTGGACCGCTACTTCGACTACAGCGAGGGCGAACTCGGCTGGCGCACCATCGACTTCGAGACCGAAGTGCTCGAATCCGGTGACTTCCAGGGCACCTCGGTGATGAACTACAACGACGCGGACGTGCCGTACACCCGCATCATCGAGCCGCGCCACTTCCACCCCGAGCGCGAGTACCCCACCGACAAGACGGTGATCATGCGCGAGTACTCCCGCTTCGCGCAGACCGGCGACGAGCCGTACTACCCGATCAACACGCCGGAGGACCGCGCCAAGCTGCTCGCCTACCGCGAGCGCGCCAAGCAGGAGACCGCCTCGGCGAAGGTGCTTTTCGGCGGCCGCCTCGGCACCTACCAGTACCTGGACATGCACATGGCCATCGGCGCCGCGCTGAGCATGTTCGACAATGTGCTGCGACCGCACCTGGAGTCGGGCGCGCCTCTCGTGGATCAGGAGGCGTAGGTGAGCCACACTCGCGAAGCCCTGCTCATCGAAGCCGACCGGGTGCGGGTGTCCCGCACGGACGCGGAAAGTGCAGAATGACCTCTTCACCGATGTTGGAAGACATGACGACCGAGACCCGCGCGAAATCGCTGCTGCAGCGCATCATCCTGCCCCGGCCGGGTGAGCCCCTCGACGTGCGCACCCTCTACCTGGAGGAATCGGCGACCAACGCCAAGCGCGCGCACGCGACCACCCGCACCTCGCTGTCCATCGGCGCGGAGTCCGAGGTCTCCTTCTGTACCTACTTCAACGCGCTGCCCGCCAGCTACTGGCGCCGCTGGAGCGTGCTGACCTCGGTGGTGCTGCGGCTGGAGCTGGCCGGACACGGCCGGGTGGACATGTACCGCTCCAAGGCCGACGGCTCGAGAATCCACGTGCAGGGCAGCGAGTTCGCGGTCGCGTCGGGCGCCGACTCGACGACGGTGGAGTTCGAGACCGACCTGGCGCCGTTCGAGGACGGCGGCTGGATCTGGTTCGACATCACCACCGACACGGCGGTCACGCTGCTCTCCGGCGGCTGGTACGCCCCGGTCGAGGCGCCGGGCGACGGCAGTATCGCGGTCGGCATGCCCACCTTCAACCGGCCCACCGACGCGGTGAAGACCCTCGGCGCCCTCGGCTCCGACCCGCTGGTGCTGGAGAAGATCAAGGCCGTCATCATCCCGGATCAGGGCACCGAGAAGGTCGTCGACGAGCCCGGTTTCGCCGAGGCCGCCGCCGTGCTCGGCGATCGCCTCGCCATCCACGACCAGCCCAACCTCGGCGGCTCCGGCGGCTACAGCCGGGTCATGTACGAGGCGCTGAAGACCACCGACGCCCAGTACATCGTCTACATGGACGACGACATCGAGATCGAGCCCGACTCGATCCTGCGCGCGCTGGCCTTCTCCCGGTTCGCCAAGTCTCCTGTGCTGGTCGGCGGGCAGATGCTCAACCTCCAGGAGCGCTCGCACCTGCACGTCATGGGCGAGGTGGTCGACCGGAGCATCTTCATGTGGACGGCGGCCCCGAACGTCGAGTACGACCACGATTTCTCCAAGTACCCGCTGCGCGACCGCGACAACTCCAAGCTGTTGCACCGGCGCATCGACGTCGACTTCAACGGCTGGTGGACCTGCGTGATCCCGCGCCAGGTCGCCGAGGAGATCGGCCAGCCGCTGCCGCTGTTCCTCAAGTGGGACGATGCCGAGTACGGCCTGCGCGCCCGCGCCGCCGGCTACCCGACCGTCACCCTGCCCGGCGCCGCGGTCTGGCACATGGCGTGGAGCGACAAGGACGACGCCATCGACTGGCAGGCGTACTTCCACCTGCGCAACCGCCTGGTGGTCGCCTCACTGCACATGCCTGGCGACGGGCGCGGCATGATCGTCAACACCGTCAAGGCCACGCTCAAGCACCTGCTCTGCCTGGAGTACTCGACGGTGGCGATCCAGAACCTCGCCATCCGCGACTTCCTCGCGGGCCCGGAGCGGCTGTTCCAGCTGCTGCCGAGCGCGCTCGGCGCGGTGCACGCGCTGCGCAAGCAGTACCCGGACGCGGTGATCCTGCCCTCCTCCACCGACCTCCCGCTGGCCAGCCACATCGGCGTCGGCGCGGTGGGCGAGCCGCCGAATCCGATCGCGAAGGTCGTCCGGCTGGTCAAGGGCGTGGTGCACAGCCTGCGCCCGGCACACACCGAACACCACGAGACCCCGCAGCTGAACGTACCGACGCTGGACGCGCGCTGGTTCCTGCTCTCGCAGGTCGACGGCGTCACCGTCACCACGGCCGACGGCCGCGGCGTCGTCTACCGCAAGCGCGACCCGCGCCAGGCCTTGGCCCTGTTCAAGGAGGCCATGCGGCTGCGCAAGGAGCTCGCGGCCCGCTTCCCCGAGATGCAGCAGCGCTACCGCGCCGCGCACCCGCGGCTCACCAGCACCGCGGCGTGGGAGAGCGCATTCGGCATCGAGCAGGACGGAACCAAGTAGTGAGTGCGGTCAACCCCAGCCTCCAGGATTCGGCCGGCAGGCCACCGGAGGTCGCGATCATCAATGCCGTGCAGGCGAGCATCGGCACCAACCCGACGGTCGTCTCGGCCGCGCGCGGCATGTCGCACTTCGGCGAGCACGCGCTCGGCTGGGTCGGCATCGCGGCCGCCGGCTGGTTGCTCGACAAGCCGCGGCGGCGGCAGTGGGCCGGGGTCGCGGTGGGCGCGGTCGGCGCGCACGCGGCCTCCATCGTGATCAAGCGCGTGGTCAGGCGCCCGCGCCCGAACGATCCGTCGGTGCAGGTCAACGTCGGGACGCCGAGCAAGCTGAGCTTCCCCTCCTCGCACGCCACCTCCACGACGGCGGCTGCGGTGTTGCTCGGCAGACTCACCGGGCTACCCTTGCCTGCGGTGCTCGTACCACCGATGTTGCTCTCCCGAGTCGTACTCGGGGTGCACTATCCCTCCGACGTGCTCGCCGGATCCGCGCTCGGTGCCGCGTCCGCCGCTGCCTTGCTAGCCGCCGAAAAGAGACTTGATAGTGACCGCACACGAAAAGGCCTTGGTTGACATGAGTGAAGAGCCGACCGGCGCCGATCTGGCCGAGGCCGTTGTCAAGGGTCCGCCGAAGACGCTGGCGGGCGGTCTTATCAAGGCTTGCCGGCCGCGTCAGTGGGTCAAGAACGTCCTCGTGCTCGCCGCCCCGCTCGCCGCGGGCTCGGTGACCGAGATCGACGTGCTCGCCCATGTCGGAGTCGCCTTCGTGGTGTTCTGCATGGCGGCCTCGGGCATCTACCTGGTCAACGACGCGCTGGACGTGGAGGCCGACCGGGCCCACCCGACCAAACGGTTCCGCCCCATCGCGGCGGGCGTCGTCCCGGTGAACCTGGCCTACGGCCTGTCCGCGGTCCTGCTGATCGGCTCGATCGTCGGCTCGTTCCTCGCGGCCTGGCAGCTGGCGGTGGTGATGGCGGTCTACATCGCCATCCAGCTGGCCTACTGCTTCGGGCTCAAGCACCAAGCGGTGCTGGACATCTGCATCGTGTCGAGCGGCTTCCTACTGCGCGCCGTCGCGGGTGGCGTGGCAGCGGACATCCCGCTCTCGCAGTGGTTCCTGCTGGTCATGGCGTTCGGTTCGCTGGTCATGGCAGCGGGCAAGCGCTACGCCGAACTGCAGATCGCGCTCGCCACCGGCGCCAAGATCCGCAAGTCGCTCGAGTACTACACGCCCACCTACCTGCGCTTCATCTGGACGCTGGCGGCCACCGCCGTCGTGGTGTTCTACGGGCTGTGGGCCTTCGAGCAGGATCGAGCAAACGACACCACCTGGTTCGCCATCTCGATGATCCCGTTTACCATCGCAATCCTGCGTTACGCGGTCGACGTCGACGGTGGCGAGGCCGGAGAACCCGAAGAGATCGCGCTGGGGGATCGCGTCCTCCAGTTCCTCGCAATCGCCTGGATCGGAGCGGTAGGTGTCGCTGTCTATCTCACCTGACGAGATGTTGGTAGAGGGAGCGGAGCGAACTGAAGACGAGGCGGAACGCCCTGCCAACGCGCAGGCGAGCTCCGCCTCGTCGTTCGACCGCCTATCCCGAGCCACGTTCGTCGGTGGGATCGCGCTCACCGCGGCGCTCTTCGCGGTCGGCGGCTGGCAGCGGCGCTGGATCGCCGACGACGGCCTGATCGTGCTGCGTACCGTGCGCAACCTGATGGCGGGCTACGGCCCGGTGTTCAACATGGACGAGCGGGTGGAGACCAACACCAGCACGGCGTGGACCTACATCGTCTGGTTCTTCAGCTGGCTGACCCAGGCGCGCCTCGAGTACGTGGTGCTCGGCATCGCGCTGACGCTCTCGGTGGCCGCGATGGTGTTCGCCATGCTCGGCACGGCCCGCCTGTGGGGCGGCACGAAGTCGGCGCTGCTGCTGCCCGCGGGCGTGCTGGTCTACATCGCGGTGCCGCCCGCCCGCGACTACGCCACCTCCGGTCTGGAGAGCGGCCTCGTCATCTGCTGGCTCGGCGCGCTGTGGTGGTTGATGCTGCGCTGGGCGCAGGCCGAGCGGGTGCGGCTCGCCGGGCTGTTCGGCCTGGTGTTCTTCGCCGGACTGGCTCCGCTGATCCGGCCGGAGATGACGCTGGTCGGCGCGCTGGCGCTGCTGATGATCTTCTTCGCGCCGCTGCCCGAGACCCGGTTCCGCCCGATCGTGCTGCGCGCGGGCATCGTCGCCGTGGCGGGCCTGGTGCCGCTGGGCTACCAGATCTGGCGAATGGGCTACTACGGCCTGCCCTACCCGAACACCGCTGTCGCGAAGGACGCGGGCGGGGCGAAGTGGAGCCAGGGCTTCACCTATCTCTGGGACCTGGTAGGCCCGTACTTCCTGTGGATTCCGCTGCTCGTGCTGTTGATCGTCGGCGTCGTCGCGGCGCGCGCGACGGATGCGCCGCCGGCGAGCGGTGCGTCGGCCGCGGCGCAGGGGCGGCTGAGCCGGTTCAGCGCGTGGCTGCGCTCGCCCGCCGCGGTGGTCACCCTGGTGCTGGTCAGCGGGTTCCTGCTGACCGTCTACGCGCTGCGGGTCGGCGGCGACTTCATGCACGGGCGGATGCTGCTTCCGCAGCTGTTCCTGCTGCTGCTTCCGGTCGCGGTGATCCCGTTGCGGCTGCCCGAGGGCGGGCTCAGCGCGGTGAACTGGTCGTTCGCGGTGATCCTGATCGCCTGGCTCGGCACGCTCGGCTGGGCGCTGTTCGCCTCAGGCACCACGGCCATCAAGACAGGCACCAAGATCAGCGCGTCCGGCATCGTCGACGAGCGCGTCTACTACGTGCTCAACACCGGCCACGACCACCCGATCCGGGCCTCGGACTATCTCGACTATCCGCGCATCCGGGCCATGGTGAACAACATCCAGGAGACGCCGAACGGCGGCCTGCTGCTGAACTCGCCGTCCTTCATGTTCTGGTACATCGCGCCGCCGCCGCAGCCCATCCCCGACGGCGGGACCGGGCACACGGTGTACTTCCTGAATCTCGGCATGACCAGCATGAACGTCCCGCTCGACGTGCGCGTCATCGACCAGATGGGCCTGGCCTATCCGCTGGCCGCGCACACCGAGCGCCTGGTGGACGGCCGCATCGGCCACGACAAGAGCCTGTACCCGGACTGGGTCGTCGTGGACGCGGGCATGGTCGACAGGAAGCCGTGGATGCCCTGGTACCTGGACGAGAAGTGGGTCACCCAGGCTCGCACGGCGATGTCCTGCCCGGAGACCCAGGCGCTGCTGGTGTCCTCGCGCGATCCGCTGACGTTCGAGCGCTTCCGGCACAACCTGCGCAACGCGCTGTCGTTCGCCAAGTACCGGATCGATCGGGTGCCGAAGTACGAGATCGAGCGCTGTGGGCTGGTCGATCCTTTCCCGCAGCCACCGAACTGAGCTCGCGAGTCACACCGCGCTGGGGAGTCACACCGATCTCTAGAGCCACACTGGGCCCACGGATGACCGTGGGCCCAGTGCTTTCTGGTCAAGTTCTCATCAACGTGGCGTACAACGCTCTATCTCTTTTTGATAACGCCCTGGCATCGATGGCGGGTTAGGCTCATCCGGTACGCCCGCCGGGGTGTCCACTCGTCGTGGACGAAGACCGGCGGTCTCCGTCGAGTCGCGGCCCTCTTCGGTCGCATATACAGGGAAAGGCCGAATACAAGATGCGAGGCGTGATCGGGCGCAACACGCGGGCTGGTCGCCCGCGTGCTCGAAGAGCCGGTGGATGGCTCAAGAAGTCGGTATTGGTCTCGATGGCCATCGTGCTACCGCTCGGGGCGTCGGTGGCAGGTGGGGGCGCCACCGCATCCGCGGCGTTCAACCCGGAAGGATTCGACTTCTGGGTCGACTCCAGCATGGGCCCCATCAAGTCGCGCATCTTCCGCGCGGCCGACGGCAACACCAATCGCGTGGTGTACGCGCTGGACGGTATGCGCGCCCGCGGTGACCTGAACGGCTGGGAGATCGACACCGAGGTCGCCCGCGAGCTCAGCAAGTGGAACATCAACGTGGTCATGCCGGTCGGCGGCCCGTCGAGTTTCTACGCGGACTGGAACGCGCCGAGCACCTTCCTCGGCATCCCGACCGGCTCGGGCCCCACCGGCTCGTCCGCGGGCTCCTCGATGACCGGTTCGTCCGGCTGGAACGAGACCCTCGGCAAGGTCAACACCTACAAGTGGGAGACCTTCCTGACCGAGAACCTGCGCTGGGCCCTGCGCGACCGGCTCGGTTTCAGCCCGAACCGCAACGGTGTGTTCGGTCTGTCGATGGGCGGCAGCGCCGCGTTGACGTTGTCGGCCTACCACCCGGATCAGTTCAGCTTCGCCGGTTCCTACTCCGGCTACCTGAACGTCTCCGCACCCGGCATGCGCGAGGCGCTGCGCGCGGCGATGCTGAGCGCCGGTGGTTACAACATCGACGCGATGGCGCCGCCGTGGGGCCCGCAGTGGCTGCGGATGGACCCGTTCGTGTTCGCGCCGCAGCTCAAGGCCAACAACACCCGCCTGTGGATCGCCGCGGGTAGCGGCCTGCCCGCCGCGGGTGACGTGAACACGCCGCTGGACGTCGTCCAAGGCGTGCCGCTCGAAGCGCTGGCGCTGGTGAACACCAGGGCGTTCCAGGTACGGATGGCGACACTGGGCGCAAGCAATGTGACCTACAGCTTCCCGCCCGTCGGCATCCACAACTGGCGCAACTGGGAGTCCGAGGTCTACCGGATGATTCCGGACCTCTCGGCCAACATCGGCTGATTCGACGTTCGACCCGAAGCCGCCCGGCGCCACCGCGCCGGGCGGTTTTTTTCGTGCGCCGAGCGGGCCGCAAGCGGGGTCGACAACGAATCGGCAGCGGGGAAATCACGAATCCTTGTGGCTTGTATCACTTTCCAGCAACATAGAAGCATCCGTTGTCGATTGATACACAGAGAGCATGCACAGAGGTCGAAGCATCCGTTTTCAGCGCGGACGGGTGATCTTGGTGCCTGATGAGGGGGCCGGTCGAGTTGCTTGCTGTTTGCCCTCGTCCGGTCGTCGAGGGAAAGGTCTAGTCGAATGCGTAATGTCCGCTGGAAACGCGCCCGTAGAACGTCGTCCGGATCGTGGACGCGGAAGTGGGCACTCGGAATCGCGGTCGCGATGTTGGCGCCCCTGGGGGTTTCCGTAGCGGGCACCGGGGCGACGGCCTCGGCGGCCTTCGATCCGGCGGCCTTCGACTTCTGGGTCGATTCGGGCATGGGCCCGATCAAGTCCCGCGTCGTGCGCGCCGCGGACGGCAACACCAACCGGGTGGTCTACATCCTCGACGGTATGCGGGCTCCCGAGAGCCTCAACGGCTGGGAGATCGAGACCGGCGTCCCCGCGCTCCTGGCCAGCTGGAACATCAATGTCGTGATGCCGGTCGGCGGCATGTCCAGCTTCTACGCGGACTGGAACGCGCCGAGCGAATTCCTCGGCATCCCCGCGGGTTCCGGCTCCAGCTCCGGCTCCGGCGCGATGAACGCGCTCGCGGGCGGTCCCGGTAAGAGCTACCGCTACCAGTGGGAAACCTTCCTGACCCAGAACCTGCGCTCGGCGCTGCGCGACCGGCTCGGCTTCAATCCGAACCGCAACGGTGTGTTCGGTCTGTCGATGGGCGGCAGCGCCGCGCTGACCCTGGCGGCTTACCACCCGGATCAGTTCAGCTTCGCCGGTTCCTTCTCCGGGTACCTGAACAACTCCGCCCCCGGCATGCGCGAGGCGATCCGCGTGGCCATGCTCGACGCTGGCGGCTACAACGTGGACTCGATGGCGCCGCCGTGGGGCCCGCAGTGGCTGCGGATGGACCCGTTCGTGTTCGCGCCCAACCTGATTCGCAACGGCACCCGCCTGTGGGTGGCGGCGGCCAGCGGCCTGCCCTCGGCCACCGATTCGCCGAGCTTCAACACCCTCAACGGCATGGGGCTCGAGGCGCTCGCGCTGGTCAACACCCGGGCCTTCCAGGCGCGCATGGCGACGCTCGGTGGCGGCAACGCCGTCTACTCCTTCCCGGCGTACGGCATTCACGCCTGGAACAACTGGGCCGAAGAGGCGAACCGCATGCTTCCCGACCTGTCCGCGAACATCGGCTGAGCGCTACGCAGAGGACCGCTCGGAGCCACCTGGCTCCGGGCGGTCCTTTTGTTTTCCGCGTTGGCTGAGCGGTCGCCAGCGGATGAACGTCTACCGACTCCCGCACCCGTAAGCGTCCCCTGCGGGGGCGAACGGGCCGATGTCCGGTTTTGGTCACGATCCGATATCGCAGCGCGTCTCGGGGGCCTCTGCTTCGAATACCCGCATATAGAAGAGCAGTACCGCCGAAACCTGCGCTCCTCCGGTTCTCGGCGCCGAGTGGCGATCCTCATGCACGACGGTTGCGGTCAACGGTGACCGCGCGGGCGAAAGGTCTGGTCGATGCGAGTTGACGCGATGAGTGAATGCAGTGAGCGAATCATGTACCGGCGGGCCGCGCGCATGCTGGAGCCGAGCGTCAGCGAGGCGCAGGCATGAGCGGTGCGGTTGCCGGGGTACGGACTTCACAACGGTGGTTACGGCGCTCGGTCGCCGGTCTGGCACTCGCCCTCGCGGTGCCGTTCGGCGCGGCCAGCGCGGGGCTGAGCGCCCCGGCCGCGGCGAGTTTCGATCCGGCGGGCTTCGATTTCTGGGTCGACTCCAGCATGGGCCCGATCAAGAACCGGATCTTCCGCGCCGCCGACGGCAACACCCAGCGCGTCGTCTACGCGCTGGACGGGTTGCGCGCCCGCAACGACCTGAGCGGCTGGGAGATCGACACCGACATCTCCCGCGTCCTCACGCAGTGGAACATCAACGTGGTGATGCCGATCGGCGGCCAGTCCAGTTTCTATTCGGACTGGATCGCGCCGAGCAACACCAACGGCCAGGCGATCACCTACGCCTGGGAAACGTTCCTCACCGAGAATCTGCGCTGGGCGCTGCGCGACCGGCTCGGTTTCAACCCGAACGGCAACGGCGTCTTCGGTCTGTCCATGGGCGGCAGCGCCGCGCTCGCCTTGGCCGCCTATCACCCCGACCAATTCCGTTACGCGGGTTCGTATTCCGGATATCTGAACATTTCGGCGCCCGGCATGCGCGAGGCATTGCGGCTGGCGCTCCTCGACGCGGGCGGTTTCAACATCGACGCCATGTGGGGGCCGCCGTGGGATCCGCGCTGGCTGCGCCACGACCCGTTCATGTTCGCACAACTGTTGCGGCAGCACGGAACTCGGCTCTGGATCTCGGCGGGAAGCGGCATGAGCGGCCCGCGTGACGTGATCAATGCTCCGATCGACCTGTATCACCTCAACAACGCCAGGGCGCTGGAGACGCTCGCGCTGGCCAACACCCGCGCTTTCCAGTCCAAGATGGACAGCCTGGGCGGTGCGAACGTGATCTACAACTACCCGGAGATCGGCGTGCACAGCTGGCCTTACTGGAACGATCAGGTGCTCGCGATGTTGCCCGATATGAGCGCGCATATTGGATGACGTAACAAATGCGACGTCGGGGGGCGACCCCCGACGGTCGCCACCGCCGCTCCGGTGCATGCCCCGGTACCGCGTGCGCCGGGCGGGCGGCGGGCTCTCGGCGAGCGGCAGCGCCGCGCTGTCGCTCGCCGCGCCGCATCGCGGTCGGTTCGAGTTCGCCGGATCGTTCTCGGGTGTGCTCGATCTCTCGAGGCCCGGCGTGCGCGAAGCGATGCGCCCGGCAATGCTGCCGGATCGCACGCCGTACGGCGGCGTTCTGTCGGCCCATTTCCGCCCGCGCGGGTAATCCTTCGGTGACGGACGATATCGATCACTTCTGGATTACGTAACAAAATCGACGGTCGGGGACGACATCACTGCTGGAACGCGGTAGGGTCACCGCACGATCACAGATTGTGCGCGGGCGGATTTCGGCCACCCGGCCGACCGCAGCCTTGCTAAGGATTCGGACGTCGAATATCCTCCTGCGAGCGCAAGTGTGACCAGATCGTTGTAGCGCCGTCGATTGATGCCGGAATGTCGGGAACCGGCATGGGTGTGACGCGCGTCGTTGGCAGCACGGGTGTCGTCTCGCCGGATCGGCATGGCGACACCGCAACAGCAGAAAGTGAGCAGGATTCATGCGTTTCGGCAGGGCCGCCGCGCCGAGTGTCAAGTCGGGTCGGCAAGGCGCACCTCGTGGTTGGCGTCATCGAATTCTGGGTGTCGGTGCGGCTGCACTGGCGCTTCCGATCGCCGCCGGATTGGCTTCCCCGACCGTCGCCACCGCGGCTCCCGTGCACGCGCCGGTGCTGCGCGCGCCCGCGGGTGGCTACGAAGAGCTGATGGTCCCGTCCCAGATGGGTCCGATCAAGGTCCAGGTGCAGTGGGCATCGCGCGGCGGCAACGCGGCGCTGTACATGCTCGACGGCCTGCGCGCTCGTGACGACCGCAATGCCTGGTCGTTCGAGACGAACGCGATGGACCAGTTCAAGAACGACAACATCACCCTGGTGATGCCGGTCGGCGGCCAGTCGAGCTTCTACACCGACTGGTACGCGCCCAGCAACACCAACGGTCAGAAGACCACCTACAAGTGGGAAAGCTTCCTGACCAACGAGCTGCCGAACTTCCTCGCGGGCTACGGCGTCTCCAAGAACAACAACGCGGTCATCGGCCTGTCCATGGGCGGTAGCGCCGCGCTGGCCCTGGCCGCCTACCACCGCGACCAGTTCAAGTTCGCCGGCTCCTACTCCGGCTACCTGAACATCTCGGCGCCGGGCATGCGCGAGGCGATCCGCATCGCGATGCTGGACGCGGGCCGCTACAACGTCGACTCGATGGCCGCGCCGTGGAGCCCGCAGTGGCTGCGGATGGACCCGTTCGTGTTCGCGCCGCAGCTGAAGGGCCTGCCGATGTACATCTCGGCGGCGTCGGGTCTGCCCGGTCAGTTCGACCGGCCGAACTCGCCGGTCGGCCTGTTCAACACCGGTAACGCGATGGCGCTCGAGGCCCTGTCGCTGGTCAACACCCGCGCGTTCCAGGTTCGCCTCGGCTCGCTCGGCATCCCGGCCTTCTTCGACTTCCCGGCCGCGGGTACCCACTCGTGGAAGTACTGGGAGGGCCAGCTGTGGAACTCCCGCAAGGGCATCCTGGACGCCACCGGCGCCTGGTGATCTCCGCGCACTGAACAACGGCACGGCGCCGCCGCTTCCTCGTGGAAGCGGCGGCGCCGTCGTTTTCGCCGGGCCGCCCGACACGCCGTAAGGCAACCGGAGAAATCAGACACCCCGGTTTGCTACGGGCGCGTCTACCGGGAACTGGGGGTTTGCCGGAGTAGAAACACCTCTCGTGGCTGAAGTTGCGTGTGGTAAATGGGGGAAGGCACGTCGTCGCGGCGGACGCACGACGCGCGGCCGATTCGCCCTGCTCGCCACCGCCCTGGTGCTACCACTCGCCGCCGGAACCACCCCGCTGACCGCGCCCGCCGCGGCCCAGCCCGCGACCGTGCCCGCCGCGGCCTCGGTGCAGAACGTGATCTGGCTCGGTGACCGCCGGGTGGCGCTGTGGGTGAACTCGCCGTCCATGGGCGCGCCGGTGCAGGTGCAGCTGCTGCTGGCCAGGGAATGGAACGCTCGGCCGGACGCCAGGTTCCCCGTGCTGTTCATGCTCGACGGCCTGCGCGCCACCGAGGACGAGAGCGGCTGGACCAAGGACGCGGGCGCCGTCGACTTCTTCACCGACAAGAACGTCACGGTGGTGCTGCCGATCGGCGGCCAGTCCAGCTTCTACTCCGACTGGCTGCAGCCGGACAACGGCAGGAACTACAAGTGGGAGACGTTCCTGACCAAGGAGCTGCCGCCGCTGCTGGAGAGCCAGTGGCGAGCCACGGATGTGCGTGGCATGCAAGGTCTTTCGATGGGCGGCACGGCGGCGATGTTCCTCGCCGGGCGCAATCCGGGTTTCGCCAAATACGCCGCCTCGTACTCGGGCTTCCTCACCACGACCACGCTCGGCATGCCACAGGCCATCGAGTACGCCATGCGCGACGCGGGCGGTTTCGACTCGGCCGCGATGTGGGGCCCGCCGACCAGCCAGGAGTGGCAGAACCACGACCCGTACACGCTGGCCGACCGGTTGAAGGGCATCAGCCTCTACGTCTCCAGCGGCAGCGGCACGACCGGGCCGTTCGATCAGGCCGCGGGCATCATCCCCGGCGTGAGCACCAACTACGCGGGTATGGGCCTGGAGGTCCTGTCCCGGCTCACCTCGGAGAACTTCGTCGCCAAGCTGGCCCAGCTGTCCATTCCGGCGCAGGTCAACTACCGCGCCTCGGGTACCCACACGTGGCCGTACTGGGATTTCGAGATGCGCCAGTCCTGGACGCAGGCGGCGTCCGCGCTCGGGGTGGAAGCGAGCAAGCCCGCGTGCGCGCCCGCGGAACCGATCGGCGCCGCGCTGGCCGCGAACGGCTGGCTGGGCGAGTGCCTCACCGCGGAGTACCAGGTGCCGGGTGGCGTCGCGCAGGAGTTCCGCGGTGGCCGCATGTTCTTCTCGCCGGAGACCGGGGCACACGCGGTCGCGGGCATGATCGGCGGCGGTTACCAGGCCGCGCACGGACCCGCGGGCCCGCTCGGGCTGCCGACCGGCGCCGAACGCGCGCTGCCCGACGGCCGCGGACGGTTCCAGCCGTTCCAGCACGGCTCGCTGTATTGGACGCCACAGACCGGCGCCCAAGTGGTGCGCGGCGCGATCCTCGACGAATGGGGCAGACAGGGCTTCGAGCGCGGACCGGCGGGCTATCCGACCGCGCCCGAGGTCAAGACGCCGAACAAGGACGGCGCGGTGCAGGCGTTCGAAGCCGGCCCGTTCTACTACAGCGCCAAGACCGGCGTGCACCGAGTGCAGGGCCTGATCCTCGCCAAGTACGCCGAGCTGGGTTACGAGAACAGCTGGCTGGGTTTCCCTGCGGAAGAGGAACTTCCGCTGAAGGATCTCGGTCGCTACAGCCGATTCGAGGGCGGCAACGTCTACTGGAGTCCGCTCTCCGGCGCGTGGGCGGTGCGCAACGGACCCGTGCTGGACGCCTGGCAAGGCGTCGGCTTCGAGCACGGCAAACTCGGCTATCCGATCAGCGACGAATTCGCGATTCCCGGCGGGGTGCGGCAGAACTTCCAAGTCGGGTTCATCACGGTGCGTGATGGCAAATCGGAGGTTCACGGCCTTTGATTCCGACCGGTCTGTCGGGTGACTGACGGCGGCTGGCCGGTCGTTGCCATTACCCTGGGGGCGACCGATCCCCCTTGCCGACAGATCGAGGACAGAAATTCATGCATCGGACCCGTGGAAAGGTACTGGGCGTTGCCGTGGCGATCGCCGCTACCGGCCTGCTCGCCGCTTGCGGTGACAACGACTCGACCGCGACGAGCACGCCGAGGCTGACGCCGACCACGACTGCGTCGCAGCCTGCCGCCGCGACGACCAGTCCCGCCGAGGGCAGCCACGAGGGCCACCAGAGCACGCCGGCCCCCGCCCCCGAGCAGGCACCGCCGCCCGCCGACACCGCCGCGCCGGAGCGCCCGCAGCCGGTGCCGACCAACGAGGTGCCGCCCGCGGACACCTCCAACCTCACCGAAAAGGACCGCAAGTTTCTCGACGCGCTGAAGGCGCAGGGCGTGACACCGTCCAGCCCGGACATCGCGCTGAGCATCGGCAGCTATGTCTGCCAGGGTGTCGCCGCGGGCGCTTCCGAGGCTGATCTGACCACGTTCGTCAATGCCATGGCCGGTTCCGATCCGTCCTTCGACCCGGCCAAGATGTCGGTGGAGCAGGCCGGGCAGATCTACATCCAGACGGCCAAGCAGAACTACTGCCAGTGAGTGCGCGTCGCGGTTCGAGACCCCGCCGGATAGGGCCGGCGGGGTGCCTGGTGTTACTCGCGGTCATCGCGTTGATCGTCGTCGTGGTGATCCTGCTGTGGTTCCTGCTGGCCGGACGGCTGCGGGTGCCGAAACCGGGACCCGAGCCGCCGACGCCGCCCACGTCACAGCCCGCCACCTGTCCGGACGTGCAGATGATCTCGGTGCCGGGCACGTGGGAGTCGAACAGCACGGACGACCCGCACAACCCGGCGGCCAATCCGCTGTCGCTGATGCTCAACATCTCCGGTCCGGTGCAGCAGCAGTTCCCCGCCGAGCGGGTCGACGTCTACACCGTGCCGTACGTGGCGCAGTTCTCGAACCCGGTGGCGATCCCGCCGGACGGCCAGCAGTCCTACAACAACAGCCGCTCCGAGGGCGCCCAGCGGATGGTCGACGCGATGACCGAGCGGGCCCGTGAATGCCCCTTGACCACCTACGTGATCGCCGGGTTCTCGCAGGGTGCGGTGATCGCGGGCGATATCGCCGCGCAGATCGGGGCGGGCAAGGGTCCGGTTCCGGCCGATCGGGTGCTCGGCGTCACGCTGATCGCCGACGGTCGCCGCGTCGCCGGCGCCGAACCCGGTGGGGCCATCCCGGTCGGTACGCCGCCGCCCGGCGTCGGCGCCGAGGTCGCGCTGGCGGGCCTGAAGGTACCGGGCATCACGATGACTGGTCCGCGGGGCGGTTTCGGCGCGCTCGCCGACCGCACATACACCATCTGCGCCCCAGGCGATTTGATCTGTGATTCACCGCAGCAAGCGCTGAATCCGGTGAACTGGATTCCCAGTGTGGTCACGCTGGTGCGCGCGGTCGGGAATCCGGTGCACGCTCTCTACAACGGATTCGTGGTGGACGGAAACGGCACCACGGCGACGCAGTGGACGGCGGGCTGGGCGAGCGGTCTGATCGAGGGAGCCCCTCGACCGCCGCATTCGTGAGATGGCACAAACCACGCGGACGCAGGCGTGTGTTCGGCCAGTCCGTGCCGCCGCAAACGCACGGGAGTTCGTCGGTACGTTGTAAAGTGCGCTGATGATCGCGACTACCCCCCAGTATCGGGGGCGGGATTCGCGCCGCATTTCCTTACAGCCAGGAGCATGAGTTCATGACACAAGCCGCCGCCACGGCCGGTGAGCTGACCGCATTGGGCACCCCGTTGCGTCCTTTTCGCTTCGCGGCTGCGGGCGAGGGGAACAAGCAAGAGGGCGGAGCCCGCAAGTTCGTTCAGACGGCGCAGCAGGCCGAGGAGTACGGCTACGACACCTTCGTCGTGCCGGATCACCTCGGTGACCAGATCGGTCCGATCGCCGCGCTCGGCGCACTGACCCAGGCCACCGAGAAGATCCGCCTCGGAACCTCGGTGCTCGCCAACGGTTTCCGGCACCCCGTGGTGCTCGCCAAGGATCTGGCCACCATCGACGTGCTGTCGAAGGGCCGTCTCGAGGTGGGCCTCGGCGCGGGCTGGAAGCAGGACGAGTACCAGGCCGCGGGCTTGGTCTACGACTCCCCGGGCGTGCGTCTCGCCAAGCTCGACGAGGCGCTGACCATTCTGGATGTGCTGCTGCGCGGTCAGGAATGCACCTTCGAGGGCAAGTACTACCAGGTCAACGGCATCAAGGGCACCCCGCGTCCGCGGCAGGGCCCGCGCCCGCCGATCTGCACCGGCGGCGGCGGACCGAAGATGCTGCGCCTGGCCGCCAAGCACGCCGACATCATCTCCGTCGTTCCGGTCACCACCAAGAACGGCAAGGGTCTGCTCTCCGGCATCACCATGGAGAAGACCATCGAGAAGGTGAATCTGATCAAGGAGGCCGCGGGCGAGCGGTTCGATCAGATCGAGCTGAACTGGGCCATCACCGCGATCGTCATCACCGACGATCGGGAGAAGACCGCCGAGATGGCGCTCTCGGCCATCGAGCGCGGTCTGCACCCCGATCTCGAGGTGGACACCAAGCTCTCGGTCGAGGACATTCTGAATTCGCCTTACGTGGCGATCGGAACGTTCGAGGAGATCGCCGAACAGATCCGTCGTGTGCGACAACTCACTTCGATGTCGTATGTCGGGGTGTTCCCCACCCAGATGGACGCGTTCGCACCGGTTATCCCCCTGCTGCGGGACGAGTGACCCGGTCTTCTCTGTAACATGACTCTGGTTTGAGAACATTTAGCCGATAGCGGTCACCGCGCAGACCGCGTGAAAATCTGCAGGTTCGGCTCTAAGACGAAGAGCACCCGCGGGCGAAAGCGAGTCGGGGCCTCACAGGTAGGTGACGGGCGGCGGTGCCGCCGTCTTGCTGCGTGTGCCTCGGAGGAGAAGAAGGAATGGACGAGACTTTCGACGACTACCTGGACGAGACCGGGAACATCCGTATTCCCGAGGATCACACCCTGGTCGATCACGTCGAGAAGCACACCCGCAACGACGCGAACACGCTCGCGTACCGCTACATCGACTACTCGCGGGAACGCGATGGTGAGGTACACGAGCTGACGTGGCAGCAATTCGGTGTCCGGCTGCGCGCGGTGGCCGCCCGACTGCAGCAGGTGACCAAGCGGGGCGACCGTGTCGCGATCCTGGCTCCGCAGGGCCTCGACTACGTGGTCTCCTTCTTCGCCGCCATCTACGCGGGCACCATCTCGGTGCCGCTGTTCGACCCGGACGAGCCCGGCCACACCGACCGCCTGCACGCCGTGCTCGGCGACTGTGAGCCCTCCGCCATCCTGACCGCGAGCTCCTCCGCGGCCGGGGTGCGTCAGTTCTTCCGCGCGCTACCCGCCGCGCAGCGCCCGCGCATCATCGCCGTCGACGCGATCCCCGACAGCGTCGGCGAGACCTGGGTGCGCCCGGACATCAAGATCGACGACATCGCCTACCTGCAGTACACCTCGGGCTCGACCCGGGTACCGGCCGGCGTGGAGATCACCCACCGCGCCGTCGGCACCAACCTGCTGCAGATGGTCCACTCCATCAATCTGGACTGGAACTCGCGCGGCGTCACCTGGCTGCCGCTGTTCCACGACATGGGCCTGCTGACGGTGATCCTGCCCGCGGTGGGCGGCAAGTACATCACCATCATGTCGCCGAGCGCGTTCGTGCGCCGCCCGTACCGCTGGATCAAGGAACTGGCCGCGGTCTCCGACGGCGCCGGAACCTTCGCCGCCGCACCGAACTTCGCCTTCGAGCACGCCGCGGCGCGCGGTCTGCCGAAGCCGGGCGAGTCGCTGGATCTGTCGAACGTCATCGGCCTGATCAACGGCAGCGAGCCGGTCACCACCTCCTCGATGCGGAAGTTCAACGAGGCCTTCGCGCCGTTCGGCCTGCCCAAGACCGCCATCAAGCCCTGCTACGGCATGGCCGAGGCGACCCTGTTCGTCTCGGCGACCAAGGCCGAGGACGAGGCCAAGGTCGTCTACGTGGACCGCAACGAGCTCAATGCCGGCCGGATGGTGAAGGTCGAGCAGGACGCCGAGGCCGCCATCGCGCAGGTGTCCTGCGGTTACGTGGCCCGGTCGCAGTGGGCCGTGATCGTGGACCCGGAGACCGTCGAGAACGACGGCGGCGGCCACGAGCTGCCCGACGGCCGGGTCGGCGAGATCTGGCTGCACGGCAACAACATGGGCATCGGCTACTGGGGCAGGCCCGAGGAAACCGCGAAGACCTTCCAGAACAAGATCACCGAGCCGCTCGTCGAGGGCAGCCACACCGAGGGCGCCGAGTCCGACGCGCACTGGATGCGCACCGGCGACTACGGCGTGTACTTCGAGGGCGAGCTGTACATCACCGGCCGCGTGAAGGACCTGGTGATCGTGGACGGCCGCAACCACTACCCGCAGGACCTCGAGTACTCGGCGCAGGAAGCCAGCAAGGCGCTGCGCCCCGGCTTCGTCGCCGCGTTCGCGGTGCCCGCCAACCAGCTGCCCGCCGAGGTCTTCGAGCAGGGCAGCCACTCGGGCCTGAAGTCCTTCGACGCCGACGACGCCTCCGAGCAGCTCGTCATCGTCGGCGAGCGCGGGCCTGGCGCGGGCAAGGCCGATCCGCTGCCGATCGCCGACGCGGTGCGCGCGGCGGTCTCGCAGCGCCACGGCGTCACCGTGCGCGACGTGCTGCTGGTGCCCGCGGGCTCGATCCCGCGCACCTCCAGCGGCAAGATCGCCCGGCGCGCCTGCAAGACTGCTTATCTGGAGGGAACCTTGCGGGGCGGTTACACCCAGCAGGCTTTCCCCGATGCACCGGAAGAGTAATTGCCCAGGGTGAGTTAGAGGCCGATCATCGACGCTCGGCGCGGATCTCATCCACGCCGAGCGTCAATCCACGGCGCGCCCGGTACGCAGACAGGTAGCTTGAGGAATTGATGGCTGACAACGAGGGCACGCCCACCCAGACGACCGAAACCGCGTCCGCCGCCACGGAAGGCACGGCCGCGCCCGCCACCGCCGACATGTCGGTGAACGAACTGCGAGAGTGGTTGCGCCGCTGGGTCGCCGACGCGACCGGCCAGCCGATCGAGCAGATCACGGTGGATCGGCCGATGGAGGAATTCGGGCTCGCCTCGCGCGACGCCCTCGCCCTCGGCGGCGACATCGAGGAACTCACCGGTGTGGTGCTCACGGCGACCGTCGTCTACCAGCACCCGACCATCGCGTCGCTGGCCGAGGTCATCGTCAACGGTGAGCCCGAGGCGCCCGAGGAGTCGGCCGACGACTCTTTCTACACCGCCGGCTACACCCCCGGCGAGGCGCACGACATCGCGATCGTCGGTCTGTCCACCAGGCTGCCCGGCGCGGGCGACACCCCGGAGTCGACCTGGGAGTTCCTGATCAATCGCGGCGACGCGATCCGGGAGCTGCCGGAAGGTCGCTGGGAAGAGTTCACCGCCGACCCGAACATGAAGCAGATCGTCGAGGGGAGCAACACCCTCGGCGGCTACCTGGATCAGGACGTGGTCAAGGGCTTCGACGCGGAGTTCTTCGCGATGTCGCCGATCGAGGTCGAGCGGGTCGACCCGCAGCAGCGCCTGATGATGGAGCTCACCTGGGAGGCGCTCGAGCACGCCAGGATTCCGGCCAGCGAGCTCAAGGGCGAGTCGGTCGGCATGTTCGTCGGCTCGTCCACCCAGGACTTCCAGTTGATCGCCGCGCTCGGTCTCGGCGATCGTGACCCGAACCTGCCCATCTCGGCGGAGGCCTACGCGCTGCTCGGCGCGTCGACGGGCATCATCGCCAACCGCGTCTCTTACTTCTTCGACTTCCGCGGCCCCTCGGTCACCGTCGACACGGCGTGCTCGTCCACGATCGTCGCCGTGCACCAGGCTGTGCGCGCGCTGCGCGACGGCGACGCCGACCTGGCGCTGGCCGGTGGCGTGAACATGATCCTGGCTCCGGTGGCCACGCTCGGCTTCGAGAAGAACGGCGCGATCGCCGCGAACGGCCGGATCAAGGCTTTCTCCGCCGACGCCGACGGCTTCGTCCGCTCCGAGGGCGCCGGCCTCGTGGTGCTCAAGCGCGTGGCCGACGCCGAACGGGACGGCGACAAGATCTACGCGGTCATCAAGGGTTCCGCGGTGAACAACGACGGCCGTTCCAACGGTCTGTTCGCGCCGAACCCGGACGCCCAGGCCGACGTGCTGCGCGCCGCCTACCGCGACGCGGGCATCAAGCCCTCCACCGTCGACTACATCGAGGCGCACGGCACCGGCACCCTGATCGGCGACCCGATCGAGGCGGACGCGCTCGGCCGGGTGGTCGGCCGCGGCCGCGACGCCGACAAGCCCGCGCTGCTCGGTTCGGCCAAGACCAACTTCGGCCACCTCGAGTCCGGCGCGGGCGTGCCCGCCCTGGCGAAGGTGGTGATGGCGTTCCAGCACAACGTCATTCCGCCGAACCTCAACTACGCGGGCCCGAACCCGTACATCCCGTTCGAGCAGGCGCACCTGAAGGTGGTCGACGCGCCGACCGAGTTCCCGCGCTACAGCGGCGTCGCCACCGTCGGCATCTCCGGCTTCGGTTTCGGCGGCACCAACGCGCACGTCGTGCTTCAGGAATACGTGGCGGCCGCTGCCGCGCCCGCACTTCAGGAGGACGTGGCGGCCGCTGCCGCGCCCGCTGAGGCTGCGTCCTCCGAGCTTTCTGCTGAGCAGAACCTGGACGACGAGACCACCGACGTGGTCGCGGAGGCCACCGAGATCGTCGCCGAGGCCGGGGCGGAAGCCGCGGAGGCGCCCGCCGAGTGGTCGACGGACCGCGAAGAGCCGCTGCCGGTGATCCTCGCGGTGTCCGGCTACCTGCCCTCCCGGCGCAAGCGCGCCGCCGCCGTGCTGGCCGACTGGCTGGAGTCCGGCGCGGGTCGCGACGTCCCGCTCGCCGACGTGGCCCGTTCGCTGGCCAAGCGCAGCCACTGGCGTTCGCGCGGCGTCGTGCTCGCCAAGACGCACGAGGAGGCGATCGCCGGTCTGCGCGCCATCGCCGCGGGCAAGCCGGGTACCGGCGTGTTCACCGCCGACGCTCCCGCCGCGCAGGGCCCGGTCTGGGTGCTCGCCGGTTTCGGCGCGCAGCACCGCAAGATGGGCAAGCAGCTCTACCTGGAGAACGCGATCTTCCGCGCCACCGTCGACGAGGTCGACGAGCTGGTGCAGGACGAGGCCGGTTACTCGGTGCGCGAGCTGATCCTGGACGACGCCCAGGACTACAACGTCGGCACCTCGCAGGTCGGCATCTTCACCATCCAGATCGGTCTCGCCGCGCTGCTGCGCGCGCACGGCGCCGAGCCCACCGCCGTCGTCGGCCACTCGATGGGTGAGGTCGCGGGCGCGTACATCGCGGGCGGCCTCGCGCTCGAGGACGCGGTGCGGGTGATCTGCGCCCGTTCGCGCCTGATGGGCGAGGGCGAGGCGATGATCACCGACGCTGACGTGCGCAACATGGCGCTCGTCGAACTGAGCGCCGCGGACATCGAGGCCATGCTGCCGGAGTACCCGGACGTGGAGGTCGCGGTGTACGCCGCGCCGACCAACACGGTGATCGGCGGCCCGACCGACCAGGTGCAGGCGATCGTCGCCAAGGTCGAGGAGGCGGGCAAGTTCGCCCGCGTGCTCCAGACCCGCGGCGCGGGCCACACCTCGCAGATGGATCCGCTGCTCGGCGAGCTGGCCGCGGAACTGGCGGGCATCGAGCCGACCCGCATGAAGGCGGGCCTGTACTCGACGGTGAACAAGGAGCAGTTCTACCGTCCCGGCCACGACCCGATCCACGACGAGGACTACTGGGTCAAGAACATGCGCCACAGCGTGTACTTCACCAACGCGGTGAAGCTCGCGGTGGACTCCGGGCACACCACGTTCCTGGAGCTCGCGCCCAATTCCGTTGCGCTGATGCAGGTTCTCGGCACCACCTTCGCGGCCGGGCTGCACGACGCGCAGCTCATCCCGACGCTCAAGCGCAAGGAAGACGAGCCTGCGGGCGTGATCTCCGCGCTGGCCCAGCTCTACGTGCACGGCCACGCCGTCGACCTGTCCTCGCTGCTGCCCGCGGGCGAGTACGCCGATGTGCCGCGAACGGTGTTCGTGCGCAAGGAGTTCTGGCCGCAGAGCCGGATGTCCAGCGGCAGCGGCAACACCAGGGTTCCCGGTGCGCACGTCGCGCTGCCGGACGGCCGCCACGTCTGGGAGGTGCAGGCGGGCGTCGTCACCGATCTGGCCGCGCTGGTGAATTCCGCCGCGGCGCAGGTGCTCAGCGATGTCGCGGTGGGTGCTTCGATCACCCACGCCGCGCTGCCCGCCGCCGGAACGCTGACCACCACGCTGACCCCGCACCTCGGCGGCGCGTCGGCGCAGGTACACGCCAAGGAGGGCAACGCCTTCCGCCTGCTGTTCGAGGCCGTTGTCACCTCCGGCGCCGCGCTGCCGGAAACCGCTGTGGCGCAACCGGTCACCGAGACCGCTGTGGCGACCGTGGCGGAGGCCGAGGTCGTGGAGACCTTCGGCGACCGCTGGGATCCCCACGGCAGCCAGACCATCGAGGATCGGCTGGCGATCATCGTCGCCGAGTCCATGGGCTACGCCGTCGAGGACCTGCCGATGGAGATCCCGCTCATGGAGCTGGGTCTGGACTCGCTGATGGCCATGCGCATCAAGAACCGCGTCGAGTACGAATTCGACATCCCGCAGTTGCAGATCCAGGCCGTGCGCGACGCCAACCTCAACGAGGTCGGCAAGGTGCTGCGCTACGCCATCGAGCACCGCGACGAGGTGCAGGCCATCGCCGACAAGCAGGCCGCGGGTGAGGAGATCGCCGTCGACGGCAATGTTCTCGCGGCGGCGCGTTCGGCGCTGGAGTCGGGCGTTGACCCGGCCGCGGCGGTGAAGGCCGCGGGCGCGCCGGTGCCCGGGCTGGACGCCGAGAACACCACGGTCCAGGCCGAGGCGGAGAAGATCGTCGCCGAAGCCGAATCGGCCGCCGCGGCGCCGCAGGCCGCTCCTGCCGCCGCGGCGCAGCAGGCGACCCCGGCCGTCGCTCCTGCCGAGGCGGCCGCGGTGTTCGGCGGCCAGACGGAGAGCTCCGCCGCCGACGACGATGTGCCGCCGCGCGACGCCGCCGAGCGGTTGACCTTCGCCAGCTGGGCGGTCGTCACCGGCAAGTCGGCGGGCGGCATCTTCAACACCCTGCCGATCCTGGAGGAAGAGGTCGCCGAGAAGCTGGCGGCTCGCCTCACCGAGCGGGTCGGTGCCGAGGTCACCCTCGACGACGTGCTCGACTGCGAGACGATCGAACAGCTGGCCGACGTGGTGCGCCAGCTCCAGGACAGCGGCGCCGACGTGGACGGTTTCGTCCGGCCGCTGCGTGCGCGCGCCGAGGGGTCGAACGCGGTGCCGGTCTTCGTGTTCCACCCCGCCGGTGGCAACACCCTGGTGTACGAGCCGCTGCTCAAGCGGCTGCCCGCCGACACGCCGATGTACGGCTTCGAGCGAGTCGACGGCTCCATCGAGGAGCGGGCCCGCCAGTACCTGCCCGAGCTGCGCAAGTTGCAGGGCAACGGACCGTACGTGCTGTACGGCTGGTCGCTTGGCGCGGTCCTGGCGCTGCAGGTCGCGCAGCTGCTGCGGGCCGAGGGCGCGGACGTGCGGCTGGTCGGCCTGATCGACCTGGCGATCCCGGTCCAGAACGAGGACAACAGCCCCGCCGAGCGGGTGCGCCGGATCGAGCGTTTCCAGGTCTTCGCCAGGAAGACCTACAACGTCCCCGGCGAGCTGGATCGCGGGCAGATCGAAGAACTGGCCGCCGCCAGTGACGAAGAGCAGTACAAGATGATCACCGACCTCATCAAGATGAGCGGTGCGAAGATTCCGGGCGGCGTACTCGAACACCAGCGCACCTCCTGGATCGAACAGCGGGCGCTGCAACAGATCCAGCCGAGTCGCTACGACGGCGACGTCGTGCTCTACCTCGCCGATCGCTACCACGACGGCGCCATCGAGCTGGAGCCCCGCTACGCGGACCGGCGCCCGAACGGCGGCTGGGACGAGTACATCGAGAGCCTCGAGATCGTGCACATTCCCGGTGATCATTTGCAGATCGTCGACGAGCCGCGGATCGGCAGGATCGGTACCGACCTGACCGCGAAGCTCGGGGAAATCGAGGCGAAAGGCGCATAGTGAGCACTACTGCCGAAAAACTCGCCGACCTGCGTAAACGTCTCGAACTGGCGCAGGAACCGGCGGGGGAAGCGGGAGTCGCGAAGCGGGCCAAGAAAGGTATTCCCAGCGCCCGCGACCGGATCAACATGCTGATCGATCCGGGAACCTTCGTGGAACTCGGCGCGCTGGTGCGCAAGCCGGGTGATCCCGCCGCGCTGTACGGCGACGGCGTCGTCACCGGACACGGCCTGGTGGACGGTAGACCGGTGGCGGTGTTCTCCCACGACCAGACCGTGTACGGCGGGTCGGTCGGCGAGATGTTCGGCCGCAAGGTCGCCTACATCCTGGAGTACGCCGCCAAGGTCGGCTGCCCGGTCGTCGGCATCAACGACTCCGGCGGCGCGCGCGTCCAGGAGGCCGTCACCTCGCTGGCCTGGTACGCGGAACTCGGTCGGCGCCAGGAGCCGCTGTCCGGCCTGGTGCCGCAGATCTCGATGATCCTCGGCAAGTGCGCGGGCGGCGCGGTGTACGCCCCGATCAACACCGATGTGGTGGTGGCGACCGAAGAGGCGTACATGTTCGTCACCGGACCGAAGGTGATCCGCGAGGTCACCGGCGAGGACGTGAGCCTCGAGGAGCTGGGCGGCGCGCAGAGCCAGGCCGAGTACGGCAACATCCATCACGTCGCCAAGGACGAGACGGCCGCGTTCCAGTGGGTGCGCGAGTACCTCGGCTTCCTGCCGACGAGCTGCCAGGAGCTGGCCCCGATCGTGAATCCCGGCCTGGAGCCGGAGCCCACCGACACCGATCGCGAGCTGGACTCGCTCGTGCCGGACTCCGACAACGCGGGCTACGACAT
Source organism: Nocardia sp. bgisy134 (assembly GCF_965341865.1). Taxonomy (GTDB): domain Bacteria; phylum Actinomycetota; class Actinomycetes; order Mycobacteriales; family Mycobacteriaceae; genus Nocardia. Next base: position 143,003 of record NZ_CBDQZP010000005.1, read on the forward strand.
GCACGAGATCCTGCTGCGCATCTTCGACGACGGCGATTTTCACGAGGTCGGCGCGAGCGCGGGGCGCAATATCATCACCGGCTTCGCCCGGGTGGACGGCCGCAGCGTCGGCGTCGTCGCCAATCAGCCGATGGTGTACGCCGGTGCGCTCGACGCCCGCGCCTCGGACAAGGCGGCGCACTTCGTCCGGCTCTGCGACGCCTTCGAGCTCCCGCTCGTCTTCGTGGTCGACACGCCCGGGTTCCTGCCCGGCGTGGAGCAGGAGAAGATCGGCGTCATCAAGCGCGGCGGACGCTTCCTGTTCTCCTTCGTGGAGGCGACCGTGCCCAAGGTCACGGTGGTGATTCGCAAGTCCTATGGCGGCGGCTACGCGGTGATGGGCTCCAAGCAGCTCGGCGCCGACGTGAACCTGGCCTGGCCGACGGCCCGCATCGCGGTGATGGGCGCGGAGAGCGCCGTGAGCCTGATCGGGGCGAAACAGATCGAGGCCGCGCCGGAGGCGCAGCGCGCCGCGGTGCGCAAGCAGATGATCGACTTCTACAACGCGACCGTGGCGACGCCGTGGGTGGCCGCCGAGCGCGGATACATCGATGCCGTCATCGAGCCGTCCAGCACCCGGCTGGAGCTACGCAGGGCGTTGCATCTGCTGCGGGACAAGCAGCTCGCGCGCAACCCGCGCAAGCACCATCTGCTGCCGCTGTAATTCGTGGTGAACTGGAATCGGGCCGTACTCCCTGGGGAGACGGCCCGATTCGCGTTTCCTACGGTCGTCAGCCGATCTTCGCGGACGTGATGACAACCGAGTCGAGCGGCACGTCCTGGTGCATACCCGCCGAGCCGGTGGCCACGCCGGCGATCTTGTCGACCACCTCGGTGCCCTCGACGACGGAGCCGAACACCGTGTAGCCCCAGCCGGACGGGGTGGGAGCCGAGTGGTTCAGGAAGTCGTTGTTCGCGACGTTGATGAAGAACTGAGCGGTGGCCGAGTGCGGGTCGTTGGTGCGGGCCATCGCGACCGTGTACTTGTTGTTCTTGAGGCCGTTGTTCGCCTCGTTCTGGATGGGGGCGTTGGTGCCCTTCTGGCGCATGTCGGGCTGGAAACCGCCGCCCTGGATCATGAAGTTCGGGATCACGCGGTGGAAAATCGTGCCGTCGTAGTGGCCGGCGTTCACGTAGTCCACGAAGTTCTGCACCGTCTTGGGCGCCTTCTCCGCGTCCAACTCCAGGACGATCGCTCCGAAATTCGTCTCGAGATTCACCTTGGTCATACCCACACCTTTCCATTCACCGGGTATTGGGTCACCAAGTCGGGTCCACTTTCGGGGCGAAAAGTACCCTCGGCCCGAAATTCGATGAACTCGTCGCGCGCTTCCGGGACCCGTCGTCGTCCCGTTACCCGCTAGCATTGCGAACCGTGCCCGACGTCGCTACTGCTGTCTTGACGAAGCCTCCCGCCGCACCCGAAGTCCGACCGAAGGATTTTCGGGCGGCGCGAATAGTCGCGCTGGTGGCCGGTGTGCTCGGGGCGCTGCTGGCGCTGGCCACGCCGTTCCTGCCCGTCGAGCAGACCACGGCGGTGCTGAAATGGCCGCAGGGCGGCACGCTCGGCAACGTGCAGGCGCCGCTGATGTCGCAGGTGCCGACCGACCTGCGGGCGAGCATCCCGTGTTCGTCGGTGGCGGCACTGCCCGAGCAGGGCGGCATGCTGCTGGCGACCGCGCCGCCGCAGGGCGACCGCGCGGCGCTGGAGGCGATCTTCGTCCGGGTCTCCGATACGTCCGTCGACGTGGTGAACCGCAACGCGGTGGTGGCCTCGGCCGAGCGGGCACGGATGGGCGAGTGCTCCTCGATCGTCATCACGTCGGATCACCACCGCACCTTCGCCGCGTTCCAGGGCATGATGCTGAAGGTCGACCGTCCCGTCGAGGGCGGCGCGCCCGGGCAGACCGAGACGGTGCAGGTGCCCGCCGAGGGCCAGATGCCCGGTGATTTCCGGCCGCAGGTGGTCGGCGTCTTCTCGGATCTGAAGGGCGCGGTGCCCGCCGGTCTGTCCTTCGACATGACCGTCGACACCCGGTTCAGCACCAGCCCGACGCTCGTCAAGCTGATCGCGATGATTGCCGCGGTGCTCTGTACGCTCGTCGCCCTCGCCGCGCTGGCCCGCCTCGACGGCAGCGATGGCCGCGGCCACCGCCGTTTCCTGCCCGCGCACTGGCTGAAGCCGACCTGGGCCGACGGCGCCGTGATCGGCACCCTGCTGCTGTGGCACTTCGTCGGGGCCAACACCTCCGACGACGGCTACATCCTGAGCATGGTGCGGGTGGCCCCGGACGCGGGCTACATGGCCAACTACTTCCGCTGGTACGGCGTCCCCGAGGCGCCGTTCGGCTGGTACTACTACGTGATCCAGGTGTTCGCGGAGATCTCCACGGCCAGCCCGTGGGTGCGCCTGCCCGCGCTGTGCTGCGCCATCCTCTGCTGGATGGTGATCAGCCGCGAGGTGGTGCCCCGCCTCGGGCGCGGCGTGCGCACCAACAAGGTGGCGCTGTGGACCGGCGGCCTGGTGTTCCTCGCCTTCTGGCTGCCGTTCGACAACGGTTTGCGCTCGGAGCCGATCGTCGCGCTCGGCGCCCTGCTGACCTGGGTTTCGATCGAGCGCGCCATCGCGACCAGCCGCCTGCTGCCCGCCGCGGCGGCGGTGCTGATCGCCGCCTTCACGCTGGCGGCGGCGCCGACCGGTCTGATGTGTATCGCCGCGCTGCTCGCCGGTATCCGGCCGCTGGTGCGGGTCGTGGTGCGCCGTCACCGCGAACACGGCGCGCTGCCGTTGCTCGCGCCGATCGCGGCGGCGGGCCTGCTGGTGTTGACGGCGGTCTACAGCGATCAGACCTTCGCGGGCATCCAGGAAGCGAACCGGGTCCGTCAGGCCACCGGCCCGAACCTGGCCTGGTACGAGGACTACCTGCGCTACTACTACCTGTTCGTGGAGACGGTGGACGGCTCGCTCTCCCGCCGCTTCGCCTTCCTCGTCATGCTGCTGTGCCTGTTCACCACCATGCTGGTACTGCTGCGGCGCAGGCGGGTGCCCGGCATCGCGAGCGGCCCGACGTGGCGGCTGATGGGCATCGTCCTCGGCACGATCTTCTTCATGATGTTCAACCCGACGAAGTGGACCCACCACTTCGGCGCGTACGCGGGCATCGCCGGTTCGCTGGCCGCGGTCACCGCGGTCGCGGTCTCGGCCAGCGCGTTGCGGGCCCGTAAGAACCGGGCCATCTTCCTCGCGGGTCTGCTGTTCGTGCTGGCGATCGCGTTCTCCGGCATCAACGGCTACTGGTACGTCTCCAGCTTCGGCGTGCCGTGGTTCGACAAGCAGATCTCGCTGAGCGGCTACTCGTCGAACACGCTGATGCTTGTTCTTTTCGGTCTCGCGCTCGCACTGGTCGCCTGGTTCGCGCTGCGTGAGGACTACACCAAGCCGCAGCCGTCGGCGAGAACCGTGCGCGGCAGGCGAATCCGCAAGTTCGCCGCGGTCCCGCTGACCGTCGTCGCCGCGCTGATGGTGTTGCTGGAGGTGGCGTCGCTGGCCAAGGGCGCCTACTCGCAGTACCCGGCGTACTCGCTGGCCCGCTCCAACTTCGACGCCCTGGGCGGCAATATGTGCGGCCTGGCCAACGACGTGCTGGTGGAGACCGACCCGAACGGGGGCAGGCTGACGCCGATCATCGATCCGGCCAACCCGCCCGCCAACGACGACGCGCTTGGCGGCGGCAAGCCGGTGGGCTTCGATCCCAACGGCGTGCCGGACGACCTGTCCGCCGACAGCGTCGAGGTGAAGCCGGGCACCGGCAACACCTCCACCCAGTCGGTCGGCGCGGCCTTCGCCGAGGGCGAGAGCGCGGGCACCGGCGGCGGCCAGGGTGTGCGTGGCGTGAACGGCAGCACCGTCGCGCTGCCGTTCGGCCTCGACCCCTCGACGACCCCGATCATGGGCAGCTACCAGGAAGGCATGCAGCAACCGGCCGCACTGACCTCGAGCTGGTACGAACTGCCCGCGCGATCGGCCGACCGCCCGCTGGTGGTGATCTCGGCCGCCGGACGCATCATGTCCTTCGACGACACCGGCGCGATGAAGTACGGCCAGTCGCTGACCGTGGACTACGGTCGCCGCCTGCCCGACGGCTCGGTGGAGAAGCTCGGCACGTACCTGCCGCGCGATATCGGCCCGTTCCCGTCCTGGCGCAACCTGCGGGTGCCGCTGGACGAGATCGCGCCGGAGGCCGATACCGTGCGCATCGTCGCCGAGGACCGGATTCTGATCGGTGACCAGTGGCTGGCGTTCACCCCGCCGCGGATGCCGAAGCTGAAGTCGCTCAACGACTTCCTCGGTTCGCAGCAGCCGATCCTGCTGGACTGGGCCGTCGGCCTGCAGTTCCCGTGCCAGCGGCCGTTCTACCACGAGAACGGCGTGGCCGAGGTGCCGAAGTTCCGCATCCTGCCGGACCGTCCGCTGGCCATCAGCTCCACCAACACCTGGCAGGCCGAGGAATTCGGCGGTCCGCTCGGCTTCGCGCAAATGCTGGCCAAGTCGACCACCATGCCGACCTACATGAAGGACGACTGGGCGCGCGACTGGGGTTCGCTGGAGCGCTACGACCAGTACGACCCGAACGCGAAGCCCGCCCGCCTCGAGACGGGCACCGCGAACCGGTCCGGCATGTGGTCGCCGGGAGACATGCGAGTGTTCTGACCGGACCCGAACAGTAAGCAGGGCCGTGGCGTCGGTGAACAACCGACATCACGGCCCTGTGATGTATGGGGGGGAGTGTTCCAGGAGTCTCGGTAGCGAAGGTTTTCCGGGCAGTCTGCTGAACACGGCTTTTCGGCGTCAGCCGCGTTGCCGTGGGGGTAGGTGGGTTCGGCTCAGACCTCGAGCATGCGGCGCCCGAGTTCGCGGCGCAGGACCTCCTGGGAAGGGAGGCGGCCGAGCACCCGCTGCACCGCAGGGCGTATTTCGCGCTTTTCCTCGTCGGTGAGCAGATCGACGAGATCGCGCAGATCCATGTCATCGAAGGCTGCTGTCATGCTCACAAGATTACGGTCCGAACGCGCCCGCGTCTCGTATTCGAATCATCGGTTACGGAGGTGTCACCTCGCCGAAACCGACAGTGCGTCAGCGGGTTTCGCGGGCGCCCCGAGACGAGGGGTCGCGGCAGGACGGCGGTTCGAAACCGACCGTCCAGCCTCCCCCTTCGGTAGGCGACCCGCGACCCGTTCGGCGTCCGGCTCGCCGTTATCGCGGCGGATTCCCGGCCGGGTTCAGCGCACCCGGATCGGGTCGTCCTGCGCGAGCCCGCCGCGCGTCACCTCGGTGACGCCGATCTGGGCGGGCACGGCGTCCGGGGCGTAGGGCGTGAACTGTTCCAGCGAACCCCAATCACGGGCCCAGTCGTGGTCCAGATAGCTGGGCACTGTCTCGGCCTTCGTCAGCAGTCCGGTCCAGCCGAGTGGGCCGCCGCCGATGTCGTCCTGCCAGGCGTTGGAGGCGTCGGAGCCGACCCGGTCGGGCAGGATGCGCCACTTGGGCGTCTCGGCGACGCCGTCGTGGTGGTCGAACGGCCGCTGGCACGGGAACGCCAGCCCGACGTGCCAGTCCAGCAGTACCGGATCTGTCTGTCCGACAACCGAGTTGAGGGTCGACAACCGGGGCAGGCGGGGCGGGGTGACAGCGAGCCACTGCTTGGAGGTGATGTCGTTGTCGACGGCGACCAAGCGCACCGCGTTCGCTTCGACGGGCAGCTGATCCAGCGGCACACGGAGGTTGCGCCAGGAGGGGGCCGGGCCGATGTCGAGCGGTTGCACCGAGCCGAGCGTGGTCACCGCCCCCTCGGGGCCGCGGGTGCCGTACTCCAGCTTCAGGTCCTGGCCGTAGGTCACCACGCCGTCGGCGTCCACCGTCCTGATCCGGCCCGCCGCGGTGATGGCCAGCACCCGGTAGGCGGGGTCGTTTCGCATGCTGTCGGTGAGGTCGAGGCGGTACCACTGCGAGGTCAGCGAGGACTGCTGCTGCTCGCCCTCCCGGTAGGAGCCCATGACGGGGGTGCGCGCGGGGTCGAGTCCGAACGGCAGCGCCACGGAGCTGCCGTTGATGCCCGCCTGCTGTGTGGAGCCGCCGCCGGTGCCCGCGCCGGTGGTGTTGGTCGTCTTGTTCTTCGAGTCCTTGTCCACCGTGTTCGCGCCGCCCGTCGTGGTCTCCTCCGCGTCGGCGGTGAGATCGCTCGCGACGCCGTTGGGGGAGAAGCCCTTCGACTCGGCGTTCAAGCCGTCGGCGGGCGCGCCCTCGTAGGGCAGCAGCAGCGAATCGGCGGTGTCGGTCTCGACGAGCACCTCGTCGGCCAGCGCGCACGGATTGCCGCGCAGCGACTCGACATTCGACTTGGCGATCGAGTACGCCGGGTACTGGGTGGCCGCGGCCTTGCCGAGCGAGGCGAACTCGAACAGCACGAGCAGCGCGGCGGCGACGGTCAGCGGCGCGGAGGCCAGCCGGTCGAAACCATTGACGGGCGTCGTCCTTTCGCGCCGATAGGGCTCGCGGTAGTGGAACCAGAGCGCGAGCAGCAGCGCGACGCCGGTCAGGCCGAGGAACAGCGTCGAGATGCCCTTGCCCGCCACCAGCGGCGCCTTGTCCCACCACGGCACGCCGTAGCTGGACACGTACCACCACCCGTTGGAGCCGGTGAAGGTGATCGCGAGCAGGAACAGCACGGCGGCGGCGAACAGCGCGCGGTTGCGCGCGGAGCGAATCGCCGCGGTGCCCACCGCGACAGCGGCCAGCGCCGCCAGCGATCCGGCCAGACCCGCGTACACGCCGAAGTGGTGGGTCCACTTGGTCGGCGTGAACATCATCAGGAACAGCGACGCGAACACGATGCCGAGGATGCGCACCGAAGGACCGCGCGAGGTGCCGGGGATGCGGCCCTTGCGCAGCACTTGGAGCACACAGACCAGCAGGCACAACAGCATGATCAGCACGCCGAAGCGCCGGGACAGCGAACCGTCCGGCGCGAGCATCAGCAGCGAATCCCAGCGGGTGCGCTCGTCGAACCAGGCCACGTTCGGGCCGACGATGGTGCGCACCCGGGTCGCTTCCATCACGGTCGCCAGGGTCTGATCGGCGAAAACCGCGATCAGCACCAGGGTTCCGGCCGCGAGACCGGGAAACAGCAACGCCGACCAGCGGAACACCTTGGCGCGCACGGTGTCCGTGTCCGTGCCGCGCGCCCGCTTGACGATGATCTCCAGCACCGGCCGCGATCCGGCGATCAGCGCGGCGACGCAGATCAGGCCGGTCGGACCGGCGGCCAGCGAGAAGGCCGCGATGAGCACCGCGACGGCGGCGGGCAGCAGCCTGCCGGTGGCGATCGCGCGCTCGATGGAGCACCAGGTGAGCAGCGCGCCCGCGGCGATCAGCGGTTCCGGGCGCAGTCCGTTGTCGTAGGGGAGCCAGAAGGCGAGGAAGACCAGTCCCGCGGTCCACAGCGCGACCTGGTCGCGGCGTACCCGAGCGCCGAGGCGCGGCAGCACCTCTCGGCTGATCACCAGCCAGCAGACGATTCCGGCGAGCAGCGTGGGCAGGCGCATCCACGGGCTGGCGTCGGAGATCTTGGTCATCCAGGCCAGCACCTCGTAGGACCAGCCGAACGGCGCCTCCGGCACCGCGAACCAGCGGTAGTAGTTGGCCATGTAGCCCGAATGCTCCGAGGCCCTGGCCATATTGAGGATGTATCCGTCGTCGGAGGTGTTCGCGCCGATGACGTGCCAGACCACCAGGGTGCCGAGGACGACGCCGTCGGCGGGGGTGAACCGCCACCAGTGCGCGGGCAGGAAGCGGCGGGCCCGCCTGCCGTCACCGGTGTCGAGCAGGTGCAGTGCGACGAGCGCGATGATCGTGCAGACCGCGGCCGCGATCATCGCGGCCAGCTTCAGCGCGCTCGGCGTGGAGGAGAACCGCGAGTCGATGTCGGCGTGCAGCCAGGCGCCGCCCAGCTGCTCGGCGGACAGGTCGGTGAACACGCCGACCAACTGCGGGCGGATGTCGCGGTCGATCGTGTTGCGGAAGGCGGTGCCGTCTTCGCGTCGGACTCCGGTGAATTCGACGGTGGTCGCGGCCGCGGTCGAGGAGATCTCGATGCCTCCGCAGGATCCGATCTCGACCACCGGCGCGGACAGCAGCGGAATGTCGCGTTGCAGCACCGAGAGCGTGCCGCCGGCGACCGAGACCACCAGGCCCTTGGGGCTGGCCTGGCCGGAGGCGACCGGGATGGTGGACAGCAGCGTGCTCGCGCCGGATTGCAGGGTCGAGCACGGCAGCGTGGCGTCCAGCCGCAGCGGGACGTACGACACCAGCGGCGCCTCGACCTCGGCGGCGCTCGGCTGGGGCCAGTCCAGCGTCGCCTGGTCCTGCCGCACCGGCAGCAGCGGTGTGAGCAGCGCCAGCACGAATCCGAGAAGTCCGGAGACGAGGGCGATCAGGCGGTATCTGGTGAACGCTCGAGAAGATCGGTCCGGTCGCACGGTCGTTCATGCTATCCACCCCGCGATCGTGACTCTCGGCACCGAGGGTGCGGTGGCCCGCGCGCCGTGGCGGCGGAGCCCGGCGGGTTCAGCGCACGGCGCGCACGTCCCAGACCCACACGTCGTCGACGCGCGTCGGGGCGAAGCCGAGCAATTGGGTAACGGTGCTGGTCAGCACGTCGGAGTGCTTCGTGAACGGGAGTACCAGGACGTCCGCCCGCCAGAACCGCAGATCCGCCAGCGCCGCGGCGCGTTCGTCGTCACCGATCGCCGGCACCGTTCCGGTGTCCTGCGCCTTCACCAGCAGCGCCGCGGTCTGCCGCGCCTCCGGACCGTAGCTGCCCTTCTTCTCGACGCCCGTCGGCCCGACGAAATATCCGCCCGCCAGCGGGAAGGAGAAGTCCGCGTCGGCCTGCCAGCGCAGCGCTCGGGCATCCGGAGGCCGGGGCGGCGGAATCATGACCACCGAACCGTCGCGCACGTACTCTCGCACCGTCCCGTCGGCGAAGAATCGCGGCGTGGGCGCGCGCTCGGTCACGGGCAGGACCGTCGGCGCCAACGGCAGCAGCGCGAAGGTCAGCGCCGCGAACCAGGCCAGCGGCTTCCAGTCCGTCGCCGACTGCTTCCACGAGGCCGCGGCGCGATTGGAGGCCAGCGCGAGCACCGCGGCGATGGCCGGGACGGCGGCCATCGTCAGCCGGGTCTCCAGCACCGAATTCAGCAAGGGAATCTTCTCGGCCAGCGCCCACGGCAGTTCGATGCCGGTGGGTCGCTTGCCGACCGTGGCCACCGCACCGAGCGAGAGCACGCCGAACACCGCGATCACCGCCGCCGCGGCGCGCACCACCCGGTCGCGCCAGAGCAGCGCCACGGTGGCGGTGAGCACCAGCAACAGCGGCCAGCCGAAGTAGGCGTTCTGTTCGGTGTCGTTGATGGCCACGTATTGGCCGGGGGCCCACGCGCCGCCCAGGGATTCGGACGGGAACTGCACGAGGGTCTTCAGGTCGTTGCCCATCGGACCGTGGTCGATGGAGTGATAGCTCTGCGGCCCGAAGAACTGCCACCACAGCGGGACCGCGGTGAGCAGCAACGTGAGGCCCGCGGCCGCGGCGATCGTGGGGGCCAGCGCGCGCAGCGCACGCACGCCCTGCCGCGGCTGGTGCAGGTGGTAGACCACCGCGAACAACCCGAAGGCGAGCGCGAAGATCAGCAGCGGCTCCTCGCCGAGCGCGATCTGCGACGCGACGAGCACGGCGAGCACGATCGCGTCCCGCAGCCGGTTGCGCGGCGCGGCCTGCGCGTCGAGGGCCGCGCGCGCCATCCGGATCAGCAGTCCGGCGATGATCGGGAGCAGCGCCAGCGCGACGAAGTTCGGGTGCGCGTTGGCGTGCGAGATCATCGCGGGGGCGAAGCCGCAGAACAGTCCGCCGATCGCCGCGGCCGCCCGCGACGTCACCAGCTCGCGCGCGAACAGCCGGTACCAGGCGTAGGCGGTCGCGGCCAGGCCGAGGGTGAGAGCGAGCACGAAGGTGACCGTCGGCCCGAAGAGCAGGGTGATCGGGGTGAACGGGACGCCGACGCCGAACATGGCCGTATTGGCCATCATGTTCACCCCGGCGGGGAAGTTCTGCAGGTTCGTCCCGAGCGGGTTCTCCAGGTGCGCGACCGAATGCGCGGTCACCGCGAAGAACCACTCCCACATGGTCTGGTCCTGACCACTCTTGATCAGGTAGCCACTGCCGGTGTCGCGCCATTGCCTGGAGAGCACGGCGGTGGCCAGCGCCAGGTAGGCACAGCCGACGAGCAGGTCCGCCCGGTGGACGCGCAACCGTGCGATCGCGGGGCGCTGGAGCAGTCCCGGCCGGGTGGCCGTGATACCTCCCGCCGATCGCTGTGTCGTCTCCCGATCGGCGCTGTCCAACTGCACGCGCGAACTCTCCCTCTGCCCTGCCGGAAATCAGCCGCCCACGATATAGCGATGGCGGCTGAGAGCGGGCGCCCACCGAGCCTGTGCGCCGGACGGCGCTGCCGAACGGAGTCCGTCCACAGTGCGCGCGCGGCCGGAGGTACGCCCAGTGCGTCGGTTATCCAGAAACGGCCCCGCCGACACATCTGTTTCGCGGCCGGGTCGGTGACCTGGGGTTTTGCCGGTGTCAGCGACGGACGGTGACGAGGGTGAAGGGTCCGATGTCGGTTTTTGTGAAGGCGGGGTCGTCGAACAGCTGCTTCGGGAAGCTCACCGTATAGCGCCGCACGTTCGGGTCGTTCGGGTAGACGTCCTCGGCCAGGCGCAGGCTGTACGCGTCGTCGCCGCGGCGGAACAGGAAGGCGTCGGGCGCGCGCCACGGGCTGTGCGCCATCGCGTCCAGCAGCTGCGCGGGCGAATCCAGCGCGCTCCAGTCCTTGATGGTGGCCGCCCGGCCGGGGAAATCGGCGAGCTGGTTCGCGTAGTGCGAGGTGAGCGCCTGGAAACCCCAGTACGGGTAGAAGGAGAGGAAGCTGGTGTCGGCGGTGAGGACGACCGTCTCGTCGCGCGGGCGGCCGGTCTGGGCGAGTAGCGCGGCGTCGATCTCGCGGTAGTACGAGACCGCCGAGGCCGGGCGCTTGTCGGCGCGGTTGCCGTCGCCGTCGGTGTCGGTGTAGGCGGTGGTGATCTCCGGGGTCAGCACGTGCGGGATGTCCTGGACGAAGGCCAGTGCGCCGACGATCGCGATCGCGACCACGGCGGGCCGGAATCGTGGGGGCTCGCCGAACGCCTGGTACACGGCGCGGGTGCCCTCGACGAGACTGAACGCGCCCGCGGCGGAGAGCAGCACGAGCAGCGGCGCCTCCAGCCGGAACGACAGCAGGGTGGTACCCGCCGCCGTCGCCAGCATGGACAGCAGCGTCCACAGGTAGATCGCCACCACACCGATGCCGAGCGCCTGCGCGCGCCGCGACGAACCCGCGCGCACCACCAGCCACACGGTTCCGATCAGGCACAGTCCGCCGAGCAGCGTGAACTCGGCCATCGGCAGCGGAAGCTCCGCGCCCGACTTCGGCAGGTAGTGCAGTGCCGTGCCGGAGCCCGGTGTCTTGGTGGTGAGCGACTTCACCAGGTACGGACCCCAGCACACCAATGCGATCAGCCCGGAGATCGCGGCGATCGCCAGCAGGCGCACCAGCGGCGGCACCGCGGCCCGCCACGTCCGCCGCTGCCGGATCTCGAGCCCGGCGGCCAGCAGACCCATCAGCGCGATCGCGAAGGCGGCGACGAGGAAGTGCAAGGTGTAGAAGGTCGCGGCGATGCCGAGGAACAGGCCGGTGCCGATCACCGCGCCCCAGCCCCCGGCCGTCCTGATCCCTCCCGCCTGCGGGCCGGGCGATGCCCCGTCCTCCAGCGGTCGATACAACGCGCCCCAAGCCAGCACCAGCGCGGGCGGAAGCAGGAGCACGATCACGCAGCTGTACGGCTCGGGCGAGGCGTAGGTCAGCGCCACCGCGGTCGTCGCCGCCGTGACCGCCACGGCCCAGTCGGCCCGGATCAGCTGGGTCCACAGCACGAGCGCGAGCACCGCCGCCACCGCGAGCGAACCGATCGCGTACGGCTTGAACGCCTCCCAGCCGTCTATCCCCAGCACATTCGCCACGCGTCCGCCGACCCAGAACCACCCGGCCGGATAGAACGGCGGCAGATCCATGTACGTCATATCGCGCAGCGACGCGCTGTCGGTGAGCCGCGTCAAGTACTCGGTGCGGAACTCCTGATCGACCGACACGCCGAACAGGTACAGCTTCGTCGCCGCAAGCGGCATCCCGAGCGTCACCGTCACGAACGCCGAAATCCCGGCCCAGGACAGCACTTTCGCCACCCGAGGCCACTTGTGCGCCCGTAACAGCCAGACCGCGGCGATCAGCATCGCGGCCGCCGCGACCTGCCCCGCCGTCGTCAACGCCCGAGTCACATTGGAGGAGTTGAACGCAGGCCAGGACACCAGCGAAAAGGCCACCAGCCCAACCGCGGCGACGACCGCGGCCACCAGCGCGGCGAGCAGACCCTCACCGAGTCCGGCTCCCACCTGCCGCAGGAACAGCGACATCCGCCCCGGTGGGGTCGCGGTGCTCTGTTCCGTGACAGTGGTGCTCATAGCGCCTCCGGTTCCAGTCGTCGGCTCTGCGCTCGGCACCCACCGACCGCCGCCCCTGATTCGCACCGCACGCTAACAAACTCCCCGCACACAGGCAGGAGACTGGGTCTCACCGCCGCCGCGCGAGCGGGCCTCGCCGGGATCGCGTGCAGCCCGGTATCGCACGCGATCACTCGTGACCGCCGAGCTCGCGCCGGAGAACATCTTGCGAGGTGGACGCGAAATCCGGCGGAGCGTCGATTTTCCGGCAAATGACAGACGGCGGCCGCAGTGCTCACCCGACTCCGGCGCGAAGAGATCTACGTTGTTGGCAACGGCCCCTGGCGCTGCGGGCAGATCGTCCGCGCGAAGTCGCAGTTTCCACGGCCGAGAATCCGCATCGTCGCCGTAGGTCACCGTCAGACCGACTCTGGATTCGGTCCTTCGTGCACGTTCACCTGCCGAAGTTCGGTCGCCAGTCGCGCGGCGGTGACGAAGTCGGCGTCGTCATGAACGACCACCAGACCGTGGTATGCGGCGGTAGCGCAGATCTGCAGGTCGACACTGGACAGACAGCCGTGGTTCCCGCGTTCGGCCGCGCGATCCTGCAAACCGGCGATCCACGTTCCGGCCGATTTCGGCACCGCGGCATCGCTGTACAAAGCGTCATACATGCCGCGGAACGCGGAGTACTCCTTCAGATTGCGCGCCGACCGGAGGAATTCGGCCCGCTGCGGGTAGCAGGACCGCAACTCCCCGTCCGTCGTCGGTGTCCGCCAGAGTTCGTGGACAGCCTCGTCTCGCAGGATGCGCCACAGCGCCGAGGAATCGAGCAGGTATCCGATCACCTGGCAGGTGGCTCCTTCTCCGCTCGGTGGGCGGCCTCGGCCCCTTCGATATCCCAGCCGCGAGCCAGCTCGAAGTAGTGGTCGTACGCCGCGGCGCGGGACATCCGCTTGTTGTATTCGGTTAGCGCGGCGGCGACGGCCGCCGTCTTTGTCCGGTGCCCGCCGAGTCTCTTGGCTTGTTCCAGAGCTTCGTCATCGATCTCGATATGGGTGAGGGACATGTGCGCCTCCTGTACATAAAGTCCGCGCCTGCTCGCTGAAATTGTACATTCACCCCTGGTGATCGGGATATAACGAGAACTGCCGCGGCATCGGGGATGGCGCGGCAGTTCTGGGTTCGAGGCAATGCTCAGAGGGGGAGCTTGCGGAAGATCGGGCGGGGGATGTGGCGCAGGATGGACATGAGGAAGCGCACGGGGCCGGGGGCCCAGATGAGGTCCTTGCCCTTTTCGGAGGCCGAGACCGCGAGCGCCGCCACGTCTTCCTTGTCGACGGTGAACGGGGCTTCCTTGGCGCCGGTGGCCTTCCAGTGGTCCAGGGTGGTCGTGGTGCGCACCTGGCCGGGGCGGATGACGAGGACGCGCGGGCCGAACGGGCGCAGCGCCTCGCCGAGGCCGAGGTAGAAGCCGTCCAGGCCGGCCTTGGTGGAGCCGTAGACGAAGTTGGAGCGGCGCACCCGCTCGCCCGCCACCGAGGACATGGCGATGATGCGCCCGTAGCCCTGCGCCTTCATCTTCTCGCCGACCAGCACGCCGACGGAAACCGCCGCGGTGTAGTTGATCCCGGCGACCTGCACGGCCTTGCGCTGGTCCTGCCACAGCTGCTCGGCGTCGCCGAGCACACCGAAGGCCACGATGGCGACGTCGACGTCACCGCCGGACCACGCCGCGTCGATCACCTTCGGGTGCGAGTCGGTGTCGAGCGCGTCGAAGTCGACGACCTCCACCTTGTTCGCGCCCGCGGCCTCCATCTGGGCCACCGCGCCCTCGCGCAGCGGATCGTTGGGGAGGGTGGCCAGAACGATCCGCGCCGGCCCCTTCTTCAGGTACTCGGCGCAGATCGCCAGTCCGATCTCCGAGGTACCGCCCAGCAGCAGGATGGTCTGCGGGTTGCCTACGGCATTGATCACTGAAGCTCCAGCCTTCTCGCCATGTCGGACATGAAAACGCCTGTGGGATCGACACTCCGGCGGACCTTGATCCACTCGTCGATCCGCGGGTACATCTTGTGGAAGGTCTCGGCCGTGGTGCGCGAGTCCTTTCCGGTGTAGAGCCGCCCGCCGAATTCGAGCACCCGGCGGTCCAGATCGGTGACGAACTCGTTGAGGCCCGCCGAGATCGGGAAGTCGACGCAGATGTTCCACCCGGGCATCGGGAAGCTCAGCGGCGCTTGGTTACCCGGTCCGAAGAGCTTGAAAACATTGAGGAACGAGTAGAACCCGGACCGCTGGATGTCGATGATGATCCGCTTGAACTCCTCCACCGACTCCGGCGGCACCACGAACTGGTACTGCAGGAAGCCGTTGGAGCCGTAGCCGCGGTTCCACTCGCCCAGCATGTCGAGCGGGTGATAGAACTGCGTCAGGTTCTGCACCTTACCGCGGTAGGTGCCCGACTTGCGGTACCAGAGCTCGCCGATCGGGGTGAAGGTGTACTTGTTGGCCAACCCGTTCGGGAACACGTCCGGCAACGTGAAGAACGTCTTGCCGTTGAACCGTAGCGGATCCTTCTGCAGCTTCTTGGGCAGCTGATCCAGCTTGGCCAGGTTGCCGCGGGAGATGGCGGCGCGGCCCAGCTTGGGTTCCGGGCTGATCGCGTCGAACCACGCCGAGCTGTACTCGTAGCGGTCCTCCGAGCCGTCGCTGTGGAAGGCGATGGTGTCGTCCAGGGTCGGCGTCACGTCACCGTCGGCGATGAAGTACGCGGTCTCCGTCGGCGTCATCTCGATGGTGGCGCGCAGGATGATGCCCGTCAGGCCGCAGCCGCCGATGGTGGCCCAGAACAGCTTGGCGTTCTTCTTCGGCGTGATGTGCTGCACGGTGCCGTCGGCGGTGAGCAGTTCCATCGAACGCACGTGGTTGCCGAAGCTGCCCGCGCTGTGGTGGTTCTTGCCGTGGATATCGGAGCCGATCGCACCGCCGATGGTGACCTGTCGCGTGCCGGGCAGCACCGGGACCCACAGGCCGAACGGCAGCGCGGCCTTCATCAGCTGGTCCAGGTTCACGCCCGCGTCCACGTCGACCAGGCGAGTGTCGCGGTCGATGCGGTGGATCTTGTTCAGCGCGGTCATGTCGACGACGAGGCCACCCGCGTTCTGGGCGTTGTCCCCGTAGGAACGGCCGAGGCCGCGGGCGATCACGCCGCGACGTAGGTGGGCCGGCTTGCCGTCGTTGTCCTCGGCGACCATGGCCACGGCCTTGGCGATCACTTCCGGATCGCTGGTCGAGAGCACTTCGGCGGAGGTCGGTGCGGTGCGACCCCACCCGGTCAGTGCCCGGGTCTCGGTCGGCAACGCGAAGCCGTTGGCGCTCGCAGCGCCGTTGTCGGTGCTACCTGCGGTCCCGCTGTCACCGTTCGCGACGGTGGCGGTCGAAGCTTTCGTTGACATCGGCATAGAGGCTACAGGCATGACGGCCGGAGGGGTTGTTGTCTCCGTACTCACCAGTATGGAGACGGTCACTACCGCCCCGCGGACCCGCGCCCCTCACCCGGCCGCGCCGGTCTCCGCCTTCACTCCGGGTCGTGCGCGATGCGTCCGGGTGCGCGAGTTGAGGCACCTCCCCTGCGCGCCGACCCTGCGCGGGCCGAGGAGGGGCGGGGTCGGGTCGCGCCCGTTACGCTCGTGCGCGTGCAAGCCGAACCCCACCTGCCGCTCCCGGCCGAATTGCCGCTCGTCGACGAGCCCGTCGGCGCGAACGACGGGCCCGAAGGAGGCAGCCTGCGTAACCACGAAGGGCCCCGAGAGCGCCGAGTCGACGACAGCACCGAAGTCGACCTCAAGACGCAGATCATCCGGTTCACACTGACCGGCGGCCTGTCGGCGATCGTGGACTTCGGGTTGTACGTCCTGCTGCTGAACGTGCTCGGCCTGCCCGTCTCGGTCGCCAAGTCCATCGGGTTCATCGCGGGCACCACCACGGCCTACCTGATCAACCGCAGGTGGACCTTCAAGGCGCCGCCGAGCCGCGCCCGCTTCGCCGCCGTCGTCGCGCTGTACGCCACGACCTTCGCGGTGCAGGTCGGCATCAACCAGGTGCTGTACTACGCGATCGGCGAGCAGTGGTGGCGGGTGCCGCTGGCGTTCGTCGTCGCGCAGGGCACCGCGACCGTCATCAACTTCGTCGTGCAGCGCCTGGTGATCTTCAAGATCCACTGAGGCGCCGCACGCCGCTCATCTGGCCAGCGCGGGGGCCGAGCCGGGCACGTCCGCGAGTTCGGCGCGGGCCTCCGCCTTCACGCCGAAGTAGTCGCCGCCCTTCGCCCGCGTATTGTCCGTGCCCCAGTCCCGCTGCTCACGTTCCGCGGGGACGAGGTGCGGAATGTGTTTGCGGCAGTGGATGTAGGCCTCCTCGACGTCGACCACGACCCAGAGTTCCGCGGCCCTTCCCTTGACGTTCTCGGGTAGCTCGGGAACGCTGCGCCGCAGCGTCGCGTCCTCCACGATGCGGGCGGACCCGTTGATGTGCAGGCCGATGAGGTCGCGCACGAAATCGATTAGCAGGATGCCTACGTGGGGATTCTCCAGAATGTTGCCGAGACTCGCCATCACGCCGTTGCCGCGGTATTCGGGATAGGCGACCGTTCGCTCGTCGATCACGTGCAGAAATCCGGGGGGACCGGCACGGAAGCTGTTGTCGCATTCGCCGTGTTTGTCGGCGGTGGCGACGAACGCCATGTCCATCCTGCCGATGAACTCGATCATGGTCGAGTTCAGCCGATCTCGCATCTGATCTGCGTAAAAACGATCGGCCCTGCCCTCTGTGCCGTACCTTTCCTGTAGTTCGCGCTCGCCATCACTGCCACAACGTGTACCGGGCATCGCGCCCCCTCTGGTCGCCGGAATCCGGGGTACCGCGCGACTCCACGTTGAACCGCGACTTGACCGAAATCCTGTCCATTTTAATGGGTTCGGGCATGGCAGATCTACGAAACCGCCATTGAGGATGCACCGAATGTGGCGTTAGCGCAAGGGTTTCCGTGAGTTTGCTGAATTCCGACCGGCCGGAATGATTTCCGGCCGGTCGGCAGGGTGTCGTCTCACGCGGGCGTCAGCGTCACCGGCACGCCGTTGAACACCGCGTTCCCCGAGGGCACGTCGACCACCGAATCATCGGTCAGCGCATTGGCATTCACCCCGGCATTGGCCTTGGCCACCGTCTGCGAGCTGCCGTCGTGGCCCCATCCGTGCGGCAGGCTCACCACGCCCGGCATGATCGCCTCGGTCGGCTCGAGCGGCACGGTCAACATGCCGGCGGCCGATTTCACCACGGCCTGGTCGCCGAGGCCGAGCCGGTTCACGTCGTCGGGGTGGATCTGCAACGTGCACCGGTTGGTACCGCTCACCAGGGTCGCGACATTGTGCATCCAGCTGTTGTTGGAGCGCAGGTGCCGCCGCCCGATCAACACGAAATCGGGCGCGTCCTCGGCCAGTTTGGCGCGCAGCCGCGCCACGTCGGCGAGCAGCGGTGCGGGCGCGAGCTCCACCCTTTTCGACGCGGTGCGCAGCGCCTCCGGCAGCCGGGGTCGCAACGGGCCGAGATCGATGCCGTGCGGGTTGTCCAGCAGCTCTTGCAGATTCAGGGTGCCACCGTTCCACTCGCCGTAGGGCCCGAGCCGCAGCATCAGGTCGATGCGCTGCTCGGTGCTGGTCTCACCGTGCAGTTCCGGCCTGCGCTCGGGAATGCCCGCCTTGTGCAGCATGCCCGCGATGACCAGCTCGTCCACCATGGTCAGCGGGTCCTGGTCGCCGGTGCCGTTGTGCGGCCTGCCGGTGAGCGCCGCGCCGAGCCGGGCCAGCACACCCGCCTCCGACGGGCGGTCGCCGAGCGGCACCAGCGGGCGCGAATAGCGGGTGTAGTTGCGCACCGCGAACTGGAGCAGCGCGAAATCGTAGTGCGGGGACTGCAACGGGCGCGGCGGCGGCAGGATGACGTCGGCGTGCCGCGTCGTCTCGTTGACGTAGCGGTCCACGCTCACCATGAACTCCAGCCCGGCCAACGCCGCGTCCAGCCGCGCGCCGCTCGGCGCGGAAAGCACCGGGTTGCCCGCGACCGTCACCATCGCGCGTACCTGCCCCTGGCCCGGCGTGCGGATCTCGTCGGCGAGCGTGGCGACGGGCAGCTCGCCCATCGACTCGGGCAGCCCGCGCACCCGGCTGGTCCAGCGGCCGGTGCGGAACGGTTTGGTGCGCGAGATGCCGCCCGCGGCGGCGGTGGCGAACATGGCGCCGCCCGGCGAGTCCAGATTGCCGGTGAGCACGTTGAGCACGTCGACGAGCCACTGGGTCAGGGTGCCGAATTCGGCGGTGCAGGTGCCGATCCTGGCGTACACGGCCGCCGTCGGGGCCGCGGCCAGCTCGCGAGCGATGCGGACGACGGTCTCGGCGGCCACTCCGGTGCGGGCCGCGACGACCTCCGGTGTGAAATCGGCGGCGGCCGCGCGCAACTCGTCCAGCCCCGCCACCTCGACCCGCACCTCGGTCAGTCCTTCGGCGAAGAGCGTGTGCACGATGCCGAACAGCAGGTAGGCGTCGGTGCCCGGCCGGACGAACAGGTGCTCGTCGGCCAGTTTGGCGGTGCGCGTCAGGCGCGGATCCACCACGACGAACCGGCCGCCGCGGCGGCGCAGCGCCTTCAACCGACCGGGGAAATCCGGCGCGGTGCACAGCGATCCGTTGGACTCCAGCGGATTGGCTCCGAGCATCAGCAGGTAGTCGGTGCGATCCAGATCCGGCACCGGCACGGTGAGCGGATCGCCGAACATCAGCCCGCTGGCCACCTGCTTGGGCATCTGGTCGGCGGTGCTCGCGGAGAACAGATTCTTGGTGCCGAGCGCGCGCATCAGCACGGGCAGGTACAGCGCGCCCGCCACGGTGTGCGCGTTCGGATTGCCCAGATAGAGTGCGGCCGCCTGGTTCCCGTGCTCGGCGAGGATCGGCGGGAAACGTTCGGCGATGTAATCGAAGGCCTCGTCCCAGCCCGCCGTGCGCCACGTGTCGGTCGCTCGATCGCGGATCAGCGGTTCGGTGACCCGGTCCGGGTCCTCGTCGAGGTGGCCGAGGCTGGCGCCTTTGGGGCAGAGGAAGCCCTTGCTGAAGGGGTCTTGCTTGTCGCCGCGGATCGAGGTGACGTGGTCGTCGCGGTCGAGGGTGATCTCCAACCCGCACACCGCTTCGCACAGCGGACAGGTGCGCAACAGGTTGCGAGAGAGGTCTGTGATCGGAGCCATATCCCATCTTGACCCGGCGGTCGGCCGGAGGGAAGGCAAATTTGCGACATTTTTGGAAGATGTCCCATAGTCGCGAGCGGTGCCGGAGAGACGAGGACGACCGGCATCCGTCCAACGGATGCCGGTCGTTCAGGGCCGGTAGTGCGGGCCGTCCCCTCCTCCGGGGAGTCGTTTCAGCAGGCGACGCTGGTCAGCTGCGTGCGGCGCCGGGTGGTGGCCGTAGCGGCCGAGCGCACGGCGGCGCTGATCGCGACCACCGGCGGCACCCAGCGGGCCTCGTGCGGGGCGACGCCCCAGCAGGCCGACCCGGCCGAGAGCTTGCTCGGCGGCAGCGGGATGCCCGCGCCGTCGGTGTAGACGGTGGCGCCCGCCTCGCGCAGCGCCTCCAGCGCCATGGCGGCCTTGCGCAGACCGGTGACGAGGTGGATCTCGCGACGGTCGGCGCCGGGGAACTCGATCACCGGGCCGGACAGGTTGTTGGCGCGCAGGAAGCGGCGGACCGCACCGGCCAGCTCGCCGCTGACCTCGATGCCGGAAATCTCGTCATCGGTGATCAAGCAGATCCCGTTGGCCGTTTCGGCAACCGTCCATCCACGCTGGATGTAGTCCTGCGCCGCGGCATCGATGTCGGCCGCGGAGACGGAAGTCGGAAACGAGGTGCGCACTGTTTTTCTCCATTCCCCGGTAGATCTGGGTCCTGCGTTCATGGGTCGTATCGAGGGGCGGTGGCCCCGGCGTTACGCGATTCGCGAAAGTTTCTTGAACTGTGGACTACGTCTCATCCGGCAGGGGTCCGGTCGGGGTCGTTCGGGTCGCTGACAGGGCCAACTTTCGAGCACGTGGCTGTCGGGGCGCTGTGTCGCCGCTGTGAGGTTCCTGGGGGCTGGTTCGGGACGCGAAATGCGGGGAGGATTCGGCGCATGACCGATGAGTCGAGCGGGATCGCGCTGCCCGATCCGGAGGAGTACGAGACCGAATCTCGTTGGATCGCTTGGAAAGCGTCGGCCACCAGGCGCTTCGCCAAAGCGGCCGAGCGCGACGAGGAGCCCGCCGAGCCGTTCCGCAGCCCGCGCGCCTTCCGGCAGTGGAGCGCGGAGACCGCCCGCGCCCTGATCGACGTGCAGTTCCACCGGACCGCGACCACCACGCTGCTGCCGCTGGCCTACATGCTCGGCCTGATCTTCGCCTTCGCGGTCCCGATCAGCGTGACGGTGTGGATGTGGCAGGTTTCGGCGGTGCTCGGCGTGCTGGCGGGCCTGGTCGCGGTGCCGCTGGGTCTCTCGATCGCCGCCGCCGTGCGCCTGGTGCTGGAATTCCTGGTCAATGCCTCGCGGCTGGCCACGCGGGTGGAGCACATCAGCGAGCTGGCCGACGATCTGTTCCAAGCGCTTTCGGATGTCGCCGAGCCGGTGAACCAGCTCTCCGAGGACGTGCGCGCGGTGCAGTTCTGGCGCTTCGGCAGGCGGGGTTCGCGCAAGTAGGCAATCCGACAGGGTTGCCATGGGATGACCACGTCGAACCTGATTGTCTCTCTCGAGCCATTGGCCTGCCTGAGCCAGCAATCCTGCGCTATGTCAGTTTTGCTGTGAAACAATGCTGTTCGAGCGTTGGGGAAGGTTCCGGATGCTCGGTAGGGAGCGTCGGTATCGGCGGCACGAGGGGTCTTCGTCGTGTCACCTCGACGCATGGCGCGAGGGGGAAAGCATGGCTTTACCGCAGGGAACAACCGGATCGACCATGCCGCGTCGGCAACTCGGCCGACACCTCCGCGACCTCCGCAACCGCGCCAGGATGACCACCAGAATGGCTGCCCAGCAGCTGGAGTGGTCGGAGGCGAAGATCTGGCGGATCGAAACCGGGCAGACCTCCCTGCGCAGCCTGGACGTCGAGGCGATGTGCAAGATCTACGGCGCCCCCGGCGATCTCGTCGGCCCGCTCACCGCGCTGGCCAAGGAGACCAAGGCCAGGGGCTGGTGGACCGCCTACAGCGATGTGCTCGGCGAGGGTTTCGAGATCTACATCGGTCTGGAGGAGGCGGCGCGTCAGCTGTCGACCTACGAGAACGAGCTGGTGCCAGGGCTTTTGCAGACCGAGGCCTACGCGAGGGCGCTGCTGAGCGCGGCGCGACCGGACGCCTCGCCCACCGAGATCGAGCGAAGGGTCCAGTTGCGGCTGGCCAGGCAGGCATTGGTCACGCGTGGCGAATCGCCGGTGCAGCTGGACGTGGTGATCAGCGAGGCGGTGCTGTGGCGGCGCGTCGGTGGCGCGGATGTGACGGCGGACCAGCTCGAGCACCTGCGGCGCATGAGCGAATTGCCGAACGTGCGGATCAAGACGGTGCCGCCGGAATCCGGGTACCACGCCGGGATGGAGTCGGGCCGGTTCGTGATGCTCGAATTCCCCGAGGGGCGCATGGGTGAGGAGCCCGAGCCCCCGGTGATCTACGTCGAGGCCTTCACCGGACCGGTCTACCTGGACAAGGACAGCGAAATCGACCGGTACCGGAAGGCTTTCGCCGACATCAAGTCGGTCGCGGTGGACGCGCGCCAAGTCCTCGACGAGGCGCGGGCCGCGCTCGCCTGATCGGACGAGTTCCGCGCGGCCGGAGTGTTTCGCGGGCCGCGGGCTGCCTACTGCGAGGTGCGGCCCGGCTACTGCCAGGTGCGGCCCAGCACTTCGCGGTGCGTCGGTAGCGCTTGGTTGTAGACCCGCCTGCCCTTCTCTGTCAGGCAGACGAAGACCGCGCGCCGGTCGTCGGAGCACATGCTGCGCTCGACGAGTCCGTCGCGCTCCAGCCGCGCCACGGCGCGGGACAGCGCACTCTGGCTCAGGTAGATGTCGTTGGCCAGATCGCTCATTCGGTAATTGCCGCAATCGGCATCGACCAGCCGGTCCAGCGTCTCGAACTCGCTGAGCCCCATCTTGTGCCTGCCCTGCAGCTCTTTCTCCAGCGCGCAGCTGACGGTGGCGTGCCGGTCGAGGAGCTCGCGCCATTCGCCAACCAGCTCGGTGGGCGCGATGGTGCGCCGAGCGGTCTCAGTGGTCGGCTTCGACATGGCCCCATCTTAGTGGTGCGGGTCGATGCATGCAACCACATTTAATGTGTTGGCATTTAATGCGTGCGCATGTAATGTCCTCCACATGACTTCACCAGCAACGCTTTCGGCCGCCGCCACGGCGATCGATCCGACCAGATGGTCCGCCCGGCTCTGGGGCATGCTGATCACTCTCTGCATCGTGTTGTTCCTCGACGGTCTCGACGTCTCGATGATCGGTGTCGCGCTGCCGTCCATCGGCGCCGAACTTGATCTGTCCACCTCGACCCTCCAGTGGCTGGTGAGCGGTTACGTGCTCGGTTACGGCGGCCTGCTGCTGCTGGGCGGCCGCACCGCCGACCTGCTCGGGCGGCGCAAGGTCTTCCTGATCGCGCTGGCGGTCTTCGCCCTCGCCTCCCTCGCGGGCGCGCTGGTCAGCTCCGGCCCGCTGCTGATCCTGACCCGTTTCGTCAAGGGCCTGGCCGCCGCGTTCACCGCGCCGACCGGTCTGTCGATCATCACCACCAACTTCGCCGAGGGCCCCGCCCGTAACAAGGCGCTGTCCATCTACACCGTGTTCGGCGCGGGCGGTTACTCGTCCGGCCTGCTGTTCGGCGGCCTGATGACCGGCGTCGGCTGGCGCTGGACCTTCCTGCTCCCGGTGCCGATCGCGATCGCCGCGCTCGCCGCCGCGTGGGTGCTGGTGCCCAAGGACAAGCCGGCCGAAGAGGGCGGCCACGACATCCTCGGCGCCGTGTTCTCCACCGCCGCCATGCTGCTGCTGGTCTACACGGTGGTCACCGCACCCGAGGCGGGTTGGGTCTCGGCGCGCACCATCGGTTCGTTCGTCGCGGTGATCGCGCTGTTCGCCGCCTTCCTCGCCGTCGAGCGGCGGGTCGCGCACCCGCTGGTCCGCCTCGGCATCCTGCGCAAGTCGTCGCTGATCCGCGCCAGCCTCGCCATCGTCGCGGTCGCGGGTTCGTACTTCAGCTGGCAGTTCATCGTGACCCTGTACATGCAGGACACGCTCGACTGGTCGCCGCTGAAGCTGGCGCTCGCGCTGCTGCCGGTGGGCCTGCTCGTCTCGCTCTCCGCGGTGTTCTCCGACAAGCTGGTCGATCGCTTCGGCACCGGCCCGATCATCGCCGTCACCATGGTCGTGATGGCCGTCGGCTACCTGCTGTTCCTGCGGCTGAACACCGACCCGTCCTACCTGACGGTGATCCTGCCCGCGGTCCTGCTGATCGGCATCGGCTGGATCGGCTTCCCCGCTATCAACATCCAGGCCACCAACGGCATCGATGACGAGGAGCAGGGGTTGGCCGCAGGCGTGCTGCAGACGTCCATGCAGGTCGGCGCGGCCATCGTGCTCGCGGTGACCACCGCGATCATCTCCTCGGGCGGCCACAGCGCTTCGCCCGCGGACATGCTCGACACCTACCGTCCCGGTTTGGAATTCGCCGCAGGCGTCGCCATCGTCGGCGCGCTGGTCGCCCTGCTCGCCTTCGTGCCGAAGCGCGGCAAGCGGGAGCAGGTCGCCGAACCGGAGCTCGAACTCGTCGGCTGATCCGCAGCGGTCGACGACAATCGGAAGCCACGTCCGGCGGCACGCGCCGCCGGACGTGGCTTCCGGCATGTCGGAGAACTCAGGGGAACGGCGGCGCTGCGGCGTCTTTGGGGGAGCGCAGATAGGTCAGCGGTGCGCCGTCGCGGCCGACCTTCGGCCATTCGATGCCCAGCCGGGGATCGAAAGCGTCCAGGTCCCTGTCGAATTCGGGGGTGTACTCGATGGAGCACAGGTAGGTGACCGTCGACTCGTCCTCCAGCGAGAGGATGGCGTGGCCGAGCCCCTCGGACAGGAACACCGAACGCCGGTCCACGTCGTCGAGCAGCACGCTGTCCCAGCGGCCGTAGGTCGGCGAACCGGGGCGCAGATCGACGACCACGTCCATGAAGGCGCCGCGCACGCAGGTCACGTATTTCGCCTGGCCGGGCGGGTCCTCGGTGTAGTGGATCCCGCGCAGCACGCCCGCGGCCGAGACCGAGCAGTTCACCTGGTGCAGCTCGAACGGCCGTCCGGTCGCCTTCTCGAACTCGGAGGCCTTGAACGACTCGACGAACGTGCCGCGCTCGTCCTGGAACCGGCGCGGGGTGACGACCCAGGCGCCTGGCACCGCGAGCTCCCGAATCTCCATCTCACCAATCCCGTCCGCGTTCCAGCAGATCGAGCAGGTAGCCGCCGTAGCCGGACCGGACGAGCGGCTCGGCGCGGGTGCGCAACTGCTCGTCGTCGATGTACCCCATCCGCCAGGCGACCTCCTCGGGCACGCCGATCTTCAGACCCTGCCGCTCCTCGATGGTGCGCACGTAGTTGGCGGCGTCCAGCAGCGAGTCGAAGGTGCCGGTGTCCAGCCAGGCGGTGCCGCGGGCGAGCACGTCGACGCGCAGCCGGTCCTGTTCCAGGTAGGCGCGGTTGATGTCGGTGATCTCGTACTCGCCGCGCGCCGAAGGCCGCAGCCCGCGGGCGATCTCCACCACGTCGTTGTCGTAGAAATACAGCCCGGGGATGGCGTAGTTCGAGCGCGGGACCTTGGGCTTCTCCTCGATCGACACCGCGCGTCCGCCGGTGAACTCGACGACGCCGTAGGCGCTCGGGTCCGACACCCAGTAGGCGAAGACCGCGCCGCCGTCGATCCCGGCGAACCGGTTCAGGCTGGTGCCGAGGCCGGGCCCGTGGAAGATGTTGTCGCCGAGCACGAGCGCCGCGCACTCGGTGCCGATGTGATCCGCGCCGAGCACGAAGGCGCGCGCGAGACCGTCCGGCTCGGGTTGCACCACGTAGCTGATCGAGATGCCGAACTGGGAGCCGTCGCCGAGCAGCCGGGCGAACGCCTCGGCGTCCTCCGGTGTGGTGATCACCAGGATGTCCTTGATGCCGGCGAGCATCAGCGTGGACAGCGGGTAATAGACCATCGGTTTGTCGTAGACCGGCACCAGCTGCTTGCTCACTCCGCGCGTGATCGGGTGAAGCCGGGAACCGGTGCCGCCCGCCAAGATGATTCCGCGCATGCCCTGGAGTCTGCCAGTTCGGCCGCTCCGGGATTCGGGGAGGTTCCGACTAGCGCACGAATTGATCACGAACGTTTCGCCGCCCGGCGCGCCGGGCGATTGATGTTGCAGGGATCACACTTTTCGTGGTCTTCTGAAACACGCTGCGACGTGAGCGACGGGCTCGGAGGCGGTAGCCTGCGTGACCACGCAGAGTCCCGGGAGCGTCGCGAATGCGCGCAGCGTGAGATGTCAGCGCTGACTCTCGCCCGCGGCCCCCGCTGATCAGGCTCGGTTCCGCCAGGTCGGGTTCGGCGCGCCAGGGTGAGGTAGGTGCGCGATGACGGCGACCACGGTCGACGGCTCCGCCGTCGTGATGAATCCGGACGGCCCCAGCGCCGCGGCGCGGCTGCTGCTGGCGACCTGCCGCGGCGTGGTGCGGCCGATGCTGCGGGTCGCCCCGATCACCCGGGCCACCATCCCGGTCGGCGCGTTCGCCATCGACGGGCTGGCCCGGTTGCGTCCCGCCCCGCACGGCATCGACCGCGAGCAGGTCCGTCTCGGCGGTTTCCGGATGGAGATCGTGCGCCCGTCCGGCGCGGCGCGGGCCCTGCGGCACGGCGCGGTGCTGTACATGCACGGCGGCGGCTTCGCGGTGTGCGGGCTGGAGACGCACCGGCCGGTCGCGGCCAGCTTGGCCAGGCGCATCGGTCTGCCGGTGGTCAATGTCGACTATCGCCAGCTGCCCGCGGGCAGCATCGGCCAATCGATCGAGGACTGCCTCACCGCCTACCGATGGCTGCTTCGGCACGGCGCCGATCCAGCGCGGATCGTCTTCGCCGGGGATTCCGCGGGCGGCTACCTGAGCTTCGCGACCGCGCTGCGCGCGATATCGGCCGGACTGCCCGCGCCCGCCGGACTGATCGGACTGAGCCCGCTGCTCGACCTGGACTACGCGGCCAAACGCGACTACGTCAACGTCGCGCGCGACCCGTACATCCCGCTGTCGGCGCTGGAGGCGGTCGTGAAACTCGGCGCGGAGATCGACGGCGCGCTCGATCCGCTGCTCTCGCCGGTCAACGGCGCGCTCACCGGACTGCCCCCGGTGCTGATGATCGCCGCCGAGGACGAGGTGCTGCGCTACGACTGCGAGCTGATGGCGCGGCGGCTCACCGCGGCGGGCGTGCCGCACGCGGTGGAGCTGTGGCGCGGCCAGGTGCACGCGTTCATGAGCATCGCCCCGAACCTGCCCGAATCCCGGGCGGCGCTCGGCCGGGTCGCGCGCTTCGTGCGCACCAGGTTCGAGCAGTTGGAGCAGGCTCGGACGGCCTGATCACGGTCGGCCGGACGAGTCGCATCCCGCCCCGGGTCGCGCCCGGGGCGGGATACTCGGCGCATTACCCCTCGGATAATCGACTCCGGCGCGGTGTTTCGGCAGGCTGAGGCCATGGTGGCTTTCGAGACGACCCCGCGCCGCACGACACTCGACCGAGCGCTTTCGGCGCTCGCCTACGGCCGCATCGCGCTGGGCGCTACCGCGCTCGCCGCTCCGGACACGGCGGCGCGCCTCGCGCTCACCCGGCCGACTCCCGAACTCCGTTACATGACCCGGATCTTCGGCGCCCGAGCCATCGCGCTCGGCCTCGGATACCTGACCGCCGCGCCCGGCGACCGGCCGCGCTGGCAGCGCCTCGCCCTGATGGTCGACGTGCTCGATACGACGAGCGGGTCGGCGCACCTGGTCCGCGGCGACATCCCTCGCGGCGTCGTCGCCGCGTTCGTCGGTCTCACCGGCGGCTACGCGACGATCGGCGCGCGCCGGTTCCTGCGTGACCGGCGCGCGCTCACCTCGCGGGGAACGGCGCGTTGATCGTGGTGAAGTACTGGGCGACCGCCGCGATCGCGACGGGCGCGGTCACGAACAGCTGACCGGCGACCGCGCCGAGCGGGCCGACCGTGGCGACGCCGCCGAGGCAGCCGACCACGGCCGCGGGCAGGAACGGCCCGAACAGTCCCGCGAGGGTGGCCGCGGCCACGGTCGCGCCGACGATGCCGCCGAGCACGCAGCCGACCGCCGCGCCGCCCAGGCCACCGAGCAGCGCGCCCATGCTCACCCCCAGGCCGATCGTGCTCGTCATCCGCGACCAGGCGGCCTGCTCGCGCTCGTACTCGGACTTCCACGGGGCCTTGTCCTCGAAGGGCAGGGCGACCGGCTCGTAGACGGCCTTGTCCATGGACAGCTGCGGGGTCAGAGTCGCGGTGCGGCCGGCGATCTCGGCGGCGATGGGGAACTCGAAATCGTCGACGCGGAACTTCAGCGGCGTGCCCGCGAGGACCGCGCCGTCGTCGGCCCTGATCTGGAGGACGTCGCCGGCGATCGCGAATGCCCCTGCGTCGAGGTCGATTACGGCGGCGTCGGGAGTGGCGCTCGCCGTGAAACCCACCTGCCCTGCCCCGGGGTGATCGGTCGCGGCGGCGGTGCCCGCGGTGCTCGCCACGACGGCGACCAGCAGCCAGGCGGTTGCGGCGAATTTCCTCATCAGCATTTGTCCGTATCCCT
This sequence comes from Nocardia sp. bgisy134, assembly GCF_965341865.1. Lineage (GTDB taxonomy): Bacteria > Actinomycetota > Actinomycetes > Mycobacteriales > Mycobacteriaceae > Nocardia. The sequence continues at coordinate 171,620 of NZ_CBDQZP010000005.1, forward strand.
TATTCGCAGTGTGCCGGGAATTTCGCGGGGAAGTCGAAAACAATTGGTAACCTTGCGAATCGGTAATGTTAAGATTGTGTTCACTCGGTCACTGGTCCGCTCGAGCAATTCCCTGTTCGAGGCCGTTTGGTCTCCGGCTCCACGTCGACGTTAGAACCTGAACTTTTGTTCAGGTCAAGCGCGCGGTGGCTCGGAGCGTGTCTGGCGTCGAGCGGGTTGCGGGAAGTGTGCGTCGTGGCATGTCTGCGTGCGGGTAACGCCGCCAGGCACGCGAAAGCCCCGCCCGGTCGAACCGGGCGGGGCTTTCTGTTTCGCGACTCAGTCGCGCGTGTTCAGTTGTGCGGCAAGCCGTTCGGAATTACTTGGCCGGCGCCGGAGCCACGAACGGCTGGTTGATGGTGGTGAAGTACTGGATCGCAGCACCGATGGCCACCGGGGCGGTGACGAAGATCTGACCCGCGAGAGCACCCAGGGCGCCCACGGCCAGGATGCCGCCGATGCAGCCGAGGGCAGCGGCCGGGATGAACGGACCGAACAGGCCGACGATGGTGGCCGACGCGACGGTCGCGCCAGCGATGCCGCCGAGGACACAGCCGACGGCGCCGCCGCCGAGGCCGCCGACCAGGGTGCCGATGGTGGCGCCCATGCCGATGGTGTCCTTCATGCGGTTGAACGCGGCGAGCTCACGGTCGTACTCGTTCTTCCACGGCGCCTTGTCCTCGTAGGGCAGGGCGACCGGCTTGTACACGGCCTTGTCGACATCGAGCTGCGGGGTCAAGGTCGCGGTGCGGTCGGAGATCTCCGCGGCGATCGGGAACTCGAACTCGTCGACGCGGAACGTCAGCGGGGTTCCGGCGACAACTGTGCCATCGGCAGCCTTGACCTTCAGCGCGGCGTCTTCGACGACGAGCGAGCCCGAGTCGAGGGTGATGATCGACTGGGTGTCGGTGGACTTGGCGGTGAAGTTGATGGCGCCGGGCGCGGCCGGGGCCTCGGGGGCCGCGTTGACGGTGCCCGCGGTGACGCCGAGCGCGGCGATCAGCAGCGCCGACGTGGCGGCGAATTTCCTCATCAGCATTTTGTTTGGAACCTCGATGTGAAGCGTTCGGAGGGGACTAGACGATCGAAATCTAGACCAGCTAACGCGTGGTGAACCGGTTGTGACCGTTAATTCAAATTTTGTTCACCATCGCGACTCACAGCACTGTGCGTTTCCGGAAACGTACACGCGGAACAGGGTTTTCGGCGGCGAACCAAACCGGTCGTCACTTTCTACCGAAAAGTAGTGAGACGAAGGTCACAGGCGTGCTGTCAAGATCGCTCATACCTTTCATAGCCCACCGTCATAGAGCTCGCGACCCGATCCACGTAAAGTCGTGGGGTGCGATTGCTCGTAACCGGCGGTGCCGGCTTCATCGGTGCGAATTTCGTCCACCAGACCGTGGCCGAGCGACCCGACGCGACCGTAACCGTGTTGGACGCCCTGACCTACGCGGGTAACAAGGCGTCGCTCGAACCGGTCGCCGACCGAATCGATTTCGTGCACGGCGATATCGCCGATCTCGACCTGGTCGACGAACTGGTCAGCGGGGTCGACGCGGTGGTCCATTTCGCCGCCGAATCGCACAACGACAACTCGCTGACCGAGCCGTGGCCGTTCGTGCAGACCAATATCGTCGGCACCTACGCCCTTCTGCAGGCCGTGCGCCGCCACGACGTGCGCTACCACCACGTCTCCACCGACGAGGTGTACGGCGACCTCACCCCCGACGAGCCCGCCTTCACCGAGCGCACCCCGTACAACCCGTCCAGCCCGTACTCCGCGACGAAGGCGTCCAGCGATCTGCTGGTCCGGGCCTGGGCCCGCTCCTTCGGCGTACGCGCGACGCTGTCCAACTGCAGCAACAACTACGGGCCGTACCAGCACGTGGAGAAGTTCATCCCGCGCCAGATCACCAATCTGATCGACGGCGTGCGTCCCCGGCTCTACGGCGCGGGTCATCAGATCCGCGACTGGATCCACGTCGACGACCACAACCGGGCGGTCTGGGACATCCTCGACCGCGGCCGCGTCGGCCAGACCTACCTGATCGGCGCGAACGGCGAACTCGACAACAAGACCGTGGTGCGAATGTTGCTCGAGGCGTTCGATCGCGATCCCGACGATTTCGACCACGTCACCGACCGTCCCGGCCACGACCAGCGCTACGCGATCGACGCCACGCTGCTGCGCACCGAACTCGGCTGGGAGCCGCGCTACGCCGACTTCCGCGCGGGTCTGGCGGCCACCATCCAGTGGTACCGCGACAACGAATCCTGGTGGCGCCCGGACAAAGCCGCGACCGAACACGCCTACGCGGCGGCGGGCGAGCGGACCCTGGGCTCGGTGTGAACCGACCGGCCGCGCAGTACGCCGCCGCGTAGGCGGGAATTCAGCGCCGCGGTGCGGAAACAGTCGAGCGCTGCCGCGCAGAAATTCAGCGCAACGGTGCGGGGCGCGAGCGGGCGGGGATCAGCCCCAGACGATCGTGCTGTACTTCGCGACCGAGGCGATCAGCGCGACCGAGCTCGCGGCGACGATCGTGACGGCCGCGCCCCACGCCGGGGTCTTTCCCCGGGCGTCGGTGAGCCGCAACGGCATCCAGCGCAGCAGCGCCGCGAAGGCGATCAGCGCCAGCGGCACGAAGTAGCGGCCCTGCACGCCGTCGATGATGTAGTAGCCGACCGGCGTGAACGACATGTACAGCGTCACGTAGATCATCGCGACGCTGGCCGCCACGGTGAGCGCGACGATCAGCGTGCGCACGAACGTGGCGGTGCGCGGGTTCATCCGGTCCGCGATGCCGATGCTCAACGCGAAGGCGAGCAGGCAGGCCAGCACCGCGATGGCGGGTACGTCGATGTAGGCGAAGCCGAGTTCGCCGAAGAACTGGGTGAACCAGCGCTGATCGCGGTAGAAGATGCTGTCGCCGAAGACGTTCAGGAAGTGCAGCGGATCGCCGAGGATCTCGCCGAGTTGTTCACCGGGCTTGACGGTGTACCACTGGTGACGCGGGCGCATCAGGCTCATGCCGTCGCCGGTCGGCGCGGCGATCTTCATCCAGACCGCGAAGGCGAGCCCGCCCGCGCCGGCGAACGCCCACGGCACGAGTCGTCGCCAGGTGAAGCCGGAACCCGCCGCGGCGCCGAAGAACGCGAACCGGTCCACCGGAACCAGCACCACCAGCATGGCGAGCAGCACGTAGGTCGGCTTGCTGACCGGAAGCAGCACCGTCGCGCCGAGCAGGGCGACCGTCTCGGTGCGGGTCAGTCCGTTGCCGAGGAACAGCGCCTTGATCAGCAGCGCGGACACCATGATCGCCAAGGCGTTGGTGAGGGTGTCGGCGGTGACCGTGCCCGCCTGGAATACCGCGATCGGCAGCACGGCGACGGTGAACGCGAGCCACTGCACCCGGTGGGCGCGCAGCGCGTACAGGCCGAAACCGACCACGACCAGATAGCCGAGCAGACCCGCGAGCCTGGTCAGGGTCACCATCGCGCCCACGTCGAGGTCGAACAGCGCGGCGGCCCGGATGCCGACGGCGGCGGGCACATACGGCACGGGGGAGTAGGCGGCGGTGTTGGTGAACCAGACCGGCTCCATCGGCGAATCGACCTGGGCGCTCTTCAGCCGGTCGTACACGCCAGGATCGGACACCATCGCGCCCGGCTCTTCCGGGTTGTCCTGGTAGTCGCGGAACGAGTAGCCCATCAGTTCGTCGATGCTCGCGGGCACGTCGCCGCCGTAGGCCAGGCCGCGATCGTCCTGGATCCGCTGCGGCAGGAACCCGCCGTAGGCGACCTGATAGGCGCGGCCGAACTGGGTGATCTCGTCGTGGCCCCAGAACGGCGGGGTGAGCACAGCGAACAACGTGCCGAAGAGCGTGATGAGCACGGCGAAAGCGACAGTCGCCGCGCCGAAGCGAGTCACGATGGCGCGCCCGGCCTTTCGGACCGCGCCGGCCGACTTCGGAGCGGCGGCCGAATCCTGTTCGCGCGCAACGGCTTCGCCCTCGGGTGCGGGCGTCGCTTCAGTCCGGTCGGCCGGGCTCGCCGCGCCGTCCTCGGGGCCCGCCCCGTTGGGCGCCGCCGTGCCTGCTTCGGTCTTCTCGGTGGTGCCGCGATCGGCGGACGTGGTCACCGCGCGTTCCCACGGGTCTGCGCGTCACCGCCGTTTCGGAACGGGTCGTCGTCCGCGGCGACAGCCGAGTACCGCAGGTAGACCAGGCGCGCGGCCTCGTGCCGGGAACGGCGAATGCCGTCGAGGATCAGTCCCGCGGTCCAGGCCAGGCTGCCGAGCAGCAGCAGGGTGAAGCCGAGGAACAGGGTGGGGAAGCGGGGGACCTCGTGCGTCCTGGTGAATTCGATGACGATCGGGATCGTGAGCACGATGGAGATCAGCCAGCTCAGCGTGCCGAACAGCCCGTAGAACGCGACGGGTCGCTCGTGCCTGGCCAGGCCGACGATCAGCGCGAGGATCTTGAAACCGTCGTGATAGGTGCGCAGCTTGGATTCGCTGCCCGCCGGGCGATCGCGGAAGCCGACCGGCACGGCGGTCTGCGGCACCCGCAGGTGCAGCGAGTGCACGGTCAGTTCGGTCTCGATCTCGAACTCGCGGGAGACCGCGGGGAAGCTCTTGACGAAGCGGCGCGAGAACACCCGGAAACCGCTGAGCATGTCTTCGACGTTCTCGCCGAACACCTTGCCGACCACGCCGTTGAGCACCCGGTTGCCGGTCTCGTGGCCCGCGCGGTACGCGGTGCCGGTGGCGTCCTGCTTGCGCACGCCGAGCACGTGATCGTAGGGGCCGTCGAGCAGCGTCTTGATCATCCGCGGGGCGTCGCCCGCCTCGTAGGTGTCATCGCCGTCGATCATCAGGTAGACGTCGGCCTCGATGTCGGCGAAGGCCCGCCGCACCACGTTGCCCTTGCCCTTGGTGTGTTCCTGGCGGACGATCGCGCCTGCCTCGCGGGCGAGTTCGGAGGTCCGGTCGGTGCTCAGGTTGTCGTAAACGTAGACGACGATTCCCGGCACGGCGGCCTGGAGGTCGGCGACAACCTTGGCCACCGAGGCCTCTTCGTTGTGGCACGGGACCACGGCGGCAATACGAAGCTCGGTGGAGTCCACCCGGGGTCATTCCTCGATGTCGGCGTAATGGGGAACACCGGGAGGGTACATGGCTTGCGGCCTCCGGCGCGCACCCGAGGCATTCGGGTGCTGGGGTACCGTCGCCCGGTGTCTTCCCCCGAGCAGCCCGTGTCCGCTCCCGAGCGCTCCACTCGATCCGCGCAGGACGAACCCGCGCAGTCCGCGCCCGAGTCCGCCGTCACCGCCGCCGCGGGCGAGCCGCTGACCGCGAAGGTGGTCGGGGCGCTGCGCAAGGGCGCGGCCTTCCTGGTGGTCGGCGCGATCGGGTTCCTCGTCGACGCGGGCACCTACAACGCGCTGGTGTTCTGGGGCGGCGAAGGCGTGCTGTACCACGCGCCGCTGCCGGCCAAGATCATCGCGATCGCGGTCGCGACGGTGGTGACCTACTTCGGAAACAAGTGGTGGACCTTCGGTCATCAGCAGACCGGAAATCCGGCGCGGGAGTATCTGCTCTACGCGGTGTTCAACGTGGTCGCCATCGGCCTGCAACTGGGCTGCCTCGGCTTCTCCCGCTACGTGCTCGACCTGTCGAGCCCGCTGTCGGACAACATCTCGGGAACGCTCGTCGGCCAGATCGTCGCGGTGGTCTTCCGGTATTGGGCCTATGACAAGTTCGTCTTTACCGGCGAATCAGCAAACGATCAGCAACAATAGCGGGTGAGGTACCCCTGGTTGCTGGACGGGCGGCGTCCGACGTCGGTTGATATCCTCGCTCCCGCCGCGCACGGTATCCAGGGACGTGTCTGTCCCGTCGGCAATAAATGAGGATTTCGAGGACTTCATGGAGCAGTCGGCTACCCAGGCCGTTACCGAATCGAACGATCACGCCACGCCCGCTGCCGCGCCCGCTTCGCTGCGTGCCGATCACCGGGCCCCGGACAGGTTGGTCCTGCAGCGTGGCATCTTCACCGGTCCCTCGGCCAAGGTGAGCGACGAACTCTACGCGGTGGTCAAGGGGCGCTCGACGCGCGAACGACTCGCGTTGCACCTGGAGAAGGGCGCCACCGCCCACACCAACACCTACTTCGGCCGGTTCGCGGCCAGCTACTGGCAGCGCTGGACCATCGTCACCGAGGTCCGCGCCACGATGGTGCTCGACGTCACGAAGAAGGCCAGGATCAGGCTGGTCGCCTCGGACATCGCGGGCCACCGCAGGATCATCGACACCGCGACGGTCGACGCGAGCGGTCCGCTCACCATGACCGCGCCGCTGGACCAGTACGTCGACGGCGGCGCGATGTGGCTGGAGTTCGACGCCGACGGCGGTGAGCTCGGCATCTCCGAACTCACCTGGTCCTCCGTCGCTCCCGAGCGCATTCGCCCGGTGGCCATCGCGATCTGCACCTTCAACCGCGCCGCGGACTGCGCCGAGACGGTGGCCGCGCTGGCCTCCGACGCCACCGTGCTCGCCGCCATCGACGCGATCTACGTGGTGGACCAGGGCACCGACCTGGTGCAGGACCGGCCGAGGTACCAGGAGGTGCAGCCCGTCTTCGGTGACAAGCTGCGCTACATCCGTCAGCCGAACCTGGGCGGCGCGGGCGGCTTCACGCGCGGGCTCTACGAGGTCTCCGCGGTCAACGAGCACGCCGACGTCATCCTGATGGACGACGACATCCTCTGCGAACCGGAAACGGTGCTGCGGCTCAACGCCTTCGCCAACATGACGGTGGAACCGACGCTGGTCGGCGCGCAGATGCTGTTCCTGCTCAACCCCGACTACCTCAACGTCGGCGCCGAGGAAGTGCACCTGCACGACCTGCGGCACGGCCAGAAGGTGCCCAAGGCGCTGCGCAACACCAGCATGCTGAAGAAGAACCAGGAGCGCCGCGTCGACGCGGGCTACAACGCCTGGTGGACCTGCCTGATCCCGGCCGAGGTCGTCGCGCGGATCGGCCTGCCGATTCCGATCTTCTTCCAGTGGGACGACGTGGAGTACGGCGTGCGCGCGCGGGAGCACGGGTTCGTCACCGTCACGCTGCCCAACGCGGCGGTCTGGCACGCGGACTTCTACTGGAAGGACTACGACGACTGGGCGCGCTACTTCAGCACGCGCAACTCGCTCATCGTCGGAGCCATGCACGCCGAGCTGGACGGCAAGAAGATCACCAAGCAGCTGTTCCGCAATATCGCCGAGCACCTGGTCGCCATGCAGTACGGGCTGGTGCACACGACCTTGCAGGGCATCGAGGACTTCCTCGAGGGCCCGAAGGTGCTGCGCGACGGCGGTATCGCCGCGCTGGCCGCGGCCCGTACCAGCCGCGCCGACTACGGCGAGACGATCAAGCACCCGGCCGCGACGCCGCCGGTGCGCGCGGCCGACATCCAGTTGCGCCGGGCGCACGGCGAGCCGAGCCGGGAGGTGCTGGTGCTGGTCAAGCGCGCGATCAACCAGTGGTTCGGCCGCACCCAGCACGGCCTGATCGGGGTCACCCGCGAGGACGCGTACTGGTGGCACGTCTCGCTGTTCGATCACGTCGTGGTCACCGACGCCTCGCAGTCCGGCGTCCGGGTCAGGCAGCGCGACAAGGCCCGCGCCCGCGCGCTGCTGCGGCGCACGTTCCACGTCTTGCGCCGCCTGCGCAAGGAACTGCCCACCCTGCAAGAGCAGTACCGCGCCGCCATGCCCGAACTCACCAGCCGCGCGAACTGGGAGCGCCTCTACGGCATCAGCGACTGAGCTGGGCCGCGGCGTCGTCGTCCCGACGGCGCCGCCCCGGCGGTCACACCAATTCGGGTACGCGCAGGTGTGCGAGCGCCAGCTCGAATTCGCGGACTTCGGTCACTCGGATGCCCGCGTGCTTGGTGTTGGTCTCGCGCATCGCTGCGGCCTGCTCGCGGTTGCGGGCCATCGCCTCCGAGCTGTCGAAGGTGACGCTGGAGACGCCGCGCCCGGAGGCCCGGTCGACCATCAGGCTCGCGCTGCAGAAGCCCTCCAGGGTTTCCATCCCGGGCAGCGCGCGGGACTTGTAGGTGTCGATCGCGGTATCCACGCGATTCGGGTCGCCTTCCACCCAGATCGCGCGCACGCAGGCACCTTCTCGCGAGCGGTGGTCGCGGTGCAGAACGGCGATCTCCCACTCCTCGACTTCCGCGTTGCCGCCGAACATTTCGGCTACGCGCTCGCGGATCGGACGGACCCGGACCGCGCTGTCGTGCATCGCCTGCTCGGTTTCCCACGCCGTCGTCGCGATGCATTTCCCGGACTGCCGGTCGACGAGCAACGACAGCCCGATACAGCCTGGTATGCCCTCCAACGCGGGCATGGTTTCGTCGCGCACGTGCGCAATCCCGGCGTCTATCGAGGAGGATCGCGCGTGAATAGTGGTAGAACGTGCGAACACGGTCCACCTCCTCTGTGCTCGGGGCAGCGCCCCGGTGGCGCCACCGGTGCCTATCACACTTCTCCCCCCGCCTCTCCGAGGCAATAGGACCGCCCCGCCGCACAGACGTTTCGTGCGCCTCACCGGCGCGGCGGCCCTGTGACGCGCACGAAAGTTGTGTGCCGACCCAGGATCAGAGGAAAAGGTCGGTGGTGAGTTCGGCGTCGCCGGGGACCACGCGGTATTTGTCCAGTTCGGTGATGCCGTGCGCGGCGAGCACCTCGTCATCGATGAAGAAATTGCCGGTGGTCTTCTCGGCGGGCGAGGTGAGCACCAGGTAGGCGGAGTCGGCGTAGATGTCGGGGGTGCGCGAGGTGGCGACCATCTGCTCGCCGCCGAGCAGGTTGCGCACCGCGGCGGTGGCGATGGTGGTGCGCGGCCAGAGCGAGTTCACCCCGATGCCGTCGCCCTTCAGCTCTTCGGCGAGACCGAGCGTCGTCAGCGACATGCCGTACTTGGCGATGGTGTAGCCGAGCGAGCCGCCCGCCCACTTCGGGTCCAGGTTCAGCGGCGGAGAGAGGGTGAGGATGTGCGGATTGCGCCCGGCCTTCGCCGATTCGCGTAGGTGCGGCAGGCTCAGCTTGGCCAGCAGGAAGCTGCCCCGGCAGTTGATGTCCTGCATGAGGTCGTACTTCTTCATCGACAGCGCGTCGGTGTTCGACAGATCGATCGCCGAAGCGTTGTTCACGACGATGTCGATGCCGCCGAAGCGTTCCACGGTCCGGCGCACCGCCTCGGCTACCGAGTCGTCGATGCGCACGTCGCCGACGAACGGCAGCACCTGCCCGCCCGCCTCCTCGAGTTCCGCGGCCGCGGTGTGGATCGTGCCGGGGAGCTTGGGATGCGGCTGATCGGTCTTGGCGATCAACGTGATGTTGGCGCCGTCGGCCGCGGCGCGCTTGGCGATCTCCAGACCGATGCCGCGGCTGCCGCCCGACATGATCATCGTCTTGCCCGCCAGCGGCTTCGAACCCGGTTCCGTCATGGCCTGCTCCTGTCGTTCGTGCCGCGGACGAGGTGCGCCCGCGACGCCACGCCTTGCACGCTAAGCGTAACTCAGCCCCCTATGCAACCAGTTGCATAGGGGGCTGAGGGGTGGCCGTCGAATCACTCGTTCCCGGGCATGCGGCGAAGCACGACGCTCAGCGTCGCGACCCCCGCTCCCGATATATCTGGCGCTGCTGTTTTCTGATGCCGCGCCAGGCGCGATCGCGCTCGGCTTGCAACCGCTTGTCGACCCTGGCCGCCATCCAGGCGTTCTCCTTGGCGAGCTTGCGATAACTGTCGAAGCGGCGCTGGGAGAGCGCCCCCGTTTCGAGGGCATCGCGCACCGCGCAGCCGGGTTCGCTCTCGTGCGAGCAGTCGTCGAAACGGCATGCGGCGGCGAGCGATTCGATGTCGCTGAAGGTCTTCTCGAGCCCTTCGCTGGCGTCCCACAGGCCGATGCCGCGCAGCCCGGGGGTGTCGATCAGCGTCCCGCCGTTGGGCAACGGGCGCAACTCCCGGTGCACGGTGGTGTGCCTGCCCTTCTTGTCCACCGAGCGAACGGCGTTGGTGGCGAACACTTCCGCGCCGAGCAGCGCGTTGGCCAGCGTCGACTTGCCCGCGCCGGAGGGGCCGAGCAGCGCGACCGTCCCGTCCAGCACGGCGGTGAGCACGTCGATGCCGTACCCGCTGGCCGCGCTGACCGCGAGCACCGTGGCGCCCGGCGCGACGGCCTGCACCCCCTCGATCGGAACATCCTCCGCCGCATCGGCTTTGGTGAGCACGACGACCGGTTGCGCGTTGCTCTCCCAGGCCAGGGTGAGCAGCCGTTCGATCCGGCCGAGGTCCACGTCGCCGTCGGCGGGGGCGCAGATCAGCACGGTGTCGACATTGGTGGCCAGCACTTGGCCCTCGGACCGGCGTGAGGCCGTGGAACGCACGATCGCCGAGCGGCGCGGCAGCAACGCGCGCACATTGCGCTGCGCGTCGATGGTCACCCAGTCGCCGGTGCACAATCCGTTCGGCTCGGCATCCGCGCGCGGGCAGCGGGCCCGCGTCGAGCCGTCCGGCGTCGCGACCTCGCATTCGCTGCGATCCATCCGGATCACCCTGGCGGGCACGCAACCGTCATCGATGAGCGCGGCGTATTCGTTGGCTACGGCTTCCGTCCAGCCGTAAGGGACGAGCAGGTCGTAGTCGACCATGATGGGAAGAATCCATTCGTCGGGCGCCGAACCCGACCGAGGTTCAGCGAGGGGTAATAGAGGTGGAGTGCGGTGCGGCGGCACGCGGCAGCGCGGCGCGCACGGGCACGACAACCCGAACGTTCGTCGTCACGATCTCCACCTCCTCCCTTCTGATCTCACCCGGCTCGAACCGGGAACTCCCCGAACCTTGCCAGACCCCGATAGCCCCCGCAAGCGATTTATCGACCCCCGGCGATGGACCGCTTACTTGTCCGGCTTGCCGAACTGTTCGTTGCGTCCGAGCGAGCGCAGGTGGAACCATTCGCGCAGGCCTGCGGGGTCGCGGCGGGTGACGAGGAAGAACCAGGAGAAGCGAATCCACTCCTGCGGCAACAGTTTGCGCATACCGGGCTGGGCCATCAGATAGCCGCGGTTGCGGTAGGTGAAGTAGCGCTTCACCGGATCGTCGGGGTACTGGGTGTGCATCCGGCCGCCCAGGATCGGCTTGAATTCGGCGGCGCCGTTGGGATGCAGGTAGGCCGTCTGTAGGCAGGTGCCGAAGGGTAGGCCCGAGCGGACCAGCCTGCGGTGCACCTCGACCTCGTCGCCGCGCACGAACAGGCGTAGGTCGGGCACGCCGATCAGGTCGACCGCCTTCGCGGAGACGAGCGCGCCATTGAACAGCGACGCGATGCCGGGCAGGAAGTCCTCGTCGCCGAGCTCGGAACGCAGCCGCCGCCACACCACGCCGCGGCGCAGCGGGAAGGCCAGCCGGTCCGGGTCGTCGATATCACAGACCACCGGGGAGACCTCGGCGAGCCCGTGCCGGTTCGCGCAGTCGAGCAGGGTCGCCAGCACCTCGGCGCCCTCCGGTCGTCCGTCGTCGTCGGCCAGCCACACCCAGTCCGCGCCCTGGGTCAGCGCGTGCAGGATGCCGAGCGCGAAGCCGCCCGCGCCGCCGAGGTTGTGCGCCGAGCCCAGGTAGGTGGACTCGATCGGCTGCTGCTCGACCAGTTCGGCGACCTCGGGCTCGTTGCCGTTGTCCACCACGATGAGGTGATCGACCGGCCGGGACTGAGAGGTGACGACCTTCAGCGATTCGGCGAGCAGGTCACGACGCTTGTGGGTGACCACGACGGCGATGATGCGGGCGCCGGGACCGGTGTCGGTCGGCGTGTACACCCGCTCCGGTGCGGTCGAGTCGACCGGGGCCTGCGCCCCAGCGGTGATCGGGGCGTCTTGCCCGGTCGGCTCGTTCATGCGTTGTTTCGCTCCAGTTCTCGTGCGCTGTCCTCGGACTCTTCGGTCGCCGCCCGCTCCGCTGCCATTTCCTTCAGCACGGTCGCGACGTGGTTTCCGGCGTCCGGACCCTCGTACGCGCGCACCACCTCTTCGATGCCGCCGCGCAACCGGATCTGTCCGTGATCGATCCACAGCGCGGAATCGCAGAGCTGAGCGAGGAATTCGTTGGAATGGCTGGCGAATACCAGAATGCCAGAACGCGCGACGAGTTCCTGTAAACGCAGCCGGGCCTTCTTCATGAATTCCGCGTCGACCGCGCCGATACCCTCGTCCAGCAGCAGGATTTCCGGGTCGATGGAGGTGACGACACCCATCGCCAGCCGCACCCGCATACCGGTCGAATAGGTGCGCAACGGCATCTGCAAGTATTCGCCGAGCTCGGTGAACTCGGCGATCTCATCGATCTTGGCGAGCATCTGCTTGCGGGTCTGGCCGAGGAAGAGCCCGCGAATGATGATGTTCTCGTAGCCGGAGATCTCCGGGTCCATGCCGACGCCGAGGTCGAACACCGGCGCCACCCGCCCGCGAATGCGCGCACTGCCTCGGGACGGTTCGTAGATGCCCGAAAGCAGCCGCAGCAGCGTGGATTTCCCCGCGCCGTTGTGGCCGACCAGGCCGACCCGGTCGCCTTCCTTCAGCGACAGCGTGATGTCGCGCAGCGCTTCGACCACCACGACGTCGGATTGGTTGCGACCGATCGCGCCGCCCGCCTTGCCGAGGAACGCCTTTTTCAGAGACCGCGATTTGGCGTCGAAGATCGGGAACTCGACCCACGCCTGACGGGTTTCGATACTCACACGGCTCATCGCTGCGGCTCCTATACCCAGTACGGTACGCGCGAACGGTACTTCTTCATGGCCAAGGCCGCGACGATCCAGCCCACCACCGTGATCGCGCCGACGATCACCCAGTGCCGCAGTTCCTGCGGTTCACCGAGCAGGGGAGCGCGCACGATTTCCAGATAGTGGAAGGTCGGGATGATCTCCACCAGCCTGGCTCGTTCGCTCGCCGCGCCGATCTGGCTTTCCAAGGTCTTGGTCGTCCACATCACCGGCGTCAGCACGAACAGCATCAGCGTGGTGCTGCTGAGAATCGGCGCGATATCGCGGTACCGGGTGCTGAAGATGCCGAACACGATCGACACCCACATGGAATTGAGGAAGATCAAAACGATCGCCGGTATCGCCAGCAGGCTCGACCAGCGCAGGTTCTCCCATATCCCGAACGCCGCCAGCAGCACCAGGTAGATGACCATGTTGTGGGCGAAGAACAACAGTTGCCGCCACACCAGCCGGTACACGTGCACGCTCAGCGCGGACGGAAGCTGTTTGATCAGGCCCTCGTTGGCGATGAACACCTCCGAGCCCTCGAGAATGCTCGCCTGGATCACATTCCAGACGATCAACCCGACGGTCACGTAGGGCAGGTATTCGCGCAGCGGCTGACCGAGCAGCGTCGCGTAGAGGATTCCCATCGCCGCGGCCTGCACGCCGGTCGCGATGGTGATCCAGAACGGGCCGAGCACCGAGCGCCGGTAGCGCTGTTTGATGTCCTGCCAGCCGAGCGACAGCCATAGTTCGCGCTGGCCGAAGCCGTCGCGCATGTCCTTGATCGCGCGCCGGAAGGTCTGCGAGTCGGAGACCAGCGGCGTCATCGCCTCGGTCTCGCTCGGCTGCTCCGGCGCGGTGCTCTCGGCACTCACCGGATGCTCTTCGGCGGTCGAGGGACTGTCGGAACGCAAGCTGTCATCTGAACGCACTGGGCTCTCTTCAGGACGCGCCGTACTCTCATCGGAGTCGGGGCGAGCGGCAGCGGCGGGCACGGTGCTCGACCCTACCCCTGCATCCTCGCACCGGGTCCGCTGGCACACGCTGGACCGGGGAAACTCGTCACCCACCAAGCTGGGTTACAGGTACTGTCCGGAACCGCCCGTCACCTGGTCGCCGCGCCCGCCGCGCGGGTCCACCGTGTGGATACCGGGCGGCAGCGCGCCTTGGCGCATCTGCTCGAGCTGCGCGCGAGCGGCCATCTGCTGGGCGAACAGTGCGGTCTGGATGCCGTGGAACAGGCCCTCCAGCCAGCCGACCAGCTGGGCTTGCGCGATGCGCAGCTCGGCGTCGGAGGGAATGGCGTCGTCGGTGAACGGCAAGGTCAGCCGCTCGAGTTCGTCGCGAAGCTCCGGGGCGAGGCCCTGCTCGAGCTCACGTACCGAGGACTTGTGGATCTCCTTGAGCCGGCTGCGGCTCGCGTCGTCGAGCGGAGCCGCCCGCACCTCCTCGAGCAGCTGCTTGATCATGGTGCCGATGCGCATGACCTTGGCGGGCTGCTCGACCATGTCGGCGAGCGATTCGCCGGCGTCGTCGTGGTCGCTCTCGTCGTCGGCCTTCTCGTCGCCGTCGGTGACCACCTGTCCGGTCAGCGGGGTGCCCGCGTCGGCCGGGATGACCAGCGGCCGCCCGTCGGGTCCGACCACGACGATGGAATCGGGTGACTCATCCGAGTGCGTCATGTTCCCTATCATGTCGCGTTGTCGGCGGACGCGCTAAACGGGCACGTCCGGGTGGAAGGTGGCCGGGCCGGTGCCGCGGCTGGACGACGCCGACTATTCTGTTCGGGTCCGTGTGGTTCGGATTTGCTGAAAGTCGGTTGCCATGCTGATTCCCGGGTCGCTGCGTCGCCGCGCATCGGCGCCCAGTCCTGAACGGTCCGGTTCCGAGCGACTGTGCACGGAGCGGTCCCCTCTCTCTCGGCCCTGCCTCGCGCGGCCGCGCCCATACCGGCGGAGCCCGGGGCGAAATCCCAGGTCGAGGTCGGTGTCGAGCCCGCAGCGGCCGTCCGTCGTCCGGTCCGCGCGGCGTGCCGTTCCGCCTCCTTCGCGAGCAGGCCAGGAGGGGAAGGCGGTTACGCAGGCTTGCCCGCTGCCCTTAGAGTGGCCAGCATGACTTACGACGTCGCGAGGGTTCGGGGCCTGATACCGTCCCTGGGCGACGGCTGGATCCATCTCGATCCACAGGCGGGCATGCTTGTCCCGGATTCGGTATCTCGTGCCGTGTCAACGGGTTTCCGCACGTCGTCGTTCTCGCACATCGGCCGCAACGGCGCAGCGGTGCGCAGCGCGGCCATCCTGGACGCCGCCCGCGAGGCCGTCGCCGATCTGGTCGGCGGTGATCCGGCGGGCGTCGTGCTCGGCCCGGATCGGGCGGTGCTGCTGGCCTGGCTCGCGGAATCGCTGAGTTCCCGGCTCGGTCTCGGCACCGGGATCGTGCTGTCCCGCCTGGACGACGAGGCCAACGTCGCGCCGTGGCTGCGCATCGCCAACCGCTACGGCGCGCACGTGCGCTGGGCCGAGGTCGAGATCGAGACCTGCGAGATGCCGTCCTGGCAGTTCGAGGAGCTGATCGGGCCGACGGCCCGACTGGTGGCATTGACCGCGGCCTCACCCATCGTCGGCTCCGCGCCCAACGTGCGGGTCGCCGCCGACCGGGTGCACGAGGTGGGCGGTCTGCTTGTCGCCGACGCGTTCGGCGCGGCGCCCTACGCGCTCATCGATATCGACGAGCTCAATGCCGACGTGGTCGCGCTGAGCGCACCCGCGTGGGGCGGGCCGCAGATCGGCGCGCTGGTCTTCCGCGATCCCGCGTTCCTGGACCGGATCCCCTCGATGTCGTTGAACCCGTACGCGAAGGGCGCCGAACGGCTCGAGGTCGGCGGGCACCAGTACGCGTTGCTGGCCGGGCTCACCACCTCCATCGACTTCCTCGCGGGCTTGGACGAGCGGGCCACCGGCACCCGCCGCGAGCGGCTGGAAATCTCCATCACCTCGCTGCAGGACTACCACGACCAGCTCTTCGAGCACCTGATGGACGTGCTGGACAAGATCCCCGGCCTGACCGTGATCGGCCGTGCCTCGACGCGGATCCCGACCGTCAGTTTCACCATGGCGGGCATGCAGGCGGAGAAGATCGCCGCCAAGCTGGCCGACGCCCGCATCGGCACGCTCAGCGGCGTGCACGGCGGGAGCAGGCTGCTCGACGCGCTCGGCGTCAACGACGAGGGCGGCGCCGTGACCGTCGGACTCGCGCCCTACACAACCAGATTCGAGATCGACCAGCTCGGCCGCGCGCTCGCCGCGCTGGAATGAGCCGGGGTCTCGAGGCCGCGTCCGGCTCTCGAGACGTATCAGCCCGCGAAGGTCAGTTCCCGTCCTCGCGCACGCGCAGCACGACCTTGCCGAAGGTGTCCGCGGCATCCAGCATCCGGTGCGCCTCGGCGGCCTCGGCGATCGGCAGCTCGGCGTGGATCACCGGGACGATGGTGCCGTCGGCGATCAGCGGCCAGACGTGCCTGCGCACCTCGGCGATGATCTCGGCCTTGCTTCCCGTGCCGGTGGCCGGGCGGTTGCGCACGTTGGTCGCGTGCACCGAACCCCACTTCGACAGCAGCGCACCGAGGTCGAGCTCGGCCTTCACCCCGCCCTGCATGCCGATCACCACCAGGTGACCGTGCTCGGCCAATGCCTCGACATTGCGGGACAAGTAGGCGGCACCCATGTTGTCGAGGATGATGTCGGCGCCGGGGCCGTTCGCGCCGGACTGCTCGGCGCGGACCGCGGCGACGAAATCGTCCTCGCGATAGTTGATCAGCACGCTCGCGCCGAGTTCGGCACAGCGCGCCAGCTTCTCGGCCGAGCCCGCGGTGACCGCCACCCGCGCGCCTTTGTGCACCGCGAGCTGGATGGCGTGCGTGCCGATGCCGCTGCCGCCGCCGTGGATCAGCACCAGCTGGCCCGCGCGCAGACCGGCGGTCATCACCAGGTTCGACCACACCGTGGCCGCCACCTCCGGGAGCGCCGCCGCCGCAGCGAGATCCAGGCCTTCCGGCACCGGGAGCACCTGGCCCGCGGGGACGACCACCCGCTCGGCGTACCCGCCGCCGGACAGCAGCGCGCACACCCGGTCGCCGACCCGCCAGTCCCGCACGCCCTCGCCGACCTCGGCGATGACGCCCGAGCACTCCAGACCGATGATCTCGCTGGCGCCCGCGGGCGGTGCGTAGAAACCTCGGCGCTGGAGCAGGTCCGCGCGGTTCACGCCCGCGGCGACCACATCGATCGACACCTCGCCGTGGCCCGGCGCCGGATCGGCGGCCTCGCCCCACGTGAGCACCTCGGGTCCGCCGTATTCTTTCAGCTCGATCGCACGCATCAGCCCATAGTGCCCCGCCGCTCACCGCGGCATCCGTGCGACCCGCTCGCCGTGGGTTCGCCCGGTCGGCGAGCGCCGTGGACTTGCTCGGTCGGCGAGCGCCGTGGACTTGCCCGGTCGGCGAGCGCCGTGGACTTGCCCGGTCGGCGAGCGCCGTGGACTTGCCCGGTCGGTGAAAGCCGTGGATTCGCTCAGCGTCCTGCGGGAACGGACACAACGGACTAGCGTTCCCCGCGTGAGCAGCTTCATTGACTTCCAAAACGAGATCTACCTGGGCGGATTGGGCGGCATCGTGCCCGAGCTGCCCATGACGGCCGCCGGGTTGGAACAGCGTGCCAAGGAAGTCCTAGGGCCTGCCGAATACGCCTACGTCGCGGGCAGCGCGTCGGCCGAGCGCACCGCGGCGGCCAACCGCGCCGCCTTCGACAGATACCGGATCGTTCCGCGCATGCTGCGCGGCACCACCGGGCCCGGCGCGCGCGATCTCTCGGTGGAGGTGCTCGGCACCCGGCTGGCGGCGCCGGTGCTGACCGCGCCGATCGGGGTGCTCGAACTGATGCACGAGGGCGGCGAGGTGATCGTCGGCGAGGTCACCAAGGAACTCGGGATCGGGTCGGTGCTGTCCACCGCGGCGTCGTCCACCATCGAGGAGGTCGGCGCGGCCGCGGGTGAATGGTGGTATCAGCTCTACTGGCCCAACGATCCGGAGCTGGCGCGCTCGTTCGTGCAGCGGGCCGAGCGCGCGGGCGCCAAGGCGATCGTGGTCACGGTCGACACCCCCACCCTCGGCTGGCGGCCGCAGGATCTCCAGCTCGCGCACCTGCCGTTCCTGCACGGCAAGGGCATCGCCAACTACCTGTCCGACCCGGTGTTCCTGGCGAAGCTGCCGACGCCGCCCGAGGAGAGCGAGGACGCCATGCGGGTGGCGATCCTCACCTGGGTCGGGCTCTTCGGCAACCACAACCTACGCCCCGCCGACCTCGCTCACCTGCGCGAATGGACCGATCTGCCGATCGCGGTGAAGGGCGTGCTGCACCCGGACGACGCTCGCCTCATGGTGGACGCGGGCGCCGACGCGGTGGTGGTCAGCAACCACGGCGGCCGCCAGGTGGACGGGTCCATCGCGGCGCTCGACGCGCTGCCCGCGGTCGTCGCGTCCGTCGGTGACCGTGCCGACGTGCTGTTCGACTCCGGCGTGCGCAGCGGCTCCGACGTGCTGATCGCGCTGGCGCTCGGCGCCAAGGCCGTGCTGTACGGGCGGCCGTACGCCTACGGTCTCGGCATCGCGGGCCGCGACGGCGCGCGGCACGCGCTGCGGCTGCTGCTCGCCGATCTGGACTCGGTGCTCGGGCTCTCCGGATGCGCGAAGGTGGCCGATCTGAACCGCGGCATGATCGCCGCCGCTCGGTGAACGAATCGGGGTTTGCCCAGTTCAGGGCTGTTTAGAATAGGGCGGTGGATCCCGAACCAAGCGGTCGCACGCCCGAACCTCGCTGGCTGAGCCCGACGCAGCAGCGCGCGTGGCGCGCCTACATGGACGGTCATCAGCGGCTGATGACGGCGCTGAACCGGCAGTTGCAGCGCGACAGCGACCTCAGCCTCGCCGAGTACCGAATCCTGGTGCTGCTGTCCGAGGCGCCGGGCCGCTCGCTGCGCATGAGCGAACTCGCGGACGGTGTGCTCTCCTCCCGCAGCAGGCTCACCCATCAGATCCGGCGCATGGAGGCGCAGGACATGGTGCGCCGCAACACCTGCGAAGAGGACGGCCGCGGCGTCGTCGCCGAACTCACCGACGAGGGCATGCGCCGACTCGAAGCCGCCGCCCCCGGCCACGTCGAAGCCGTCCGCAACGACTTCATCGATCTGCTCGTCCCCGAACAGCTCGCCGTGATCGGCGAAGTGTTCGACCGCGTCGACAAGATAATCGGCGAGCGAGCCGACTGAACCGTCCGTTAGGATCGTGGGCCTGGAGACGTGGCAGAGCGGCCGAATGCACTCGCCTTGAAAGCGAGCGTCGCGAGAGCGACCGGGGGTTCAAATCCCTCCGTCTCCGCCCCACTCGTCGTTGGCTCATGCTCATGGAGGGCATGAGCCGGGCTCGTTTCGCAATGTTTGTGCGGGTGCAACCCCCACACCCCGCCCGGCGGGCTTTGCCCCCGGACCCCCAACCCATCCATGGTTGGGCCGACCATGGGACTCGGGTCTATGGTCGGGCTGACCATAGGGGCTGTGCGGCAGCTTCGTTCGTGTCCCACAGCGTGGCGGCGGCGGGGACGAGCAGCCGGTGCAGCACCGCTGCTCCGGCCAGCAGGAGGACGGCGACGATGGCGTCCAGCCAGTAGTGGTTGCCGGTTCCGATCACGATGACCGTGGTGAGCGTGGGGTGGGCGAGGGCGAGCCAGCGCCAGCTGGTGCGTGTCGCGGCCACCACGGCGACAGCGAGCAGCAGCGCCCAGCCGACGTGGAGCGACGGCATCGCCGCGAACTGGTTCGACAGACCGCCGGATTCCGAAGGGCCGTAGACGGACTGGCCGTGCAGCGCGGCCACGTCGACGAAACCGCGTTCCGGCAGCATGCGTGGCGGCGCGAGCGGCAACAGCACGTGCAGCAGCAACCCGGCGCCGGTCAGGCCGACCATGAGGTTGCGGGTCATGCGGTAGTGCCGTGGGCGGAAGACCCAGAGCCATACGATCACCGCGACGGCGACAGTGAAATGCGCCGTCGCGTAATAGAAATTCGCCGGGACGGCGAGAAAATCCCAGTGCAGGAACGGCCTCTGCACGGTGGTCTCCGCGAGGAATCCCAGCCGGTCTTCGACATCGAGCAGCGCGTGCGCGTTGCCCAGGGCGCGCTCGGTGTCGTCGGCGGTGATCAGCCGACCGGCGCGGTACCCGAGATACAGCACGGTGATCAGAGCCAGCTGTCGAACCGCCTCGCCGCCGCGGCCGTGCACCGCCGACCGCACACGGTCGAGCGCTCCGGTGGCCGGGAGGCCGAATTCCAGATGCGGACCGGGAAATCCGACAGCCACCATCGCCCGTGGCCTCCTTCGCCATTGAACAGATCCGCCGAAATGTTTAACCGGAGGTGCATTCTCCGTTTACCGTAACAGCATCGGCTCGTCGGCAAGCCCGTGTGTGACCCGAGAGACAGCAAGGGCCGACACGGGTCCGAAGGGAGGGACCCGCGGGGCAGGCGAAGCGAACGGACTCAGCGCCGGACGAAGTTGGGGCGGATATCGTCGTCCGGCGGGTCGAAGTAGCGGTGGAAGGTCGGGGTCAGGCCCGAGGAGATCGGCGGGTTGATCCAGCTCCAATCGGTGGGACAGGCGCGGCCTGCGGCCTTCTCCTTCTCGGCGTGCTCGCAGAACTGTTTCGCCACGGTGTGGTGGTCGACGATGTGCACGCCTGCCTTGCGATAGCTGTGCAGGACAGCGCGATTCAGTTCGATCGACGCCTGGTCGCGCCAGAGGGTGCGGGGATGCGAGGTGTCGAGGCCCATCATGTCGGCGATCAGCGGCAGCATGTTGTAGCGGTTCGTGTCGCTGAGATTGCGCGCGCCGATCTCGGTGCCCACGTACCAGCCGTTGAACGGCGCGAACGGATAGGTGACGCCGCCGATCTCCAGATTCATATTGGAAACCGCGGGCACCGCATGCCATTTCAGGCCGAGCTTGGCGAACCAGTCGAAATCGGGATGCTCGATCTCCACCTCCCTGGCCAGCTCGCGCGGCACCTCGAACCACCTTATCGGCTCGTCGGGCGTGCTGATCAGCACCGGAAGGAGATCGAACGGCGTGCCCGCGCCGCGCCAGCCGAGCTTCCTGGCGAACTCGGTGAGCGCGACATTGGCCGCGTCGCCGGTGACTGTCCCGTCGCCGTTGCGATACCCCGCGTAGCGCAGCAACTGCGGGCTGACGATGCGGTACTCGCGCCCGTCACCCTGGCGCGGCGGACCGACGGTGATCATGGACTGCACCGCGCCGCCATTGGTCGCCATGTGCAGATGCTGCCAGCACACCTCGGCCAGGTCGCGCGCCGAGCGGACGCGCCGCGCGTCGAGCAGTTTCAGTGAGCGCCAATGCTTTCGGCCGACGCAGCGGGCATGGTTGCGCCAGGCCAAGCGAGCGCCGATCAGGATCTCCTCGGCGGTCTGCACATAAGCGCCGGTCTGGCGCAGCTGGTCCAGCGCGTTGCGGCGGCGATGGGCGTTCAGGTGGGCGAGTTCCGGTTGTCGGAAGAAGTCGTCGCACTCGCGCAGGCGGCGGGCCAGCCCGGGGTCGAAAGGCTGGGTGTCGGTGGCGGTTTCGAACGGTGGAACGGGCAACACGTGGTTCACGGTCTTTTCTCCGGTCGGGCATCAGGTACTGCGGCAAACAGACATCGATCGAGCAGAGAAGTCGCGCGCGCGGCGCGGCCGGCACACCGATCTGTTCGGTGGTGCTCGGGTGTGTGTTAGCAGAACCGGGCGGATTAGCCCTCGCGTTGCCGAAAAACCGGTCGGACGGTGCGGACGCGGGCGTGCCGAATGCCGACCTCTGTCAGGGTCGTGGCTGTGTCCGGTCATGGCGGTCCCCATCGACGTGCCAAGAAGCGCCCGAGACGCAGCGTAAGGCGAGTGTGCTGGCGGTGTGCCCGAATTCGGAGTATTCGCACTTCGCCTCGCCGGGCGCCGCACCGCGAAAGTGGCGCTCGTCACAAATCATTCGAATCCCGTATCGCGGGTCGAGTGGGCCGCACGCCATCTGGCACCATGGCAGGCATGCTGTCTCGGCGTTGGATGCGGCGACGGCTCGCGGTCGTCGCCATGAGCGCCGCACTGCTCACGGGTGCGGCTGGGGTCGGAGCACCTCCCACGGTGGCCGCGCCCGACAAGCCGAGCACCGGGTCTTCCGACGGCCCCGGCGCCGCCGAGCCGACCACCGCGCCTGCCGACACGCCCTCGATCGAGCGCGTCGAACCGATCACCGATCGCAGAGTCCGCGTGTTCGTGAAATCGCCCGCGATGAGCCGCACCGTGCAGGTGCAGGTGCTGCTGCCGCGCGACCAGAACCACAGCAGGCCCACCGTCTACATGCTGGACGGGCGCAGCGCCGAAGCCGACAGCAACAACTGGATCGAACTCGGTCACGCCGACCGCTTCTACGAAGACAAAGACGTGAACGTGGTGTTCACCGTCGGAGGTCCGGCCAGCTTCTACACCGACTGGCAGCGCCCCGATCCCGTGCTCGGCACCAACCGCTGGGAAACCTTCCTGACCAAGGAACTTCCGCCGCTCATCGACGCGGAATTCCAGGGCAACGGCCGCAACGCGATCATGGGCGTCTCGATGGGTGCGGAGGCGGCGATGATGCTCGCCTTCCGCAGGCCGGAGCTCTACCGTGCGGTGGCCGCGCACAGCGGATGCTTCTCCACGGGAACCGATATGGGCCAGGCGCAGGCCCGTGCCGTGGTGGCCACCTATCAGGGGGAGCCGGACAACATGTTCGGCTCCGAGGGGCATCCGGACTGGCTCGCCCACGACGTGGTGCTGCACGCGGACGCGCTGCGCGGCAAGGCGATCTATCTGTCCGTCGGCAGCGGTATCCCCGGGAAGTACGACGTGCCCGGCAAGACGGACGTGGTCAGCACCATCGGATTCGGCGGACCGCTGGAGGCCGCGACGAACGCGTGCACCCGCAGGCTGGTCGACCGCTTCACCTCGCTCCGCATTCCGGTCACCGCGAATTTCCGTGCCACGGGCACGCATTCGTGGCCGTACTGGGGTGACGAACTCGCCGCCTCGTGGCCGACGGTGTACCCCGCGATCCGCTGACGCCGCGGGGCGTGGTCGTACCCGGCGACCTCGCTCGGACGCCGACCGGGGTCGCGCCCGATCTCAGGCGAAGCGCGCCAGCACGCCGGGATCGGTGGCGAAGTCGAGGAACCGGTCGTTCTCGTGCGGATCGCCGACCGTCACGCGGACGCCATCCGTCCCGTACGGCCGCACCAGCACACCGGCTTCCGCGCTCGCCTCGCCGAACTCCGCGCTGCGCGCGCCCAGCGGCAGCCAGACGAAATTGGTCTCGCTCGACGGCACCGCGTAACCGGCCGCGCGCAGCGCCGCGCGCATCCGATCGCGCTCCACGATCACCGCGTCGGTGCGCTCCAGCAGCTCGTGGCGCGCCTCCAGCGAGGCGATCGCCGCGGCCTGGGCCACCCGGTTCACGCTGAACGGGATGTGCACCTTCATCAGCGCCGCGATCACCTCCGGATCGCCGACCGCGTAGCCGACGCGCAGGCCCGCGAGCCCGTAGGCCTTCGAGAAAGTGCGCAGCACAATCACATTCGGCCGGGTGCGGGCCAGCTCGACGCCGTCCGGCCGATCCTGCGGAGTGAGCCGCAGGTACTCGTAGTACGCCTCGTCCAGCACGACGAGCACGTGCGAGGGGACGGCGTCCAGGAAACGGATCAGCGCCTCGCGGCCCAGCGCGGTGCCGGTCGGGTTGTTCGGGTTGCAGACGAAGATCAGCCGGGTGTTGTCGGTCACCGCGGCGGCCATCGCGTCCAGGTCGTGCGTCAGCTCCGGCGTCAGCGGGACCTGCACGGCCGTCGCGTTGCCCACCTGGGTGACGATCGGGTACGCCTCGAACGAGCGCCAGGCGAACAGCACCTCGTCGGCCGGTGCGGCGCAGGTGATCTGGACCAGCTCCTGGCACAGCGCGACGCTGCCGCAGCCGACCGCGACGTGCTCGGTGGTGACCCCGAGGAACTCGGCCAGCGCGGCGCGCAGCTCGTTCGCCTGGTTGTCCGGGTACCGGTGGGCGAGCTCGGCCGCCTCCGCGATCGCCTTCGCCGCGGCGGGCAGCGGGGGCAGGGTGGTCTCGTTGCTGGCCAGTTTGACCGCGCCCGGATGGCTGCGCCCGGGCGTGTAGGCCGGGATGGCGGAGAGGTCGGGCCGGATGCGCGCTGTCACCCCTCCACCCTAAATGGCCCGGGGCGAGCCGCGCCCCGGCGTACCTCCGCCTCGGCCGCGGCCACCCGCGGGCCGGCGACGGGCGTCGTCCGAAGGCGCCGGAATCGCGGCTTCCATTCCGGAAATGTTGCGGGTAATGGCCGCTCACGTGCAATTTCTCGCGAAGAACAGCGGCTCGCCCTAGGCTGGTTCCATGTCGGGCATTTATGACGATATCGCCCCGCTACGTGGTGGCGAAGACCTCGAGCAGCGCCCCATCGAAGGCCGCCGGGTGCCCATCACCGTGATCGAACCGGAGGGTAATTCGCGCGGCGGAATCGTGGTGTTGCACGAATCACGGGACTTCACCGGCGCACTGCTCGAGTTCATGCGCGCGCTCGCCACCGAGGGATGGACCGTCGTCGCGCCCAACCTGTTCCATCGGGCGAACGGCGATCCCGCGCACGAGGTCTTCGGCGAGGAGCTCTTCGACGACTTCGACGCCTGCTTCGACTGGCTGACCCGGCGCGGCGTCTTCCCCGACTGCATCGGCGTGCTCGGCTTCGACCACGCGGGCACCGCCGCCTTCCTCGTCGCCACCAACCGGCCCATCGGCGCCGCGGTCAGCATCGCCGCCTCCGGCATCACCGAACCGCTCACCGACGAGGCCGAGGCGCTCGTGCGCGTCGCCCCCGACCTCCAGGCCCCCTGGCTCGGCCTGTTCGGCTCCGACGATCCGGCCACCCCGCCCGGTGACGTCGACCGTCTGCGCGACGCCGCCGCCCAGGCCAGCGTCGCCAGCCTCGTGGTCACCTACCCCGGTCTGCACCACCGCGCGGACACCCCGGACGCCGAGGACGAGGACGGCAACTCCGCCATCGACTCCCAAACCCGGATCTTCGACTGGTTCGACAGCAACTTACGCTGATAACCAGGCGTTTTGTTATCCGGACGTTGGGTCATGTAACCTTCATGCTCGGCGGTTCGAAAGGACCGGTGCCCTCGAAGAGAAGGCTCCAGGAGGCGTGCCAGAGCGGCCGAATGGGACTCACTGCTAATGAGTTGTCCCTTCACGGGGACCGGAGGTTCAAATCCTCTCGCCTCCGCCACACCCGGTTCGCCGGGTGACAACTGAAAAGGTAATGCGCCCGTAGCTCAACGGATAGAGCATCTGACTACGGATCAGAAGGTTAGGGGTTCGAATCCCTTCGGGCGCACTTTGTCGAAAGGCCCCTCCCGCACTCGGGAGGGGCCTTTGTCATGCGAGTGCGAATGGTCGGGGAGGCCGACCGGCCGGTATGCGTAGTGACCATTGGGGAACGTGGGTAGCGGGGTACGCATGCGGTGCGGGCGGGGATGGGGGAATCTCGGGGCGGAGGCGGACCGATCGTGCCGGCCGGGTCCGGAAGTCGTTGCGTACACGCATTTCTCGCCGGCGCTCGGCAAGTCGGGCGGTTCGCCCGACGAATCGCCTGGTGACGGCCTCCGGTCTCGATCATCGCGGCCTCGCCGCGCGCAGGCCTGACCAGGTCTTTCGAGTACCCGAGTACTCGTGATTCCGGCCACAGAACGCGAGAGCGTGGAGATCACACACGAACGGACGGAGGCCGGACATGCGTGACGTGGTCGTGTTGATCCCGGGGATCGGCGGCTCCGTGCTGGCACGCGATGGCAAGGAGCTGTGGGCTCCCACGCCGGGCGCGGTCCTGCGCGGTGTGTTGTCTCTCGGCCGCAGCATCAAGCGGCTGCGGCTGGACGGCGACGATCCCGCCGTCGACGACGTGGACGGCGTCGTCGCGACGCGGGTGGTGCCGGATCTGCACATAGTGCCCGGTCTGGATTGGAAGATCGACGGCTACACCCGGTGCCGCAAACAACTGGTCGAGCGGTTCGGGGCGGTCGCGGGCGAGAACTATTTCGAGTTTCCCTACGACTGGCGGCGCGACAACCGGGTCGCCGCGGTGAAGCTCGCCAGGTCGGCGCACGACTGGTTGCGGAACTGGCGGGAGAAGTCCGGCAACGCCGACGCGAAACTGGTCCTGATCGGGCACTCGATGGGCGGTATCGTCTCGCGGCTCTACCTGGAGCAGTTCGACGGATGGAAGGACACCCGCACGTTGATCACCTTCGGGACGCCCTATTCCGGGTCGATCAACGCGCTCGAATTCCTCGCGAACGGTTTCCGCAAGAACTGGGGGCCGTTCGACGTCGACCTCTCCGACCTGCTGCGCTCGTTCACCTCGGCGTATCAGCTGTTGCCGTCGTACCGCTGTGTGGCAGGGCCCGACGGTACGTGGCTGAATCTCGACGACCCCAGCCTGGACTGGAGCAGGACCGGCGTGGACGCCGACCGTCTGCGGGCCGCCGTCGAGCTGCATCGCGGCCTGCGCAAGCAGGTCGACGACCGGATCGCCGAAACCGGACCCGGTTACGAGATCCGGCCGGTCATCGGCGACTTCCAGCCGACAAGGTGGGCCGCGCGATTCGCCGACGACCGGATCGAGGTGCTGTGGGCGCGCAAGGCCGCGGGCGAGGACGGCGGCGACGGCACGGTCCCGAAGGTGTCCGCCATCCCGCACGAGTTGATGGACGGCTGGCGTAACGCCTCGTTCGTGAGCCAGAAGCACGGCTCGCTGCAGAACGACGATCCGGTGCTCGACCACGTCGGCGGCGTGCTGCGTACCGCCGAGTTCGGTGGCGTCGATGTCTTTCCCGCAGTGCAGGACCCGGTCGCGCTCGAGGTGGAGGACGTCACCACCGCCGAACCGATGGTCGTCCGCGCGAAGACCGCCGCCCGCGAGGCGGCCTTGGTCGCGACGGTGGAGGATCTCGGCCGCGGCGTGTCCAGCGTGCATCCGCTGACCGAGGCGTCCGACGGTTGGCGGCAGGTGACCCTGGCGAACCTGCTCCCCGGTGACTACCGGGTGACCGTGGCCGCCGACACCGTCCACCCGGTGACCGATCTGGTGAGCGTAATAGATCTCGATGAGCTAGCCCGCAGCGCGGAAGGGCCGGGATAACGATGCCGCCGGAGCCCACGCAAGCCTTCCACCGATTCGACATCAGTGTGCTGGATGCCGGTGGGCGCGTGTGGGTCTCGGCATCCTCGCCCCAGGGAGCGGTGTACGCCGTGCCGCGGACGCCGCCCACCTGGGCTCTGTCCCACGGCTTCGAAACGCCGTCCGAGTGGCTCAACGCGGTCGTGCGCAACGCCTGTTCCGGCGCCGAACCGGCCGCCGTCGAGGTCGGACGTATCTTGACGCGACTGGTGTTCGACGTACCCGAGATCCGCAATCTGTTCGCGCGAACACGCGGCGCCGCCCGCCACATCGGGGCGCAGGTGCTCGTACGCGTCCAATCGGCGCCCCAGCACGTCAACGCCTGGCCGTGGGAGCTCTTGCTCGACCCGGAGAGTGGCATCGCCAGAGGGGTCGACCTCCTCGCCTGCGCTCGTGACACCCACATTCTGCGGCTCGGGCGCTTCCGCACCTATCCGGTTCAGCAGGCCCAAGACCCGATCAAGGCGCCCTTGAACGTCCTGATCGTCATGTCCAGCCCGATGCCGAAGGTCGGCGAGCAGAACCAGGAGGCGCTGTTCGACCTGTACGAGGCGAAGCGATCGCTGCTCGACGGGCTGCGCCCCCTCGTGCGGCAGGGCAAGCTCAACGTCGTCGTAGAGGACCGGCCGTCGACCGAACGAATCCGTCGGACCATTCGCTGCCAGTCCGATGGATTCCAGATATTCCATTATCTCGGGCATGCCGCGCCGAACGGCTTCAAGCTCGAAGACGCGGGCGGCCGTGGCCGTTTCGTCCACAACCGGGAACTCTGTGACATTCTCTCCGAACTACCCGACTTGCGGCTGGCGGTCTTCGCGGGGTGCGAGACCGCGCGGGCCCCCGCCGCTGTCGCAGGCGACGACTGGCGCGGTCAGATGTCCACCGCCGACCACTTCGTGCGCGCCGTGTGCCCGATGGTCATCGGCATGCAGACGGTGCTGCCGTTCGACACCGAGAAGATCTTCACCAGCTCGTTCTACGAAGCGATCACCGCAGGGCACTCCGTCGTGACGGCGCTGCGCATGGCCAGGCAGGAGATCGCGGCCGACGAGTCCGCCGGTGGAACCAAGCTGAACTGGGTGGTGCCGACGCTGCACGTCGGCGCCAACGAGCCAGGCGCGCTGATCGACAAGCGCAGCGCGGGCAAGCCGATCGACCTGCCGCCGCGCGTCTACCGCCCGTTCGGCATCGTGCAGGGCGACCGCAGGTTCATCTCGCGACTGATCGAGCTGCGGCAGGCCATCGACGTACTGGCGGGAACCGCGCAGGCTCGGCTGCTGCACGTCAAAGGAGTTGCGGGCAGCGGCAAGTCGGCGTTCATGGACCGCGTGCTCGATGATCTCGACGACGACGTCGTCCGGGTGTTCGTCGGCGCGCGCTGGTTGCTCGAAGAGGCGGAACGCAAACGTCAGGATCAGAATCCGGTCGGGATACTGCATGACGCCGTAGCCGCCGCGATGGCCGAAAGCGGCCTGCGGGTGCCGCGCGACCGCCTGGCGAAGGACCCGACCGATCTCTGGCGGAACCTGCTCGGCAAACTCGAGCACACGCGCTTCGTACTCGCTGTCGACGAGGCGGAGCTGCTCGCCGACGACACGAGAGGTGCCGCTACGCTGCGCGCGCTGGCGGAAATGCTGGATCGGCGCCTGCCCGCACGGGTCGCGATCACCTCGACCAACGGCGTCGCCGGGTTGACCGACCGCGCCGACATGCCGTCGCGGACCAGGGAAATACGGTTGGACCTGCTGGCCTGGCCCGAGGTGTGGCAGTGGATCCGCCGTAATCAGCCGGTCCTCATCCGGTTCGGACCGACCGCCCTTTCGCGCCTGTACGCCGATCTGCCGCACCTCGAACAGTGGGACCAGCTCGCCGACCGAGTGCGGGCCTGTCCGACACCCCCGACGGCGGAATCGCTCGCGAACCTCGCGCGCCAGGACATCGAGGAAGTCGCCGCACCGGTGAACGCTCAGGATCTGTTCACCGCCGCGACGGACCTGGGCAGGAGGGAGCGCCCGCTGCGGCTCGCCCTCGCAGGGCCGATGTCGGACGCCGGTGAGCTCGCGCGCACGATCACCCAGTTCGCCGGAGAACACGGCGTAGCCGGACGGGCGGTGCCCTTCGGAACCGGCGACAGCGCCGCCGTGTTCGCCGAAGTGATCTCCCTCGAGGGTGTGGCGGATCGAGATCGGCTCGTCCAGCAGGCGGGCGCCGACATCGTCGTGGCGGACGATGTCCCGGACGCCGCGATGCTCGACGGCTCGGACCATCTCGTCGTCTGTACCGCGGACTCGGGGCTCGGGGAAGTCCCGGGCGCGGCGCGTGGGCGCGTATTGATCGCGGGCACCATCGAGGACCGTGCCGGGCCTATCGATGTCGTCGCCGCCCGGACGCTGCCCGGCACGTCGGCGGCGTACGAAGCGGCCATCGCGGCGCTCATCGTCTGGGCCACCGATCGCACGCTCGACGCCGCCCACGTCCGAGCCCTGCTGCTGGAGACCGCCGAACAGAAGCAGCTCGCGGACGGGCGCGTGGTGCGACGGCTGAATGTGGCGGCCGCGCTGGACAGGCTGCGCAAACAAGACATCGTCGAAACGATCGGATCGGGCAGGCTCGACCTGCCACAGGTACTCGCCAAGACGGCCGCCAGATCGGATCAGGCCATCGCCTTGGTCGACAATCTGGTCGCGGGCGGCACGCTGGTCAAGACCATCACCGATGGCGTCGAATTCTTCGCCCAACCGGATCGCTGACGGCGGCTCAGCGCCACGCGGGAAGGTCGGGCAACGGACCGGACAGATCTCGGCCGGGGGAGCGGCCGATGAGCCAGGCGAGGAGAGAGGGAGCCGGGCCGAGGACGGTGTGCGCCGGGTCGCCGGGGGCGAGCGAGGCGGCGAAGTCGAGGTCGGCGGCTCGGACGTCGAAGGGCGGGGTGTCGGGGTCGAGAACTTTGGCGAGGTCGGCGGTGACGCGGGGGAGCGCGCGGGCGACGAAGGAGGCAGGCCAGTCGGCGGGGGTGTAGGAGGCGGCGAGGTCGACGTGGTGGATTTCGACTTCGAGCAGGCGCATCCAGGCGATCTCGGCCGCGGGGATGGCGCGGCCCGCGCGGGTGCGGACCGTAGCGCTCCAGTTCTCCCGCGACGCGGTGCTCGCGAGCGCGGACCAGCGGTTGGCGGCGGCCTCGATGTCGCGGAGTTGTTCGGCGACCGGTCGCGGCGAGCCCGCGTCGATGTCGAATTCGCGCACGAAGGAGCTGGCGTACTGCGGGGTCTCGATGCCGGTCCGCGCCCAGATCAGCAGGTTGACCAGGCTGTCGGCGTTGCGGGCGAGGTGGGCGAGCACGTGCCCGCGGGTCCAGCCTGGCAGCAGCGAGGGTTCGATGACGTCACCGTCGCGCAGACCGCTCACGGTCTCGAGCAACCGGGCGGTCGCGTCGGCGACCTGGTCGAGCAGATCGTGCGGTGTGGGATCCTGCGCGTCGCTGGTCACGGTGTCGACCCTAATGGGCGCAGCCGGACGCAGCCGTCGAAAACGCGCGCGCGCGGCCGGCGTGGACGCCTACCCAGCGACGAGCTGATCCAAGCGCTCATCGGCGACGACCGCGTCGGCCTCGATCTCCACCAGCAATGCGGGCGTGATGAGCGCTTTCACCTCGTACATCGACGCGGCGGGCCGGATCGACCCGAACACCTCGGCGTGCGCGGCGGCGACCTCGGGCCACCGGCCGATGTCGGTGACGAAGATCCGGGTGCGGACGACGTCGGCCATGCGCGCACCGGCTTCGTCGAGCGCGGCCGCGATGCGGCGCAGGGCTTCCCTGGTCTGCTCGCTGATGTCGTCCCCGCCGACGGCGGTACCGCCCGGCGCCGCGGCCGTGGTCCCGCTGACCGCGACGAAGTCGCCGACGCGCACGGCTCGCGAGTAGCCGACGACGTCTTCGAACTCGGATTCGGAGGAGATGTTCACACGCTTGGTCATGGCGACAGCATGGCCGCCGGTGTCCGCCGTGACCAACAATTGACCCCGGCGTCGACTCCGCGATGGGTCGGCGCGATAGGCATGCCGGGTGATTGCCAGACCCGGTCTCCTGCTCACCTGCTCCGCGATCGTCTGCGTGGCCACCACGGCCGCGGGGTGCGCCGCCGAGGGCGACGGCGCCGATTTCGGTACCGCACAAGACCGTTCGGTGGTGATCACGCTCGACCAGTTGCAGGCCGCGACCGGCGGACGCACCCCGATCGCGGTGACGGCGGAGCCGGAGCACGGCACGGTCGTCCGCCGCGCCGACGGCGCGTTCGAATACACCCCGGCCGCCGGGTACCGCGGAACGGACGGTTTCACCGTCACCACGAGCGACGCGGTCCGCCTGTACGCCACCGACATTCCGCCGCTCGGCGAGTTCGGCGGAATCACCGTGCAGGGCAGCGGTTTCGGTTCCGCGTGGACCCCGGTGCCCGGGCGCGCCGACGAGTTCTACGGCCTCACCGACCGCGGCCCGAACGTGGACGGTCCCGGCAAGAACGAAAAGCTGGCGCCGACACCCCGATTCGTTCCCAAGATCGGCCGGTTCGAGCTGGACGGCGCCCGCGCGGTGCTCCAGTCCACCATCGAGCTGCGCCGCGCCGACGGCACCCCGTTCAACGGCCAGGTCGACGTGGCCGCGAACACCGGCGAGACCATCAAGG
This sequence comes from Nocardia sp. bgisy134, assembly GCF_965341865.1. GTDB lineage: Bacteria > Actinomycetota > Actinomycetes > Mycobacteriales > Mycobacteriaceae > Nocardia. The sequence goes on from NZ_CBDQZP010000005.1 coordinate 203,541, forward strand.
ACCTCGACGGCGCGGTGCTGCCCGCCACCGATCACGGCCTCGACCCGGAGGGCTTGGTCGCACTGCCCGACGGAACCTTCTGGGTCTCCGACGAATACGGCCCGTTCCTGGTGCACTTCGATGCCACCGGCAAGGAGATCGAGCGCCTCGCCCCCGGCGCGGGTCTGCCGAAGGAACTCGCGCTGCGCACCCCGAACCAGGGCATGGAGGGACTGACCGTCACTCCGGACGGCAACACCCTGGTCGGCGTCGTCCAAAGCGGTTTGAAGACACCCGCTCTGGACGGGTCGGCCAAGGACGTGCCGATGACCCGCATCGTCACCGTCGACCTGAAGACCAAGGCGCAGCGCGAATTCGTCTACCCGCTGGCGAATCCGAAGCAGACCAAGGTCGCGGTCTCCGAGATCACCGCGCTGAGCGCCACCACCTTCCTGGTGGACGAGCGCGACGGCAACCTGGCCCCGAAGTCGGACAAGAAGATCTGGACCATCGACACCTCCGGCGCGACCGACGTCGGCCCCGAGTCGAAGGTGCCCGGCGCGCAGTACGACCCGGAGCGCGGCGGCCTGCTCGTGGACGGCAAACCGCTGGAGACGCTGGTCGGCCCGGTCTCGACCGACGACGCGGTGGTGGCGCTTGGCAAGGCGGGCATCACGCCGGTCGCCAAGCAGCGCAACCTGGATCTGACCGCACTGGTGGCGGGTCTCGACGCGCAGGGCCGTTTCTTCGGCCACGACAAGGTCGAGGGCATCGCGAGCACCGACGGCGGCAAGACGATCTACATCGCCAACGACAGCGACTTCGGCCTGGCGGCGAGCGAGGGCGAGCAGCCGCCGTTCCGGCTGAAGCCCAAGACGCTGCCCGACGGGCGCCAGGACACCGGCGAGATCCTCGTCGTCGACACCGCGAAGCTGCCCGCCGCCACCGAAACCCACCGGGTGCACGTCAAGGTCGGCTGATCGGTTCGGTCCATTCCCTGCCCTCGACGACCACCGCCACGGCCAGCGTCAGCAGCCACAGCGACATGGACCCGACCTGGATGCGCTGGGCGATGCCGAGCGCGTACTCGCCGGGCAGGTTGTCGGCCACCAGCAGCCACACCGTCGCCGCCGACCCGAGCACCAGCACGACAACCCCGAACTCGCGCAGAATCCGCCAGCGGTGGTAGCGGAACGCCGCGAGGCTGAACGCGAAGACCGCGATCGCGATCGAGGTGACCGCGAGCGTGCTCGTCAGCGCGTGCGGCTGGTGCAGCTGCGGAAACAGCTCGCTCGGCCCGCCGCAGCCCGGCTCGCCCGGGGTGCAGTCGCGCAGCGGGAGTAGCGCGTCGGCGATGGTCGACGCGCCGAAGCAGGCCAGCGCCACCCAGCCGACGGTCGTGAGCCTGCGCCGGGGGAAGATCAGCAGCCCGCCGAGCGCGGCCGGGACGAGCAGCGCCCCGACGATCTTGTCGCCCGTCCCGAATACCTCGCGGTACGGCTTGCCTTCCGCGTCGAGCTCGCTGAGGAACTCGTTCACGGGATTGGAGTCGATGGGCAGCACGAACTCCAGCACCCAGGACGAATAGCAGAGCGCGGCGACCGCGATCGCCGCGGCGATCAACCAGGACGCGATCGGTGCGCGTCGTTCGGCGATCTTGTTCCCGTCGTCGGTCACTCTGCCCATTGTCCCGAACCGCTGGGTGTGGAGTCCGAGGAAGAACAAGCGTGTTGCCAGCGGTTCGTACGGCATTACCACCTGGTGCACAGGCTACTGTCAGCTTGTCCGGCAAGTCTGGAGTGGAAGCGAGTGAGGAGGTTTCCATGATCGGATATGCGACAGCCGTCGCCGGTTTGGCGATGATGGCCACCATGGTGGTGTCGGGTTATCTCGCCGCGCACGCACCGCGCACCCTGGTCCGGAGGCGCAACCGCTAGCGGCGCGCCCGAGTCAGCCGGGGTCCCGGCCCAGCGCTGCCTGCACCCGATCGGCCGCGGCGGCCGGGTCCTCGTGTTCCCAGATCCGCACCACCTGCCAGCCCGCGTCGTGCAGCGTCGCGTCGGTGGCGCGGTCGCGCGCCACATTGCCCGCGAGCTTGGCGGCCCACCATTCGGCGTTGTTCTTCGGCGAGGTGGCGTGCTCGGGGCAGCTGTGCCAGAAGCACCCGTCGACGTACACCGCGACCTTGCGCCGCGGAAAGATCACGTCGGCGCGGCGGCGCTGACCCCGCAGTGGCGCGCGGTCCACGAAATAGCGCAGGCCGCGCCGGTGTAGTTCGCGGCGCAGTGCCAATTCCGGCGCGGTTCCGCTGCGCCGCTGCTTGGCCAGCCTGGCACTGGTCGCGGCGTCGGTGCGTGGGCGCTCGATCATCGGCTCAGGCCGCCCAGCCGCCCATGCGGTCCAGGTGGTTCTCCATGTCGGTGAGGAACCCGTCGGGGAAGCGCAGCGTGCCCATCCCGGCCCGGCGCAGGAATCCGGCGGTGGCCCGCGCGGAGAGCAATCGCGAGTCGATGAGGAAGTCCTTCAGGTCCTCGTAGGGTTCGTGCACCGGCCAGCTGGACACCGGCACCCGATAGGCGGTCCCGGCGCGGCCCCACGCCGCCATCGGCCACGGCTGACCGGGCAGCAGGACCTGATCGTGCGGTATCGGATCCAGCGGCGCGGCCAGCCTGCCGCCTACCCAGGCCGCCATCCGCACGCTCACCGCGTTGCCGATCAGCTTCCAGCGGTGTCCCTGCCGGATGCCGCGCACCGTGGTGGCAGGCGCGGTCCAGTCGGGGGCGAAGCCTTGCAGCCGTTCTCCGTCGACCAAGCCCGGCGTCACGATCTCGCCGGACGGCAGCCGCACGGCGGGCGGGCTCGCGATGCCCAGCGCCGACCCGCCTTTCAGGGTCGGTACCGCGTTCACCGCCCACCCGAGCCCGCGCACGCCCTCGGTCCAGTAGAACCCGCAGGGGTCGCTGTCGGCGTCGCCGAGCTCGAGCGGGCCCGCGTCCTCGCCGAAGAGCACGCGGCGCGGGTCCTCGGTGCGCGAGGCCAGCATGAGCACGCGCTGGCGGCGCTGCGGCAGGCCGAACGCCCGCGCGTCGACGACGCGGTATGCCCAGGTGTAGCCGAGCTCGTCCAACGCCTCGGTGATGTGCCGCATGGCCGCGCCGCGGCCCAGTTGCAGCATGAAAGGGACGTTCTCGATCAGCAGCCAGCGCGGACCGCGCTTGCGGCGCACCAGACGGAACACCTCGTCGACGAGTCCCGAGCGCTGGCCGGTGATGCCCGCGGTGCGCCCCGCCTGCGAGAGGTCCTGGCAGGGGAATCCGGCCGCGACGAGTTCGGTGCCCGCCGGGATGCCGCGCAGTCTGGTGATGTCGGAATGCAGCGGAACGTCGGTGAAGTGGGCCGCGAGCACCGCCTGCGCCCCTACGTCGATCTCGCAGAGCAGCTCGGAATGCCAGCCGTGCTCGGCGAGGCCGAGCTCGAGTCCGCCGATCCCGGCGAACAGCCCGACCATCCGCCCGCCCGTCACAGTCATCCCTTCTCGTGATTCCACGACGGGCGCGAACACGTCCGCGCTCCGTGCCCCGCACAGCACGTTACTCGAGCCCTCAGGAGCGGACCACCGGGAGGACCACCGGCGACGTATCGGGCTCCCCCGGCGCACCGGCGCGGGCGCGGTACGGATTCGCGTGTCTTGCTGCGGATTAGCTCGGGCTCCTCGATAATGCGAATCGGCCGGATCACGACCACGGTTGCTTCTCCCGCTTGGCCTTTCGACGCCGCGGCGTCGACGCGCAGTTCCCGGAACACTCATGCGATCGCCAGGAAAGTGAGTCCTGATGCAGCTCCCGTCCACCAAGCGTGGCAACTTCCCCGATGTCGTGGTGACCAGCCTCGCGGCGACCACGTCGATCGCGGGGGATGTCGACTCCACCTGGAAGGGCCTACTGAACGGCGAGAGTGGCATCGGTGTGCTCGACGATCCGTTCATCGACCAGTTCGAGCTGCCGGTGCGCATCGGCGGGCACCTGAAGGTCACCCCTGATTCCTGCCTCAGCGCCGAAGAGGTCCGCAGGCTGGCCTACGTCGAGCAGATGGCCACCGTGCTCGGCCGGGAGGTCTGGCGCAATGCGGGCAGCCCCTCGGTCGACCAGGACCGGCTGGCCGTTTCCATCGGCACCGGCCTCGGCGGCGCGGAAGCCGTGATCGATCAGCGCGACAAGCTGCAGAACGGTGGCTACCGCAAGGTTTCCCCGCTGGCGGTGCAGTGGATCATGCCGAACGGTCCGGCCGCGTGCGTCGGCATGGAAGTCGGTGCGCGCGCGGGCGTCTGTACCCCGGTCTCGGCGTGTTCGTCCGGCTCGGAGGCGATCGCCAACGCCTGGAAGATGATCGTGATGGGCGACGCCGACATGGTCGTGACCGGCGGTGTCGAGGGTTCCATCCAGGCGGTGCCGATCGCCGCGTTCACGATGATGCGCGCGATGAGCACCCGCAACGGCGATCCGAAGGGCGCTTCGCGGCCGTTCGACGTGGACCGTGACGGATTCGTCTTCGGTGAGGCGGGCGCGATGATGGTGATCGAGACCGAGGAGCACGCCAAGGCCCGCGGCGCGACCATCCACGCCAGGGTGCTCGGCGCAGGCATCACCTCCGACGGATTCCACCTGGTCGCCCCCGATCCGGAGGGCACCGGCGCCGCGCGGGCGATCACGAGGGCCATCGAGACCGCCGGGCTGGCGAAAAGCGATGTCACGCACATCAATGCGCATGCCACCGCGACTCCGATCGGCGACACCGCCGAGGCGCGGGCGATCGGCAAGGCGGTGGGCTCGCACGCGTCGGTCTACGCCCCGAAATCGGCGCTCGGCCATTCGATCGGCGCCGTCGGCGCGCTGGAGTCGGTGCTCACCGTGCTGAGCGTGCGCGACGGCATCGTGCCGCCGACGCTGAACCTGGAGAACCAGGACCCCGACGTCGACCTCGACATCGTCAAGGGCGGGGCGCGGCAGGGCCGCATCGAGTACGCGGTCAACAACTCCTTCGGTTTCGGCGGGCACAACGTATCGATCGCCTTCGGGAGGTACTGAGCCATGATCCGCGAGACCGTGGACGACTATCTGGACGAACAGGGCAACATCACGATCCCGGGTGACAAGACACTGATCGACTTCGTCGACCAGCACACCACGGCGAGTCCGGACGGTCTCGCGTACCGCTACATCGACTATTCGCGCGAACACGAGGGCGAGTACCGAGACCTGACCTGGAGCCAGTTCAGCGTGCGGCTGCGTGCGGTGGCGGCCCGGTTGCAGCAGGTCGCGCAGCCGCGCGACCGAGTCGCGATCCTCGCCCCGCAGGGCCTGGACTACGTGATCTCGATCTTCGCCGCCGTCTACGCGGGCACCATCGCGGTGCCGCTGTTCGATCCCGGCGAGCAGGGGCACACCGACCGGCTGCACGCGGTGCTCGCCGACTGCGCTCCCGCGGTGATCCTCACGGTCTCGACCGCGGCATCGGGCGTGCGGAACCTCTTCCGTCATCTGCCCGCGACGCAGCGCCCGCGCATCGTCGCCGTGGACGCGATCCCGGACGGGGTCGGCGCGAGCTGGGTGCGCCCGGACATCGACATCGACAGCATCGCCTACCTGCAATACACCTCGGGCTCCACCAGGATTCCCGCGGGCGTGGAGATCACCCACCGCGCCGTCGGCACCAATCTGTTGCAGATGATCGACGCCATCGGCGTCACCGAGAATTCGCGCGGCGTCACCTGGCTGCCGCTGTTCCACGACATGGGCCTGCTGTGCGTGATCCTGCCGACCATCGGCGGCGGATTCATCACGATCATGTCGCCGAGCGCGTTCGTGCGCAGGCCCTACCGCTGGATCAAGGAGCTGGCCGCGGTCTCCGACGGAGCCGGAACCTTCGCCGCCGCACCGAATTTCGCCTTCGAGCACGCCGCGGAGCGCGGGCTGCCGAAGGCGGGCGAGAAATTGGACCTGTCGAACGTCATCGGGTTGATCAACGGCAGCGAGCCGGTCTCGGTGGCTTCGATGAAGAAGTTCAACGACGCGTTCACCCCCTACGGTCTGCCCACGACCGCGATCAAGCCCTGCTACGGCATGGCCGAGGCGACCCTGTTCGTCTCGGCGACCAAGGCCGAGGACGAGGCCAAGGTGGTCTACGTGGACAGGGGCGAGCTCAACGCGGGCCGGATGGTTCAGGTCGAGCCAGGCACCGACAACGCCATCGCGCAGGTGTCGTGCGGTTATGTGGCGCTGTCGCAGTGGGCCGCGATCGTCGATCCCGAGACCAGCGTGGAGCGGCAGGACGGCGAGGTCGGCGAGATCTGGCTGCACGGCGACAACATGGGCATCGGCTACTGGGGTCAGCCGGAGGAATCCGTGGCGACCTTCCACAACCGGTTGCGCAGGCTGCCGGAAGGCAGTCGCGCGGAAGGCGCCGCCGAGGACGCGAAATGGATGCGCACCGGCGATTTCGGCGCGTATTTCGAGGGCGAGCTGTACATCACCGGCCGGGTGAAGGACTTGGTGATCGTGGACGGGCGCAACCACTATCCACAGGATCTGGAGTTCTCGGCGCAGGAAGCCAGCACGGCGCTGCGCCCCGGCTTCGTCGCGGCGTTCTCGGTGCCCGCCAATCAGTTGCCCGCGGAGGCACTCGAACAGGGCGGCGCGGCAACGCGATTCGACGCCGAGGACACCTCCGAACAGTTGGTCGTCGTGGCCGAGCGCGGTACCGGCGCGGCCAAGGCGGATCCGGGCCCGATCGCCGAGGCGGTGCGCGCCGCCATCGCGCGCCGCCACGGCGTGACGGTTCGTGATCTGCTGCTGGTGCCCGCGGGCTCGATCCCGCGCACCTCCAGCGGCAAGATTGCCCGACGGGCCTGCCGCACCGCGTATCTGGAGGGCACGCTGCGCGGCGGGTGCCGGCAGCAGTCCTTCCCGGACGGGCTGGAGTGCGAACCGGAAGGCGCGGGCATGCACTGAGTAGTTCGACGGCGGGCGCTCGTTCTCGAACGGGCGCCCGCCGATGCTTTTTACAGGGGGGTTTCGACGGTGTAGTCGAACTCGCGCACGTCCGCGCCCACGATCCGGGTCTCCAATCCGCCCGAGGGGCCTTCCCCACGGAAGCGTTCCGCGTCGGCGCGGGACGACCACCGCTCGTACACATTGACGCGATCGGGTTCGAGCAGATCCGCGCCGAGACAGAAATCGAGGCAGCCCTCGGCCACTCGCGCCTGTTCGACGACCTCCCGGCACCGCGCCAGGTAGTCGTCCCGGTCGATGACCCGTAGGTATCCGGCGACGATCAGCATTACCGCAGCTTAGACCGGCTACCCGCTCGTGGTGTGGCGAAAAATCGGTTGGCCGGAACGCGACGTGGTGCGACCCTGGGATGTCGGACCCCGCTGCGAACATCGCCGGGCGCCGGATCACTCGACACCGCGATCCACACACCACGAGGGGGAGCATTGTCAGTCACGCTCGAGTTGCCGTCGGCCGAATCGGACGCGGACAGACCCGAGCGGCCCGCCGGCACGCCGCCGGGCCGCCTGCATTCCCTGCGGCGCTTCGGGCCGTACCTGCGCCCGCACCGGGCCGCCCTGCTCGGGGCGACCACCTTGGCGGTGCTGGCGACGCTGACCGCCGTCGTCATACCACTGCTGATCGCGCGCATCATCGACGGACCCATCGCGCACCGCGACTACGGGGGGATGGTGGTGCCCGTCCTGCTGGTACTGCTGCTGGGCCTGCTGGAGGCGTTCGGCATCTGGGGCAGGCGCTGGCTGGTCTCCAAACCGGCCACGTCGTTCGAGATCACGTTGCGCGCCAAGATCTTCCGCAAGTTGCAGACGCTGGCGATCGGGCGCCACGACGCCTGGGAGTCGGGCCAGCTGCTCTCGCGCGCCGTCGACGATCTGGCCGTCCTGCGGCGATTCGTCGCGTTCGCCGGACCGTTCCTGGTGATCCACATCGTGGTGATCCCGATCGGCCTGCTCGTGCTGTGCCTGCTGAACTGGCGGGTCGGCCTGATCTTCGGCCTGATCTCGATTCCGCTGGTGTTCATCGCGACCAGGTTCGAGCGGCGCTACGCGGTGGCTTCGCGGCGCTCGCAGGATCAGTCCGGCGACCTGGCCACCACCGCGGAGGAATCCGTGCAGGGCGTGCGCGTCCTGAAGGCGTTCGGCCGCGGTCTGTTCTTCGGTTCGCGATTCACCGCCCAGTCGCGCGAGTTGCAGCAGACCGAACTGCTCAAGGTGCGACTCGACGCCAGGCTCTGGTCGGCCATGATGGGCCTTCCGCAGCTGGCCATCGCTTTCGCGCTCGGCTACGGCGGGTACGCGGTGGCGCACGGCACGATGACGCTCGGCACCCTGGTCGCGTCCATCACGCTGGCGACCTTCCTCCAGTGGCCGATCATCTGGACCGGCTTCCTGCTCGCCGAGCTGAACGACGCGCGCACCGCCGCCGATCGCTACTGGGAGATCATCGACACCCCGGTCGACATCACCGACCCCGCCGATCCGGTGCGGCTGCCGGAGCGTATCGCGGGCGAATTGACCTTGGACGGTGTGCGTTTCGCGTTCCCGCGCGGCGAGGACGAAGGCAAGGACCCGATGCCGGACACGGAACGCGAAGTGTTGCGCGACGTCTCGCTGAAGGTGCGGCCAGGCGAGACGGTGGCGCTGGTCGGCGCGACGGGCAGCGGAAAGACCGCACTGCTCAACCTGATTCCGCGGCTCTACGACGTGACCGGCGGCGTGATCACCATCGACGGCATCGACATCGCCTCGATGCGGGTGTCGGACCTACGTTCGGTGGTGGCGGTCGCGTTCGAGGACCCGGTGTTGTTCTCGGCCAGCGTGCGCGAGAACGTCGCGCTCGGCGACCCGGAGGCCACCGACGAGGACGTGCGCCGCGCGCTGGACATCGCCCAGGCCACGGATTTCGTGGACAAGCTGCCGTGGGGCCTCGACACCAGGATCGGCGAGCAGGGCCTGAGCCTGTCCGGCGGCCAGCGGCAACGGCTGGCCCTGGCCCGCGCGGTGCTCGGCCGCGCGAGCGCCGGTGACCGCCCCCGGATCATGGTGCTCGACGATCCGCTGTCGGCGCTGGACGTGGAGACCGAGGAGCGGGTGCAGGAACGGCTGCGCACCGTGCTGGCCGGCGCGACCACGCTGCTCGTCGCGCACCGGCCGTCCACCGCGGCGCTGGCCGATCGGGTGGCGTTGCTGGCCGAGGGCTGCATCGTCGCCGAGGGCAGCCACGACCAACTGCTGCGCAGCAGTGCCCGCTACCGCGAATTGATGGGAGGCGAAGCGTGACCGAGACCGTGTCGAAAGACGCGGTGAGCGAGCCGGATTCGGTCGACGAGGTCGCCGACTGGCGTGGCATCGCCAGCGAGGACAAAGAGGTCACCGAGACCGGAAACCTGGTGCTGGCCGGGCGATCCCGGCGGCTGCTGCTCGACCTGGTTCGCCCGTACCGCAGGCTCGCGGTGCTGGCGCTGGTGCTGATCGTGGTCGACAACGCGGCCACCGTCTCGGCGCCGCTGTTCGTCGCCTACGGGCTCGATACCGGCATTTCCGAAGGCGCCAAGGGCAATTGGACGCCGCTGACGCTGACCGTCGCAGGCTACCTCGCCGTGGTCGGCATCAGCGTGTGCACCACCTTCAGCTTCCTGCGGGTCTCGGGCAGGCTCAGCCAGAGCGTGCTGTTCGACCTGCGCGTGCGGCTGTTCGGGCACATGCAGCGGCTGAGCGTGAGCTTCCACGAGAAGTACACCTCGGGCAAGGCGGTCGCCCGGCTCACCGGCGATATCGAAACGCTCCAGGAACTGCTGGAGAGCGCGCTGAACCAGGCGCTGAGCGCGATCCTCTCGGTGGTCACCATCGCGGTGCTGCTGGTCTACCTGGACCAGACCCTCGCGGCCATCGTGCTCGTCGGTTTCGTGCCGCTGGCGCTGGTGACCAGGTGGGCGCAGCGCAGGCAGCGGGCGGGCTACCGGCGCACCCGCGGCGCCATCGCCAAGGTCGTCGTGCAGTTCGTCGAGTCCATGGGCGGCATGCGCGCGGTGCAGGCGTTCCGCCGCGAGCAGCGCAACGAGGCCGTGCTCGCCGTCGAGGACGCCGAGTACCGGACCGCGACCACCGCCGCCATGCGCGGCATGGGCGATTACGCCGGACTCACCCGGCTGCTCGGCAACCTCACCACGGTGATCGTCATCGTGGTCGGCGCGTGGCAGGTGATCGAGGGCAACCTCGCCGTCGGCGTGCTGGCCGCGTACCTGCTGTACCTCAACGAGTTCTACGGCCCGCTCGACGAGCTCGCCCAGGTGTTCAACTCCTACCAGTCCGCCGCCGCGGCGCTGGAGAAGATCTCCGGCGTGCTGGAGGAGGAGCCCTCGGTGCCGGAACCGAAGGATCCGGTGCCGCTGGGCAAGGCCGCGGGCGCGGTGCGGATGGACGAGGTGTGGTTCGGTTACGACGCCGAGCCCGGACCGGAGGCGACCGACGCGGCGGGGCGCGGGCCGGTGCTGCCCGAGTTCTCGCTGGAGATCCCGGCCGGGCAGGTCATCGCCCTCGTCGGTGCGACCGGTGCGGGCAAGTCGACCCTGGCCAAGCTGCTGACCAGGTTCTACGACCCGTCCGGCGGCACGGTCACGCTGGACGGGATCGATCTGCGCCGGATCTCCGATGCCGACCTGCGGCGCACTGTCGTCATGGTGACCCAGGAGTCCTACCTGTTCTCCGGGTCGGTCGCCGACAACATCCGCCTCGGCAGGCCGGACGCCACCGATGCCGAGGTGCACGCGGCCGCCCGCGCGGTCGGGCTGCACGACTTCGTCGTGAAGCTGCCGGAGGGTTTCGACACCGACGTGCGCAAGCGCGGTGGCAGGCTCTCGGCGGGGCAGCGGCAGCTGGTCGCGTTCGCCAGGGTCTTCCTCGCCGATCCGGCGGTCATCGTGCTCGACGAGGCCACCTCGAGCCTGGACATCCCTGGTGAACGGTTGGTTCAGCGGGCGCTGGAGACAGTGTTACGGGACCGCACCGCCGTGATCATCGCGCACCGGCTGTCCACCGTGGCGATCGCCGACCGCGTGCTGGTGCTCGAACACGGCCGGATCGTCGAGGACGGCGCCCCCGCCGAGCTGATCGAGGGCACCGGCCGCTTCGCCGGACTGCACGCCGCGTGGCGCGAGTCACTGGTGTGATGCCCGCGGCGTTCGCGACGGGCCAGGAGGAGGTAGCGCAGCGTGACCACACGGGGACCCGCGAGCGACGCAAAAATACAGCGTGCCGGGTTTTTTCGCTTACGGTAGATACGTGACCAATCCAGCCCCCGCCCCCGACAGCAAACCGGCGGCACCTCGGTGGCCGGCAATTCTGACATGGCGCGCGCACAACGCCACGCGGATGGAATCGGTGCGCGTGACACTGAACGGCAATCGCATTCGCGCCGCCGGTCGCATGATCGGCGGGGCGTGCGAGGACCACCCCGCCTTCAGCGCGTCCTACGACCTGGTCACCGACGAGAACGGTGCGACCAAGCGGCTGTCGCTGCGCGCGACCACCGCGGCGGGGGAGCGGCACGCCTCGATCGCCAGGGACGAGGAGAACTACTGGCTGGTCGACGCGGGCGGCAGCCACGTCCGCTCCACCTTCGCGGGTGCGCTCGACGTGGATGTGGTGCTCAGCCCGTTCTTCAACACCCTGCCGATCCGGCGCTACGGGCTCCAGCACGCGGTGGACGACGTGCAGGTGCCTGTGGTGTACGTGCGCCTGCCCGATCTGCTCGTTCAAGAGGCCAGCCTGGTCTACAGCAGCGGCACCGACGGCATCAGCGTGCTGTCGCCGGTCTCCAGCGCGACGGTCACCGTCGACGAGGACGGCTTCCTGCTGGACTACCCGGGGCTGGCCGAACGCATCTGAGTTCGGGCCATCCGAGTTCAGACCCCGGTGATCACGCCGCCGCGCCGCCCGGCCTCGCGCAGCCGCTCCAGCCAGTCGTGGTCGCCGGGCCGCACGTCGGTGATCTCCCAGCGCCGCGCGGTCTCGTAGTCGTTCCTCGCGTCGTGGCCCGCCTGGGTCAGGTCGGCGAGCGAGCCCTCCGCGCGCAGGGTGTCGCGGGCCGCGCTCAGCACCGTCAGCGTTTCCTCCAGCACGGCGAGCAGCGCGTCGGCGTTCGGTTCGCAGATCGCGCGCACCAGCTCGGGAGCGGTCGCCGCGACCCGGGTGCCGTCGCGGAAGGATCCCGCGGCCAAGCCGAGCGCGAGCGGCCCGCCGCCCGCGCCCGCGACGGCCAGCGCCTCGGCGAGCACGTGCGGCAGGTGCGAGATCCGCGCGACGGCACGATCGTGTTCCTCGGCGACCACCGGAACCACCACCGATCCGCAGTCCAGCGCCAGCGACGCCACGCGACGCCACGGATCCGCGTGCGTTCCCGCATCGACGCCCACCGCCCAGACCGCGTCGCGGAACAACTCGGGATCCGTGGCCGCCCAACCGGATTCGGAAGTACCGGCCATCGGATGCCCGCCGACGAAGCGCCCGGCCAGTCCGTGCTTGCGCACCGCGGCGGCGACCGGGGCTTTCACGCTCACCACGTCGGTCAGCATGCATTCCGGCGCGAAGGTGGCCACCGAGGCGAGGATGTGATCGACGGCGGGCATCGGCACCGCGATCACGATCAACGCGTCGGCTTGCGCGGCCCGGCCGAGCACGCCGGGCAGGTCGTCGTCCACGTCGAAACCGTCGGCACGTGCGGCGGCCGCCCCGGGTTGCGATCTGTTGTAACCGAATGCCGTATAGCCCGCCGACACGGCGGCGCGTAGCAGGGAACCGCCGATCAGGCCCGTCCCGAGGACACACACCGGTGCTTTCTGGTCGCGAGTCACCGGAACAGATTCGCATACGACTTCAACATTTGAGCTCGAGCCGACTACCGTTGCGGCCATGGCAGCACAGCGCTCGGGCACGAACAGGGCGGCGTCGGAAGATTACGACGACGTGGAAGGGTTCGCAGTGGCGGTTGTCCGCGAAGAAGGCAAATGGCGGTGTAGTCCGTTGACCCAGGCTGCGCTCACCGATTTGTCCGTTGCGGAAAACGAGCTGAAGGCATTGCGCAGCTCGGGGGCGGTCTTCGGTCTGCTGGACATCGACGACGAGTTCTTCATCGTGTTGCGGCCCGCGCCGAGCGGCACCAGGTTGCTGGTCTCGGACGCCACGGCCGCGATCGATTACGACATCGCCGCCGATGTGCTCGAGGCACTGAACATCGAAATCCCCGATATCGATCCCGACGAAATCGACGACATCGAACCGTGGGAAGAGGGCGATCTCGCGGTACTGGCCGACTTGGGCCTGCCCGAGCCGGTGCTCAGCGTGATTCTCGCCGAGACCGACCTGTACCCGGACGAGCAGCTGGGCATGATCGCCCAGCGCCTCGGCTTCGCCACCGAACTCTCGGCGATACTGGACAAGCTGCCGCGGTGATCGCGGTGCGCGCATGACTGTGCTGCCCGAGAACCCGCTCGTCTCGGACGTCGCGATGATGCGCGCCGCGCTCGACGCGGCCGCGGCCGCCGATCCGCGCGATGTGCCCGTCGGTGCGGTGGTCTTCGACGCGTCCGGTCGCGAGCTGGCCCGCGCCGCCAACGCCAGGGAGGCGCTCGGCGACCCGACCGCGCACGCCGAGGTGCTCGCGCTGCGCCGCGCCGCCGCGGTGCACGGGGACGGCTGGCGGCTGGAGGGCGCGACCCTGGCGGTCACGCTCGAGCCGTGCACGATGTGCGCGGGCGCGCTCGTCCTCGCGCGGGTCGGGCGGCTGGTGTTCGGCGCGTGGGAGCCGAAGACGGGCGCCGTCGGCTCGCTGTGGGACGTGGTGCGCGACCGTCGGCTCAATCACCGCCCGCAGGTCCGCGCCGGCGTCCTGGAACCGGAGTGCGCCGCCCTCCTCGACAACTTCTTCCGCACCCAGCGCTGAGCCCGCCCCCGTTTACCGGGGCTTACCGGGCCCGTGGCAGCGGGACCGCCCTCATTTACCGGGGCCACGGCAGCGGGACCGCCCTCATCTATCGGGGCCGCGGCAGCGGGACCGCCCCCATTTACCGGGGCCGCGGCAGCGGGACCGCCCCCATCTATCGGGGCCGCGGCAGCGGGACCGCCCCCGCGGCAGCGGGACCGCCCCCAGCCGATTTAGCGATCCGGACCGGGTCAGGTAACCTAGTCGGCGGTGGCGTGTCCGAGCGGCCTAAGGAGCACGCCTCGAAAGCGTGTGAGGGGTAACCCCCCTCCGAGGGTTCAAATCCCTCCGCCACCGCCAAAGCCCCTCACCCGTTCACTCGGGTGAGGGGCTTTTCCTTTGCTCGGGCAGCGGCCTGATCACAGGTATGACTCGGTCATACCTGTGGGTAGAATGGCCTCATGGCCAAGATCACCATCAGCATTCCCGACGACATCGCCGAGAAGGCGAATCACGCGGTAGCCGCCGGACTGGCGGGTTCGGTGTCGGCCTACTTCACCCAGCTCGCGCAGCGCGAGCCGGATTGGGCCGCCGCCGCCGAGATCATTGCTGAACTTGCCGCCGAGGCCGGTGTCACCGACGCCGACCGGGCCGAGGCCGCCGCCGCATTCACCGCCGCCGAGAACGCCGCCGCTGCTGACGCTCTCGGCGGTGCCGCGTGATCGTCGTTCTCGACTCCGGTGCACTGATCGGGCTGGAGAAGCACAGCGCCGCAGCGGTGGCCGCCCTCGAGTACGCCCAGCGCAACAACTACGACATCGTTGTGCCCGCAACGGTTCTCGCGCAATGTTGGCGCAACAGCCCCCGGCAGCACGCAGTGTCTCGGCTGTTGAAGACTCGTGCCCTCCGCGTGGTGGACCTCACCGAGGCGCATGCCTACGCGGTCGGGAAATTGCTCGCCGACACCGGTACGGCCGACGTGGTGGACGCTCACGTGACAGTCCTGGCGCGAGCGCTGCGGGCAACCCTGGTGCTCACCTCCGACCCCGACGACTTGAAGGCTCTCGACCCGGCGGTACGGCTGCACATGGTGTAGGAGCGGCATCCGCGTCGCCCACCCCCCACCCGACCCACTCGGGTGGGGCTTTCTCATCGCGACGCGCAAGGTGCGACCGACCTCGCCTGCCATCGGAGGATCGTCTGTTACCGCTGGCAGGGGCCCGGGCTTTTGCGGATGGTGTAGCCGCCGAACTCGGATTGCCTCAGAATCGAACGGTGAATTCGGTTGTACAGCAGCTACTTACGCTGAGCGCAGTGGTTTTGGGTGCTGGATCGACATTTGCCGCGACTACCTTGACGGAGCGGGCGAAATGGCGACGAAGTCAGGATACGCGGTGGGATGACAAACGGTTGACAGCGTACAGCGAGTACGCAAACGCGCTGAAGCAGTACGTGCAGATCTCGTATCGGCTGGCGGCAGCACGAGGCTATCCCGCCGTGGCCCTACCCATCGACATCGAAGTCGGATTACTGGCGTTGGCCGAAGCGGAGGCGGAGAAGACCATCAAGTGGGAAGGGGTCTTGCTACTCGGCTCCCCTGAGGCTGTGGCGGCGGCGCGCGCGTGGAACCGGGCGGCTTGGGAACTCGGCTGGGCCGCTCGGGGGCATGTCATCGAGCCTGCGGAGTACGTCCGACGGTACTCGGAGATGGGGCGCCGAAGGAATGAGTTCTATGAATGCGCGCGTGCGGACCTCGGCGTCAGAAGTGGCGAACTTCCACCGGGGGATCGGCCATGGTTGCCGCCGGGAGTTGGTGAATCCGGGGATCCGGAAACTGACATCGGTGCGGTGTGACACGCACCACCAGCTTGTCTCCACAGAGCCGGCGGCGGATCGACTCGCTCGGCGGCATGGCCGCCGCAGTGACATCGAGCGACTGCCGACTGCCTTTCCTGTCGCACTCCTGGATCAACTCGGGAACCGGCACCGAAGGGTGTCCGCCGGAGTAGGCATTGGGGGCGCATCGCACGCCGGTGTGCGCTCGTTCTCCGCGTCGTCCTGGGCGGCGAGTAGGTCGTCGCCGTTCTGGAGGATCCATTCGCCCATGGCTTTCATCGGGCCGTCGACCAGGCTCGCTCCCAACCTGGTCAGGCCGTATTCGACGCGGGGTGGCGCCTCGGGGAATCGGTGGCGCTCGATCAGGCCGTGGCCGAGCAGGCGGTGCAGCGCCTCGGTGAGGGCTTTGTCGCTGACTCCGCCGATGTCGGCGCGCAGGTCGCTGCGGCGGCGGGGGCCGGTGTGCAGGGCGACCAGCACGACCGGGTCCCAGGTGTGGGCGAACAGGTCGGTCGCCGCTCGCACCCGGCAGTCCGCGACCAGCTCTCGGCGTCGGTCCTGGTAACCGCTCATGTCCCCGATGATCGCCCCTTGTCACGCACCGATCGGTGCGTATCGGTTTCCCTACCGTAGCCGTCGACCGAATGGATGCGACAAGGGAGACATGATGCGGATCGGGATTCTCGGCACGGGCACGCTGGCCGCCGCGCTGGGCGGCTGCTGGACGCGGGCGGGACACCACGTCACCGTCGCGGGGCGATCGCAGGACAAAGCCCGGACGCTGGCTGCTCGTCTGGGTGGCGGCGCCCGAGCGACCACGGTACGCGAGGCCGTCGCCGGGGCCGATGCGGTGCTGCTCGCGGTGGCCTGGGACGGCGTGGCCGACATCCTGCGCAGCGCCGAATCCGCCACGGGGACACTCGCGGGCACGACGCTGATCGACCCGACCAACGCCGTCGATCACGGGGTCGGTGTGCTGTCCACGCCGCCCGGCGGGTCGGGTGCGCAACGCGTGGCCGAACTCGCGCCGGGTGCCAACGTGGTCAAGGCGTTCCACCTCTTCCCCGCCGAGCAGTGGGGTGAGCTGCCCGGCCACCCCGTGACCGTCGCGATCTGCGGGGATCATCCAAATGCTTTGCGCGTCACCGAGACCCTGGTTCGCGATGCCGGTGCGGAAGCCGCCGTGCTCGGCGGGCTCGACCGTGCCAGGCAACTGGAAGAAGCGGCGGGCTTCGTTATCGCCCTCGCGTTCAAAGGCTTCGACCCGCGCGCCGCGGTGCCGCACGTACCGGCGGGCGCTCGAGCGGTCCCGTAGTCGGCGCCACGGACGACAAAAGGCCCCCGCCCGGCAGCGCGGGCGGGGGCGAGTGGGCGGATGTCGGCTGGTGTCCGATTCGCGCGGTAGAACCTCGAATTCCGGGTATACGCGGAACAGATGGAAGCGGGAAGGGATGTGACGCCTAATGCGCCGCCGAGCCGTCCGCGTGGGAACGATGCGCGAGAGTTACATGAGAATCGGAAGTCTGATCGTCTTGATCTGGTTGTTGATCGGAGTGGCCGCCTGCGTCCAGCGCGACTACTTCGACAGCGGCCCGGTCAATTGCGCCGGTGCAGGCACGATCGCGGTCACGGTGATCGCGGGTCCGCTCAACTACATGGGCGTGAATCCGAAGGTCTCGGATTGCAATGTGCCGCAGCCGAGTCCGTAGTCGGCGCGGGTAGCGCGCCGGGCGACGGAACCATGGCCCCGCCGGTCTTCTCGACCGCCGGGGCCGATTCGTTCAGCGGGCAGCCGCGGCCAGATCCCGCGGTCGCGGGGCAGGTGATGCGCTGTCGGCCACCGTGTGCCCAGCCTCGTGCGGCGCTGCTACGGGCCTTCGATCGGCCGCGAAATAGGCCGAGCCCGCGGCGGCCACGACCACGATCGCGACGCCGCCCCACTGCGCCGCGTGTAGACCCTGGCCCAGCAACATCCACCCGGCCAGCGCGGCGGCCGCCGGTTCCAAACTCATCCACACCCCGAACACCGACGCGTTGATCCGCCGCAGCGCGGTCAGCTCGATGGCGTGCGGCACCAGCGACGAGCACACCGCGATCACGGCGACCCCGGCCAGCAGCAGCGGGTTCAGCAATGCCGAACTGCCTTGCGCCACAAGGAAAGGCAGCACGATGACGCCGCTGAACGCCATGGCCAGCGCGAGCCCGTCGTGGCCCGCGGTGTGCCGCCCGACCACCGAGCTACAGGCGATGTACGCGCCCCACCCGGCGCCGCCGAGCAGGGCGAACAGCACGCCGGTCCACGACATCGGTCCGCCGGAATCCATGAGCAGCAGTACGCCCGCTCCCGCGAGGAGCACCCAGAACGCGTCGCGCGGCTTGCGTGATCCGAGTAGGGCGACGGTGAGCGGGCCGAGGAATTCGATGGTGACCGCGACGCCGAGCGGAATCCGTTCGATAGCCGCGTAGGAGCAGAGATTCATTGCGGCGATGGCTATTCCGAGCCCGGCGATACCGGGCAGCGCGTGGCGAGGCACCCGCAGCGCGGGCCGCCAGAGCAGCAGGGCGAGCACGCCGGCGACGGCGATGCGCAGGCAGGCGACCACGTCCGCGCCGCCCGCGAGCGGGAACAGCTGTTTGGCCACGGCCGCGCCGACCTGGATGGAGACCATCGCGCCGAGCACCAGCAGTGGCGCGGGCACCCGATCGATGGGCGTTCGAGTGGTGAGAGGGGGGAGTGTGCGCAGCGGTATCTGTTCGACCGAAGTGACGACCACGAGCCAAAAAGCTAGGTGTGCAAAGTAAAAGAATTTTGACTGCCCGGTTGCCGCACCCGCCTTCCTTCGTTGCGAAATGTCGCCCGAACTGTGGCCGAGCGCACTGGGAGTAACCGCGGGGCATGAGGGTATCTCCCCCCTTACGCCAGTCGGCGCGAGTGTGGAAGGAAGCGATGACTATGCGCGAGCGAGTGACTCACGGGCGGGCTGCGCGCGAATCCGGGATGCGGTGGTTCAGTCTGCTGCTCCTGGTGTGGTTGGCCATCGGCATGATCGCCGCAGGCCAGCGGCAGTACTTCACCAGCGGGCCGATCAACTGCGCCGGATTCGGCACGATCGCGCTGACCGCGGTCTCCGGCCCGCTGAATTACATGGGACTCAACCCCAAGGTGTCGAACTGTGCCGTGCCGCGGCCGAGTGAGTGACTCGGTAGCAACCCGGTAGCGCCGGGCGGTCAGCTACCGGTTGCCGGGCGTAGCTTCGCCTTCGATCCGGCCATCGCTGGGCCGTGGGCGGCTGCGTCCGGGACGAGAACGGACCCACACCGAACAGGTGCGGAGCCGATTCGACCGCGCGGGGGTCAGTCGCTGACCGCGACGGACTCCCGCGCGGCGCCCGTCCGGGCTCGCAGCTCGCGTAGCCGCGCGCCCTCCACGTCGATATCCGGCACGATCTTGTCCAGCCACTTCGGCATCCACCACGCCCACTCGCCCATCAGCACCAGCAGCGAGGGGATCAGCACCATCCTGACCAGGAAGGCGTCGAGCAGCACGCCCGCCGCCAGCGCGAAACCCATGGACTTGGCGGTCGGGTCGGATTCCAGCAGGAACGAACCGAACACGGAGATCATGATGATCGCCGCCGCGGTGACCACGCGCGCGCCGTGGTGGTAGCCGTTGACCATGGCCTCCTTGGGCGAGGCGCCGTGCACGTACTCCTCGCGCATGCGGGTCACCAGGAACACCTGGTAGTCCATCGCCAGGCCGAACACCAGACCGATCAGCATGATGGGCAGAAAGCTGACGATCGGATGCGGATCGTCGATCAGCCCGAGCTCGCCGTCCTGGAAGATCAGCACGGTCGCGCCGAACGTCGCGGCCATGGAGAGCAGGAACCCGAGCGCGCCGGTCAGCGGCACCAGAATCGAACGGAACACCAGGATCAGCAGGACGAAGGCCGCCCCGGCGACGATCGCCATGTAGGGCACGATCTTGCTGAGCAGCACGTGGTCGATGTCGGCGTAGATGGCGGTGGTGCCGGTGATGCCGTATTGGATGCCGTACTCGGCCTTCAAGCCTGCTTCGGCTTCGCGGGCGTCGCGCACCAGATCCTTGGTGGACTGGTTGTTCGGGCCCGACTTCGGCACGCCGTCGAGCAGCGCTCCGTTGCCGTCCCGGCTCAGCGTCGGCTCGGTCACGTAGTCCATGTCGGCGTAGGAGATCAGCTTGTCGCGCAGTGCGTTCAGCGCTTCCGCCCGGCGATCCACGGGCACGTCGGTGAGGTCGACAGCGACGTTGAGCACCCCGTTGCTGCCTTCGCCGAAGCCTGCGGTGCGCAGCTCGTAGGCCTTACGCACGGTGGAGGTCTTGGGCATGCTGTCCTCGCCGGGCAGGCCGAGGTTCAGTCCGGCCGCGGGCGCGGCGAGCAGGCCGAGCACCACGACGCTGAGCACCAGCGTGACGGCCGGAACGCGGCCGATCAGCCGGGCGACGCGCATGCCGTTGGTGATGATCGAGTCGTCCTCCGGGTCGTGCGTGGCGATGAACGGCAGCTCGGGCTTGAAGAGGAACCTCCCGAGCGCGCCGAGCAGCGCGGGCATCAGCGTCAGCGCGACCAGCACCGCGAAGGCCGCCGCGATCGCGCCGCCGAGACCCATGAACGTCAGGAACCTGACGCCGACGACGCTGAGCCCGACGAGCGCGATGATCACGGTCAGCCCCGCGAACACCACCGCGGACCCGGCAGTGCCCAACGCGGTGCCTGCGGCTTCCTCGGCCGAATCCTGTACGGCGAGTTCGTGTTTGTACCTGGACACGATGAACAGCGCGTAGTCGATGGAGAGCGCGATGCCGATCATCGAGGCGAGGAACGTGGTGAAGCTGGGGATGGACAGCACCGAGGTGCCGAGCAGGATCAGCGATGTCGCCGCCCCGAGGCCGACGATCGCGGTGACGATCGGCACGAAGGCCGCCACGAGGGCGCCGAAGGCCACGATCATCACGATCAGCGCGACGCCCATGCCGATCATCTCCGACTTGCCGCTCGGGACCTGTTGCTCCATCGCGATGGTTCCGCTGAGCTCGACGGTCAGCCCGGCGTTGCGCGCGGCGTCGGCGGCGTCGTAGGCGGCCGCCCGATCCTCGGCGGTGATGTCGGCGAACTCCTTGATGGTGAACGGCACGCTCACGACCGCGACGGTGTCGGGCTCGGTCTTGTTGAGCACGTTCAGCGGCGCTCCGCTACAGGTGGAGACGTTCGGCTCCGGCACGAGGCAGCCCATCTGCTTGGCCGCGGCGACCGGGTCGACCAGCGGCTTGGCGTGGTCGACGATGCCGAGGCGCTGCAAGCTGCCGATCAGCGCGACGACCGCCTCGTGATTCACCGGGTCGGTGAGCTTCTGCCCCTCGGGCGCGCCGATCACATACGTCCCGGTGACGGCGTCGAACTCGAACGCCGCGGACATGCCGGGGAAGTGTTCGTCGAGGATTTCCGTCGCCCGCTCGGACGGCAGATTCGGCAGGCTGAAGTCGTCGGTCATCGGTTCCTTCAACTGCGTGCCGAGCGCGGCGAGGAGCAGGAAGAGGACGAGCCATACCGGCAGCACGATCCACTTGCGGCGGAAAGCGAATTTTCCCCACCGGTACAGATACACGGACAACGGGTTCTCCTCGCGGTGATCGGGTCGAGCCGGTTCGGGCACAAGCGCGCGGGCTCACCCGCCGCGCATTCACGAACTACCGCCGCCGCGCCGATGCGCAGGCGGTCAACCGAGCAAAGAGTCGAACACCCCGAGTCTGCTGCGGACCGAGCGCGAGATCAAGAACCCCCGGAAACACGTCGGCCCCGCACCCAGACCAGGGTGCGGGGCCGACGGTCGGCGGAATCCGATCAGCTCACGGCGACCGGTTCCTTCTTCAGCTCGACGGACTTCCGCTGCAGTTCACGCAGCTTGGTGCCCTCGACATCGATATCGGGCACGATCCGGTCCAGCCACTTCGGCATCCACCAGGACCACTTGCCCATGATCACCAGCAGCGCCGGGATCAGGACCATGCGGACGATGAAGGCGTCGAACAGGACACCTGCCGCCAGCGCGAAACCGAAGGTCTTCGCGGTCACGTCCGTCTCCAGGATGAAGGAGGCGAACACCGAGATCATGATGATCGCAGCGGAGGTCACCACGCGCGCGCCGTGGTGGTAGCCGGCGACCACCGCTTCCTTGGGCGACTTGCCGTGCACGTATTCCTCGCGCATGCGGGTCACCAGGAACACCTGGTAGTCCATGGCGAGACCGAAGACGAGGCCGATGAGCATGATCGGCAGGAAGCTGACGATCGGCTGCGGATCGTCGATCAGGCCGAGCCTGCCCTCCTGGAAGATCAGCACGGTCGCGCCGAAGGTCGCGGCCATGGAGAGCAGGAAGCCGAGCGCCGCGGTCAGCGGAACCAGAATCGAGCGGAACACCAGGATCAGCAGGATGAACGCGGCGCCCGCCACGATGGCCAGGTACGGCGCGATCTTGCTGAGCAGCACGTGGTCGACGTCGGCGTAGATGGCGGTGGTGCCGGTGATGCCGTACTCGATCCCGTACTGCGCCTTCAGCTCCGCCTCGGCATCGCGGGCGTCGCGCACCAGGTCCTTGGTGTCCTGGTTGTTCGGGCCCGACTTCGGCACGCCGTCGAGCAGCGCGCCCGCCTTGTCCTCGCCGCTGAACTGCGGTTCGGTGACGTAGTCCATGTTGTCGTAGGACGCGAGCCGATCGCGCAGGGCGTTGACCGCCTCGTCGCGCTTCTCCGGTGCGACGTTGCTCAGGTCGACCGCGACGTTGAGCACGCCGTTGCTGCCTTCGCCGAAGCCTTCGGTGCGCAGTTCGTAGGCCTTACGCACGGTGGAGGTCTTGGGCATGCTGTCCTCGCCGGGCAGGCCGAGGTTCAGTCCGGCCGCGGGGGCGGCGAGCGCGCCGAGCGCCACGACGGACAGGATCAGCGCGACCCACGGCGCCTTGCCGATCAGGCGGCCGAAGCGCATGCCGTTGGTGACGATGGCGTCGTTCTCCGGGTCGTGCTTGGCGACCAGCGGCAGCTTGGGCTTGAACAGGAACCGGCCGAACGCGCCGAGCAGCGCGGGCATCAGCGTGGTCGCGGTGATGACCGCGAAGCCTGCCGCGATCGCGCCGCCCAGGCCCATGAAGGTCAGGAACTCGACGCCGACGATGCTGAGCCCGGCCAGGGCGATGATCACGGTCAGGCCGGCGAACACCACCGCGGAACCGGCGGTGCCGAGCGCGGTGCCCGCCGCCTCTTCCGGCGAATCCTGTACGGCGAGTTCGTGTTTGTACCTGGACACGATGAACAGCGCGTAGTCGATGGAGAGCGCGATACCGATCATCGAGGCGAGGAACGTGGTGAAGCTGGGGACCTCGATGACCGAGGTGCCGAGCATGATGACCGAGGTGGCCGCGCCGAGGCCGATTATCGCGGTGACGATCGGCACGAAGGCCGCCACGATGGCGCCGAAGGCCACGATCATCACGACCAGCGC
This sequence comes from Nocardia sp. bgisy134, assembly GCF_965341865.1. Taxonomy (GTDB): domain Bacteria; phylum Actinomycetota; class Actinomycetes; order Mycobacteriales; family Mycobacteriaceae; genus Nocardia. Next base: position 226,876 of record NZ_CBDQZP010000005.1, read on the forward strand.
GACGCCCATGCCGATCAGCTCGGCGGTACCGCTCGGCTGCTCCTGAGTCTGGGCGATGGAACCGCTCACCTCGACGACGAGACCGGAGTTCCTGGCGTCGGCCCCCACGTCGTAGGCCGCCTTGCGGTTCTCCTCGGTGACGTCGGAGAACTTCGCGATGCTGAACGGCACACTGATGACGGCGACGGAGTTCGGGTCGTCCTTGCTCAGCACGTTCAGCGGTGCGCCGCTGCACTGCGAGGGATCGGGATTGGCCAGGCAGCCCATCTTGTCGGCGGCGTCGATCGGGTTCGAGATCGGCTTCTCGTGGTCGACGATGCCGAGCTCGCCGAGCTTGGCGATGAACGCCTCGACCGCCGCACGGTTCGCGGGATCGGTCAGCTTCTGCCCCTCGGGGGCGCCGATGACGTAGGTTCCGGTGACGGCGTCGAACTTGAACGCCTCGGACGCACCGGGGAAGTGCTTGTCGAGAATGTCGTTGGCTCGGGCCGAGGGCAGCTCGGGCATGCTGAAGTCGTTGCTCATCGGCTTGCTGAGCTGCGAGCCCAGGCCACCCAGGAGCACGAACAGGACAAGCCAGACCGGAAGCACTATCCATTTCCGGCGGAAAGCGAACTTTCCGAATCTATAGAGGTAAACGGACACGAGGGGTACTCCTAGCGATGACTGGGGCGTGCTGGATCGTGGCGTGCAGACAACACTCTCGCGGGGCTCCCTGCTGTCCCCGCCTCCATATACGCTTCTGCCTACCGTGCGGTAGGTAGACTACCGAGCGGGTAAGTGGAGGTACAACCTCAATTTTGGTGGCAACCTTAGCCCTGCGCAGGATTGATGAGAGGATCATCCAATGGCCGGACCCGACGCACCCGAGAGCGTTATCGCAGGTAGTGGCACTAAAATCGCGATTCGCGACGCGGCTGTGAAGCTATTCGGCGCCAAAGGATTCGAGCAGACGAGCCTTCGTGAGGTCGCGGATGCGGTCGGAATCACAAAGGCGTCGCTGTACTATCACTACCCCTCGAAGCTCGATCTGCTCCTGGCGATCATCGACCCGATCATCGATCATCTGCGCTCGGTCGTCGAGGACATCGACGCGGTCCCGCACAACGCCGAGGGCGTGCGCGCGGTGCTGCGCGGTTACCTGCGCGGGCTCATCCGGCACCGCGACGCGGGCGCGCTGTGCGTGCGCGACGCGGTGGCGATCGTCAACGCGATGGCCGACCGATATCCGGACCTGAGGGATTCCAACCAGGTGCTGCGCGATTGGCTGGCGGGCCCGAATCCGAACGACGAGGCGCGGGTGCGAGCCTGCGCCGCGCTCGAAGTGCTCGGGGTGGCGCTGATCTCGAAGGAGCTGGTGCCGGGCGCCGACGACTCGCTGCTGGAATCCACGCTGCTCGACTCGGCCACCTGCGTGTTGACCGCCTGCGGCACCGCGTAGATTCGAGCGCGTCGTCGAACACGCCTGGGAGTAGCCGTGCACATCACCGCGAAGGTCGATTACGCGGTGCGGACCCTGCTGGAGATCGCCTCGGCCACACCGGAGGCCAAGATCAAGGCGGACGCCATCGCGACCGCGCAGCGGATTCCGCCGAAGGTGCTCGAGACCGTGCTGGGGGAGCTGCGCCGCGCCGAGCTGGTCGTCAGCAGGCGCGGCCCCGACGGCGGCTACTCGCTGGCCAGGCCCGCGTCCGAGATCTCCATTGCCGACGTGATTCGCGCGGTCGAGGGCCCGCTCGCCTCGGTGCGCGGGCATCGGCCGGAGGACGTGAAGTATCCGGGTACCGCCGAACCGCTGCAGCGGGTGTGGATCGCGCTGCGCGTGAACATCCGCTCGGTGCTGGAGAACGTGACGATCGCCGACATCGTCGCCGACGGTTTGCCCGAGTTCGTGGAGGCGCTCACCGGTGACCCCGGCGCCTGGGCACGGCGCTGAGCTGGGATTTCCGCCGGGAGAAAACTTCACGACAGCTGTCGGCGATTGCCGGTAGCCTGCCAAGCATCATGTTGATCAGACTGCTCAGGACCCATCTGTACCCCTACCGCGCACAACTGGCGGGGGTCGTTGCGCTCCAGCTGGTTTCGGTCATCGCGATGCTCTACCTGCCGAGCTTGAACGCCGATCTGATCGACGGCGGCGTCACCAAGGGCGATATCGGCTACATCTGGACCACCGGGCTGTGGATGCTCGCGGTCACCGGCGTGCAGATCGTCGCGTCCTCGGTCTCGGTCTATCTCGGCGCGCAGGCCGCCATGGGCGCGGGCCGCGATCTGCGCGGCGCTCTGGTGCACCGGGTCGGCACGTTCTCCGCCCGCGAGGTCGGCATGTTCGGCGCGCCCTCGCTGATCACCCGCAACACCAACGACATTCAGCAGGTGCAGCTGCTCATCGTGATGTCGGCGACCATCCTGGTGATGGCGCCGATCATGTGCGTCGGCGGCATCGTCATGGCGCTGCGCGAAGACCTGAGCCTGTCCTGGCTGCTGCTGATCGCGGTGCCCGCGCTGGCGCTGTCGATGGGGTTCATCGTGGCCAGGATGGTCCCGGGCTTCCGTGACATGCAGGAGCGCATCGACGGGGTCAACCGGGTGCTGCGCGAGCAGATCACCGGCATCCGAGTGGTGCGGGCGTTCGTCAGGGAGCGGCAGGAGACCTGGCGGTTCGGCCTGGCCAACACCGATCTCACCGAGGCCTCGTTGCGCGTCGGCAAGCTGATGGCGCTGATGTTCCCGCTGGTCATGCTGATCAGCAATGTCACAGCGGTGGGGGTGATCTGGTTCGGCGGGCACCTGATCGACTCCGGCGAGATGCAGATCGGCTCGCTCACCGCGATGTTGTCCTACATCATGCAGATCCTGATGGCGGTCATGATGGCATCGTTCCTCGCCATGATGGCCCCGCGCGCCGCGGTGTCGGCCGACCGGATCGGCGAGGTGCTCGCCACCGAGTCCTCGGTGCTGCCGCCGCGTCTGCCGCAGCCGTTCAAGGGCGATCCGGCGACGGTCGACTTCCAGTTCTGCGAGTTCGCGTTCCCTGGAGCGGAGAAGCCGGTGCTGCGCGCCATCCGATTCCAGGTGGAGCCGGGCACCATGACGGCCATCGTCGGCTCCACCGGCTCCGGCAAGACCACGCTGCTCAACCTGATCCCGCGGCTGATCGACGTCACCGACGGCGCGGTGTACCTGGGCGGCACCGACGTCCGCCACCTCGATCTGGAAGTACTGCGCGAACAGATCGGCCTGGTGCCGCAGAAGGCGTACCTGTTCTCCGGCACGGTCGCGAGCAACCTGCGCTACGGCAACCCGGACGCCACCGACGAAGAACTCTGGCGCTGCCTGGAGATCGCGCAGGCCGCCGACTTCGTGCGGGACATGCCGCAGGGTCTGGAGACGCCGGTCGCCCAGGGCGGCACCACGGTCTCCGGCGGCCAGCGCCAGCGCCTGGCCATCGCGCGTGCGCTGGGGCGCAAGCCGCGCGTCTACCTGTTCGACGATTCGTTCTCCGCGCTCGACGTCGCCACCGACGCCAGGCTGCGCGAGGCGCTGAAGCCGGAAACCAGGAACGCCTCGGTGATCATCGTCGCGCAGCGCATCGCCACCATCCGCGACGCCGACCAGATCGTGGTACTCGAGGACGGCGTGATGGCGGGCATCGGCACCCATGAACAATTACTGCGCGACTGTCCCGAGTATCAGGAGATCGTGGCGTCCCAGCTGAGTGCGGAGGAGGCGCGATGAGGCCAGGAGCTCCCACTCCCGGATCACCGGACGCCAAGGCGAAATCGTTCGGGCCGTCGCTGAAGCGGTTGCTGCGCAGGCTGGCTCCCGAACGGTTCTACGTCTGGTGCATCGTCGGCCTCGCGATCGTCTCGGTGGTGCTCAACACCCTCGGCCCTTACCTGCTCGGCAAAGCGACCAACCTGGTCTTCGACGGCGTCGTCGGCAGGAATCTGGAGGCGATGCGCGGTCTGTCCAAGGAGCAGGCCGTCGAGCGGCTGCGGGAGAGCGGCAACGACACCCTGGCCGACATGCTCAACGCCATGAACGTCGTCCCCGGCGTCGGCGTGGATTTCGGCGCGGTGGGCCGGGTGCTGCTGGTCGTGCTCGCGCTCTACGCCGGCGCCTCGGTGTTCGGCTGGCTCCAGGGCTACCTGCTCAACATCGTCATCAACCGGACGGTGAAGCGGCTGCGCAGCGAGGTCGAGGACAAGATCCACCGGCTGCCGTTGCGCTACTTCGACTCTCAGCCGCGCGGCGACGTGCTGAGCCGGGTCACCAACGACGTCGACAACGTCTCGCAGAGCCTGCAGCAGACCATGAGCCAGCTGATCGTCTCGGTGTTCTCGGTGATCGGCATCCTGATCATGATGTTCTGGATCTCGCCGCTGCTGGCGCTCATCGCGCTGCTCACCGTGCCCGGCGCGATCGTCGTCACCGCGCAGATCGCCAAACGATCCAAGCCGCACTTCGTCGACCAGTGGAAGTACACCGGTCTGGTCAACGCCCAGGTCGAGGAGGCCTACACCGGCCACGAGGTGGTCACCGCGTTCGGCCGCGGCCGCGAGGTGAGCCGGGAGTTCGACGAGCGTAACCAGGCGCTCTACGAATCCAGCTTCAAGGCGCAGTTCATCTCGGGTCTGATCATGCCCTCGATCATGTTCCTCGGGAACGTGAACTTCGTGCTGGTCGCGCTGGTCGGCGGCCTGCGGGTGGCGACGGGCCACATCTCGCTCGGCGAGGTGCAGGCGTTCATCCAGTACTCCAGGCAGTTCAGTCAGCCGCTGACCCAGATCGGCGCGATGGCGAACCTGCTGCAGTCCGGCGTGGCCTCGGCCGAGCGGATCTTCGAGATCCTCGACGCCGAGGAGCAGAGCCCGGACCCGGTCATGGAGAACGTGCGACCGGTGGATCGCGGGCGGGTCGAGTTCGAGGCCGTCTCGTTCCGGTACGAACCGGAGAAGCCGGTCATCGAGCGACTCTCGCTGGTCGCCGAGCCAGGACACGTGGTGGCGATCGTCGGCCCCACCGGCGCGGGCAAGACCACGCTGGTGAACCTGCTCATGCGTTTCTACGAGCTGGACGCGGGCACCATCACCATCGACGACGTCGACATCACCGAGATCACCCGCGACCACCTGCGCTCGCGAATCGGCATGGTGTTGCAGGACACCTGGCTGTTCCGCGGCACCATCCGCGAGAACATCGCCTACGGCAATCCGAACGCGAGCGAAGCGGAGATCCTCGCCGCGGCTCGCGCCGCCTACGTCGACCGCTTCGTGCACGCGCTGCCCGAGGGCTACGACACGATCCTCGACGAGGAGGGCTCGGGCGTCAGCGCCGGTGAGAAGCAGCTGATCACCATCGCCCGCGCGTTCCTGGCCAAGCCGTCGATCCTGGTGCTGGACGAGGCGACCAGCTCGGTGGACACCCGCACCGAATTGCTGGTGCAGCACGCCACCGCGGCGCTGCGCAAGGACCGGACGAGTTTCGTCATCGCGCACCGGCTTTCGACCATCCGCGACGCCGATCTGATCGTCGTGATGGAGGCGGGCCGGATCGTCGAGCACGGCACGCACGAGCAGCTGCTCGAGGAGCGCGGGGCGTACTACCGGTTGTACAGCGCCCAGTTCGCGGCCGCGGCCGCCGAGGCCTGATTCAGGCGCAGAGCTGGGGGAGCAGCGTCCGGTAGACCCACTCCTCCCAGCGCTGCGCCGACCAGCCCCTGGTGCGGACCAGCAGCAGGAACAGTTCGGTGCTGAGCAGGCCGTAGAGCAGGTCGGCCGCCTCGTCGGCCGAGACATCCTGGCGCGCACCGGGTTTGCTCATCAGCGCGGTGGCGGTGCGCAGTTGCACGGTGTAGCGCTGATCGGCCGGGTCGGCGGGCCACATCGCCGCGACCTCCGGGTCGGTCGCCGCGGCCGTCTCGATCACCTTGTGGATCGGTGCGATGCGTTCGAGCACCGGCCGGGTGCCGGTGATGTGCGCGCGCAGGTGCTCCGGCGCGGTCTCGGTGGCCAGCGCGGCGCGGAACCAGTCCCGTTCCATGGTCGCCACCGGTTCGTCGTCGCCGGCGATCGTGACGTCGACCAGTTCCTTCAGCAGGGTGCGCTTGTTGCCGAACCCGAAGTAGATGGTCTGCACGGCCACGCCCGCCCGCGCGGCGATCTCCTGCAGGTTGCTCGCGCCGTAGCCCTGTTCGACGAACAGCTCGCCCGCGGCGGTGAGGATCCGCCGCCGCGTCTCCTGGGCTTTGAGGGCCCGCTTGTTCGTCCCTTTGACGGCGCTCATGACTGGAGTTTAAGTCCAGTGAGTTGGTCGGACGCGGAACGCACAGGGCCGCCTGCGAGGATGAGAGGCGTGTCAGCTCCGGAATCGTTCTCGTTCACCGTCGGCGCCCGGCTGGAGGGACGGCACGGTCGCACGGGCGTCATCCAGACGCCGCACGGCGCGATCGCGACGCCCGCGTTCATCCCCGTCGGCACGAAGGCGACGGTCAAGGCGGTGCTCCCGGAGACGATGAGCGAGCTGGGCGCGCAGGCGCTGCTGGCCAACGCCTACCACCTCTACCTGCAACCGGGCGCCGACATCGTGGACGAGGCGGGCGGGCTCGGCGCGTTCATGAACTGGCCGGGGCCCACCTTCACCGACAGCGGCGGCTTCCAGGTGATGTCGCTCGGCGTCGGGTTCAAGAAAGTGCTGGCCATGGAGTCCGTCGACGTGCGCAGCGACGACGTGATCGCCGCGGGCAAGGAGCGCCTGGCCACCGTCGACGACGACGGCGTCACATTCCGCTCGCACCTGGACGGCTCCAAGCACCGGTTCACCCCGGAAGTCTCGATGGGCATCCAGCACCAGCTCGGCGCGGACATCATGTTCGCCTTCGACGAGCTCACCACGTTGCTGAACACCCGTGCCTACCAAGAGAAGTCGCTGCAACGCACGCACGAGTGGGCGCAGCGCTGCATCGACGAACACGAGCGGCTGACGGCGGCGCGCACGCACCGTCCGTACCAGGCGCTGTTCGCCGTCATCCAGGGCGCGCAGTACGAAGACCTGCGCCGCAAGGCATGCCGCGAGCTGGAAGCGGTCCGTGGCGCGGGCGGAACGGATTTCGACGGTTACGGCATCGGCGGCGCGCTGGAGAAGCACAACCTCGGCGCCATCGTCGGCTGGTGCTGCGATGAACTGCCGCAGGACAAGCCGAGGCACATGCTCGGCATCAGCGAGCCGGAGGACGTCTTCGTCGCGGTCGAGAACGGCGCGGACACCTTCGACTGCGTGAATCCGTCCCGCGTGGCCCGCAATGCCGCCATCTACGTGGCCGAGGGCCGTTTCAACATCAACACCAGCCGGTTCCGTCGCGACTTCACCCCGATCGACGAGACCTGTGACTGCTACACCTGCGCGCACTACACCCGCGCCTACCTCCACCATCTCTTCAAGGCCAAGGAGATGCTGGCCGCCACGCTGTGCACGATTCACAACGAGCGCTTCACCGTTCGCCTGGTCGACCGCATCCGCGCCAGCATCGACGACGGCTGGTTCGACGAGTTCAAGGCCGAGACCCTGGGCCGCTGGCAGGGTCGCATCCGTACGCCCTAGCCACACCTGACCTGCTCGCCACACACGCTGCCTACGTGTCACAGCTCGGCCGACGCTGTGACGCGTAGGCAGCGTGTGTGGCGAGGGACAGGCGACGTGCTAAGCGTGCAGCGGGTCGGTCGAGCGCGGTGCGTAGCTCGGTTCGTGCTTCTTGAGCAGCGCGATCACCCGGTAGGTGATCGGCATGACGAGCACCTCGACCAGCGTCTTCCACAGGAAGCCGACGATCACGTAATTCACGAACTGCTGCCAGGTTTCGATGCCGATGGCCCCCGCGGCGATGGAACAGAAGATCAGGGTGTCGGCGAATTCGCCGACCACGGTGGAGCCGATCAGCCTGGCCCACAGGTGCTTCTCCTTGGTGCGCTCCTTGATCAGCACCAGCGTCGCGGAATTCAGCAGCTGGCCGACGAAATATCCGGCGAGACCGGCGATCACGAGCCGCGGCACCGGGCCGACGATGGTGCGCAGCGCCTCCTGGTTCTCGTAGAAGCTCGCCGAGGGCAGGCGGAGCGCGACGGCGAAGCACAGCACGGTCAGCAGCAGGGCGCCGAAGCCGTAGTAGATGGCGTGCCGGGTGGCGCGGAAGCCGTACACCTCGCTCAGCACGTCGCCGAGGACGTAGGCCAGAGGAAAGAGGAAGAACGCGCCGTCGGTGACGATCGGTAGGACCTGGAACGGCCCCACCGTCACCGATTCGTCGCCGAAGAATTCGACGCCCTTGGTCGCGCAGATATTCGAGATGATCAGCGTCGCGGTGAACAGCGCGACGATCAGCGGGTAGTACCCCCGCGCGACCTGGGCGAATGCCGCGTGGTCCGGCGCGGGGTGTCCAGACTCTTCGTGTTCTTCGGTTTTGTGCACATCACTCACGGGCATCATCTTCCCAGCTCGGACCCGGCCGCGTGGGCCTGTCGACATCTCCGGGCGCATACGCGTACCCCCGCTTTCGCCGCGGTCGTGCGCGGCTTTGGGCGGACCGCGTCCGCCTGCGCCCATTACGCTGTACCCATGACGAATCCCGGCGATTCCGACGAGTGGTGGAAGCAGTACGGCGGCCAAGGCGTGTCGCCGGACTCGGGCGCCCAAGGCTCGGTGCCGCAGTATCCGAACTCCGAACCGACCGGGTACCCCTCCGCCCCGCAGTACCCGCAGCAGCCGCCGCCGTCGCAACCGCAGCAGCCGCAGTACCCGAACTACCAGCAGCCCGCGGCCGGGTCGCCGTACCAGTCGGGTCCGGCGCCTTATCCGCAGCAGCCGAATTACGGTTACCCACAGGGTTATCAGCCGTACGGCGCGCCGCAGGGCGGGGGTTCCAACGGTCTGGCCATCGCCGCGATGATCGTCTCCATCGCCGGTGTCGCGTCCTGCTGCTTCCTGCTGCCGAGCATCATCGGCTTGGTGCTGGGCGTTGTCGCGCTGAATCAGATGAAGCAGTCCGGTAACTACGAAGGCAAGGGCATGGCCCAGGCCGGCGTGTGGGTCGGTGTGGGCGGCATCGTGCTCGGCATCCTGTACTGGGTGCTGAACATCATCGGCATCGTCGCCGGGGTATGAGTCGAAACGACCTCACGCGAAACGAATCAGGGGCGCCCCCGCAATGCGGGAGCGCCCCTGAACGCTTGCCGGGGTGGATCAGCCCTTGACGACCTGGGTGCCGCCCGCGAACTTGTCGTGCCAGCCCTGCTTGTTCGGGTCCTGCTCGATGCTCACCGCGATGTAGATCCCCAGACCGAACGAAGCCAGATTGCCGAGGCAATAGACCACGTTCACCGCGAGGAAGAGGTTGCGCTTGAGCGAGGTCACCGGGTCGATGTTGGCCGCGCCGCCGGGGCCGACCACACGCATGCCGAGGATCTTCTTGCCGAGGGTGGTGCCCTGCGTGGTCTCCATGCCGACGAAGTAGGCGGTGACCAAGGCGAAGTAGACGGCGAGCGCGAGGATCGACGAGATCAGGCCGGCGGGCAGGATGAACGACAGCACCCAGTACACGATGCCCGCCGGAATACCCGCGATGACGCTGTCGATCAGGCGCGCACCGAAGCGCGGCAGCAGCTCACCGGGCTGAGCGCCGGTACCGTAACCGCCCGCACCGTAGCCCTGTTGCTGCTGCGCGTACTGCGGCTGACCGTACGGGTCCTGGTTGTACTGCGGCTGCTGGCCGTACTGCGGCTGCTGCTGTCCGTAGGGATCCTGCCCGTACTGCGGCTGCTGCCCGTACTGCGGCTGCTGCTGCCCGTAGGGGTCCTGGCCGTATTGCGGCTGCTGCCCGTACTGGGGCTGCTGGCCGTACTGCGGCTGGCCTTGCGGGTACGGCTGGCCGTACCCGCCCTGGGGATTCTGGTTGGGGTCGTACCCACCGCTCGTCATGCTCTGTCCTCGTGGTGATCGGTTGATCAGTGGTCGATCCCGTACGTTACGGACACCCGCTGGGTTGCAACAACCCGTCGGCGGCCATGATCCAAGGTTCCTTGGGTAGTCGGGCCGGATCGAAATGTTCGAGGAGCTGCGACGGCGTGCTCGCGGCGTAGCCGAGCGAATCGGCGAGCACGGCCACCACTTGCTCGGGCGTGTTGCCGAGGGCGAGCCGGTCGGCGAGGGTCACCGCGCCGTCGCGTTTGGCCAACCGCATGCCGTTCTCGTTGAGCACCAGCGGCACGTGGGCGTAGTGGGGGCTGGGCACTCCGAGCAGGCTCGCCAGGTAGGCCTGGCGTGGGGTGGAAGGCAGCAGGTCGTCGCCGCGCACCACTTGGTCGATGCCCTGTTCGGCGTCGTCGACCACCACCGTGAGGTTGTAGGCGGGCGTGCCGTCGCCGCGGCGCAGCACCACGTCGTCGACCGGTCCGCGGTAGCGGCCGTGCAGCTGGTCGATGATCTCGAAGTCGGCGGCCGCGGCGACCAGACGCAGCGCGGCGGGCCTGCCCTCGGCGCGGCGCCGTGCGCGGGCCTCGGCGCTCAGGGTGCGGCAGATGCCGGGATAGGCGCCCATCGGTCCGTGTGGTGCGGTCGCGGCCTGCTGGATTTCCCTTCGGGTGCAATAGCACTCGTAGGTCAGGCCGGCGGCGACGAGCCGCTCGATGGCGGCGTCGTAGTGCGGCAGCCGCTCGGACTGGCGGACCACCGGGCCGTCCCAGTCCAAGCCGATGGCGTTCAGGTCGGCGAGCTGGCGCTCCGCCGCGCCGGGACGCACCCGATCGAGGTCGTCGATCCGCAGCAGGAACCGCCGCCCGGTCGATCGCGCGAACAGCCAGGCCAGCAGGGCGGTGCGCAGGTTGCCCAGATGCAGGTCGCCCGACGGGCTCGGCGCATAGCGGCCCGCACCTCGGGTGAGAAGGTCGGGATGGGCGGGCGGCACGACTGCCATGGTAGGCGGCGGCGCTGTCGTCGCCGTCAGCCGCGCAGTCGCGGCTTGAGATCGTCCTCGGTGATCGCGGCGCCGGTGTTCAGCGCGGCGAGCAGTGTTTCGGCTCGCGCGATCAGACCCGCGCCGTCGATGTCGTAGGGCAATGCGCGGTTCCGGAGTTCCGTCGAGTTGTCCGTACCGTCGTCGCGACTATCGCCGTCCGAATTGCGGCTATCGCCTGGTTCGTAGGCCCGCAGGCGGCCCACCGCCCGAGTGAGCAGGGTGCGCGCTCCCTTCGGATTACCGCGCTGTATGTGTGTCAGACCGACCGCGTATTGCGCGAGCCCTTGCCACAGCATCCTTTCGGCGAACGGTCCGTTCTTCCACGCGGCCTCCAAAACCTCATGCGCGTTGAATGCTAGACCGTCGTCCAGGAGTTGCTGGGCGAGGGTAAGTGTTTGCTGGGGTGGGAGATTCAGATCGTCCGGAATTCTCGGCACCCCCGCGCTACCCATCGGTAGCGGGCGGCCGAGGGGGTCTCGTGGGCGGGGATTGCGGGCGCGACCTGCCTCGTCGCGTGGGCGTTCGACCATAAGCTCCATGATGCACGCCGTGTCCAGACCGGGCGCGGGAGGTCTGCGTCAGGCGGCTTTCATTGACGGATCACGGACCAATCACGTCGGCACATATGTCTGCCCTCCGCCACTATTCGCGGGAAAGCCGGAGGCTGGCAATGTCTCCGCAACTTATCGACTTCGCAAGCTTGGCAAATGGGTTGGTTGAACCGGCAAGAGACCGGCAAATCCTTCATGGAACCTGCTAGGGTTTAGCCCGCAGGAGCAACCCCGGGGATGCATTCCCCGGAACTATCAGTGCGATACCGCGCACCGAGTAAATTGCGCGCTACTACCAGGCGCATCACGGGCATTCGGCGTTCCCGTCGGATGCCGGAGCTAGTTAGAACGATCTCAGTTGGAAATATTCTCGTTCTCGACGCAGCAAAGGAGCTAGTGCCGTGGAAGTTGATTTGACGGGGGCTGTGTGGCGTAAGAGCTCATACAGTGGCGCCGATGGGAACTGCGTGGAAGTGGCATTTCTCGGCGGCGGCAATGTGGCGGTCCGTGATACCAAGGACAAGGGCAGCGGCCCGGTTCTGGCATTCACCCCTGGTGAGTGGGGCGCATTCCTGAGCGGAGTATCGGCGGGGGAGTTCGACAGGGCCTGAATTTCGGGTCCGACGAGCTATCACGGGCCCCGGGTCGAAACAGGCTCGGGGCCTTCGCGCATTCGAATTCGATCGCTGGCTATTCGGTTTCGTTGCGGCCGTGTCCGTTTCCTGAGTTGCGGTCCTGATAGCGCCGCAACACCGCCAGCTGCCGGTGCTCTTCCTCGTGCTCGATGGCGAGGTTGCGGTTGGACTCGGCCACCGGATCGGCGCGCAGGAAGGCGCCCGTGCCCGGCTTGCCCGCCGAACCCAACCTGTTCATCTTCTTGGGCACCGCCGCGCCCTGGTACTCGAGCGGGATCGGGTGGCCGTGGTCGTCGACCGGGCCGAGCGGCTGGTGCACCTCGATGTACTCACCGTGCGGCAGACGTCTGACCACGCCGGTCTCGAGGCCGTGGTCGAGTACCGCGCGGTCGCTGCGTTGCAGGCCGAGGCACAGGCGGTAGGCGAGGAAGTACGCGATCGGCGGCCCGAGCAGGAGGCCGATGCGGCCGATCCAGGTCGTCGCGTTCAACGAGATGTCGAACTTGTAGGCGATGATGTCGTTGACGCAGGAGAGCGTGAGAACCACGTAGAACGTGATGGCCATGGCGCCGATCGCGGTGCGCACCGGCACATCGCGCGGACGCTGGAGCAGATTGTGGTACGCCTCGTAGTCCTTGGTGAGGCGCTTCTCGATCCAGGGATAGGCGAGCAGCATGGCGAACACCAAGCTCATGATCACCGCGACCCAGAACACGGCCGGGACCGTGTAGCGGCCCAGGTACAGCTCCCACGGCGGCATCAGGCGCGCCATACCGTCGGTCCACATCATGTAGAAGTCCGGCTGCGAGCCCGCCGAGACCTGGGACGGGTTGTAGGGGCCGAGGTTCCAGATCGGGTTGATCTGGAACAGGCCGCCCATGATGCCGACGATGCCGAGGGTGAAGGCGAAGAACGCGCCCTGATCCGCGGCGAACACCGGGACGATGCGCGCGCCGACCACGTTGTCCTCGGTGCGGCCGGGGCCGGGGAACTGGGTGTGCTTCTGGTACCAGACCAGCGCGATGTGCGCGGCGATGAGGGCGAGCATGATGCCGGGGAAGAGCAGCACGTGGGTGACGTAGAGGCGCGGGATGATGATGTCGCCGGGGAAGTCGCCGCCGAACATCAGCCAGTGCATCCAGGTGCCGATCACCGGGATCGAGATGGTGATGCCTGAGAACGCGGCCCGCAGGCCGGTGCCGGAGAGCAGGTCGTCGGGCAGCGAGTAGCCGAAGAAGCCCTCGAACATCGCCAGGATCAGCAGCAGTGATCCGAGTATCCAGTTCGCCTCACGCGGCTTGCGGAACGCGCCGGTGAAGAAGATACGGAACAGGTGCACGATGATCGACGCCGCGAACAACAGCGCCGCCCAGTGGTGGACCTGACGGACGAACAGACCGCCGCGCACCTCGAAGGAGATGTTCAGCGCGGTCTCGTACGCCCGGGACATCGTGACGCCGCGCAATGGCTGGTAGGAGCCGTTGTAGACGACCTCGGCCATCGACGGGTCGAAGAACAGCGTCAGATACACACCCGACAGCAACAGGATGATGAAGCTGTAGAGCGCGATCTCACCGAGCAGGAACGACCAATGGGTCGGGAAGACCTTGTTGATCGACCGCTTCATGAACGCCGCGGCGCGATATCGCTGATCCGCCGCATCAGCTTGTTCGCTAATTGTTCGCGCGAGCTCAATCGCCATGGCCGACACTCCGCCCCTGCGTGTGTGGAATGGGTCTACTACAGACGGTAGCAATATCTCGGCGCGGAATCGATAGTTTTCGAAAGCCCTTGTGATTCAAGATCATCAATGCCCCCCGCCACTGGCTGCTAGGCCGGTGGATTCCTGCCCATATGCGTACCCCCGTCTTCGCTGCGGCCATACGCGGCCAACGACGAACTTCGCCCGGCGGCGCCTATAGGCGTACCGCATTCGCTCCGGCCATGCGCGGTTATCGACGGACTTCGTCCGGCAGCGCCCGATAGGGTCGGTGCGTGAGTTCGATGGCACCGCAGGACGCGACCATGTTCTGGCTGTCGGCCCGCACCCGCAACGATCTGTTCCTTGTCTACAGTTTCGCCGACGCGGGCGTGCCGACCGACGCCCTACGCGCCGCCGTGGCGGCACGCAGCGCCCGGATTCCCGACTTGCGGGTCCGGCTCCGCGAGGCGCCCGCCGACCTCGCCTACCCGTCCTGGGTGCCGGGCGAATTCAGTGCCGATCAGTTCGTCGAACACCGGCTGCCCGGCCCGGACTGGGCCGCGGTGGAGACGGCGCTTGGCGACCTGCTCGCCACCGGCGTCGATGCCAGGGTCCATCCGTGGCGGTTGCACGTCTTTCGCGGCGTCGCGGGGGCGCCCATGCGGGGGTCGGACGAGGAGCTCGCCATCGTGGTGGTGTTGCAGATGTCGCATGCGCTGGCCGACGGGAAGCGGGCGGCGGTTATCGCTCGGGAGTTGTTCGGTGCGGGCGCGGGTCGTTCATCTGCCGTCGATGGAGGAACAGCGGGACGGGGCGCGGACGTGGCGGTTGCCGGCGGGGCCGGTCAGGCGGACGAGGCGGCCGCACGCGGGGGTGGTCAGGCGGACGAGGCGGCCGCAGGCAAGGGCGGTCAGGCGGACGAGGCGGCCGCACGCAGGGCCGGTCAGGCGGACGAGGCGGCCGCACGCAAGGGCGGTCAGGCGGACGGGGTGGGTCACGAGGCCGATCGGCTGGAATCGGAACTCGGGGGCTGCCGAAGGGTGGACGAGCCGATCGGCCGAGCCGGAAGCGGCGTGCGATGGATCGGAATACCTGCGGCCTTCGGTGCGGGCGCCGAGCTGATCACGCGGCTGTGGGATTCGGCTTTTCTCGACGCGGTGCGTGGCGCCGTTCGGATACCGGCCGGGATGGTGAACACCGCGGTGCGCGGGTATGGCGCGTATCGCGCGCAGACGGAACTGGCTCGGCTGACGGAGGTCGGACAGGTGCCGCCGCCGGGTCCCGGGTTCGCGCCGAGCATGGTGAACAAAGGTGGGGCCGAGGGGGTTATCGACCATCGTGCGCGGATGATCGTATGCACCGCGGACGAGCTTCGCGTTCCTGGTCGGACGATCACCGTCGTTGTGCTCACCGCCGTCTCCGTGGCACTCGCCGAATATCTTGCGGCGCACGGTGAACCGGCGGATCAGCTCGGTGCTCAAGTGCCGATGGCGCTACCGGAGAGCGATAAGACGTTGTCGCACAACAACTATCGGAGCCTCGGCATAGATCTCTTCGTCGACGAACCGGATCTGCGAGTGCGGGCCGACCGGATCGCCGCCGCGCTCGCCGACCGCCGCCTGCGCGCCCAGCATCCGCTGTTGTCCGCCCAGGACCGCGTCACCGCCGTCACCCCCGCGCCGATCCTGCGCCGCGACGTCGACCGCTATCCCATCGACACGGTGCCCGATTCCATCGCGGGCCACACGGTCGTCTCCAGCGTGGACCGCGGCCCCGCCGATCTGTCCTTCGGTGGCGGACCTGTCCGCTGCACCGGGGGCTTCCCCGCCCTCGGCGCGGTCATGCACCTCACCCACGGCGTGCACGGGCTCGGCGACACCGTCACGGTGTCCGTCCACGCCGACGCCGCGGTCGTCCCCGACGTCGACGAGTACGCGAATCTGCTCCGCGCTGCGTTGCGTGAGGTGAGCGCGGCGCTCGGCGAGGGCGGCGACCACTGAACCGCGATGTCGTCGGCTCGAACAAACCCGCCTGCTTCGCGAATCCGAGACAGGTGGCCCCGCGCAGCCGCTGATCAGTCGTTCTCCTCGGCGAGCCGATCGAAGACCCGCGTGTAATAGCCGATGAAGAACCGCCGCCCAGCCAGCCGCATCATCGCCAATGTGGCCTGGGTCGACGGATGCACCGCGGTGTTGTCCCACACCCCGTGCACATCGCTGCCACCGTCCTCGGCCTGCCGGATCGTCAGCTCGTGGAAGCCGCCCGGCGCCAGGTACTCGCTGTCGACCACGCGCATTCGCACCGTCCCCGGCGTCGACCAGTCGTAGCGCCAGCGCGCCGAGATCCTCGGAAAGTCCTGCCCCTCCACCACGTCCGCGGTGTGCTCACCCACCTCGAGCACCCGATACCGCCGCGCCGACAGCGCGGGCCACCGCCGCGGCCGCTCCGCGGAGAAATCGGTGAACAACTCGACCACCTGCTCCGGAGTCGCGACGGTATGCAGGTCGAACTCGAACCGAGTACGCATCTCGCCTCGCTCACCACCGAAGACGTGCAGAGCTCGAGTCTAGGCCCGCCCCACTCACCCCACCCCATTTCCTCTCTGCGCAGGGCAGCGGGTTCTGCGTGGCGGTTTCTCGAATCCATCGAACGGGCTACGCCGACATACAAAAATTTGTATATTGCCTGTGTGAGGCCGAATCCCGGCAGCGGATCTGAATCTGGCGGCCAAGCGGCTCAGGCACGTCGTGGCGGAGTTCGAGAAGGGACAGCGCTGATGGCGGACGAGACGTTCGACAGCGTGTGGGATGCGATCGAGGACACCCCACAGGAGGCGGAGAACATGCGGCTGCGGTCGCGGCTGATGATCGAACTGACCGAACGGATCACCGCCAAGGGCTGGACGCAGATGGCGGCGGCCGAGCGGCTGGGCGTGACCCAACCCCGGGTCTCCGATCTCATGCGCGGCAAGGTGCACTTGTTCAGTCTGGACTCGCTCGTCAACATGGTGACCGCGGCGGGCATGCACGTCGAGATGACGGTGAAACCGGCCGCGTGATCGGCCCACTCGGGCGCCGCCACCCATCGTCTTCCGTTCGGTCGCGGGCGGTTGCCTGTAGGGTCTGGGACTCGTGGTGGACAGTGGAACTCTCGCTCCGCGCGAGGTGTACAAGTGGGGCATCATCACCGCGCTCGGCGTGGTCGCGGGGTATGTCGCGGTTCTACTGGCCAACGTTCGGCATTTCTACACCGACGACACCGAGTCCCAGTACGCCCCGCTGTGGGTGATGATGGGCAGGCGGCTGCGTGACGGTGACCTTCCGACCCTGGTGCCCGAGCACTGGATGGCAGGTAACTACACCATCGAAGAGGCGGGGCTGCTGAATCCGCCGCAGCTGCTGATCGACCTGATCGCGCCCTCGGTGGACAACCTCGCGCTGTACGCCACCGTGGTCAAGCTGATCTTCGCGATCGTGCTCGGGCTCGGCGTCTACCGGATCTGCCTCGCGTACGGATCGCGGGCGCCGTGGGCGGCGGTGGCGGGCGTCGCCATCCCGTTCAGCGGCTGGCTGCTGTTCTTCGACGAGGCCAGCTGGATGACCGCGTTCACCGGCACCGCCTGGCTGGCGCACGCGTGGGCGTCGGGTGTTCGCTACGCGCGCGGGCGCTCCGGGCCGATCCCGACCTTCGTCTTCCTGTACCTGGCCATCTCGGTGCAGTACATCTTCCCTGCCGTCGAGGCGGGGATCATGATCGCCGCGGTGGCCGTCGGCGAACTCGTCTACCAGCGCAAGTGGCAACCGTCGCTGCGGTTGCTCGTCGTCTCGGGCTGCGCGGCGCTGGCGGGGCTCGCGACGTACCTGCCGAGCATGCTCTCGGCCAAGGTCACCTGGCGCGGCACCGCGCAGATCAACAACGAGCAGCTGCTGACGGTGCCGTGGTCGGAGTCGTTGAACGCCAGTCTGCCCAGTACCTTGCCCGCGTTCACCACGTGGTGGGGCTACGTGCAGCCGATGCCGGTGGTGTACGTCGCCTGGTTCGTGATCCCGGCGCTGGCGTTCGTCGACTGGCGCAAGGCGCTGGATTCGGCGCGCGAACTGACCGCGCCCGCGCTGTTCACGGCGATCGTGCTGATGTGGACCGCGGGCCCCGGCGCCATCGGCCCGCTGCGCTGGCCCGCCCGCGTGCTGCCGATGGTGGCGCTCGGCCTGCTGGTGCTGTTCGGCGTGCTGCTCGGCCGTTTCGCGACCTTCGCCGACTGGCGGCGGCGCGGAGTGATCGCGGCGGGATTGATCGGCCTGCTGTTGCTGCGTTCGGTGTCGGCGGCCCCGCAGGAATCCGTGTGGCACGTGGTCTCGGCCCTCGCGGTGGCTGCGCTCGGCGCGGCGGCGGTGTGGCTGGCGCGAGGCCGCGGCATCGCTGCGGCGTGCGCGCTGGTGTTGGTATCGATCGCCCCGATCGCCTATCTCCAGGTGTGGGCGGCCCAGCCGACGCCGCTCGGCTGGAACCTGCCGGAGCAGCGCTCGGAGATGAAGGCCGCCTTCCCGGAGTTCCCCGGCACCACGCTGCAACTGGGCGACCGCGCACTCATCCCGCCCGGCGAACGCACCCTCGACGGCGCGTACGGATCGCTCGTCTTCGGCAACTACGCCAAGGACCTCGAGCTGACCTACGTCAGCGGATACACCCCGAACGGCCACCTCCAGTTCGGCGAGATGCTCTGCATGCGCTGGGACACCAGCGTCTGCCCCGACGCCTTCCGCAGGGCTTTCGCCGTCGAGCCGACCACCGGCAAGACCATCGTCGACCTGATGAAGGTGGACCGGGTCGTGCTGCACACCGCCCTGTACCCGGACGCGCGCAACCAGCCCGCCCCGCAGGGCTGGAAGTGGGTCGACTACCCCGGCCACGAGAAGTACGTCGCCGTGCTCGAGCGAGAGAACGGCTTGCTCTCCACCGTCGACGGCCGCGTCGCCGCCGCCGTCGGGGTGACCGCCGCGTCCATCACCGAATCGGACACCACCAGCCGGGTCCGGGTCAGCTCGGAGACGGGCGGTCGCGTGGTCTTCGCGCGGCTGAACTGGCCCGGCTATCGCGTC
The DNA here is from genome assembly GCF_965341865.1 of Nocardia sp. bgisy134. Lineage (GTDB taxonomy): Bacteria > Actinomycetota > Actinomycetes > Mycobacteriales > Mycobacteriaceae > Nocardia. The sequence goes on from NZ_CBDQZP010000005.1 coordinate 245,871, forward strand.
ACCCTCGACGGCCGCGAGATACCGGTCGAAGCCGTCGCGAAAACCTTTGTCGCCGTCGATATCCCGGCCGGCACCAGGAACGCCGAACTGGAGCTCGCCTGGCAACCGCCCGGCTGGAAGATCGGCGGCGCGAGCGCCCTGGTCGGACTGCTCGGCGTCGGCGTCTTGCACTGGCTGTACCGCCGCGGCCGCAGGGACGACGAGCCCGCCGAGCTCGCGCCCGCGGACGCCGCCGCCGAGGCCGAGCTGGCCGTCCGATGAACACCGTCGACCAGGCCGAACTGGATCCCGGGCCGCTGCTGCGCATCGTGCGGCGGCAGGAGATCGCGTTCGCCATGGTCGGCATGGTGAACACCGGACTGGGCATCGCCCTGACGGTGATGTGGCTGGCGATCTTCGACGGCCGCGTCTCGGCCGCGCTCGCGCCCCCCGCGGCGTACAGCATCAGCATCGTCATCGCATTCGTACTGCACCGCACCCTGGTCTTCCGGGTGCGCGGGCGTGTCATGCGCGATTTCTTCGCCTTCGTCGCGGTGAACTCCGGCGGCCTGTTGATGAACATGGTGCTGCTCCAAGCGGCCGTCTCGCTGCTGCATCTGCCGAGCATTCCCGCGGCGATCGGGGTGATGGCGCTGGTCGCTGTCGCCAGTTTCTTCGGCCACCGGCACATCTCGTTCCGCCGCAAGCCCGTCGAGCCCGATCTGGTCGGAGCAGCCGGACAATAGCGGTTCTGCGCCAGTCCTTTTCGCGCTCGGGCTATGCCACGGACGGTGCGGGGACGCGCTCCGGTGCGGTAAGGGGCTCCAAGCCGAGTTCGGCTCGCGCGGCCTTGATGACCGAGAGCTCCTGTTCGACGGTGCTGGCAATGGCCTTGTGCCACAACGTCCTGATGTCGTCGAGGTCGTCCACGGTCGCGTCCCCGTCCAGGGTGAGGGTCAGCTTCTGGACGGTGATGTTCGCGGCCGCCGTGAGCGTACGCAGCAGATCTTCACAGCGGTTGGGGATGCGCGGGCTCGACAGGATGCGCAGCCGGGTGACCGATCCTGTGCACTGCCCAATGCTTTCGTGCAGATCGAGACCGAAGCGGTCGATCTCGCCGAGGTAGGTGAAATCCTGGCTGGACAGCTGCTGCCGGACGGTGGCCGAGGTCTCCAGCAGGGTGGTGACGGCCGCCAGCACCGATTCGCGCCGCCACTTCTCGTGCTCGCGCTGTTCGGCGGCTTCGGTATTGCGTTGCGCGGCTTCCAGTGCGGACCTGCTCCGCTCGTCGGCCGCCGCGTTGACCGCCTCCACGTTCCGCTGCGCGGCCTCCAGCGCGATGCTGCCGCGCTCGTCGGCCGCGTCGATCGCCCTGCGATTCGTGCGGTTGGTGATGAGGACGCCGACCAGTACGACGAAGGCGACGACCAGGGAACTGAAGAGGGGGAGCCACTGAGTCACCCCGGAATCATCGCAGCCGCGTCGCGTTCCCGCCGTCGGCCTCGCCGACATTGCGCGCGGATGTCGGAAAGCCCGCTGGTTCACCCGAGGTCGCCGCGGGCCTTCTCCAGGAACTCTCCCTTGAGCTCCTCGGCTCGATTGATGAACTGGACGAGCCCGTCGCTCAACTTGTGCGAATCCTGCCTCCACTGCTCGGCGTCGATGGTGGGAAGGTTCTCGAAGTTGGCGTATCGAGCGTTGAAGGGCTCCCAGGTATCTCGGAAGTAGGCATTCGCCAGGTCCAGGAATCGGCTTGCGACCGAGTACACCTCGCCGCTCCCTGCGAGCCAGACCGCGTTCAGCGCGTTGAGGAACTCCTTCCCCGGCGTGGCAATGTCGGCCATCTTGGCGCCGACCAGGTCTCTCGGAGCGTTGCCCGACATCGCCGCGCTGAGGATGCTCAACGACATCTCGTAGTTCGTCAGGGCGGTCAGGAACTCGGTGTAGACCTTGTGCCGGTCGGTGCGCAGTGCCTGCGAGAAGGTGAGCCCTTGATCGCGGTTCGCCTCGTTGATGCTCACGTACACGGCCGCGCCCGCCGAGACGAAACTCGAGACCAGCGCGGCGCACAGTGCGGCGATCAATGTGTACCGCCCGCTGCGTTCGGCCACTTCCAGCTGACCGACTCCGCGACGGCGACGCCTTCCGTGCGGCGCAGCCTGCGGTGGCTGCGCGGCAGTCGCGTCGATTGTCGGCCCGGCTGACGATTCGGGTGTCATCGCTCCCTCCAGTCCGAACACCGCCCGAGACCGATTCTGTCATAGTCATCGCACATAAGTCGGCATCGTCGCTGTTCCGGGGCCCGGAGGGTGGGCCACCAGAATTCGGGGCCTTGACCTCGAGTCGACTCGAGCTCTTAGCGTCGGCGCGGTGGAAGGAAACAGCGTGACAACACTGGTAACAGGCGCGACCGGCAACACCGGTCGCCACGTCGTGGCAGAACTGATGCGTCGAGGCGAGCGCGTGCGGGCACTCACCCGGAATCCCGCCGCCGCGAAACTCCCGCCCGGAGTGGAACTTGCGGCGGGCACGCACACCGCACCCGAGACCTTGGCCGAGGCGCTCGACGGCGTCACCCGCCTGCACATCACCGTGACGGCCGGACTGGCCGAGGTCGGTCCAGAACTGGTCCGCCGGGCCGTCGACACGGGCGTCCGGCGCATCACGGTCGTCTGGGGCGGCGGTGTCGGCCCGGTCGAACAGGCCGTGGCCGACTCCGGCGTGGAGTGGACGCGGCTCGAGCCGCAGGAATTCATGTCCAACACGCTGACCTGGATCGACTCGATCCGCGCCGAGGGCGTGGTGCGTGAACCCTACGACCACCCGAGCGCCGTGGTGCACGAGGCCGACATCGGCGCGGTGGCCGCCGCCGCCCTGATCGAAGACGGCCACGCGGGCCGCGCGTACAACCTCACCGGCCCGCAGCCGCTGACGCTGCACCAACGGCTCGCGATCCTGTCCGAAGCGGTCGGTCGCGACATCGCCTTCGACCGGATCTCCCATGCGCAGGCCGTGGAACGGCTCGTGGCGACCGGCGTCTCCCAGGCCGACGCCGAGTACGTCATCGGCTGGTACGCGGAACCGCCCGAGGAATCGGCAATCGTCGACGACACCGTTCCCCGTGTGCTCGGCCGCCCGGCGAGGACCTTCGCGGAGTGGGCCGCCGAACACGCGAACCGCTTCCGGAGTCCCGCTCCGGTGGGCAACGCGCGCTGAAGCCGGTGCGCTGACACCTTGCGACAAAACTCCGGGCCCGCACGTCGCCGTTCGATGGCTCCGCGCGGGCTCGGTACATCCGCCCACGCCGAATCACTCGAGCGGGCGCTCACATCGCTCGATGATTGCTACGGCATTTCGTGGGACAGGCTCGGTCAGCTGCTACCGAACAATCCGAACGGGAACATATTGTTCAATCCGCCACCCCAACCCTGGTCCCAGCCGCGCTCGCACCGGTCGTAGCCGCGATCGCTCCAGCCGTAGCCACCGCCGCCGTAGCCGCCGTAGCCACCACCGCCGTAGCCGCCGTAACCACCACCACCGCCGTAGCCGCCGTAGCCGCCGCCCCACCAGTTGTCGTAACCACGTTCGCAACGGTCGTAGTCGCGATCGCTATTGCACATGAAACCGCGTTCGCACGGCGGGAAATCGGTCTGCACGATGCCGGGCGACGATGCGGGCGCGGCCGTCGCGGGGGCCGCCGCCACCATCGGAACTGTCATCGCGGCCCCCACTACCGCTAACCCCAGGAGAAGGCGCGCCCTGCCCACCTCACGGATCTTGTTGGTGTTCATCTCTGCCTCTTCCGGCGAGCCCGGCATGCGGCCTGGACAACTCGCCGATCGGTCGGTCGGTTGGTTGACATTCCCCGACTTCCTCGATCCTAGGCGCGCCCTATCGGTTGCCACCAGTGTGCGGGCACCCGAATTTCCGGGAGTTCCACTCGTCGTGCGGGCAGTGCCACTCACCCGGATCGGGTACACCGGCCCGCCGGAGACGGGCCGTCCGGCTTCGTCTGTTCCCAGCTCGGCGGCTTCGGAACCTGGATGGTGGGCCAGCCCGGACGCCGTTCGGTGGAGAACACCGCCGCGGCCGATTCACCAGCGGAGCACGGTGTCGTCGCCGGTGAATCCGACGTCGGCGCGCCACACGCGCCCGCGCGCATCGCCGCGATACAAGCGAGCACCAGGCGACGCCAGGCACCTCGGAATACCGCCACGGGACAGAGTATTTCGGCAGCGACCGGGCATGAGCGCGCACTCGGGGCGCTTCGTGCGACTCTTGCGGCCCGAAAAAGCCGCCGAATGACGCTGTCGAGTAACGGTTTTGGCTCCGCGGAAGACTTAGTTCGGGGGAGATGGGCCCACGCGCCTGTCCGAATACAGTAAGAGAGTGATCGATGCCCTGTCGAATACCGTGTGAATCGGCCCGGTCGCGGGCCGGGATCACGGCGCGACCACGTGTCGCGGACGATCGGTCGCTGGGGGAAACTACTTCGACGACAATGTGGCCGACGATGGCCCGTGGAATGGAGCCGACTGTTCGATGAAGCTTTCCGCACTACGCAGCGTGGCCGCTCTGCGGACCGCGGCCCTCACGCTGACCGCCGCATTGTCGGTGGCAGTGGTCGGGGGCGCCGCTTCGGCGGAGCCGCAGAAGCCCTCGGCCGTGACGTCCGTCGTCAAGGAGGGGCGCACCTGGCACCTGAAGGTGTACTCCGCGGCGATGGACACCGAAATCAAGGTCGACGTGCAGCGTCCGGCCGACGAGTCGACGCCCGCGCCGAACCTCTACATGCTCAACGGCCTGGACGCCGGTGAAGGAACCGCCAGCTGGCGGGCCGCCACGCACGCGCTGGATTGGCTGGCCGACAAGCAGGTCAACGTCATTCAGCCGATCGGCGGTCGCGGCAGCTACTACACCGACTGGCAGCAGCGGGACCCGGTGCTCGGGCTGAACAAGTGGACGACCTTCTTCACCGAGGAGCTGCCTCCGCTGCTGGACCAGACGCTGAACTCGACGGGCCTCAACGCGTTGGCCGGTCTGTCGACGTCAGGCACGTCGGTGTTGCAGCTGGCCGAGGCCAAGCCCGGCCTGTGGAAGACGGTCGCCGCCTACAGCGGGTGCGCGCAGATCGCCGACCCGATGGGGCAGCAGTTCGTCAAGCTGGCCACCGAGACCTGGGCGGGCGGCAACACCGTGAACATGTACGGTCCGGCCGACAGCCCGCTGTGGGCCGCGAACGACCCGGTCCTCAACGCGGAGAAGCTGCGCGGCACGCTGCTCTACGTCTCCAGCGGCAGCGGCATTCCGGTGATGGAGGATGTCCAGTACTACCTGAGCACCGCACCCGGACCGATGGGCGCGGTCAACCTCAGCCTCGGTGTGATCATCGAAGCGGCCGTCAACGGCTGCACCGCCAACCTGAAGAACAAGCTGGACTCGCTGAACATCCCGGCGACCTACCAGTTCAACCCGGTCGGCACGCACTACTGGCCGTACTGGGAAGAGGCGCTGCACGACTCCTGGCCGCTACTCGCCCAGGGCATGGGGCTGAACGGCTGATGCCCGCGCGGGAGGGGTCCGTCGACGGACCCCTCCCGTGAGTTCGGATGAAGCCGACCGCTGAAAAGCTTCCGCGCGGGCGGGTCGGTACGAGATTTCGTACCGACCCGCCCGCGCGGTTGTGTTCAGGCTCCGGTGTCGGCTCGGAGTCCGGCCCGGTGTCGAGCGGAGTCCAGTTCCAGATTCAGCGCGAGGACCGGCTCCGGCGGCGTGCGAGTGCGAAGCCGATGATCGCGGCGAGGACAGCGCCGCCGACGACGCCGACCGCGGCGAGCGCAATCCACTTCGTCGCTGACGAATCCTCGCCGGCGCTGTCGGCGGAGTGCACGATCGGTTTGCCGCTCGGGCCCGCGTCCTCGCCGAAGATGCCTCCGGTCGTCCCGGCCGAGTAGGCGGGGCCTGGTTCGGGGTTCCCTGCGACGGTGAGGTCGAGTCGCATGGGGACCGGGGTGGCGGCGCCTTCGGTGAAGGTCGAGCCCAGTTTCACCGCGATGTAGTACCAGCCCGCGACCGACTGCTTACGGACCTCGGAATCGTTGGCGTCGCGATTGGCGTAGCGGATCGGCGCGGTGGCGATCGCCGGGCCACTGGTGGGCAGCACGCCTGCTCGTCCGGTGTAAGCCGTTGTGTCGGAGTCGATTTCCTCGGCGAGTGGCGAGTACAGGGTGGTCGCGATGTTCGAGATGACGTCCACGCCCCGTCCCCCGTTGTCCTCGAAGTGCACCCGGTAGGCCAGGCCCTGGCCCCAACCCAGCCGCACCCGGTAGAAGACGTACTCGCCCGGCCGCAGCGTATCGGCGTAGCGGCCGCTGCCGTCGAGTGTCACCGCCTCGGTGAACGATCCGGCGCCGGTCACCGGAGTGCCCGGACCCGACGATTCGACGAGCGTCGTCTTGGTCGTGACGCCCGCGGGGCCGGGATCGGTGACGCCCGGTTCGACGCCGATGATCAGCTCGAGCGGCAGCCGCGGCGGCACGCCGTCCGAAACCCGGTCCCAGGTCAGCGTGAAGTAGTACCGGCCGTCACCCTTGCACTTGTCGCTGCCGCCGCCGGTGCGTTGCTTGGTCGCGCCGTCCCAGGTCTGGGTGACGGTGAGGGCGACGCCGTCGCTGGACCTCGTCGCCTGGTCGGTTTCGAAGGACAGGCAGTCCTCGCCGTCGCGGCCGTAGACCCGCGACTGGAGAGTGTTGAAGTCGTCGGTCACCGATACGCCCGACACCCTCGGGAAGGAGACGATGCCGGTGAAGTACGCGGTGGCGCCGGCGGGGACGTCGACCGCGTAGTAGCGAGTCTCTTCCTGCCCGATGGTGTCCAGGTAGTGGCCCGCTCCGGCCACGGGCGCGCTCGCGTAGTTCCCCGCGCCTGTGATCGGTGTTCCGCTCGCGCGATAGTTGCGCAGCGCGGCGGTGCTCACGCGCGGCAGGATGTCTTTCAGGGCGGTTCCGTCGACGGCGTCGTTGTAGGTGCCCCCGGTCGATTCGGCCATGCACCGCAGTTGTGCGCGGGCCTTGTCGTCCACCGCGAATCCGATGGTGTGCACGACGAGATCGAGGCCCTGCTGCTTCAGCTCTCGCGCGACGTCGCACGGATCGGGCGGCGAACAGGTGTCGTCGCCATCGGAGACCAGCACGATCGAACGCGGTCCGGACTTCGGCAGCGCCTGTGCGGCCTCCCGCAGCGCGGCGCCCATCGGGGTCCACCCGCGCGGCTCGATGCCGTCGACCGCGCTGATCAGCGCCGATCTATCGATGGTGTCCGGCGGGCGAAGGACCCGGACATCGCGGCAACCGGCCGCCTTCTCCGCTTCGGTGTTCCCGGTGCCGGTGCCGTAGGTGGTCAGCCCCACCTTCGCGGCGGCGGGCGCGGACTCCACGAATGTGCGGACGGCGTGCTTGGCCGCGTCCATCATGGTGCCCGCTGGGTCGGGCCGTTGCATCGAACCGGAGGCGTCCAGGATCAGCATGGTGGGCGCGTACTGCGCGGCGTCATCCGCCTGCGCCGCCGTGGGCAGCGCTACGGGCACACAGGCGACCACACCCGCTGCGATAACTGCGGTGAGCTTGGAATATATCGACATAACGGCACGGACGCTACCGGCCGGAACATCGCTCGCCCAGTCAAAACCGCTGCATGCCCGGATTTTTCGGGGCGGTGCGGGGATGAATCCGCAGGAAAGTGAAGAGGCTGCGGGTGGTGCCGTGCACTATCCGAACGAGGCATTTTCCGGTCGGATGCGCAGTGCGCCTGGTGACGTCACCCGTGGCCTCGCCGACGAAGCATCGTGGGGTCGGGATGCCGACTGGCGAACGACGAACGGCCCAGGTCGAGAAACGGAGAACCGTCTTCGACCTGGGCCGTTGTGGCGGAGGATAGGGGATTTGAACCCCTGAGGGCGTTAACCCAACCCGCGTTCCAGGCGAGCGCCATAGGCCACTAGGCGAATCCTCCGTGGAGCAGCATACCGGTTGCCCCCGGTCGGACGCCAAATTGCCCCGGTGAATAGGTGGTTTGTCCTGGTCGGACGGGGTTCGGAGGTCGTAGCGCAGGGGCGGGAACGGGCCCATTCGGACGGAGCGGGGATGACCCGCTACACTGGCCGACGGATCCCGCGCGGCGCGCATCCTGTGAACTCCCCCAGGGCCGGAAGGCAGCAAGGGTCAACGGGCTCTGCCGGGTGCGCGGGGTCCCCTATATTTCCGGCCCTGCCGAAGTTCGGGCGCTCCCCGTTGGTCCCAAGCGAAGTCGCGGAATGGCGCGGCCGGAGAAGTCCGTCATCGGACCGCGAAGGGCCGGAGCGAAGGCAAAGGTACGCCTCCAATTCCGGGCAACACACGGGTAACGTGGTCAACGGTCCACCGACGGTCGTCGGTACGGACGTCACACGCCCCTTCGCTGCTTCGAAAGGCTGCTCAGGATGCCCCGGCAAACGCAGATCGGTTTGATGAGCCATGAGGAGCTCGTGTCCGAACACGAGACCCAGACCGCGAACTACGCGACGCTCCGGACCGAGAAGCTCACGCTGGACCTGACGAGGGGAAAACCTTCGCCGGAACAACTAGACCTGTCGGCGGAACTGCTCTCCCTGCCCGGCGACGGCGACTACCGGGACGGCACCGGCACCGACTGCCGTAACTACGGTGGGCTGCACGGTCTCCCGGAGCTGCGCGCCATCTTCGGTGAGCTGCTCGGCATCCCGGTCGAGAACCTGCTCGCGGGCAACAACGCGAGCCTCGAGCTGATGCACGACGTCATCACCTACGCGATGCTGTACGGCACCAACGATTCCGAGCGTCGCTGGGCCGCCGAGCCCACGCTGAAATTCCTCTGTCCCGCACCGGGTTACGACCGGCACTTCGCGATCACCGAGGCCCTCGGCTTCGAGATGATCCCGATCCCGATGCGCCACGACGGTCCCGACACGCATCGTATCGCCGAGCTGCTCGCCGCCGACCCGCAGATCAAGGGTCTGTGGGCGGTGCCGAACTACTCCAACCCGACCGGCGTCGTCTTCTCCGAAGAGGTTGTGCGGGAACTGGTTTCGATGCCCGCCGCGGCGCCGGACTTCCGGTTGTTCTGGGACAACGCCTATGCTGTGCACCCGCTGACCGACATCGCCGCGCCGGTGTTCGACGTGCTCGGCCTGGCCGCGGCCGCCGGAAACCCGAACCGGCCCATCGTCTTCGCCTCCACCTCGAAGATCACCTTCGCGGGCGCGGGCGTCAGCTTCCTCGGCGCGTCCACCGCGAACCTGGACTGGTACCTCTCGCACGCGTCCAAGAAGAGCATCGGCCCCGACAAGATCAACCAGCTGCGCCACCTGCGTTTCTTCGGGGACGCCGAGGGTGTGCGCGCACACATGCAGAAGCACCGCGAGATCCTGGAGCCGAAGTTCGCCCTGGTGCTGAAGATTCTCGAGGACCGGCTCGGCGCGTCCAAGGTCGCCTCGTGGACCGAGCCGAAGGGCGGTTATTTCATCAGCCTCGACGTGCTCGAGGGCACCGCGGCCCGGGTGATCGCGCTGGCCAAGGACGCGGGCATCGCGCTGACCGCGGCGGGTTCGGCCTTCCCGTACCGGAACGATCCGGAGGACAAGAACATTCGCATCGCCCCCAGCTTCCCGAAGCTGCCGGAGCTGGAGAAGGCGATGGACGGCCTGGCCACCTGCGTCCTGCTGGCGGCCACCGAGAAGCTGCTCGGCAAGTAACCGGCAGAGAGAACGACGGCCCTCCGCACACCGGTGCGGAGGGCCGTCGTCTTTTCAGTCCCGAAGGGCTCGGCTCAGTGCGGCTTGTGCGCCAGCACCGCGAACATCGTCACCGACAGATGAATGTCGCCGCTGTCGGCGCCGCGCTCGAGATCGGCGAGCAACCGGTCGCGCTGGGCCTCGGTGATCGAGCCGCGCGCCACCGCCATGGCCGAGATGCGGGTGACCAGCGAGCCGGGACCCACGCTGCGGTCCTGCACGAGCGCGTGCGAGCCGACCTCGTCGATCACCAGGCCTGCCTGGGTGAGCAGGCCGGGCAGCCTGCGCCCGGAGAGCGGGTTGGTGGTGGCCGAGACCAGCGTGTCCAGCACCTGGCGGACCACCTGCCGGTCGCCGGGGTGCACGATCGCGGTGTCCCAGTCGACGTCGACCACCACGACGCGGCCGCCGGGGCGCAGCACCCTGGCGATCTCGTTCGCCGCGCGGCCCGGCGCCGTCAGATGCTGGAAGACGCGCTCGCAGAGCGCCGCGTCGAAGGTACCGGCGCCGAACGGGATGCCGTAGGCGTCGCCGGAATGGAACTTCGCGCGCGAGCCCAGCTGCGACGCGCGGCGCTCCGCGGAGGCGAGCAGGTGCGGGTCGGGTTCCACGCCGACCGCCTCGCCGGTCGGGCCGACCGCGTCGGCGAAGGCGATGACCTCCGTACCGGTGCCCGATCCGACGTCGACGGCGTGTTCGCCAGGTTGCAGTGCGAGCGCCTCGTGCGCCCAGGTGCGCAGTCGCCGGATGCCGGGTAGGGCGGCTTGCAGGTCGCGCACATCGACCAATTGATCCTGGCCCGCCGTGTCGAAGCGATCCGGGCGCAATGAGTAAGTGTCCATGGGCGCGTGTCCGTCCCTAGGTATTGCCGTCGTCTGAGGCATGGCCAGAGCCTACGCGCGGCTGTGGCGTGCCGCACAGCTGGACGCGGGTGAGATGATCGACTGACGAACGCGCCGACAAGCCGAAAGGAACGACGGTGACCGTCACACTGTGTCTCGCGCAGGAACCGGAGGCCGACAAGCTCCTGTCGGAGGACCCGTTCGCTCTGTTGACGGGCATGCTCCTGGATCAGCAGTTCCCACTCGAACACGCTTTCCGCGGTCCGAAGAAGATCGCCGACCGGATGGACGGGTTCGACATCGGCAAGATCGCCGAAGCCGATCCCGAGGCGTTCGAGGAGCTCGCCGCGACGCCGCCCGCCATCCACCGCTACGGGCGGTCCATGGCGCGGCGCACCCAGGAATTGGCGCGTTACGTCGTCGAACACTACGACGGCGACACCGCGGCGATATGGACGAGCGGCGATCCGGACGGCAAGGAAGTGCTGCGCAGGCTGAAGGCATTACCGGGCTACGGCGACCAGAAGGCGCGTATTTTCCTGGCCCTGCTCGGCAAGCAACTCGGGGTGCGCCCGAAAGGCTGGGAAAAGGCGGCGGGCGCCTATTCGGAGAAGGACTCGCGACGCTCGGCCGCCGACATCACCGACGCTCAGTCCCTGCTAGAGGTGCGTGCGTTCAAGAAGAGGGTGAAGGCCGAGGCGAAGGCCGCCACGGCGAAATAGCATTCGCTCCCCGATTGCCCATTCGAATCTCGCTGCTTTTTTCTCTCGTACAAGACGGGCCGGTGCTCGATGCTTTTCCCTCGAACACGCTCCATCGGATGAGGGATAGCAGTACATGAAAATCAGGAAGCTCGCCGTGGTCGCGGCACTCGTGACCATGGCGACCGGCGTCACCGCGGGAACCGCGGTGGCCGGTCCGGAGACCCCCGCCGGGGACGTCATCAACTACACCGCCACCCAGACCGAGACTGCGGCGATCATCAGCACCGACGCGGGCTCGCTCGTCGCCGAGGACGGCGCCCTGAAGATCAAGGCCGCGGACGGCACCGTGGTCGCGGGCACGCCGCTGAAGTTCCGGCTCGACGAGTTCGAGTTCCCGATCGCGGCGCAGATCTCGGATCGCACCGCGACGCTGACGCCGCAGCTCGATCTCGACCACGCGGCCTACAAGCCGGTCGCGCTGCCGTTCGAGGACAAGGCGCCGTGGAAGACCGAGTACGACCGTGAGGTCGCCGCCTGGACCCGGTTGACCAGCACCATCAGCATGGGCGCCACGATCGGCACGCTGGTCGGCGGCCTCGGCGGCGCCGCGGTCGGCTGCGTGGTCGGCGGCATCCTCGGCGGCGCCGCGGTCGGCGGCACCATCGTCGGACTGTTCGGACCCTTCCTGCCCGCCGCGGCTGTCGGCTGCGTCGCCGGTGCGGCCGCGGTCGGCGCGCTCGGCACCATCGCGGGCCAGATCTTCGTGACGGCGCCGGTCGCCATCGGGGCGCTCATTCAGTACTTCACGACGGTCAACGCGCCGTTCAACGCGCCCGCTCCGGCGAAGTAGCCCGTTCTCGCTTCCTCGGTCGTCACTGCCGTGAAAAACGGCCCCGCCCGATGCCTTTCGCATGGGCGGGGCTTCGTCGTGTCCGGCTCCGACCAGGCGAAACGGTGTGTCCTCGAGCACCGGGATTTGCGGAAGCTTGGTGCGCCGGTGAATTCGGTGTTACCTTTTTCTTCATGTCCATCAGCAGCCTCTCCGCCTTGCGGGTCACCTACGTGACCGCCGCGCTCGGCCTGCGGCTGCCGCTGACGCGGGAGCTGTGTTGCTCCCGTCGTTGCAGCTGAGCCGCCCTTTCGGCGCGCGCTGCCTCGTCGCCGCTCGTGTAGGCACGTCCCGTTCGACGGGATTTCAGCAAGGACTCTTCATATGTCGATCCCTACCCTGGAACGATCCGCTTCGCGGGTCGCTACCGGTCGTGTCCGCGTCCAGCGTCCCGTCGTGGCGCCGGAACTCCGCATCTCCGACAATCCGGCGGCCGCCGTGCTACGCGCCGCGACCGGCGGGCCGGTCTCTCGCGACAATGCCGCGCGCACAACGGGTTTGAGCATCGCGACGGTCAACCGCCAGGTGTCGTCCCTGCTCACCGCCGGCCTCCTGCGGGAACGGCCGGACCTGACCACGTCAGGCGCGGTGGGCCGCCCCCGGGTGCCGTTCGAGGTCGACTACGACACCTACCTGACCCTCGGCATTCACATCGGCGCCGCCGCGACCAAGATCGTGGTAGCCGACCTGCGCGGCCGAATTCTCGGTGGGCTTGCCATCGCCACCCCGCAAACCGGCCAGGAGTTCGCGACCACGACCGTGGCGCGCAGCGCGAAAGCCTTTCTGCAGCGCTGGCATCGGCGAAAACCGCTGTGGGCAGGCGTCGCGATCGGTGGTCGCGTCGACCCGCTGACCGGCGTGGTCGATCACCCCAAATTGGAATGGAAGGGCGCCCAGATCGGCGCCGTGCTCGGCGAAGTGCTCGAGCTGCCGGTCTCGGTGGCGCCGCACGTCGAGGCGATGGCGGGCTCCGAACTGCTGCTGCCGACCCCGGAACCGCCCGAGGGGCAGCAGCGCGGCAGCAGCCTGTACTTCTATGTGCGTGAAACCGCGGGCATCGCGGTCACTCTCGACGGCCGCGTGCACACCCCGAGCAACGGCCCCGGTTCGATCGCGCATCTGCCCACCGGCTCCGACGTCGAATGCACCTGCGGCAGGCGGGGTTGCTTGGAGGTCACCGTGGGTGACCGTGCGCTGCACGCGCGGGCGGTCGGTCGCGGAATCATCCCGGCGCACAACGGGACCGCGGGTTCCACCATCGCGGATCTGTACCGGGCGGCCACGGCCGGTTCGGTCCCGGCGCGCGAACTGCTCGCGGAGCGGGCGGCCATGCTGGGCAGCACCGTCGCGCTGGTGCGCGACATGCTCAACCCGGATCGCGTCATCCTCGGCGGGCAGGCCTTCACCGGCTACCGGCCGGGCATCGCGCACGTCGCCGAGGCCTTCCGGCAGAGTTCCACCCTTCCGCCGACCGACATTCGCATCAGCGGATTCGGCGGCAAGGTCCAGGAATTCGCCGCCGTGGTGACCTCGCTCAGCGCGCTCTACGCGGACCCGCTCGCCGCCATGCGACGCACCGCGTTCGCCGACTGATACCGAAACGCCGAAAGGCCGGGTCCTCCTCGGAGAACCCGGCCTTTCGGTATGTGCCCGCTCAGCGGGCCGACGATCCGGTGAACAATCCTTCGAGCGCCGTGATGAAGAACGGGAAGTGGGCGGCGAAGCGGTGCAGGTTCTGGTCGCGTTCGAAGCTGCCGAACCAGTAGAGACCCGGCTGGGCGTCGGCGGCCGGATTCAGGTCGCGGAACGCGCGGATCCAGTTGTCGGCGCGGCCGCCGATGACGGTGAACGGCAACGCGCGGGAGAACACCGTCTCCTGATCGGTCGGCGGAATCTGTTCGCGCCGAGTGGCATCCAGGCCGCGTTGCAGGGCGCGCACCTGCGAGGTCAGCTTGCGGCCCGCCTGGGTGCGCACCGGAAGGTACTTGGGCAGCAGCACGGTCGCCACGCCCGCGAGCAGGATCGCGACGCCGACCAGCGCGGAGCCCGCGGTGACGGCCAGACCCACCGTGGCGGCAATGCCCGCGACGATCAGCGCGCCGCCGACCCAGACCGGCAGGCCGATACGGGACCGGTCGGCGAAGGCGCCACGCCGCACCGCGTCGTCGACCATCGCCCGGCGGATCGGCTCGGCCTGCACCCGTCCCGGCGCGCGCAATTCGGCGACGGTGACCGAGTCGGCGCCTTCCGGCAGCAGCGTCGTGTACACCGCCTTCTCGTAGTCGCGTAGCTGGTCGTCGACGCCGTTCACCCGATTGATGCGCCAGTCGCTGTCGCTGATCGGCGTCACCCAGATGTAGCGGCGCACCGCGAGATCCACCACGGTGGCGGCGATATCGATGGCGTCCGCGTGCTCGTCGAGCAGCACGCCCGCCTCACCGGGCAGAATGCCCTCGGGCGAGGTGAACTGCACCTGGTTGCCGTCGCGCAGCAGCGGGTCGACGGTGTCGGAACCGGTTCCCGCCGCGGCGTTCTCGCGACGCGCGCGCAGCACGAAGACGGCCAAGCCCGCCAGCGCGAGCAGCAGCACGCCGAAGGCGGCCAGCACCGGACCGGTCACCGAGAACGGACCGGGTGCGTTCGCGTCCTCGATGTCGGCGTTCGCGGGGACGGTACCCGGCGGCAGTTGCAAGGTCAGGTCGATGGCGTCGCCCTTGCGCAGGTCGGTCTGCTCCAGCCAGAGCACGCCGTCGGATTCGATCCGGACGTCGGCGCACGGCCTCGTGTTGCCTGGCGGCCCGAGTTTGCAGTCCACGATGGCCATTTCGTAGCTCGGGCTGATCAGCGAGGCGCTGATGGAGGCGATGTCGGTGTTCATCACACCTAGCCAGTGGAAAACCTGGGTGCCGGGCGCGTCGCTGACGGTGTTGTGGATCGAGTACTTGTAGCTGGACTCACCGGGTTTGGCGTCGATGGTGAACTGATCGTTGGCGACCGTCGCGGTGCCCGCGCCCTTGGCGTCGATATCGGTGACCTGGAAGCGCCGTTCCACGTCGTCGCGCAACTGAAGGCGCAGCGGCAGTGACATCTTGAACGATTCGCCGGATGGCACGGTCACCGTCTCGTCGACTTCGAGCACGCCTTCGCGGCTGAGTTTCAGATCGGCGACGATGGTCACGCCCTCGGGCGTCGGTTCGCTCTTGGCACCCGGCGCGGTGGCCACCAATCCCGCGGCGGCGAGCATCAGCACGCCGGCGGCGGCCCCCCGAAATGTCAGCATGAGTGCCTACTCTAGACAGGTTGCTATTCTTCGTCAGCGGCTGTCGACGATCATCTGATGCGAGGGGGTACGGGGGAGTGACCCAACCACCGTACGGATATGGACCGGTTCCACCTGGTGGACACCCCGTTCCGCCGCCTGGCTACGGACCCCGTCCCGGTTACGGGCCCCCGCCCGGATACCCGCCGCAGCCCGGCTACGGTCCGCCGCCGGGCTATGCGCAGCATCCGGGATACGCTCCGCCGCCCGGCTATTCGGCGCCGCCCGGCTACGGTCAGCCGCCCGGGTACCGCCCGCCGATGCCGCCCCCTATGCCCTACGGCCCGCCCGGCCGTCCGCCGTACCCGCCGCGCAAGAGCGGGGGCGGAGGAAAGATCGTCTCGCTGCTGCTCATCGTGGTGTTCCTGGTGGCGGGCGCGTTGGTGCGCACCGCGATTCGCAGCGACCGCAACGACCGCGCCTCGGGGCCGTCGCCGAGCTTCACCTACACCCCCGACGGGTCGCAGGGCGCCGCGGAGACGGGCAACAACCCGCTGCTCACCGATCCGAACGCGACGCTGATCCCGGCCGACTGCGATTACACCCCCTGGAGCACCCAGGTCGAGACCGCGCGCAAGTTCTTCGAGACCGCGGCGGGCTGCCTGGAGTCGGTGTGGAAACCGGTGCTGCAGAAGGCGAATTTGCCGTTCACACCGCCGACGCTGAACGTCAGCGCCTCCACCGCGGGCATCTCCACGCCGTGCACGGGCACCACCACCAACTTCGCCGCGTTCTACTGCCCGGCGAACAAGACCATCTACATGCCGATCAGCCAGTTGCAGACCGACCTGTTCAAGGACAATTGGGTGGTCTACCTCTCGGTGTTCGCGCACGAGTACGGCCACCACGTGCAGGCCATGTCGGGCATCCTGCGCAAGGCCAACAGCGAGCGGGTGGACGCCGGTGCGCGCAGCCAGCGCGGACTGGAGCTCTCGCGGCGAATCGAGTTGCAGGCGCAGTGCTTCAACGGCATGTACCTCGGGTCCTCCGAGGACGGCGGTTCGCTCTCCTCCACGCAGATCGGCGTGGCGCGGCGGGACGCGCACGGCCGAGGCGACGGACCGACCGACGCGCGCGACCACGGGTCATCGGAGAACAGCGGCGACTGGTTCGAAGAGGGCGTGGACAAGAACCGCACCAACCAGTGCAACACCTTCACCGCTCCGGCAGGCAGGGTGAGTTGAGATGACGACGCCGCCTTACGGTTACGGACACCAGCCACACTATCCGCCGCCGTACGGCCCGCCGCCCGGGTACGCGCCGCCGCCCGGATATCCGCCGCCGGGTTACCCGTACCCCGGACACGCGCCGGCTCCCTACGGGCCGCCGCCGGGCTATGGCGTTCCGCCTTACGGGCCGCCTGGTTACGGGCGCCCCTATCCGCCGCCTCGGCGCGGTGGCGGCGGAGTGGGCGCGGTGTTCGGGGTGCTGGGAATCTTCCTGATGGTCGGCGCGCTGGTCGCCGCGGCGGTCGCGGTGGCGAGCAGCGAGAGCGAGAACGACCGCAGGACAACGGCGTACACGCCGAGCTACACCTATACGCCGACGATTCCTTCGTCGTCCGCGGCGACGACCACGTCGGCGGCACGTCCGACCACCGCGGCGAGCAGTCCGGTCCGCACCACCTCAGCCACGCCGACCAGACCCGCCGGGCCGCAGCCGGTGGCGAAGCTCGGCGATCATCCCCTGTTCACGCACGTGGACACGGGATTGAACAACATCCAGTGCACGTTCTCGCGCTGGGCCCCGAATGTGGCCGCGGCCCAAGCGTTCTTCCAGTCGGCCTCCACGTGCCTCGGGCAGATGTGGAAAGCGCTGCTCGATTACGAGAACCTGCCGTTCTCGCCGCCGAACATCAGCGTCCCCGCCCGCGGCGTCGACGCGGTCTCGCCGTGCACCAGCGCGGGCGGCAACTACGCGGCGTTCTACTGCTCGATGAACAACACCATCTATATGCCGCTGGACAAGATCCAGACCAATTTGTACGGCGACAACTGGGTCATCTACCTGACGGTGTTCGCGCACGAGTACGGCCACCACGTGCAGGCGATCAGTGGTATTTCGAAGCGCACGCACGAGGAGCGCTACAACGCGGGGCCGCGCAGCGCGCGGGGCCTCGAGTTGTCGCGCCGCATGGAGCTGGGCGCGCAGTGCTTCGGCGGGATGTTCATCGGCTCGTCGGCCTATGTCGGTTCGGTCTCCGGGGCGCAGGGCGAGAACACGGTGCGGGACAACTACACCCGTGGCGACAACCCCGGTGACGCGCGCGACCACGGATCGAAGCAGAACTACGGTCTCTGGTACGAGTACGGCTATCGGAACAACCGGGTCCAGAAATGCAATTCCTGGGTTGCCTCGGCCGATGCGGTGTCCTGAGCTCTTCGGCCGATCAGGTCCGGCCCCGGCCCGGCACTGCAGGGCCGGCTAGCCGGTCGCTCAGTCCTCGTCCCGATCGTGCGGCGTGTGCCCGCCGCCGATGCCGAAATGCCCGCGCGGCGAATGCCCGTGCACCCCTTCGGCGTACGCGGTCTCCGCGTGCAGCGCGAAGTCGATGCCAGAGGTTTCGTCCTCCTTGCTGATCCGGAAGCCGAGGAACCTGTCGATGCCCTTGCCGAGGGCGAACGAGACGCCGAAGGCGTAAGCCGCGACCGCCACCGCGCCGAGCAGCTGCTTGCCGAGCTGGGTGAGCCCACCGCCGTACAGCAGACCTTCCACGCCGCCGGTCATCACCTGGCTGGCGAGCAGACCGATGAGCACCGTGCCGACCACGCCGCCGACGAAGTGCACGCCGACCACGTCGAGGGAGTCGTCGTAGTTGGCCTTGAACTTCCAGCCGACCGCGAACGAACACACCGTGCCCGCCGCGAGCCCGACGACGACCGCGCCGAGAGTGTCGACGTATCCGCAGGACGGAGTGATCGCCACCAGGCCCGCGACGACGCCGGACGCGGCACCGAAGGTGGTCGGGTGGCCGTCGCGCACGCGCTCCACCGCGAGCCAGCCGAGCATGCCGAGGCAGCCCGCGATCAGTGTGTTCAGGAACACCGCCGCGGCCAGACCGCTGGCGTTCAGCGACGAGCCCGCGTTGAAGCCGAACCAGCCGAACCACAGCAGACCCGCGCCGAGCAGCACGAACGGCAGGTTGTGCGGTCGCATCGCGTCCACCTTGAAGCCGATGCGCGGGCCGAGCACCAGCGCGAGCGCCAGCGCGGAGGCGCCGGAGGCGATCTCCACCACCAGGCCGCCCGCGTAGTCCAGCGCGCCGAACTTCGCCAGCCAGCCGTCCGGTCCCCACACCCAGTGCGCGATCGGCACGTACACGGCCAGCGTCCACAGCGGCACGAAGACCATCCAGCCGGAGAACTTGGCCCGGTCGGCGATGGCGCCGCTGACCAGCGCCGCGGTCAGAATGGCGAAGGTGAGCTGGAAGGTCGCGTAGAGCAGTTCCGGCACCGTGCCGCGCACCGTCGTCGGGTCGATGCCCACCAAGCCGACGTGCTCGAGCGTGCCGATCAGTCCGCCTCCCGCGTCGGGGCCGAAGGCCAGGCTGTAGCCGAACAACAGCCAGGTCACCGTGACGAGCGGGATGGCGATGAAGCTCATCATCAGCATGTTGAGCACGCCGGTCGAACGCACCATGCCGCCGTAGAAGATGGCCAGGCCGGGCGTCATCAGCAGCACAAGAGCGGTGCTGCCGAGCAGCCAGGCGGTGGCCGCGGGATCGATGGTCGGTGGCATGGCGGGTAACTCCTTCTGCGGGCATGCGTCGCGAAGAAGTTACCGAACGCTCACGAGGTCTTCCGCCACTGCGGGAGGTTTTCGTCGAGCCAGACGTCCAGCTCGTCGGGGCTCGGCGTGCCGCCGACCATGTTCAGCACGGTGTGCCCGAGGCAGGCCGCGCACATGATGCGATTCGCCATCTCCTCGTGATCGCCCCACGGCAGATGCGGTTTGGCGATCAGCAGGGAAGCGAGGCCGTGCACGACGGCCCACAGGTCGAGCACGACCGGCAGCGGATCGCCCGGCGCGATCGTGCCCTCCGCCATGCACTCGCGCACCGACGCCGCGAAATGCTGGAACGCGCCGCTGGTGAGCACCTCGTCCACCGCGCCGCCGCTCTCGGTGGGCCCGGCCGCCACCCGGTACTGCGCCGGGTGCTCCAGCGCGTAGCGCACGTAGGCCAGGCCCTGATCGCGCAGCCGGGTCATCGGCGACACCGTGGGGTCGGTGGCCGCGCGCATGGCGTCGGCCAGATCCTCGAACGCCTTGGCCACCGCTGCCTCGATCAGCTCGTCCTTGTCGGCGAAATGCCGGTAGATGGACGGTGCGCTCACCCCGACGAGCTTGCTCACCTCGCGGATCGACACCGCGTCGGCCCGGCCGGTGCGCGCGAGCAATTCCGCTGTGGCCGTGAGTATCTCGGTACGCAATTGCGCGCCGGAACCGCGCGGTGATCGAGGTCGACGGTGCAGGGTCATGGACGTCCCACGTGCTCGGGTTCCCGTGCGATGGCGTCCTGGTCGACGTCCTCCGCGAGGCCGATCCGATCATGCAGCCGGACAAGGGTTTTCGGTGCCCACCAGTTGGCCGTGCCGAGCAGGCGCATCAGCGCAGGCGCGAGCAGGGCCCGGATGATCGTCGCGTCGACGAGCACGGTCAAGGTGAGGCCGAGACCCATCAGCTGCATGAACGAGACCTTCGAGGTGATCAGCGCGCCCAACACGATAGCCATCAGCACCGCGGCGGCGGTGAAGATCCGGCCGGTGCGGGCGACGCCGATGGCCACCGCGCGGTTGTTGTCGTGGGTGCGCAACCACTCCTCGCGGATCCGCGAGAGCAGGAACACCTCGTAGTCCATGGACAAGCCGAAGGCCAGGCAGAACATCAGGATCGGCATGGTCGGCACCATGTAGCCGACCGCGGTGAAGCCGAGCAGGTTCGACAGGTGTCCCTCCTGGAACACCCACACCATCGCGCCGAAGGCGGCCGCGAGCGAGAGGGTGTTGAGCGCCAGTGCCTTGATCGGCAGCACGACGCTTCCGGTGAACAGGAACAGCACCACCAACGTGGCCAGCACGATCAGCGTGGCGGCCAACGGCAGTCGATCGCTCAGCGCGGCAAGCGAATCCGCGTTGACCGCGGCCGCGCCGCCGTACAGCGCGGGCCCGGGCGCGGGCACCGCCTCGATCGCGCGCAGCTGACGTTCGCCCTCGGGGGAGAAGGGGTCGACGTAACTGACGACGGTGAGGTAGGTCCCCGTGTCGTTGGCCATGCCGGGCGGCGCCGCCCCGACCCGCGCACCGTTCACGAAGGTGCCCGCGCTGGACAGCACGGCGGGCACGTTCGGCAGTTCGGAAAGCCGCGTGGCGTACGTGCCGACGCCTGCGGTGTCACCGGTGTAGCCGTCCAGCACGATCGTGGTGCTCGCGCCGGGATCGGCCTGCGGGAAGTGCGCCCGCAGCTCATCGCCGACCTGCCTGCTGGTCGAGGAGGTGGGCAGCACCCGGTCGTCGGGGTAGCCGAACCTCACCGACAGGAACGGCGCGCCGAGGACGAGCAGCAGCGCGATGATCACCACGGTCACCGGCACCGCGTGCCGCATCACCCGCGTGACCAGCCGGTACCAGCCGGACTCCGCCGGCGGCACCGGGCCTGCGGGCGGCGGGCGCCGGAACATCCGCCGCAGCGGAACGCGCAGGTCGAGCGAGTTGACGCGGTACCCGAGCAGCACCAGCGCGGCGGGCAGGATCACGATCGCCGCCGCGGCCGCTGCCGCGACCACCGCGACGCCCGCGTAGGCGAAGGACCTCAGGAAGTACAGGTTGAACACGCTGAGCGCGGCCAGCGACAGCGCGACGGTGAGCGCGGAGAACAGCACCGTGCGCCCCGCGGTCTGCACGGCGCGGATGGTGGCCGCCGTCGGGTCGAGGCCGTTGCCCAGTTCCTCGCGGTATCGGCTGACGATGAACAGGCTGTAGTCGATCGCGAGGGCCAGGCCGAGCGCGGTCGTCATGTTCAGCGCGTAGATGGACACGTCGGTGACGAGTGTGAACAACCGCAGGATGGCCAGCGTCGCCGCGATCGCGAAGAGGCCGACGGCCAGCGGCAGGGCCGCCGCGACCAAGCTGCCGAACACCAGGATGAGCACGATCATCGACAACGGCACCGCGATGCTCTCGGCGAGGGCCAGGTCGAGGGTGGTCTGCTCGTTGACGTCGTGATAGATCGCGGCCATGCCGCCTTGACGTACCGTCACGCCGTCGGCGGCGCCGGTGAGCTGTTCGGTGAGTTCGCCCGCGATTTTCTGCACCTCGGTGTCGTCGCCTTCGATGAAGGCGGCGATCAGCGCGCTCGACCCGCCGTCGTTGCTGCGTAACGCGGTCGAGAACGGCAGCGGAGTGGTCCAGTAGGACTGCACGGCGGTCACGTCGGGGCGTGCGCGCAGCGCGTCGACGAGTCGCATGCCCGCGGCGCGCGCGGCGGGGCTGTCGACGCCGCTCTCGGTGCTCACCAGCAGGACGTAGTTGGGCGAAGCGCCGCCGAAGTTGTCCGCGATAATCCGGTTGACCTGCGAGGATTCGGCGTCGTCCGAGACGAATCCGCCGGATTTCAGGTGCGTGGCCGCGGTGGCGCCGAAGAGTCCGCACCCGATCACCAAGGCCAGCGCGGTGATCAAGATGACGCGCGGGTACCGCGTGGCCGTTCGTGCGATCCGATAGAGCATCGCGGCTCCCCTCCGTGAGTTAACGCGGTTAGCGTAACGCTGTTAACTCATGGGTGTCGAGTGGCCGAAAGCAGTGGCCGGGACATCGCTCAGCCGCGGTTCTTCCGGGTCAGCGCGCGCCGGCCGCGGCGGCCGGGGATCGGCAGATCGTCCTCGACGACGACCCACTCGGCGGTGGTGAGCCACAGCTCCTGGGCCCGCGCGTCGGCGGTGTCGTGGAAGACACGGCGTCCACGGTCGTCGCGCAGGTCGCGCGCGAGGTTCGACCAGCGCGGCGGACGGCCGTGTTCGTCCAGGTGAGCGGAGAGATGCCCGGCGACGAGCGTCCCGATCGTGTTGACCGGCCGCAGCGAGACCCGATTCCCGTATTTGGCGGCGTGGAAACGCCTTGCCGCGCAGAGCGACTGCGGATTCGCGTTGGACGCGATCCAGCCCGCCCGCTGGGCGCGCTCGACCAGCCACAGGTGTTTGACCGCGTTGGGCGCGATGACGCCGATGCGTTCCTTGATCAGCGCCGTCACCGGTTCGGAGGAGAGGATGTCGCGGCGGGTGGGGCCGACGCCGTGGGTCATCCAGTGCTCGTGCGCGAGACGGGCGAGCACGCGGCCGAAGTCGTCGATGCTGCGCTGGGCGCGGCGGCCGAGCCGTTCGATGCGTTCTGCCTCGCGGCGCATCTCGTTCTGCGCGGTGAGGGTTCGGATCGCGGCCATGGTCGGCACCTGACCGCGTTCGAGCAACTCGAGAATGGCCGAGGCGGTGGCGGGATCTGCGGCGGCGGTCACCGGCAGCGAATCGCGTTTGATCGCGAATTCCTGGGGGCTGATGGCGCGGCTGAGCAGTCCGACGGCGGCTCGATCGCCGGCGAAGTCGGTATTGGAGAGCCAGGCGGCGGCGATGTCGTCACACGACGGCACGTGGAACGGTCCTCCGATATACGCGGTGGGAGTTCGGCGATGTCGCACTGGGGCCGGGAGGTGTTCAGGTTGTGCCCCGGTCGGGATGAGGGACCGGCCGGGGTCACCAACCTGATGAAGGTTTGGCTACCGAAGTTGCCAACAGCCACGGTAGCCAGCGGCGCGCTAGCTGTCACCCGGGTTGACTTATTCGTTACATCGACAAAAAGGGGCATAACCGGGGCGTGAGTATGCATTACCGCTGGCGAGAAAGGCGGACGAACTGCTTCGTCCGGTTTTTGATAACCGACAGATACACGATTGCTGTCATGTTGCCGGTTTGTGAGAGGAACGAAGCGGCGGAAGGAGTCTCCTGGAATCATGTGATCTGCATCACATTCGAAGGGAATCTCGCGGTACGCCGTGAGCGGCGCGACGGCTCGCCCGCGTGAGACCCCGGTCGCCGACCGCTTTGTCGGTGGTCGCCGGTAACCTCTGGCCGTGGCTCTGTACCGGAAGTACCGACCGGCAACGTTCGCTGAGGTGGTGGGTCAGGAGCACGTCACCGACCCGCTGAGCATCGCGCTCGACACCGGACGGATCAGTCATGCCTATCTGTTCTCCGGTCCGCGGGGCTGCGGTAAGACCTCGTCGGCGCGCATCCTTGCGCGTTCGCTGAACTGCGTGCAGGGCCCGACGTCGCGGCCGTGCGGAGTCTGCCCGTCCTGCGTGGCGCTCGGGCCGGGCGGACCGGGCAATCTCGACGTGATCGAACTCGACGCCGCGAGCCACGGCGGCGTCGACGACACCCGCGAGCTGCGCGACCGCGCCTTCTACGCGCCCGCCGAATCCCGGTATCGCGTCTTCATCGTCGACGAGGCCCACATGGTCACCACCGCGGGCTTCAACGCGCTGCTCAAGATCGTCGAGGAACCGCCCGCCCACCTGATCTTCATCTTCGCCACCACCGAGCCCGACAAGGTGCTGCCGACCATCCGCTCGCGCACCCACCACTACCCGTTCCGGCTGCTGCCGCCCGCGACGATGCGCGGGCTGCTCGGCAAGATCTGCGAACAGGAGAACGTTCCGGTCGAGGAAGCGGTGTATCCGTTGGTGATTCGCGCGGGCGGCGGTTCCCCGCGCGACAGCCTCAGCGTGCTCGACCAGCTGCTCGCAGGCGCGGGCCCGGACGGCGTCACCTACAACCGTGCCGTCGCGCTGCTCGGCGTCACCGACGTCGCGCTCATCGACGACGCGGTGGAGGCGCTGGCCGCCGACGACGGCGCGGCGCTGTTCGGCACCGTGGACAGCGTCATGGAGGCGGGGCACGATCCGCGCCGTTTCGCGGTCGACCTGCTGGAGCGTTTCCGCGATCTGATCCTGTTGCGCGCGGTGCCCGACGCCGCCGACCGCGGCCTGGTGTCCGGGCCGGGCGACGTGCTGGACCGCATGCGCGACCAAGCGCAGCGCCTCGGCCCCGCCACCCTGACCCGCTACGCCGAACTGCTGCACGAGGGTCTGGGCGAGATGCGCGGCGCCACCGCGCCCCGGCTGCTGCTCGAGGTCGTGTGCGCCCGCATGCTCTTGCCCTCGGTCTCCGGCACGGAGTCCGCCGCGCTTCAGCGCCTGGAACGCCTCGAACGCGGCTTCGCGGGCGGTGCGATCGCCCCGGCCCCGGCCTCCGCCCCCGCCGCCGAGGCGAGCCGGACCGCCGCACCCGCCCCGGCCCGCGCACCGGGTGAGCCTCCGCGTCGCCGGGGCGCGGAGGCGCTCGCCGCGTTGCGTGAGAACAAGTCTCGGGGCGGAGGTTCGGCCCAGGGTGGCATCGAAAGCGACGCGGGAGGAAGCACTTCCGTCGAGCGCACGGACCGCGCTCAATCGCCCGCCGGTGCGCAGGCGGAAGCATCCGACGGTGGTCCGCAGCCTTCCGCCGCCGCCCCGGCTGCGCCCATCGCGCGACAGGACGACCAGCGTGAGGACGCGATCGCGGCGGCCGCTGCAGGGCGCGGCGACGCCACCGAATCGAGCGGCGACTCGGCCGCTGCCGAGCGCGGTGCTGTCGCGCCGAGCGCTGACTCGGCCCAGCGCGGCGACGCGGCCGTAGCCGGAGCGCGAGACGAAGCCCCGCGAGGCGAAGCCCCGGGCGCGGCCGCTCCCGTGTCCGCGGTGGCCGAGGGCCACGTGGGCGGGACAGCAGCGCGGAACGCCGAGGATCGAGTCGAATCGACTGCCGAGCCCGTCCGCCGGGGCGAAGCCGAGCCGCAGGCCGCCGACGCGCCGGGTCATCGGACCGAGGGGCGGCCCAGCGCCTCGGAGGAATCGGCCGCTCCGCCGCGCGCCGATCGGCCCGCCGCGCCGTACGCCGAAGCCGCGTCGGATCGAGTGGGGGAGCGACCCGCGGGGTCCGTCGACGGGGAAAGCGGGGCTGGGGAGCCCCCGTCGACTGTCGCGGCCGGTACGGGTCGCCCGACCGAACGCGCCGCGTTTTCGGGGAGCGCCACCGCCGGTCCGGCCGAGGGCGACGCTCGCCGGGAACCGGCCGAACGCGCGGGATATCAAGCGGCACAGTCGGTTTCCGATACGAGCCCCCGTTCCGGGCAAGTGACCGAGGAATCGTCCGCCGATCGCCGCGGCGGCGCGACGGCGGCGGAACGGCCCGTCGAGTCCGCGGAATCGATGGCTGCGGCGTTGCCCGACGAGCCTGTGGGTGCGCAGGGCGCGGATCTGCTGCGAGCCGTCGAGGGCGCGTGGGCGGAGATCCGGGCCAAGGTCAGGGAGTTCGGACCGACCGTGCAGGCGTTGCTGTCGGGTGCCTCGGTGGCGCGGGTCGAGGGCACGGCCATCGTGTTCGCGCACCAGCACGCGCCGCTGGCGCAGCGGTTGTCCGAGGCACGCAATGTCGAGGCCGTGCGCGCGGCGGTGCGGGCCGTGCTCGGGAGCGACCACGAGATTCGCTGGGAGGCCGGTGGCGCGACCCCGCGTCCCGCGGCCCAGCCGTCGAAGGGCGCGCGGGGCACGGGACAGGGTGCGGCCGGGCGCGGCGTGGGAAGCCAAGGCGGCCGCGGCGAAACGGGCCCGCCTCGATTCTCGCGACCCAGCCAGGCCAGGGCGAACGCCGCGGGCGACGCTCCTGCTCGCGGGCAGCGGCCCGCTCCGCCCACGCGGTCCGGCGACGACGACATCCCGCCGCCTGATTATCCGGACCTACCCGACGACCCCGGCCCCGGCGACTACCCGCCGCCCGATCCAGGCGGTTACGAATCGCTCTCCAGCTCGGCCGGATCGGCCCCTGGCGGCGTGCCGGGGCCCTCGACGCCGGAAGAGGAGCAGGAGATGCTGGCCGAGGCCGCCAAGCCGGTGGCGCCCGAGGCCCGTCACGACCCCGACGAGGTCGCCCTGGAATTGCTCCGCAGTGAGCTCGGTGCCACACGGCTGGATGGTTGACAACCACCGCCTCGAGGACGTTAAGTTAACCGGAGTTCGCACACGACGGTAGTATGAACGGGTGGCCGTGAGCTCCGGTGTGGCGGCGTTCTATGGTATGCCCAGGCGTACGGGCGTGTCCGGAACGTACGTCCGCTGGTGCTCGCCGACTTTTGTACAGCGTTATGCGGTGCGAGCGACGGGCCTGGAGACGGAACCTCGCGTCACCGCGCTGGGCCTCGTGAGCACGGCAAACTGAATACGGACGGTCGGTCTCATGGCCGGTCGGCGAGGTGACCCGCGGCCGTGCCGCACAACGCGGTGCAGGCGCACCCCAAGGAAGGAAACACTCCGATATGACCACAGAGGCCTACATTTACGAGGCCATCCGCACCCCGCGCGGACGCGGCAAGAAGAACGGTTCGCTGCACTCGGTCAAGCCGATCGACCTGACTGTTGGTCTGATCCAGGAGCTGCGCGGCCGTTTCCCGAACCTCGACGAGGACCGGATCTCCGACCTGATCCTCGGTGTCGTCGCACCGGTGGGTGACCAGGGTGCCGACATCGCCCGCACCGCCGTGACCGTGGCCGGCCTGCCCGACACCGTCGGCGGCTTCCAGCTCAACCGCTTCTGCGCCTCCGGCCTCGAGGCCGTGAACCTGGCCGCGCAGAAGGTGCGCTCGGGCTTCGACGACCTGGTCATCGCCGGTGGCGTCGAGTCCATGTCCCGCGTTGCGATGGGCTCCGACGGCGGCGCCTGGGCGATGGACCCGACCACCAACTACGACACCTACTTCGTGCCGCAGGGTGTTTCCGCCGACCTGATCGCCACCATCGAGGGCTTCTCCCGCGATGACGTGGACGCCTACGCCGTGCGCTCGCAGGACCTGGCCGCCAAGGCCACCACCGGCGGCTACTTCGCCAAGTCGATCGTTCCGGTCAAGGACCAGAACGGCCTCGTCGTCCTCGACAACGACGAGCACATGCGTCCCGGCACCAAGGCCGAGGACCTGGCCAAGCTGAACCCGTCCTTCGCCGTGATCGGTGAAATGGGTGGCTTCGACGCCGTGGCGCTGCAGAAGTTCCACTTCGTGGAGAAGATCAACCACGTGCACCACGGCGGCAACAGCTCCGGCATCGTCGACGGCGCCGCGCTGGTGCTGATCGGTTCCGAAGAGGCGGGCAAGGCCTCCGGCCTGACCCCGCGTGCGCGCGTCGTCGCGACCGCCACCAGCGGCGCCGACTCCACCATCATGCTGACCGGTCCCACCCCGGCCGCCAAGAAGGCGCTGGCCAAGGCGGGCCTGACCCTCGACGACATCGACCTGGTCGAGATCAACGAGGCGTTCGCCTCCGTGGTGCTGAAGTTCCAGAAGGACCTGAACATCCCGGACGAGAAGCTGAACGTCAACGGCGGCGCCATCGCGATGGGCCACCCGCTGGGCGCCACCGGCGCGATGATCACCGGCACCATGGTCGACGAGCTGGAGCGCCGCAACGGCCGCTACGCGCTGATCACGCTGTGCATCGGTGGCGGCATGGGCGTGGCGACGATCATCGAGCGCGTCTAACCCCAACCGACAGCACAGAATTCAAGGAGACACAGAGCTGTGAGCGAAACCAACATGATCGGTTGGGAGCAGGATTCGGACGGCATCGTCGTACTGACGATGGACGACCCGAACCAGGGCGCCAACACGATGAACGAGCTGTACAAGACGTCGATGACCGCGACCGTCGACCGGCTCGAGGCCGAGAAGGACAGCATCACCGGCGTGGTGCTGACCTCGGCGAAGAAGACCTTCTTCGCGGGCGGCGACCTGAAGAACATGATGAAGGTCGGCCCGGAAGACGGCCAGGCCCTCATGGACGAGCTGGGCACCATCAAGGGTGCGCTGCGTCGCCTCGAGCAGCTCGGCAAGCCGGTCGTTTCCGCGATCAACGGCGCCGCGCTCGGCGGCGGCCTCGAGATCACCCTCGCGACCCACTACCGCATCGCGGCCGACGTGCCGGGTGTGCAGCTGGGCCTGCCCGAGGTCAGCCTGGGCCTGCTGCCCGCCGGTGGCGGTGTCACCCGCACCGTGCGCATGCTCGGCCTCCAGGGCGCGCTCATGCAGGTGCTGCTGCAGGGCCAGAAGTACCGCCCGGGCAAGGCCAAGGAAATCGGCCTGATCAACGAGGTCGTCGGCTCGATCGAGGAGCTGGTCCCGGCCGCCAAGGCGTGGATCAAGGCCAACCCCGAGGGTGGCGTGCAGCCCTGGGACAAGAAGGGCTACAAGATCCCCGGTGGCACCCCGTCCACCCCGGCCTTCGCGGCGAACCTGCCCGCGTTCCCGGCCAACCTGCGTAAGCAGCTCAAGGGCACCAACATGCCCGCGCCGCGCGCCATCATGGCCGCCGCGGTCGAGGGCGCGCAGGTCGACATCGACAACGCCTCGCTCATCGAGTCGCGCTACTTCGTCCACCTGCTGACCGGCCCGGTCGCGAAGAACATGATTCAGGCGTTCTTCTTCGACCTGCAGTCGATCAACAACGGCGGCTCGCGTCCGAAGGACGTGCCGAAGAAGGACATCAAGAAGATCGGCGTGCTCGGCGCGGGCATGATGGGCGCGGGCATCGCGTACGTCTCCGCCAAGGCGGGCTACGAGGTCGTGCTGAAGGACGTCACCATCGAGGCGGCCGAGCGCGGCAAGAACTACTCCGAGAAGATCGAGGCCAAGGCCCTCTCCCGTGGCAAGACCACCGAGGAGAAGTCCAAGGCGCTGCTCGACCGGATCACGCCGTCCGCCGACGCCAAGGACTTCGCCGGCGTCGACTTCGTGATCGAGGCCGTCTTCGAGAACACCGAGCTCAAGCACAAGGTGTTCCAGGAGATCGAGGACATCGTCGACGCGGACGCGCTGCTCGGATCGAACACCTCCACCCTGCCGATCACCGGTCTCGCGGCCGGCGTGAAGCGCCAGGAGGACTTCATCGGCATCCACTTCTTCTCGCCGGTCGACAAGATGCCGCTGGTGGAGATCATCAAGGGTGAGAAGACCTCGGACGAGGCGCTGGCCCGGGTGTTCGACTACACCCTCGCGATCAAGAAGACCCCGATCGTCGTCAACGACAGCCGCGGCTTCTTCACCTCGCGCGTGATCGGCACCTTCGTCAACGAGGCGATCGCCATGCTGGGCGAGGGCATCGATCCTTCGACCATCGAGCAGGCCGGCTCGCAGGCGGGCTACCCGGCCGCGCCGCTGCAGCTGTCGGACGAGCTGAACATGAAGCTCATGCTGAAGATCGCCAAGGAGACCCAGGAGGCCATCGCCCGCGGTGACGCCACCATGGGCAAGCAGAAGCACCCGGCCATCGACGTCATCGAGTACATGGTGAACGAGGGTCGTCCGGGTCGTCTGGAGAAGGCGGGCTTCTACGAGTACGACGAGAACGGCAAGCGGACCGGCCTGTGGGGCGGCCTGCGTGAGCACTTCAAGTCGGTCACCGGCTTCAACGTGCCGCTCCAGGATCTGATCGACCGGATGCTGTTCATCGAGGCGATCGAGACCCAGAAGTGCTTCGACGAGGGTGTGCTCGAGACCACCGCCGACGCCAACATCGGCTCGATCTTCGGCATCGGTTACCCGGCCTGGACCGGTGGTGTGCACCAGTTCATCGTCGGCTACCCGGGCGGCCAGGAGGGCTTCGTGGCTCGCGCCGACGAGCTGAAGGCCAAGTACGGCGACCGCTTCGAGGTTCCCGCCTCGCTGCGCAAGTAATCGCGCCGCGTAGGTCATCGCGCAACGGCGAAGCCCGCCACCGCTTTTCGCGGTGGCGGGCTTTCGCCGTTCCGGAGTTCCGACGGTGTTCACCGTGCGGTTCGCGGGTGCCGCTACGGTGTGGCTTGTGCGCAGAAGAACCGGACTCCCGCTCGCCCTCGCGGTCGGCGTCGCCGCGCTGACCGCGGCGCCCACAGCGCACGCCGAACCGGCCGTGCGGCTGCTGGGTCAGCAGATCCTGCCGCACGCGATGGACTTTCACGGCACCACGGTCGGCGGACTGTCCGGCATCGACTATCGGCCGAGCACGGGTGAGTACGTGCTGATCAGCGACGACCGCTCGGAGCGCGCACCGGCCCGCGGCTACACCGCCCGCTTCACGGTCGACGCGAACGGCGTCGGCCCGGTGACTTTCACCGGCACATACCTGCTGCGCACCCCCGCGGGCACCGTCTACGCGCCGAAATCGGTGGACCCCGAAGAGATTCGCGTCGATCCGTGGACGGGCGACTACTCCTGGACCCAGGAAGGCGAGCGCGCGGACGACGTGCTCGCCGACCCGTCCGTGCGCGTCGCGCGGCCGGACGGGACGTTCGTCGCCGAACTGCCGATCCCCGACAACGAGCGGATGCGGCCGGACGCGGGGCCGCGCCGCAACGCGGCACTGGAAGCGGCGACCTTCGCCACGGGCGGCGCGCTGTTCGTGACGGCCGTCGAGGGCCCGCTGCTCCAGGACGGTCCCGAGGCGACGGTGACCTCGGGCGCGATCTCGCGCATCACCGTCCAGGCGCGCTTCGGGCCCTTGCTCGCGCAGTACGCGTATCCGATGGAGCCGGTGTTCGCCGAGTCGCGGCCGGAGCCGGGGCGCGGCGGCAACGGCGTCGCCTCGATCCTGGCCGCCGATCCGCTCGATCCCACGAAATTCCTGGTGCTGGAGCGCGCGTACGTCGAGGGCGCGGGCGACAAGATCCGGATCTACGAGGCCGACACCGCGGGCGCGACCAACGTGCTCGACGCCCCGCTCGGCGACGCCCGCCCGGTAGCCAAACGGCTGCTCGTCGACCTGGCCGAGGCCGGGCTCACGGATATCGACAACATCGAGAGCATGACCTGGGGGCCACGGCTGCCCTCGGGTGAGCGGACGCTCGTGCTCGTCAGCGACGACAACTTCGCCGCCGGTCAGATCACCCAGCTGGTCGCGCTCGCGGTGCGCTGAGCTTTCGAAAACTGAGCTCAGTCGGCGCGAAGTTCTTCCGTCGCTTGGAAATACGCGTCGGCGGCGCGGCGGAAGTAGTCGAACAGTAGCTCGCGCTGCTCGGGCTCGTATCCGGCGATGATCTCGCCGACGCGGCGCCGGGCGGGGGCCAGCACGCGATTCAGGTCGGCGGGCGTTTCGATCAGTTCGACGGTGATCTTGCGCCGGTCGCCAGGGACAGGAACCCGCCGCACGTACCCGGCCTCTTCCAACCGATCGACCAGCCGGGTGGTCGGGCCGGTGGTGAGACCCGTGCGAGCGCCGAGTTCTCCCGGCGTCATGGGGCCGCTGAGTTCCAGGACATTCAGCGCGTAGAGGTCGGTGGCGCCCAGGTCGACCGCCCGCGCTCCGGCCTGTCCGTGCAACATGATCGCGCTGAGATAGCGGCTATAGATCGCACTCGCCTCCGAGCGCGCCATTGCCCCTGATTGCGCTGGGCCCGATTGCGCTGGGCCGGATTGCGCCGGGGCCGTTTGTGCTGTGTCCGTTTGTGCTGCGTCCGATCGCCCCGGAGCCGATTGCGGCGCGTCCGGTCGCGTTCCATCCGATCGCCCTGTTGACACGATTGCCTCCGTCTCCTAATCTCTTCTTCAACAAAGAGAAATCTTCGGCGAAGAAAGTTCTTCTAAGCAGAAACCTATCACGGAGGACGTCATGACCACCATCGATTCGCCCACAACCAGCACCGCGCACCCGCGTCGCCGCAAGGCCGTCCGCATCCTCGCCGCGTCGGCTCTCGTTCTCGGACTCGCCGCGGGCGGCGGATACCTCTGGCTGGACAAGACCTCCGAGGTCCGCAATCTGGGGACCTCGGACTGCGCGACCGTCGTCCCGTCCGGGGCGGCCGCGACGCCGGAGGCCGTCGCGGAGATCTGCGCCGTTCTCGACCGGCTCACCGACGCGTGGGCCGCGGGCGACGCGGACGCCTTCGGCAGCGTCTTCACCGAGGACGCCACGTACACCACCTACGTCGGCACCTACTACGAGGGCAAGACCGATCTCGTCGAAGCCCACCGCGCGCTGTTCGACGGTTTCCTGAAGGGCACCAAGCTCGCCGACTCCTACCTCGGCATCCGGTTCTACGGTCCCGACACGGCGGTGGTCACCAGCCGCGGCGACACCTACAAGGGCGACCGCAAGAGCGCCGACGAGCTGACCAAGACCCAGACCTACACCCTGGTCGAGCAGGACGGACGCTGGCTGATCGCGGCCTTCCACAACACCAAGCGCGGCAACGTCATGGAGCGGATCTCGTTCCTCTTCGCGCCCGACACGAGGCCGGCCGCCGAGCGCTGATCACGCGGCCGTCGCAGGTGGGGACGACACTGCGGCAATCTCCACCCAACCGGCCGTACACCGCGCTACGTTGGAGTATGCGCAGGCGATTCGGACACCGGACCCCCGGTGCCCGACGTCGGCATGTTCCACGATCGCCGGTGACGCCGATTCGATGTGAGTTCGAGGTGGTCACGTGAATCCACAGGCGGGCTCGGGCAAGGTGAGTCCCGAAGCGTCCCAGGCCGATTCGAATGCCCAGCCCGGGGTGGACGACCCGCAGCGTGCCGCGGAAACGCAACGCGTCGGGGAAACTCGGCGCGGCGCGGACACCCAGCGCAACGAGCCGATCGGCATCGCCGACGAGCTCGAGGTGATGGGTCTCTCCGGCGCGGTCGAGATCGGCAGGGGTGGATTCGGCGTGGTGTACCGCTGCCTGCAGACCGCGCTGGAACGGGTCGTCGCGGTGAAGGTGCTCTCCTCCGAGATCGACGTCGAGAGCCGCGAGCGCTTCCTCCGCGAGGAGCAGGCCATGGGCAGGCTCTCCGGCCACCCCAACATCGTCGACATCCTGCAGGTGGACGTCACCGCCAGCGGAATGCCGATCATCGTGATGCCGTACTGCACGCACGGCTCGCTGGAACAGCTCATCCGCGAACGGGGCCCGCTCACGTGGGCCGATTCGCTGCGCGCCGGGGTGAAGCTGGCGGGTGCGATCGAGAGCGCGCACCGGGCGCAGATCCTGCATCGCGACGTCAAGCCCGCCAACGTGCTGCTCAGCGGCTACGGCGAACCGCAGCTCACCGATTTCGGCATCGCGCGGATCCCCGGCGGCTTCCGCACCTCGAGCAGCATGATCACCGGCTCGCCCGCGTTCACCGCGCCGGAAGTGCTCAAGGGCGAGGAGCCGACCGTCCGCTCCGACATCTACGGTCTCGGCGCGACGCTGTTCGCGCTGCTCACCGGCCACGCGGCCTTCGAGAGGCAGGCGGGGGAGAAGGTGGTGGCGCAGTTCCTGCGGATCACCACCCAGCCGGTGCCGGATCTGCGCGAACAGGACATCCCGCCCGATGTGGCCGACGCGATCGAGCAGGCCATGGCGCCCGACCCGGCCGATCGACCGGAGTCGGCGTTCGAATTCGGCATGTTGCTGCGCTCGGTGCAGCGGGAGCACGAGCAGTTGCCCGACGAGATGGCGCTGCTGGACACCGCCGTGTCGCTCGAAGAACCCGATGGCGAGCACCCGGTCGAAGCGCAACCGTCCACGCGCACCGGGCGCGCGGTCACCCGGCGCAGCTGGCCGTTGACGCTGCGCCCCGCCGTGTCGCGGCATCCCGGCGGTTCGGCCACCATGCCGCCCACCGCGGCGACGAAGTTCCACCCGCCCACTCCGGTCCTCGAACCGGTGCCGCGACCACGCCTGATGGACATCCTGCGCGGCGGCGGCCGTCGCAGGCTCGCGATGATCCACGCCCCCGCCGGTTTCGGCAAGAGCATGGTGGCCGCGCAGTGGCGCGCGGAGCTGGCGGGCGGCGGCGTGCCGGTCGCGTGGATCGGCATCGACCAGGACGACGACAACGAGATCTGGTTCCTCGCCCACCTCATCCAGGCCATCCACCGGGTGCGGCCCGATATCGGCGCCGGTCTCGACCGAGCGCTCGAGGAACGCGCGGGCGATGCGGTCGGCTACGTCATGACGACCCTCATCAACGAGATTCACGCGGGCGAGGAGACCATCGTGGTGGTGGTCGACGACTGGCATCGCGTCAGCGATCCCGGCACGCACCGCGTGATGGAGTCGCTGCTCGACAACGGCTGCCACCACCTGCGCTTCGTGGTGACCAGCAGGGAACAGTCCGGGCTGCCGACCAGCCGGATGCGAGTACACGACGAACTGGTCGAGATCGGTTCGGCGGCGCTGCGGCTGACCATGGCCGAGACGAAGCAGATCCTGGTGGAGCGCAACGGTTTCGCGCTCACCGAGGCCCAGCTGGAGCAGATCCACGAGACGACCGACGGCTGGCCCGCCGCCATTCAGCTGATCAGCCTCTCGCTGCGCGGCAACGTCGACGCCGACCAGTTGATCGCGACGCTGTCGGAGGGCAGTCACGGCATCCGCGAATACCTCGCCGAGAACGTGCTCGACGCGCTCGAACCGCGAATGCTGGATTTCCTCACCGCGATCTCGGTGACCGAGCGCGTCTCGGCTCCGCTGGCCGCCGCGCTGTCCGACGACAGCGAGGCCGAGCTGCTGCTCGCCCAAGCCGAGCAGCGTGAGCTGTTCCTGCGCCGCATCGAGCACGATCCGGAGTGGTACCGGATGCAGCCGCTGTTCGCCGAGCATCTGCGGGCCCGGTTGGAGCGGACGCAACCCGGCAAACTGAAGTCGCAGCATCGCAAGGCCTCCCGCTGGTACGCCGAACATCAGTTGCTACGCAAGTCGGTGGACCACGCGCTGGCCGCGGCGGATCTGAAGATGGCGCTCGACCTGCTCGAGGGCGGCGGCATGGATCTGATCGACGCCTCCCGGCTGGCCACCCTGCTCGGCACGGTGTCGAAACTGCCCGTGCAGCAGGTCGCTTCGCGATCCAAGCTGCTGATGGCGGTGGCACGGGCGAACGTGAATCTGCAGCAGTCCACCGCGGCGCGCAGCGCGCTCGGCAGACTGTCGAACATGCTGGCCCGCGGCTCGTCGGGCGACGCCGACGTGGTCCAGCAGCGGTGGGAGGCCACGGTACTCGCCGCCGCCGACCAGATCGCGCGGGACCACACCGAGGGCGTGCTCGATCGGATCGAGGGATGCCTGGAGCATGCGGACGAGCTGCCCGCCTGGACCGTGTCCACCGCGGCGAACCTCATCTCGTTCGTGCGGCTGTGCGAGTTCGATTTCGACGGCGCTCGCTCGATCCAGGAGTGGGCGACCCGATACCACGCCGTCTCGAAGGATCCGCTCGGTTCGGTGTTCGGTCTGTGCGGGCAGGGCGCGGCGGCCTACGAGCAGCTCGATATCGCCACCGCGACCCAGTGTTTCCAGCAGGCGTGGGAGACGGCCAGGCTCCGCTCGGGTCCGCGTACCGACGCGGTGCGGGTGGCCTCGGCGCTGCTCGGCGAATTGAACTATCGCCGAGGCGATCTCGACACCGCCGACCGGCTGCTGGACGAGAGCCACCAGCTGGTCACCCGGGTCGGTCCGGTCGACTTCCTGATCTCGACATTCGTCACCGGCGCCAGGGTGAAGGCGGTGCGCGGCGATCTCGCCACCGCGGCGGCCCGGCTGGACGACGGCGCCCGCGTGGCCGCCGAGCAGCGCTTGGTCCGGCTGGCCGCGCACATCCGCGCCGAACGGTTGCGGCTCGGCCTGCCGGTCGAGGCCGTGGCGCACGGCGACGGGCAGGCGGAGGCGCTCGGCGTCGTGCATCACCGCTTGGTCGGCTCCGCCGCGCTCACGGCCGAAGCCGAGGAGCTCGCCGGTATCCGCGGCCTGCTCGCGCGCAAGGCCCTGCACTCGGACGACACCGCCGTGCGCCGCGCCCGCGCCTTGCACGGCCGGATGCTCGAACAGGACCGTCCCCGAGCGGAATTGGACACCGCCCTGCTGCTCGCCGAATGCCTCGCCGCCTCCGGCTGGGTCGGTGAGGCCGCGGGCCTGCTGCTTCCCGCCGCCGCCACCTGCGCGGAACTGGGTTGGACCCGCCCGCTGCTCGACGCCGGACCGGGCGTGGTCGCCATCCTGCGCGTGCTGCTCACCGAGATGCACGCCGCGCCCGATCAGCTCGAGGACGTGACGCTACCCGCCGTGTTCCTGGAAGAACTCCTGGACTGACAAGCGGGCAGCGCTACGAATCCGCGTGCATCGGCGGGTACACGTCGACCGGCTGAGCCGAGCGATGCCGGTCGCGAACCAGCGTCAGCGGGTCACGCCTCCCACCAGGGGCGCAGCGGGACCGTCCACGTTCTGTCGGCGGGCAGCTTGACCCCGAGCACCTGGTGCAGCTGAACCACGTTGCGCTGGAAGCCGAGCCGGCATCCCGCCATGTACAGACCCCATACCTTGGCGGTGCCCTCGCCGACTTCCTCGACGCAGGCGTCCCAGTTGGCGACCAGGTTCTTGCACCATTCGTGCAGGGTCAGCGCGTAGTGCTCGCGCAGGTTCTCCTCGTGCAGCACCTCGAGCCCGATGTTCTGGATCTCGGAGATGATGCGGCCGGAGCCGATCAGTTCGCCGTCCGGAAACACGTACCGGTCGATGAAATCGCCCGCCTTGGTGGTGCGGGTGTTGTCCGGCCGGGTGATGCAGTGGTTCAGGAACAGGCCGCCGTCGCGCAGCTTGCTCTTGATGAATTCGAAGTAGAACGGGTAGTTGTGCACGCCGATGTGCTCGGTGAGGCCGATGGAGGACACCGCGTCGAACTCGCCCTCGGGCACGTCGCGGTAGTCCGAGTGGCGCACCTCGGCCAGATCGGCGAGCCCTTCTTCGGCGATCTTGCGCTGCGCCCATTCGGCCTGTTCCGCGGAGAGCGTCGCGCCGATGACCTTCACGCCGCGCCGCGCCGCGTAGCGCACCATGCCGCCCCAGCCGCAGCCGATGTCGAGCAGCCGGTCGCCTTCCTTCAGCCGCAACTTGTCGAAGACCAAGCGGTACTTGTTCTCCTGGGCCTGCTCCAGCGTCCAGTTCTCGTCGCCGTAGACCGCGCAGGTGTAGGTCATCGAGGAGCCGAGGACGTGCTCGTAGAAGGCGTTCGAGACGTCGTAGTGGTGGTGGATGGCCTCCGCGTCGCGGGTCTTGGAGTGGCGCAGGCCCTCGAATGCGATCCGGCGCCAGCGCGGCAGCGTCTCCTGCGGCGGCGGCGCGACCGGCTTGAGCCGCTCCCACCCGAGCGAGCGTGCGATGGTGACCAGCGCGAGCGCCGAGGGACGCCGGAAATTCAAGTCCTGCATCGCCTTCAGGAGGTCGTACGGGTCGCCGGGGTGGACGCCGGAGGCGGTCATGTCGCCCGCGATGTAGGCGCGCGCCATGCCGAGATCACCGGGCGCGGTGGCCAGGTAGTTGATGCCGCGCGGCGTCTTGATGTCGAGGGTGTAGTCCGAATCCTCCGGCCCGGTCGCGCTGCCGTCGTAGGCGGTCAGGCGAATCGGGACCTCGCCGTCGACGAGGCTCTCGAAGATCTCGGCAATGCTCAGCTTGGTTCCCAGATCCGCGAACACGTCGGAACGGTCCTTGAAAGTCGTCATTTCCTCTGCACCGCCTTCGAATACAAATCCAGCAAGCGCTGGTCCGGGTCGTAGCGTTTCTTCACTTCGGTGTAAATCTCGCCGCCGTAGAGCGCCGCGAACTCGTCCTCGTCGTAGAAAGCGTCCGAGTACAGCGATTTGTGCCCGTCGAATTCGGTCACCGTGCGTTCGATGGCGCGGTTGGCCGCGCCCTCCTGCTGTCCGGGAACGGTGGGCACGGCCGACCAGAATCCCACGTTGACGTAGGTCCGGTTCGGCTCGATCGGGTAGAGCGGCCAGGCGCGTCCGCTCGTCGCGGCGGGCGCGCCCGTGTCCCGCAAGCGCAGCGGGCACAGCCAGATCGGCTCGATCGGGATCTCGCGCAGGAACCACTCGACGAAATCCGCGGTGCGCTCCACCGGGACCTCGATGTCCTGCACCACCCGTTCGCGCGGCGGGTTGCCCTTGCGGGCCTCCAGCTTGTCGCCGATGTCGTACTTGTGGTCGAGGGCGACCAGTTTCCAGTAGAAGCTGCTGCGCCGGTAGCGCTTCGGCCAGAACCGCCGGATCCTCGGGTTCTGCGTGCCGAATGCCCGCGAGCACCAGAACCAGTCGGTGTCCCAGCGCCACAGGTAGTCGTGGATGGTGAGGCGATCGCGCGTGGGTTCGGCGGATCCGTGCTGGATCGAGCGGTAGTAGATGTCCATCCCGGTGTAGTCGCTGACCGGGCCCGGCTCGTCGGTCTGCCTGCCGAGGGTCAGGTAGCTCTCGTCGGCGGTGAAGACGACGCCGTCCAGGTAGTCGACCCGCTCGCCGTCGTAGGACTTCTCGTCCACGATCCGCGCGATCGCGGCCTCCAGTTCCCGCAGGTCGCGGAATCGCACGTGGCGCAGCGCCACATAGGGCTCGACCCGCTCGAGCTCGATCTTCAGCCGGACGGTGTAGCCGAGCGTGCCGTAGGAATTGGGGAAGCCGCGGAACAGATCCGCGTGCTCGCCGTCCGGCCGCGCGGTGATCAACTCGCCCGCTCCGGTCAGCACGTCCATCTCCAGCACGGACTCGTGCGGGAGGCCGTTGCGGAACGAGGTGGACTCGATGCCGAGTCCGGTGACCGCGCCGCCGAGCGTGATGGTCTTGAGCTGCGGAACCACCAGCGGCGCCAGCCCGTACGGCAGGGTCGCGGCCACCAGGTCCTCGTAGGTGGTCATGCCTGCGACGTCGGCGGTTCGCGCGGCGCTGTCCACCGCGATCACCGAGGTGAGTCCCGAGACGTCCAGGCCGGGTGCGGTGTTCTTGGCCCTCGCCCGGAACAGGTTCGAGGTCTTCTTCGCCAGCCGCACGTTGGCGTTCGCGGGTATGGCGCGATAACTCGCCAGGAGGCGATCCACACCCGCTCGATGCGCGGCAAACCCTGATTCGCGTGCGGCCGGACTGTGACCGGCCTTCCCCAACAGACTCACTGCCACCCCTCGACGCTAGTACGCACCGTGACCTACAGCCACTGAGAATTGATCGAGCCGGGATAAATGTCACGGGAATGTTGCATCGGGAATACCCGGTGTTCGAGGTGGCAGTCACGTCATCGGACACGAATCGGAACAAGATCGGGCTGGCGAGCGAAGCGGCAAGGGCGCAGGGCAGGATAGGGGGCGGTCGAGACACCGCATCCGGACAAGGAGCTCATTGTGGGACAGGTCAGCGCCAGCAGTTCGATCACCGTCGCCGCGGATCCGAAGCGCGCGCTCGACGCCATCGCGGACTACGTGACGGTGCGTCCGCGCATCCTCTCTCCGCACTACCGCGACTACAAGGTCGTCGAGGGCGGCAAGGGCGCGGGCACCGTGGCCGAATGGACTTTGCAGGCCACCGAAAAGCGCTCGCGCAATGTGCACGCCGTCGTTTCGGTGTCGGATTCCATTGTCACCGAGCGCGACTCGAACTCCACCATGGTGAACACCTGGACCGTGACGCCGGAGGGCGACGGCGCGCAGGTCACACTGCGCACGACCTGGAAGGGCGCGGGCGGCATCTCGGGCATCTTCGAGGGCATCTTCGCGCCGCTGGGGCTGAAGAAGATCCAGGCCGAGGTACTGGAGAACCTGCGGCGCGAATTGGCTTGAGCTCGAATCCGAATCGAGCGAAGCAGCGGCCGGGTCCTGGAACAGGGCCCGGCCGCTGCGTTCGGCGATCGTCAAGCGGCGCCGATATCGAACAGGTTGCCCTCCGGGTCGGCCAGCGTGGCCCATTGCTGCCCGTACTCGTCGAAATCGGCGACGTGCTTCGCGCCGAGGGCGACCGCGCGCTCGACGTGATCGCGCCAATCCGGCGCTTGCAGGTCCAGGTGCACGACGTTCTTGCCCGGCGTCTTGTCCGGCACCTTGATGAACATCAGCAACGGCGAATGTCCCGATGCCCGTCCGACGGTCGCGAAGAACTCACTGGCCTCCTCGTCGACGCGCTGTTCGAGCAGCTCCGCCCAGAATCCGGCGAGCGCAGCGGCATTCTCGCAATCGAAGGTGACGTTGGCGATGGACAGCGTCATGGTCGTTCTCTCCTGTCTCAGCGTCCGCCGATGGGCCAGCAGACTTCGGTGAGGTATTCGGTGGGGTCGTCGGTGTCGTTCGGGGCCACCAGGTAGAGCTCGCGCACCGGTTCGGGCAGCGCGGTGTCGTGTTCGGCGACATGGCTGCCCAGCGCGCCGTAGGTGCGGTCGAAGTCCTCGAAGGCGCCGCTGTGCACGGCGACGGCGAAGCGGCGCGCGGGAAGTTCGAGCACCGACAGTCCCTCGGGCGGTTCGATGGCCTCGCGCGTCGTGATCGGCACGAACGCGACCACCTCGCCGGCGTCGTCTTCGAAGAAGTCCATCGCGTAGGTCGCGCCGCCGACCCCTGCGGGGGCCACGCCCGCGGCCGCCAAGGTCTCGTAGAGCAGCGTGAACGAGCGACTGCACCAGGAATCGATCCCGTCGCGCTCGACGAAGTCGGTGACGGCCAGCGCCGGAAACGCCGGAATCGAGCGGTAGCTCACCGAGATCGGCGCGGGCTCGGTCAGCAGCGAACGCAGCGAGGTCACCACCGCGCGCGTCCGCTGGAGTTCCGCCTCCATGCGCTCCAGATGCGCACGCAGCGCGCTGTCGCGGGCGGTGATGTCCGGCGCGGCGAGTACGGCCTTGATCTCGGGCAGCGGCATGTCCAAGCGGCGCAGCCGCCGGATCAGATGGGCCTGCGCCACCTGCTCGGTGGAGTAGCGCCGGTAACCGGAGCCCGGGTCGACCGACACCGGTTCGAGTAGCTCGATGTCGTGGTAGTGGCGCAGCGTCTTCACGCTCAGGTAGGTCAGCCTGGCGAACTCACCGATCGAGACGGTCGCGGTCATGCGCTCAGCGAACACCCTCCAGTGAGGGGAGAGTCAAGCGACCCGTTCAGGCAAGCGCGAAAGTCAGCAGCAGGGTGGTCTGGAGCGCGCCGCGCCACCACGAGTAGCCGAGCCACACGCCGGGGGTCACCTCGCGGATCTCGTCATAGAGCGGCGGGGTCGGCGACGGGTCGTAGTCCAGCGCCCACGCCGGGCCGCCGTCCAGGATCGCGGGTGCGCGATACACGTCGGCCCGCCAGCCTTCCGTGCCCGCGCCGGTCAGCCGGTTCAGCAGATAGCCGCCGTCGGGGCCGGTGTAGAAGGTCTTCCCGATCCACAGGCTCGGCGTGATGCCTTGAACGTAGGCGGGCCTGACCACCCAGCCGTCCTTGACGCCGATCGGCACCGCACCGGCCGGCGAGTCGTGGAAGATCGCGTCCTGCTGCTCGGCCGAGCAACGGAGGCGCAGCGAATCCAGGGTGGCCGCCTTGTCCTCGGGATACAGCACGCAGCCGCCGCCGTAGTCGGAGGCCGCGGGGGTCACCTCGGGATCTGCCGACGCGGCCGGAGCTGGGAACAAGGTCGGAAAGAGGGCCGAAACCGCGATGGCGCCCACGAGAAGTACGCGGTTTGTGCTCATTGCTGTCTCCAGAATTCACGAACCGGTATCCGACCCACCTCCAGGCTAGGCGGGTCGGGGCTGGCTGTCTCGGCATACGGGGGAGGACTAGTCTGAACCGTGACAATCTCCCCCAGAGAGGACGAGCCGTGCAGCCTGAGGGTCAGTTCGACATGCAGCAACTACTCGCCCAAGCGCAGCAGATGCAGCAGGCGGTGATGCAGGCTCAGGCCGAGATCGCGGCTTCCGAGGTGGAGGGACAGGCCGGCGGGGGTCTGGTCCAGGTGCGGATCAAGGCGACGGGCGAGGTGGTGTCGCTGACCATCGACCCGAAGGTGGTCGACCCCGATGACGTCGAGGGCCTGCAGGATCTGGTGATCGGCGCGGTCAACGACGCGATGAGCAACGCGCAGCGGCTGGCGGCCGAGCGCCTCGGACCGCTCTCCGGCGGCGGTTCGCTGCCCGGTTTGCCGGATTTCTGATCGAGGACGGGACGGTTGTACGAGGGTCCGGTACAGGATCTGATCGACGAGCTGGGCAAGCTGCCCGGCGTCGGTCCGAAGAGCGCGCAGCGCATCGCGTTTCACCTGCTCCAGGTGGAGCCGCCGGAGATCGACCGGTTGCAGGCCGCGCTCCAGAAGGTGCGCGACGGCGTGCAGTTCTGCGTGGTGTGCGGCACCGTCTCCGACGGCGAACTGTGCCGCATCTGCGCCGACCCTCGCCGCGACCGCACCATGATCTGCGTGGTCGAAGAGCCCAAGGATGTGCAGGCGATCGAGCGCACCCGTGAATTCCGTGGCCGCTACCACGTGCTCGGCGGAGCGCTCGACCCGCTCAGCGGTGTCGGGCCCGACCAGCTGCGCATTCGGGAGCTGTTGGGGCGCATCGGCAATCAACAGGACGGCGTGGACGTCAGCGAGGTGATCATCGCGACCGACCCGAACACCGAGGGCGAGGCGACGGCCACCTACCTGGTGCGGATGCTGCGCGATTTCCCCGGTCTCGCGGTGACCCGGCTCGCCTCCGGTCTGCCCATGGGCGGCGATCTGGAATTCGCCGACGAATTGACCCTGGGCCGAGCCCTTTCCGGCAGGCGCGCGTTGTAAGTTCCCGGGACTTCGTCCGGCTGCGCGGATTACAGTGCGGGGGATGAGCATCGAGTTCTTGCTGACGACGCTCGTCATCGTCGCCACCCCGGGCACCGGCGTCCTCTTCACTCTCGCGGCTGGACTGTCCCGCGGTGTGCGCGCCAGCGTCGTCGCGGCCTTCGGCTGCACCCTCGGCATCATCCCGCACATGATCGCGGCGGTGACCGGTCTCGCGGCGCTGTTGAACGCCAGTGCCGTCGCCTTCCAGACGCTGAAGTACCTCGGTGTCGCCTACCTGCTGTACATGGCGTGGAACACGGTGCGGGACAAGGGCGCGCTCGCCATCCCCGATACCGGGACCGGCCGCGCCGCGCCGCGCGCACGCCAGGTGATCACCTCGGCGGTGCTGCTCAACATCCTGAATCCGAAGCTGACGATCTTCTTCTTCGCGTTCCTGCCGCAGTTCGTGCCCGCGGGCGCGCCGAACGCGCTGGCCCGCATGCTCGAGCTGAGCGGCATCTTCATGCTGGCCACCTTCGTGGTGTTCGTGGCCTACGGCGCGTGCGCGGCGGCGGTGCGCAGGTATGTCATCGCGCGGCCGATGGTGGTGACGTGGATGCGGCGGGTGTTCGGTGCGTCGTTCGTCGCGCTCGCGGGGCGGCTGGCCGTGCAGAACCAGTAGCGGTCAGAACTCCACGCGGGTCCACTGGACGCGCGCGAATGCGTCCCGCTCGCCGGTGGTCCACGCCCAGATCAGGTCCGCGACCGTGGCGGGGTCCTCGACGGTGGCGCCGTAGTGCCGATCGGGTCCGCCGTCGCGGTATTCGACCGTGTATTCGCCGGGCTTGCCGCGATAGGTCTGGATGTAGTCGTGGTCGGACCGCTCGACGATCAGATACGGGTTGGGCGCCGCGAGCTCCGGAACCCACTGCCGCACAAGCGTTTCGGTGAGATAAGGGAACGTGCCCGCGCCGCCGTGGGTGACGGAGACCGGCACGTGCTCCGCCGGGTCGATCACCCAGGCGAGCTGCGGGTCGTAGATCGCGTAGCCCCGCGGCGTCGCGATGTCGAAGAGCAGCTCGCGCACGTAGCCGATCGCGTCGTACGGGCACGCCACGTGCAGCACGGCGCCGTTCGCCGCCCCGCCCACCGACTCCTCGCTGAGGAAGCTGTCCTCCTCCGGCAGCTCCAGATTCCGCTCGTTGATCTCCGCCGCCATCTCCGCGACCACCGCGGCCTCGGCCACCCCCTGCTGCCCGACCAGATACGCCTCCACCTCGGTCGGGTTCGCAGCAACACCGGACGGCAACAACACGTGGTCGTAGTTCACCCGGCCAGCGTACGGGGAGCTACCGTGCCTTCTTCGGGCACCGGGTCAGGCGCGGCGGCGGGTCGGGGTTTCGGTCGCGCAGGCGCAGCCGCCTGCGATGTCGCCGCAGCCGACGACGAAGGTATGGCGAGTATGGCAGTAGGAGAGGCAGCCGGCGTCGGTGCATTCGGGGCCGCGGCCCGCGTGGACGATCAGGGTGCCGTGGCAGTGGTCTACCGCGGATTCGCAGGATGGGCATGTCACGCGCATGGGACCTCCTGACGAGATCAATTGGTTATTCGGTCTTAGCACTCGCCTCGGGCCGATGGTGGGAGGCGGGACGGGCGTGTCGGCGGACTGCACGGCGCAAGATCGTGTGCTGAAGGCGTTGCGCGCCAAGCGCGAGAGTCCCAAAAGGCCGCGCAATCGCGTCGCAATCGTCGTGTCGAGGGGGGTGGACACGCCGCGACTCGGGTCGATCGCGCGGATTCACGTGCGAAGATGGCAGCA
This sequence comes from Nocardia sp. bgisy134, assembly GCF_965341865.1. Taxonomy (GTDB): domain Bacteria; phylum Actinomycetota; class Actinomycetes; order Mycobacteriales; family Mycobacteriaceae; genus Nocardia. Next base: position 290,831 of record NZ_CBDQZP010000005.1, read on the forward strand.
CAGTCGACCGACTTCGACGTGCCAGGCAGGCAATTCACGTCGCGCCCGCACCGTCTGGGGACCGGTCGGCGACCGGTGCGGTGCGGATCGGACGCGCGTGCGTCACGGCCGGACGCGCGACGTCTGACAGCGGAGGTGAGGTCGGCATGGTCGCCGATGCGGTGCCCCCGGCGGCGACGGCCGCCGACGTGCGGGAACAGATCGCCGAGCAGTTCGCGCGGTATCGGGCCGAGGGTGGGCACAGCGGCGCTTACGACGAATGCGGCAGGCCCACCGGCGGTTACTACGACGAACTGGTCGACGCCGAAGGCACGGTGCGGCCGATGTGGTCGGAGCTCTCGGCCGACTTCGTGGAGATCGGCATCGCGGGGCTCGGCAGGCTGGACACCAGGGTGCGCAGGCTGATCGAGGACGACGGCATCACCTACACCGAGGTAGTGCGGGCGGGCGAGGCCGCGATTCCGACGCCGTGGCGGCTCGACCCGATTCCGCTGCTGGTCTCCGCCGACGACTGGACCCGCCTGGAGGCCGGTCTGGTGCAGCGCTCCCGGGTATTGGACGAAGTGCTCACCGATGTCTACGGTTCGCGCCGCACCATCACCTCGGGGCTGCTGCCACCGGAGGTCGTGTTCGGCAACACGGGCTATGTGCGCGCCGCGCACGGCATCACGATTCCCGGACGGCATCAGCTGTTCCTGCACGCCTGCGACATCAGCCGGTGGAGCGACGGCGAGTTCCGCGCCATCGCCGACTGGGCGCAGGCGCCGTCGGGGGCCGGTTACGCGCTGGCCGACCGGCGCGTGGTCTCGACCGCGATCCCGGAGGCGTTCGAGCATTCGAGCCCGCGCCCGCTCACGCCGTTCGCCAGGGCGATGCGGCTGCTGCTGATCGAGGCCGCGCCGGTGGCCGACGACGATCCGGTGGTGGTGGTGCTGAGCCCGGGCGTGCAGTCCGAAACCGCCTTCGATCAGGCGTATCTCGCGTCGACGCTGGGTTTCCCGCTGGTCGAGAGCGCCGACCTGGTGGTGCGCGACGGCGCGCTGTGGATGCGCTCGCTCGGCACGTTGCGGCGGGTGGACGTGGTGCTGCGGCGGGTGGACGCGGAATTCTCCGATCCGCTGGACCTGCGCCCGGATTCGCATCTCGGGGTGGTCGGGCTGGTCGAGGTGCTGCGCCGCGGCGCGGTGACCGTGGTGAACACGCTGGGCAGCGGATTGCTGGAAAACCCTGCGCTGGCGGCGTTTCTGCCGCGGATCTCCCGCGCGCTGCTCGGCGAGGACCTGCTGCTGGACAGCGCGCCCACGTATTGGGGCGGCGACCCGAGCGAGCGTTCGCATCTGCTCGCCAATCTGGAGAAGCTGATCATCCGGTCGACGGTGGACGGCGCCACGCTGTTCGGGCCGGATCTCACAGCCACCATGCGCGAGGAGTTGCGTCGGCGCATCGAGGCGGACGGCTGGCGCTGGGTCGGCCAGGAACCGGCCCAGTTCTCGGTGGCCCCGGCCGTGCAGGGTTACGGCGGTCTGGCGGCGTCGCCGGTGGGCATGCGGCTCTTCTCGATGGCTCGTCGCGGCGGGTACACCGCGATGGCGGGCGGCCTCGGTCAGCTGCGCCAGCGCACCCAGCCGGACCGGGTGGTGATCAAGATCGCGGCCAAGGACGTCTGGGTCCGCGCCGCGCCCGCCGCGACGACGGCCGTCAGCGCCGAACCCCCGCACGAGGCGCGCGAGCGGCGAACCGCGCCCGTCGTCGAGGCGATCAGCTCGCCCCGCGTGCTCAACGATCTGTTCTGGATGGGCCGCTACGGCGAGCGCGCCGAGGCGGCGGTGCGCCTGCTCATGGCCACCCACGACCGCTACCAGGACTTCCGCTACCGGCCATGGATGGAGGGCGCGGAGGCGGTGACCGTGCTGATGTCGGCGCTGGCCGTGACCACCGGCACGACTGCACCCGACGCTGTCGTCCACGACGTGCGTCCGCCGCATGCCGCCGACGCCGAGTCACCCGGTGCGGCAACGGGTTTCCCCGTCGAGGGGCCCCCGGCGGAAGGTGCCGAGCACGGCAACGGCTGGGTGGCCGCGGTGGCGGGTGCGTCCCGCGAGGGGCACGACTATCTCGAATCGTTGACCATCGACCGTGAACTGCCCGGATCGCTGGCGTTCGCGATCGATCGGTACGGCTCGTCGGCGCGCGCCGTGCGCGACCAGCTCTCGCACGACACCTGGATGATTCTGAGCTCGGTGGACCGGGCGCTCGCCGAATACCGGGGCAGCGGCGGCGATCAGGAGACGGCGCTCTCCGCGGTGCATTCGCAGACCCTCGCCGCGGTGCTCTCACTCTCCGGCATCTGGTCCGAGTCCGTGGTGCGCGACATCGGCTGGTATGTCACGGATATCGGCAAACGCGTCGAGCGCGGACTCGCCGTGACGGCGCTGCTGTCCGCGGCCTTGACCGAGACCTACCCCGCGGAGGCGCAGCGGGTGGTCACCGAGGCGGTGTTGCAGGCCGCCGAGTCCTCGGTGAGTTACCGTCGGCGGCACCGGGATTCGGTCCGGGTCTCGGCGGTCGCCGGACTGCTGCTGTTCGACAGGGGCAACCCGCGGTCGCTGGCCTATCAGCTGGAACGGCTCGAGGTGGATTTCGCCGCCCTGCCCGGCGCCTCGGGATCCTCACGGCCGCAGCGGTTGCTCGCCGACGCCCAGCGCATGCTGCGTCGCCTGGACCCGGACGAGCTGGAGTTCACCGACGAGAACGGGAGGCGCACCGAATTGGCCGACCTGCTCGAAGGCGTGCACCTGCGGCTGCGCAAGATCGCGGAATCCTTCGAGACGACGAAACTCTCGCTGCCGGTGGGTATTCAGCCGCTGTGGGGCACCACCCGGGTGGTCGGATGATCGGCGGCGACGGTGCGGCCCGGCGGTATCGGGTGGCGCATCGCACCACGTACTCCTACTCCGAGCAAGTCACCAGCTCCTATGGGCGGGCCTATCTCACGCCGCGCGAGTTCCCCGGGCAGCGGCTGCTCGCGCACGACGTGCACATCGATCCGGTGCCGTCGGACCGGTCCATCGGCACCGACGTGTACGGCAACACCACCTGCTACTTCCACGTCACGGCCGAACACCGGGAGCTGGTCGTCGGCGCCGAGTCCATTGTCGAGGTCGACCCGCCCGCCGAGCCTGTGGACGGCCCGGCGCTGCTGCCCTGGGAGTCCGCCCGCCCCGGCCACGGGAACGGTCCGCTGGCCGTGGAATTCACCCTGGACCTGCATCCGCCGGAGATCACCGACGAGGTCACCGCGTACGCCGCGCAATCGCTCACACCCGGCCGTCCGCTGCTCGCCGCGGTGACCGAGCTGACCACCCGCATCCACCGCGACTTCACCTACCGCTCCGGCTCGACGAACGTCTCCACCAGGGTCATCGACGTGTTCGCCGCGCGCACCGGCGTCTGCCAGGATTTCGCCAGGATCGGTGCGGCCTGCCTGCGGTCGCACGGACTGGCCGCGCGGTACGTGTCCGGCTATCTGGCCACCGACCCGCCGCCCGGAAAGGCGCGCATGGTCGGCGCGGATGCCACGCACGCCTGGGCGGCGGTGTGGATACCGGGGGATGGCCAGGCCGACCGCGCGGGTCGCTGGATCGGCTTCGACCCCACCAACGATCAGCTCGCCGACGAGCGCTACGTCGTCGCCGCGTGGGGTCGCGACTACGCGGATGTGCCGCCGTTGCGCGGCATCATCTACACCGAGGCCAAGGAAAGCACGATCACCGTGTCGGTGGACGTCGCTCCCGTCGAGGTGTGAACGCGCTGCGCGACTCCGCTTGCCAGTATTGCGGCCACCATGCACGCCGCCTATCTGTTTCGATGGCACGAAGCGCCATCGTGGACTAACCCCTTGGCTAAGGAGGAGTCATGTCGGGTAATGCCGCAGAGCAGTTCAACATCCATGAGGCAAAGACGCATCTTTCGCGCATCCTCGAACGTGTCGAGCACGGCGAGGAGATCGTGATCAGCCGGGCGGGCCACCCGATCGCCAAGGTGGTTCCCCTCATTCGCCGGGTGGACCGCACCGGGCGTGGTTCCTTGCGTGGCCAGCTGGTCTTGAGCGCTGACTGGGACTCCGAGGAGACCAGCGCGGCGATCGGCGACGACTTCGGGCTTGCGCCATGAGTCTGCTGCTGGACACGCACGTCGTACTGTGGTGGCTGAACGACGATCCGCAGCTTGCCAGTGACCTGAAGGACCGGCTCGATCACGACCCGGACGTCTACCTGAGTGCGGTGACGGTCTGGGAGGTCGCCATCAAGCAGGCCCTCGGCGAACTCGCCGGACCCGACGAACTCCCGGAACGCATCCGCGCCAGCGGATTCGTCGAACTGCCCATAGGCCACGACCACGCCATGGCCGCTGGGCGTCTGCCACTCATTCACCGCGACCCGTTCGACAGGATGTTGGTCGCTCAGGCTCGATGCGAGAACCTGACGCTCGTCACCGCGGATCCTTACTGCCAGAAGTACGACGTGCCGATTCTGGCGGTGTAGCTCAGGCGCGGAGGCGTTCGCGGCGGAGCTGGTCGACCTCGGGGAGGTTCAGCGGCTCGAGCGCGTCGACGCCGAGGGCTCGGGTGAGCAGGAGGTCGGCCAGTTCGGGGTTGCGGGCGAGGGCGGGGCCGTGCATGTAGGTGCCGATCACCGAGCCCTGGACCACGCCCTCGAGACCGTCGCCGACTCCGTTGCCGACGCCGCGGGTGACGCGCGCCAATCCGGTCGCCGCGGGGCCGAGTTTCGTTCCGCCGCGATGATTTTCGAAGCCGGTGAGCGGCGCTTTCAGACCCGTGAGCATGGGGCTGGTCGTCACCTCGCCGATGGCGCGCTTGGCTTGCGGTGAGGTGGTCACGTCGATGAGGCCGACGCCGTCGACGCGCTCGCCCGACGAGGTCTCGTACCAGTTGCCGAGCACCTGGATGGCGGCGCAGATGGCCAGTACCGGAGCGCCTTTCGCGGCCGCCTCCTGCAAGCCCGGGTAGCGCTGCAAATGACGGGTGGCCAGCCGCTGCGCCGAATCCTCCGCGCCGCCCAGGGTGTAGATGTCCAGCGAGTTCGGAACCGGTTCGGGCAGCTTGATTTCCACGATCTCGGCGTCGTAACCGCGCATGCGCAGCCGCTGGCGCAGCACGAGCGCGTTGCCGCCGTCGCCGTAGGTGCCCATCACATCGGGCAGCACCAGGCCGATCCGTACCGTCGAGTCACCCATGATTCTCCAAGTCGCGGTTGAGGTCGCGGAACGCGGTGTAGTTGGCGAGCACCTCGACTCGTCCTGGCGGACAGGAAGCGATGGCGCGCACCGGATCCGGCACGGTGGTGTGCTCGACGCCCGCATAGGTGAGCCGCACGGCGAGGTCGGTGGCGCGCTCGCCCGAGGCGACCACCTGCACGCCCTCGAAGTGCTCGAAACGCACGTCCCACAGCCAGGACAGGTCCTCGCCGTCGGGCACCTGCCCGTTCACCGCGATCACCAGCCCGGCCGCGGTCGGCTCGATCATCGACAGCGCTTCCTGCCAGCCCGCGGGGTTCTTGGCGAGCAGCAGTCGCGCGGCGTGCTCGCCGACCTGCACGGTGCGGTAGCGCCCGGCGATCTCGCGCACCGTCCCGGCGGCCGCGACGGCCTTGGCCGCTTCCGAGCCGAGCGCGACCGCGGCGGCCACCGCCTGCGCGGCGTTGCCCCGGTTGGCCCGGCCGGGCAGCGCCAGCTCGAGCACGTGGCGTTCGCCGTCGGGGCCGACGAGATCGTTCCCGTCGAGCCACCAATCCGGTTGCGGTCGTTCGAAATCCGTGCCCGTGCTGCGCCAGTGCGTGCCCTCCCACACGATCGGCTCACCGGAGCGCGGACAGCTCGTCGCGTCCATCGCCCAGCCGCTGCCCGCGGCGACCCACACCACGTTCGGGTGGTCGTAGGCGATCGAGGTGACCAGCACGTCGTCGCAGTTCGCGATCACCACGGTGTCGGGGTGGCGGGCGAGCCCGGCGCGCAGCTTGCGCTCGATCATGTTGATCTCGCCGACCCGGTCCAGCTGGTCGCGGCTGAGGTTCAGCAACACCACGGCGGCCGGGTTCAGCGAATCGCTGACGTGCGGCAGATGCAGTTCGTCCACCTCGATGGCGGCCAGCGGCACACCCTGGTGCGTGCTCAGCGCGGCGACGATCCCCGCGTCCATGTTGGCGCCGTCGGCCTGTGTGGCGACCTGGCCGAGGGTGCTCAGCGCGGCGGTGGTCATCCGCGTCGTCGTCGACTTGCCGTTGGTGCCGGTCACCAGCACCGTGCGCCTGCCGCGTCCGAGCTGATCCATGATCGTCGGATCGATCTTCAACGCGATCAGGCCGCCGATCATCGAACCCTTGCCGCGTCCCGCCTTCTGCGAGGCCCACGACGCTGCCGCCGCGGCCCGCAGGGCGATCCGCCCACGCATCGATATCTTCGCCACGCCGAGAGTCTATGTGCGAGGTGCGGGCGGTGCTTCGACAGCGTCGGCGGGGGTGCGCGCTGTCACGTCGGGCGGTGTTCGCGCGCGGTCGGTGGGGCGGTGCGTGCGCGTAGTGCACCGCCATTTTCGATGTCACACACTTTTCGAGCGCCCCACATAGTCGGTGCCTGTGTGAAGCGTCCACGGCGTATGTGCGAAAAGTCAGGGGGTGGGGCTGTTGGGGGTGGTGGTGTTGGTGGGGCGAGGTAGACCGCGTGGGGGAGCCCGCTGGCCCGGATCAGTCCCGGTACAACTTGGTCGCGTAATTCTCCGGCGAGTAGTACCGCTCCAACTCCTCGACCGTCTCCGTGACATCCGCCTGCACCTCTTTGACCAGGCACGCGGCGCTGGGCAACGTGTCGGCGGCCCACTCCTTCGGCTCCCACAGGTGGCTGCGGATGAACGCCTTGGCGCAGTGGAAGAAGATCTGGTCGACGGCGACCTCGACGGCGAGGATCGGGCGGTGGCCCTTGACCACCATGTCGTCGAAGTACGCGGCGTCGCGAACCAGCCGGGCGCGGCCGTTGATGCGCAGGGTTTCGCGGCGGCCCGGGATCAGGAACAGCAGGCCGACGTGCGGGTTGGACAGGATGTTGAGGTAGCCGTCGGCTCTGCGGTTGCCGGGGCGCTCCGGGATGGCGATGGTGTGGTCGTCGAGCACCTTCACGAAACCCGCCGGGTCGCCCTTGGGCGAGGCGTCGCAGTTGCCGTCGGCGTCGCCGGTGCTCATCACCAGGAAAGGGGAGTTGGCGATCCACTCGCGGTCGCGGGGGTGCAGCGCGACGCGCTCCTTGGTCGCCGCGCGCGGCATCACCGCGCCGAGCAGTGCGCGCAGGTCGGCGGGGTCGGTGATCTCCGTGGTCTCGCCCATCTTTCGATTGAAGCACCGCCGCCGGGGCGTGGGCGACGGAATATCGAACCACGGCAGGGAGATCCGTCACAGCCGCCGAAGCCCACCGGCAGGCTCGCGCGGGATGCCGTCAGAACTGCACGTCGAACAGGTTCGGCTGGCCGGCCGCGTACCGGTCGGCGTCCATGCGCCGCAACGGTTCCAGGTCCGTGGCCCGGTACAGCGTGTACATCCGGCACCGCGGCGCGTCCGAGCCCGCCACGTCGAGTAGCGCGTTCACCGCGGCGCGCGCCGATTCGTTGGCGCCCTCCATGGTGGCCAGGTCGACGTTGGTGCGCACGTAATCGCCTGCGAGGAACAGGTTTTCCAGGTCGCCGTGCGGTTCGGGGCGGTAGTCCCACGATCCGGCGGTGTTGATCAGCAGCGGGTCGGCGTTGGTGTTGCGGCGCTGGTCGGACTGCCAGACGATCGCGGGGTCGAGGAACCAGGAGTGCAGATCGGCGTCGCGCAGCTCTTCGCCGCGGTCGTTGAGATGGGCCTGCAACTGCGCCCACACCTCGCGCGCGATCTCCTCGTGCGTGCACTCTTTGGCGGGTTTGCCGTACAGGATGCCGGGGGTGTTCCAGTCGGAGATGTCGACCGAGAGGCAGTCCTGCACGGTGCCGTCGCCGAATTCGGCGAGCTTGCGCGTCCACAGCTGGTTCTGGCTGATCGAGGTGAGCGACCACGGCGCGTCGATGTAGGCGGTGTGGCCCTTGGATATCTCGGCCGGTCTGCGCAGGTAGAACTGCATGCCGGTCATCCAGTCCACGAACAGCCCGTCCATCGCGGCCAGCTCGGGGCGCACCGCGAGCACGTCCGGCGACCACAGCGCGCGGGCCTGCTCGGCGGCCAGCGCCACCACGAAGTAATCGGCCTCGACGGTGCGGCTGCCGCCGGCGTCGACGATGCGAGCGCCAGAGATGCGCCGATCGCGTACTTCCAGCCCGCGTACCTCCGCACCCACCGCGAACTCGACGCCGAGCTCGCGCAGCAACGCCGTCCACGGCTCGATCCACGCTGAATTGGTCGGTCCGTTCAGCACCCGGTCCAGCGCGCCGTCGTTGCCGATCTCGAACGGATTGCCGAGGAACTGCTCGCCCATGTTGCCGATGGTGCGCACACTGGCGAGGTTGTCCTTGGCGGCGACCATGATGCTGGTCAGCGTGCGCGAGATCAGCGCGCGGAATTCGTGGGAACGGTCGTGGGCGCCGACGAAATCGCGCCAGGCCATCCGCTCCCACTGGCCGAAACGGCGTGCGTCGCAACTGGTGTTGAACACCAGCAGCCGGTTGGCGAAGAAAAGTCCTTCGGCGGGGGTCATTTTCAGCGCGGTCGCGATGGCCGCGCCGACGGTCTCGCGGAAGTCCTCCGGACTGGGACTGACAGGTTTGGCGCGGAAGCCGAGCGGAACACGGAAGTCGTCACCGCCGCGGCGGGACATGCGCGCCTCGGGCATTCCGATCAGGTTGTTCCACACGCCATCGGCGTTGCCCGCGACTGGAATCCGGCGCATGGTGTCCGGAATGTGTTGGTAGAAGCCGGGAAAGAAGCGGAAGCCGTGTTCGCCGGGTAGATCGGGACGTCCGCCGGATCCGGTGGCTGGCACCGGGATGCTGCGCGCCTTGCCGCCGAGCGCGCGTCTCTCGTAGACGGTGACCTGGAATCCGCGTTCGGCCAGCTCATGTGCCGCGGTGAGGCCCGCGACCCCGCCGCCGAGCACCGCCACGCGCCTGCCGTTCGGAGCGCCCGAGGCGGGCGCGGGTCTCAGCCCACCGGCCGACAGCGCTCCCGCCGTCGAAACCCCCATTGCCACCGTGCCGCGAAGCATCGTTCTTCGCGAGACGGCCCATCGCTTTTCTGCCATGCGCGACTCTGCTGCCTAGCTTTCGGACCCTACCTTCACCGCCGGACTCACTGTAAAGCGCCTGCTCGGGACCATCCCACCCGCCCCTGCCGCCGCCGGTCGCGGCCGGTATCGAATCTCGCCGCGTGGAGTACAGCGCCCCGAGAGTACCGCCGCCCGCGCGCGGTGCGAGCTACTTCCCGAAACTCGCAATTCGCAGACTCGCACTCGGGCGAACCCCACTCGGGCGGCCCCTCAGCGCAACGCCGGTTCGGCGACCCGATCCGGCGCGACCGCCTTCCCGGCCTTCGGCGCGCCGCCGCCGGTGGTGGCGACGAACGCGCCCGCGATCACGATCGCACCGCCGATCAACTGCCAGGCGGTGGGCGTCTCGTCCAGTAATGCCCAGGCCGCGGCGATTCCGACGACCGGGACCAGCAGCGACAACGGCGCGACTGCACCCGCGGGGTAGCGGCTCATCAGGAATGTCCACAGCCCCGAACCCGCGACAGTGCCCAGCGCGACGATGTACGCCAAGCCGATCAGGGCGGGCCACCCGGTCGGCGACGCGATGTCGGCCAGCGCCCGCCACCCTGTCGCGGGTCCCTCGGTGAGCGCGGACAGGGCGAACAGCGGCAGCGGCGGCACCACCGTCATCCACAGCGTCAGGTGCAGTGGGTTGACGCCGCCCTCGGCCGCGGCCAACCGGGAGCCGATATTGCCGAAGGCCCAGCCCAGTCCGCCCGCCAGGGTCAGCAGCAGCGGCAGCAGCGGAGCGACGTGCATGCGGTCGGCGCCGATCACCACGATCCCGGCCACCGCGACGAACAAGCCGCTCAGCTGGATCGGACGCAACCGCTCGCCGAGCAGCAGCGCGCCGAGCACCACCGTGAACGGTGCGGAGGATTGCAGCACCAGCGAAGCGAGCCCGGTCGGCATGCCCGCGCGCATGGCGGTGAACAGGAACGCGAACTGCAGCACGCCGAAACCCGTCCCGTACAACAGCAACCAGCGCGGCGGCACGTTCGGGCGCGGCACGAACATCAGTACCGGCACCGCGAGCACCGCGAAGCGCAGGGCCGCGAAGAACAGTGGCGGGAAGTGGTCGAGGCCGACCCGGATGGCGATGAAGTTCAGGCCCCAGAGCAGGACGACGGTGAGGCCGAACAGGCGGTCGCGGTTGGTCACGCACACCATGGTCGAGCCCGAAAAGCATCAGCACAATCGAATAAAACTGCACTGATAATGTAGAAATACTTCATGTTTGGGAAGGGGTGCGCCGGTGCCTATCGAGCCGCAAGGTCCGCCGATGTCCGTGGACCGGCTGCGGGTGCTGCGCGAATTCGCCGACCGCGGCACCATTTCGGCCGTGGCGGAGGCGCTCTCCATGACGCCGTCGGCGGTCTCCCAGCAACTGAAGACGCTGGCCAAGGAGGCCGGTGTCGCGCTGCTGGAACCGGACGGCCGCCGCATCCGGCTCACCGATGCCGGGCAGGCACTGGTGGTTCGCGCCGACGAGGTCCTCGCCGCCGTGGACCGGGCGGTGGCGGAGATGGCGCACTACCGCGGCTCCCCGCGCGGGCGGGTGCGCGTCGCGCTGTTCCCGTCCGGCGCCGCTTTGCTGCTGCCACTGGTGCTTCCGGCGCTGGCGGGCAGCGATGTCGATGTCGTCGCCCGCGACGAGGACGTGCCGCCGAGCGGCGTGCCGCGCCTGCTCGCCGACTACGACATCGTGCTGACCCACCGCGACGAGCGTTCCGGATCGGTCGCCGGGCCGCGCATCGCCACACGCTTCCTCATGCGCGAGCCCATCGACGTGGTGGTCGCGCCGACGCACCGGCTGGCCGGGCAGTCCTCGGTGACCCCGGCCGAGCTCGCCGAGGAGACCTGGCTGAGCGTGCGCGGCGGCTTCCCGGTGGACGACGTGCTCGAATCGATCGCCACCGTGACCGGGGTGCAGCCGCGCATAGCGCAGCGGCTCAACGACTTTCGCGTCATCGAGACGCTGGTGGCGTCCGGCTACGGCGTCGCGCTGATGCCACGCTTCGCGGTCGCGCACCCGGATCTCGCGGTGCTGCGGCTCGCCGGTGTGCGGGCCGCTCGCAACTACGACCTGGTCACCCGTCCGCACGCCGAGCGACGGCCCGCGATCGCCACCGTGCTAGCGGCTTTTCGCGCCGCGGCGGAGCAAATCACCGCGGAGTAGCAGCCGGGAGTGTGGCCGCGGCAGCGCAGGCCGTCCCGCGCAGGCCGTCCCGCGCAGGCCGTCCCGCGCAAGCCAGCCCGCGCGAGCGGGCCTGTGCGAGCGGGTCTCCGGGAGCGGGTCTGCGGGACCGTGTCACCGTCCGTGCGGTTCGCTTCAGGCCGCGCCGAGAAACGACCATGGCCCGGCGAGTTCGACTGCCGGGCCGCGACTTTCGCTCAGCGAAACCCCATCGGTCCCGGGTGCTGGTACTGCTGGGCGCCGATGTATCCGAAATCGTCGGCCACCATCGCGGCCAGCTCGAGCAGGGCCCGCCGGGTCGGCTTGCTGACCAGCTCCAGGTCGATCTCGGCGCCTTCGGCGAGGTGATCGTCGAAGGGCACCACCTGTACCGCGCGGGTGCGGTCGAGGAACAGCTTGCGCAGCTGATCCAGGTCGACGGTGGAGGCGCCGCGGCGCGAGGCGTTGACCACCACCACGGTGCGCTCGACGAGCTTGCCGTAGCCGTGGTGGTCGAGCCAGTCCAGCGTGGCCGAGGCGCTGCGCGCGCCGTCGATGGCGGGGGAGGTCACCAGCACCAGCGAGCTGGCCATGTCGAGCACGCCCGCCATGGCCGAGTGCATCAGACCGGTGCCGCAGTCGGTGAGGATGATGTTGTAGAACGACTGAAGGATGCCGATCGCCTTGCGGTAATCGGCTTCGCTGAACGCCTCGGACACGGCAGGGTCCTGTTCGGACGCAAGCACTTCCAGACGGCTCGGGGCCTGTGAGGTGTGCGCCCTGACGTCGGAGTACCTGGAGATCTGCTGGTCTTCGAGCAGGTTGCGGACGGTGGAGCGGGTCTGCCGCGGCACTCGATGCGCCAGCGTGCCGAGGTCGGGGTTGGCGTCGATCGCGATCACCCGGTCACCGCGCAGCGAGGAGAAGGTGGAGCCGAGACCGACCGTGGTGGTGGTCTTGCCGACGCCGCCCTTGAGCGAGAGGATCGCGATCCGATAGTCGCCGCGCACCGGCTGATTCACCCGGTCGACGAGATCGCGGAAGACGACGTCCGCCGCGGATTCGCCCGGATTGATCATGCCGCCGGAGGCCTTGTGGACGGCGCGACGCCACCCGCTGCGCGGCGCCCGGCGGGCCCGCTTCAGCAGGTTGAGGTCGTTGACCGAGTGACCGGGCTGGCCCGGCTGCGGCACGTGCTGCGGCTGGAACGGCTGATGCTGCGCCTGCTGCGGGGGCGGACCGCCCTGCCACTGCTGGCCGGGGCCGGTCAGCCCGGGCGGAATCTGTCCGGGACCGGTCAGCCCGGGCGGAATCTGTCCAGGGCCGGTGACTCCCGGCGGAATCTGTCCGGGGCCGGTGACCCCGGGCGGCGTCGGGCCGAGCGGCGGCTGACCCATGGGCGCGGGCGGCTCCTGGTACATCGGCTGCGGCGGCTGGACCGGCATGGGCGGCGGCGCCCAGCTGTAGATCGGGCCGTTCGGTTGATCCTGTGCCGCACCGGCTTCCGGCGCTCCGCCCTGCGGAACGCGCCTGACCAGGCCGTCCGGGCCGATCTCCTGGCGGTACTCGCCGTACGGCGCGCCCTGCCGGTCGGGGCCGGGCGGCGGCGGAAGGTGTTCGGGGCCGGGCTGATACGGCCCACCCTGGTAGGGAGCGGGGCCCTGCGGCGTGAACTGGCCGGTGCTGAACGGACCGTACGACTCCGGCGGTGCGGGCGGCGCGGGCGGCGCGAAGCCCTCGACGGGACCGTAGCCGGGCGGGGCGACGGGCTGCGGGTACACGCCGGTGGGGTCGCTCGGCCCCGCCGCAGCTGGAAAGCCGGTGGGCTGCCCCGGTTCCTGCGCGGTGTCGGCCTGCTCTTCGGGCTCCTTGCCCGAGGGGACTTCCTGCGCTGCCGCAGTGTCCTTTTCGGGAGCCTCGGTGGGTTGCTCGTTGGTTTCGTCCTGCGCCACATGCGATCCGGAGGGTTCGGCAGTGACTGCGGCCGTATCCACCGAATGACTCTGCAGCCAGGGCGGAGAGGTCGGATTGTGGTCGTTGTGTGTCACAGTTCCCCCATCTGCTCGGGATCGAGCAGAGAGCTCGGCGCTTGAATGCAAACCAACGCTAGCAGGTGAGCAAACCTCCGCGCAGGCTGTGCCCAGCTCCCGCGGCGGCCCTACCCTGGCGCAATGACCTTCGAGGCGCCGATGCTACTGCGCTGTGACGGCGAGCCTTTCGCCACGATCGTCCGGTACGGCTACGAGAGGCCGTGGGCAACGGCGCGGCTGCACGCGGACGATCCGGACGAGCTCGACAGAGCGAATCGAGCTGCCGCGCTGGACCGGTGGTCGTGCGAGCAGGCCGAGGTGCTGATTCCCTGGACTTCCTCGAAGACCACATCCAGTGGCGCTGGTGATGTGGCCGGGGTCCGTACACCCCGGCCACATCGGACGCGTCAGTTCGCGGCGGCGCGGTTGACCGCGGACACGACCGCGCGCAGCGAGGCGGTGGTGATGGAGGTGGCGATGCCGACGCCCCAGACCACCTTGTCGCCGACCGCGCATTCCACGTAGGCGGCGGCCTGCGCGTCGTCGCCCGCCGACATGGCGTGCTCGGAGTAGTCCAGCACCCGTACGTCGTAGCCGACGGTGGAGATGGCGTCCACGAACGCGGCGAGCGGTCCGTTGCCGTTGCCGGTGACCTCGTGTTCGACGCCGTCCACCTTCACCGTCGCGGTGATGGAGTCGACGCCGCCGTCGGTCTCCGACGCGGTGACCCGCTGGCGCATCCGCTCCAGCGGCCGGATCGGGGCCAGGTACTCCTCGTGGAAGACGCCCCACATCTCCTTCGGCGTGACCTCGCCGCCCTCGCCGTCGGTGATCCGCTGGATCGCCTGGGAGAACTCGATCTGCAGGCGGCGCGGCAGCGCCAGGCCGTGATCGGTCTTCATGATGTAGGCGACGCCGCCCTTGCCGGACTGCGAGTTGACCCGGATGACCGCCTCGTACGTGCGCCCGACGTCCTTCGGGTCGATCGGCAGGTAGGGCACCTCCCACACGATGTCGGAGACGTCGGCGTTCTGTGCGTCGGCCACGGCCTTCATCGCGTCCAGGCCCTTGTTGATGGCGTCCTGGTGGCTGCCGGAGAACGCGGTGTAGACCAGGTCGCCGCCGTACGGGTGGCGCTCGTGCACGGGCAGCTGGTTGCAGTACTCGACGGTGCGGCGGATCTCGTCGATGTCGGAGAAGTTGATCTGCGGGTCGATGCCTCGGGAGAACATGTTCATGCCCAGCGTGACCAGGCAGACGTTGCCGGTCCGCTCACCGTTGCCGAACAGGCAGCCCTCGATGCGGTCGGCGCCCGCCTGGTAGCCCAGCTCGGCGGCGGCCACGGCGGTGCCGCGGTCGTTGTGCGGGTGCAGCGACAGCACGATCGACTCGCGACGGGCCAGGTTGCGGCTCATCCACTCGATCGAGTCGGCGTAGACGTTCGGCGTCGCCATCTCGACGGTGGCGGGCAGGTTGATGATCAGCGGCTTCTCGGGGGTCGGCGCGATGATCTCGGAGACCGCGTCGCAGACCTCCAGCGCGTACTCCAGCTCGGTGCCGGTGTAGGACTCCGGGCTGTACTCGTAGCGCCAGTTGGTGTCGGGGTAGCGCGGCTCGATCTCCAGGCACAACTTCGCCGCGTCGGTGGCGATCTTCTTCACCGCGTCGCGCTCGGCGCGGAACACCACTCTTCGCTGCAGGATGGAGGTCGAGTTGTAGAAGTGCACGATGACGTTGGCCGCGCCCGCGCAGGCCTCGAAGGTGCGCTCGATCAGCTCGGGGCGACACTGGGTCAGCACCTGGATGCTGACGTCGTCCGGGATCGCGCCGTCCTCGATGATCTCGCGGACGAAGTCGAAGTCGGTCTGGCTGGCCGACGGGAAGCCGACCTCGATCTCCTTGTAGCCCATCCGCACCAGCAGGTCGAACATGCGGCGCTTGCGTGCCGGGCTCATCGGGTCGATCAGTGCCTGGTTGCCGTCGCGCAAATCGACGGCGCACCAGCCGGGCGCCCGGTCGATGATCTTGTCCGGCCAGGTACGGTCGGGCAGCGTGATCGGCTCGACCTCCTCGGCGAACGGACGGTACCGGAAGGTCGGCATGGAGGAGTTCTTCTGCGCGTTCCAGGCGGGCTGGTCGGCAGGCGTGGCCTTGCTCGGAGCGGTGATCGTGCGTGAGCCGGATACGAAGGCGTCAGCAGGGGACATGCGATTTCTCCAGGGTTTGGGGGTTCCCAGTTATGGGGCGACCGGCAGGCGAAACCCCGCGACGGGAGCCGGTCCGATCAGACCCCGTCGCGGCGGCCGAGAAGAAGTGCCCGCTGCATGATGGCGACGAGTTTACCGTGTCGCGGCGCGGCGCTGGAAGCCTGGTCCGATTGCGCGTGGTATGCGGGGCTGCCGATAGCGTGCCTGACGAACTGAACGCTTGTACGGACCAGCCGGTCCGACGGGACGTCGAAGGAACGTAATCGGATGAGTTGGCTCGAACTACTTGCCGTCTTCGGGGCGGGCATCGCCGCGGGTGGGATCAACACCATCGTCGGCTCAGGCACCTTGATCACTTTCCCGGTCCTGCTGGCCTTCGGGTTGCCTCCGGTGACCGCGAACGTCTCGAACACCATCGGCCTGGTGCCGGGTTCGATCAGCGGCGTGATCGGCTATCGGCGCGAACTGTCGGGCCAGCGCGCCCGGTTGCTCCAGCTCGGCACGGCCTCGCTGCTCGGCGGCATCACCGGCGCGGTGCTGCTGCTCGTCCTGCCCGCCGACGCGTTCAAGGCGATCGTGCCGGTGTTGATCATCATCGCGCTGATCCTGGTGGTGGTGCAGCCGCGGCTGGCGGCGTGGGTGAAGCGGCGACGTGAGAACGGCGACGCGGCCGTGCCCGAGCACGGCGGGCCGATCCTGCTCGCGGCGGTGTACGCCACGGGCATCTACGGCGGCTACTTCGGCGCCGCGCAGGGCGTGCTGCTGATCGGTTTGCTCGGCATCTTCGTGCACGATGACATCCAGCGGCTCAACGGCGTGAAGAACGTGCTCGCGCTCATCGTCAACGCGGTCTCCGCGGTGATCTTCATCGTGGTCGCCGAGGTGGACTGGCAGGCCGTGGCGATGATCGCGGTCGGCTCCATCATCGGCGGGCAGCTGGGCGCGCGCGTCGGCAGGCGGATGCCGCCGAACGTGCTGCGCGCCGTCATCGTGGTGGTCGGCAGCATCGCGGTGGTGCGCCTGCTGACGTCCTGAACCGTGTACACCCGCGCCGACGCGGCGCCGACGACAGGAGAACCATGGCGCTGGAGATGCGGACGGCGTGCGAGCGCTGCGGCGCGGCGCTCGTCGCGGACGGCCCGGCGGTGATCTGTAGCTACGAGTGCACGTTCTGCGTGGCGTGCGGGCACGCCATGGACGGCGTGTGCCCGAACTGTTCGGGTGAACTGGTGGCCAGGCCGCGGCGGACAGCCGGATGACCGGGCACGGACGGGCGGCGAGGCCGGGGATCTCAGGGGGGAATTCCTCACTGAGGATGACGACGCACGCGGGGCTGGAGGCACAGGATGGTTGGCGTGCGTAGGTGGAAGTTCGTGCTGATCGTGCTCGCCTTGGCGGCGCCGGTGCTGACCGGATGCACCGGGACCCAGCGGGCGCCGGAGGTCTTCGAACTGGTCCAGCAGGCCGACGCGGCCCCGACGCCGCGCCTCGAGTGGCAGCCGTGCGCGGACGCCGATCTGCGCGGTTTCGACTGCGCGAGCGCCGCGGTGCCGCTGAACTACGCCGAACCCGCGGGCAAGACCATCGAGCTCGCGGTGGTCAGGCAGCCCGCCACCGATGCCGAGCAGCGGATCGGCACCCTGTTCACCGCGGTCGGCGGACCGGGCGGATCCGGTCTCGACTGGGCGCGCCAAGGCGAGCTGCTGTCCGGCGAGCTCAGCGAGCGCTTCGACGTGGTGACCTTCGATCAGCGCGGCATCGGCGGCAGCGCTCCGGTGCGCTGTTTCGCCGACGACGAGCAGCAGCGACGTTTCTGGGACGCCGCGCTCGTCCCGCCCGCGAACGCCGACGAGGAACGCGCCGCCGAGCAGGCCGCGCGGGCCCTCGCGCAGGGCTGCGCGCAGCACAGCGGCGAGCTGCTCGGGCACCTCACCACGGTCGACGCGGCGAGGGACTTGGATCTGCTGCGCCGCGCGGTCGGCGAGGAGCAGCTGACCTACACGGGTGGGTCCTACGCCAGCTACCTGGGGCAGGTGTACGGCGCGCTGTTCGGTGAGCGGGTGCGCGCGCTCCAGCTGACCTCGTTGATCGACCCGAAGACCTACACCGGCGATGCCCGCGCCGAGGTCGTCGGCACGGCGGCGGGCACCGCCGAGGTGCGCGCGGAATTCCTGCGGTTGTGCGCGGTGGCAGGAAAGGCCAAGTGCGCCTTCGCCGGTGGCTCGGAGCGGTCCGACCTGACCGGGCCCGCCGCGCCGCCGGAACGGCCCGAGAAGGCGGGTAGCGCCGGGCCGGTCGACCAGACCACCACCACCCAGCCCGCCGATGCCGCGGCGGATCGGTTGCGCGCCAGGGACGACGCCCTGCTCGAGCGCCTGCGGCAGGGCCCGATCACGGTCGGTGCGGGCGAACAAGCGTTGTCGGTGCGCTACAGCCAGGTCGTGCAGACGCACGCGACGATGCTCTACGACCCGGAGCGCGGCTGGCCCGCCCTCGCCGATCTGCTCATCGAACTGGAGCGCGGCCCGGCGGGCGATCCGGCGAAGGTGCGCCAGGTCCTGGCGGCGGGCGCGCCCGACTACGACTTCCTCGACTCCTTCACCGCGATCACCTGCGCCGACCAGAGCGCGGGCTGGCGGCCCGCCGACTGGCAGGCCCTGTCGCACGACGTCGCCGCCGCCGCACCGCTTTTCGGCCCGTTCTGGCTGGCCCTGCACCAGCCGTGCACGGTGTGGCCCGCCCCCGAGGACGGCTATCCGCAGCGCCACACCGGTCCGTGGACGCTCGGCTCGGACAAACCCGCGCTGTTGCTCAACAACCGCTTCGACCCGGTGACGCCGGCGACCTTCGCCAAGGACGCGCAGCAGGAGTTGGTCAACGCCAGGCTGGTCGTGGTGGCCGACGGTTACGGTCACAATCCGGGCGGCTACTGCGTGCGGCATCTGCGCGAGCGGTATCTCGTCGATCTGCAACTGCCCGCACCGGGCGCCACCTGCACCGCCGATCGGCAGCCGTTCGCGTCCTGACCCACGCCGTCGCTCGCGGGGACAGTGACGTTTCACAGTCGATGGCCTACTCCCGGTCAGGCGCGCTATTCTGCGCTCGGCCATGCGTGATGAGGGAGGTGGCCTGGTGCGCAGACGCGCCTTGTTCAAGGCGGCGGGTTTGGCAGCGCTTTTCGGCGCTGTGGGATCGACGCTCGACGCGCGGCCGGCGGCCGCGGACCCGGTCTGGCACACGATGTTCCGCGATTGGGTACCGGAAATCTTTGCGCCCCTTCCCGATCCACCCGAGCATTCGCCCGCGATCGTGATCGGCTCCGGCTTCGGCGCGGCGGTCACCGCGCTGCGGCTGGCCGAGGCGGGCGTCGTCAACACCGTGCTGGAGCGCGGATCGCGCTGGCCGAACGACCCGTGGCGAGAGATCTTCACCGGGGACGACCTGCCCGACGGCCGCGGCTTCTGGCACCGCACCGATTTCACGGGCGTCACCAAGGTGCCGATGCATTTCGCCAAGTTCGGCGGCGTGCTCGACTGCACCGAGTACCCCGGCATCGACGTCTGGCGAGCCGCGGCGGTCGGCGGCGGCTCGGTGATCTTCTCCGGTGCGATGATCGCGCCGGAGCGGCGCTTCTTCGACGAGGTCTTCCGCGGCTCGGTCGCCTACGACGAACTCGACCGGGTCTACTACCCGCGGGTGCGGCAGATGTTGCGGCTGGACCCGATTCCGTCCGACATCTACGCCTCCGCGCCGTTCGCGCACTCCCGCGCCTGGGACGACCAGGTGCGCAAGGCCGGATACCAGCCCCAGCCCAATGATTCGATCTTCACCTGGGACATCCTGCGCGCCGAGCTGGCGGGCGCCATGCGGCAGTCGGCCACCGTCGCGCGCAGCAACCTGGGCAACTCGAACGGCGCGAAGTTCGACCTCAACCAGAACTACCTGCGATACGCGCAGGACACCGGAAGGTCGGCGGTGTTCCCTGGGCACCGGGTCGACTCCATCGGCAAGGACGGCGGCCGCTACACGGTCGTCGTCAGCAAGCTCGCGCCGACCGGCGAGGTGCTCGGCAAGCGCACGCTCACCTGCGACCGGCTCTTCCTCGGCGCGGGCTCGATCGGCACCTCCGAATTGCTGGTCCGGGCACGGGCCACGGGAACGCTGCCGGATCTCAACGAACACGTCGGCGAGGGCTGGGGCACCAACGGCGACGTGGTGCTCGCGCGCGGCGCCAGCTCGGTGGCCGGACACGGCCAGGGCGTGCCGAGCGCCAGCCGCATCATGGACGAATCGACCGTGCCGGTCACCCTGGAGAACTGGTACATCCCCGGCATCCCGTTCGAGACGGGCGCGCTCGCCTCGCTCGGCATGGTGCTCGATCCGGCGCGCAGCCGTTTCGGCTACGACCGGGGCAGCAACTCGGTCGGGCTGTCCTGGTCGACGCGCAATCGCGACGAGGTGGTCTCCGCCGCGCGCGCCGTCGATCGCCGCATCGCCGAACGCGCCGACGCGCTCGTCGAATACGGCGCTCTCGGCTACGACGCGAACGCGTTGTTCACCGCGCACCCCTTGGGCGGCGCGGTGCTCGGCACGGCGACCGACGGCTACGGCCGGGTGCACGGCTACCCGGGTCTGTACGTGATGGACGGCGCGGCCATGCCGGGCAGCGCGGGCGCGGTCAACCCCTCGCTGACCATCACCGCACTGGCCGAACGCAACGTCGAGGAGATCATCCGTTCCGGTCGCTGAGGGCGAGGATTTGCCGAGAACGGCGTCCGGTCGGCGGTTTTCGGGCAGCAAGCCGATTACGCTCGGCGGGACCATCGGTGTCGAAGGGACGCATTCCGTGACAGCCCCCATCACCAGCTTCGAGCAGGCGCCGGACGCGGGGAACTATCCGCGTAAACCGCCCGCGCTGTGGATCGATTTCGTGATGCTCGCGCTGGCGGTCATCTCGGTGGCGCTGGTCGTGTGGATCACCTTCTTCTCGGTGTCCGACGAGACCTATCGGGTCGTCGTGCTGGTCGACTACACGATCTGCGCGGTGTTCGCCGTGGAGTTCCTGTGGCGCTGGCGCCGGGCGGGTTGGTCGTGGACGTTCCCGCTCATCTACTGGTACGAGGTCGTCGGCATGATCCCGGTGGCCAGCCCGCTGTTCCGTGGGTTCCGGCTGCTGCGCCTCGTGGTGATCGCCGTGCGGCTGGCACGCGTCGCCGACCGCGTTTTCGGCGACCGGGTCACGGCGGCGGTGGTGAACCGGTTCGTCATGACCATCGTCGACGTGATCAAGCGGCCGATGACCATCGCGGTGCTCGACGAGGTGGCCCATGTGCTGCGCACCGGGCATTACACCCGCAATATCGCCGCCGCGCTCGAGGAGAACCGCGCGGAGATGGACGAGATGATCCTCGAGCTGATCAAGAAGGATCCGCAGGCGGGAAAGGTCCGCTACATCCCGTTCCACGACGACATCATCCGGCTGATCGCCGACACCAGCTTCCGCATCGTCTTCCAGGTGCTCGCCGACCCGCGCACCGACGAGCTGGTGTCGGACATGATCAGGGAGAACGTGGATCAGATTCGCCAGGCCGTGCGCGACGGGGTGCGCGTCGAGCCTGCCGCCTACGGCCCGACGCCCCACGAACGCACGCTGCGTTATCTGCTGGCCAACGACAAACCGCTGCCGTGAGCGGCCGCGCGCGTCAGCCGGCGTGCGCGCCGTGCCGGATCTCGTCGCGCGGCTGCGCGTAGCGGACGGTCTCCCAGAGGATCAGCCCGACGAGCACCGCGCAGAGCAGGGCGAGTGAGGCGAGCGCGGGCAGCGCGCACGCCAACGGCGTGAGCGCGAGCAGCAGCACCGCCGCGACCACCCGCGACACGGTGACCGTGCGAGTCGCGTAGTGCTTGAAGCCCACCAGAGCGAGCAGATAGAGCACCACGCCGCCGTAGAGCGCGTAGAGCGGGATGCCGTACAGCGCGTCCTGCAGGGTGTGGTGGGAGGAGTCGCCGACGTAGTAGAGCACCTTCTTCATGCCGAGCGAGAGGGCGATGATGCCGACGACCATCGGAAAGTGCCAGTACGTATAGCAAGTGCGGGCGATCTTGATCTGGCGTTCGCCCTGGGCGCGCTTCAGTTCGTGTTCCACCGAGATCGCCGCGACGTCGAAGTAGGCCCACCACAGCAGGCCGGAGACCGCGAGCCCGAGCATCGAGGCGAGCGCGATCGGCCAGGAGATCGGCAGCCCGGCAACGCCGATGCCGATGGAGACGATCGATTCGCCCAGCGCGACGATGATGATCAGCCCGTGCCGTTCGGCGAAGTGAGCGGCCGAATTGACGCGCCAGTCCTCGCCGGCGAGCATCGTCCACAGCATGTCGCCGACGATCGCCGCGATCCACAGTCCGATCTGGACCGCGCCGGTGGTCGTCGCGGCGATCACCAGCAGGGTGGTGCCGATGGTGATGGAGCCGAGCCCCCATTTCACGAGCTGCCCGCGCAGCTGGGCGTCCTCGGTGCTGGCCATGTAGAACACCGCCAGGTGCACCAGCCGCACCAGCAGGTAGGCGATCGCGAAGACCAGCGGGCCGAACCAGCCGCCGTCCATATCGCGGAAGGCTTCCGGAATGGTCAATGCCGCGAGGAACGCGCCGCCCATCGCGACGAACATCGCCACCCTGGTGAAGCCCTCGTCGGCGCGGACCACATTGCCCAGCCACGCGTAGGCGATCCACACCCACCACATGACCGCGAGCACCAGCAGTGCGCGCAGCATGTTCTTGGCGCTGGTGTCGCCTGCCGCCAGGGCGGTCACCATCGTGAACGCGAAAACCAAGACGAGGTCGAAGAACAGTTCGAGCTGAGTTACCGTGGCGCCTTCGGCAACCGGTCGGAACCGAACCCGTTTCGTACCGATCATGATTCACATCGTCGCACCCCGGCGAGTCCAGCGCGGTCCGGAAAGCGGCGGCGACCGAGGGGTTTCGCTCAGAGCGTCATCGGGCGCCGTGAATTATGCGATATCGCTATATGAATTCATGCGCTATCGCTATATGGAATTGAAATTCTCGGATTCCCCGTAGCTTTCCGCGAATTCGATGAAGTTCTGCACCACCGTTTCATTCCAGCGTTGCACGGTGCGCTTCATCAGCAGGCCGGGGAGCGGGAGTCGAGAAGACAACTCCGAGTGGTACCAGACGTTGGTGCCGTTCGTGTCCTCGCTGACCTCGAACCAGCCGCCGCCACCGATGCCGCGGGAGCTGTCCACCACCGTCCAGGACGACCGTTTCTTCGTCCATTCGTATTCCAGCACCTGCAAATCGGAACTGCCGAGCACGTCGGCGGTGACGTAAACGCGGTGCGGCCGGCCGGATTCGTCGCGGGTCGCCACGCGCGCATCCTGGTACATCGACCATTCCGGGAGCAATTCGATGGCCGCCAGAGCGTCGAGAACATGGGTCGGACTTGCCTCGACGGTGAAGCGGATATCGGTTTTCGTGCGCATGCAATACCTCCGCCCCCCGGTGGATCGACTCGCCGATTCTGCACAGCGCTCTTCCGATCCGTCAACAAAGAGGTCTACGGTGTGAAAGCTACTGGTGAGTAGGCATTTGCGGGGGCGGGAACGACGTTCGCATCGGCTGGATGATCGGCGACCGTCGGGCTGCGCGGTGGTCGGCTCAGCGGCCCGCCGGGTTCGGCGGGCTGACCCGTCGCCTCTGGCGGGCGGCGCGGCATCGGCGCCTCGACGAGACGAGGCGCCGGATGATCACTTGATGTGCTCGATCACCGCGTCAGGGCCGGGATACACGAGGGATTCGTGCCCGTCGGTGAAGCGGACGACGTAGGGCGGCGAGCCTTCGGGTCCGCGGACCTCGACGATCTCGCCCTGGCGATCATGTTCCCCCACTACGTGTCCGTGTACGAGCAGTCGGTCTCCAACGTTCGCCTCCATCGGTCCATTATCGAATGGGCGTGACGGGCGTCACAAGGTTCCGGCGAATTCGCGAAAAGTCAAGAGTTCTGGACGAGTCTTTCCACCGCCGTCTCGATCAGATGTGCGCTCTGTTCCTCGGGGAAGATGTCCGGCAGCGTCAGCCGGTCGACGATCAGCCAGTTCAGCGCCAGGTAGAGCAGGCGGACGGTGTCGGCGTCGCCGGGTTGACCGGATTCCAGATGATTGCGCACGTTGAAGTCGAGGTCCTCGCGCACCCGCTCGGTGAGCACCGCGCGCAGTTCCGGCCTGCGGGTCGACTCCAGGCGTAGTTCGAGCATCGCGAGATAGCCGGTGCGGAACGCCTCGATGCGCGCGACGACCTCCTTCATCAGCTCGGTGATGTTGGCGCGGGTGCGCGGCCCGTCGGTCACCTTGGCCATGGTCTCGGCGCTCGGTTGCAGCCGCTCGTAGAACCTGCTGCCCACTTGGGTGAGCAGGTCGTCGCGGCTGGAGAAGTAGTTCGAGGCCGTTCCCGCGGGCACGGTGGCCCGTTTGTCCACCGCGCGAAAGGTGAGCCCACGCGCGCCCTCGTCGGCGAGAACCTCGATCGCCGCGTCGATGAGCGCCTGTCGCCGCTCCGGGTTCGTCCGCATCTTGACACCACTCCATCCGTAGTACTACATTTCAAATCACTACAGACAGAGTACAACAACTCAGGTGGTCCAATGCGAAAACTTGTTTACTACGTCGCCGTCTCGCTGGACGGATACATCGCGGGCCCCGGCGGGGAGTTCGACTTCTATCCGCTCGCGGACGACATGTCCGCGTGGATCGATGAGCACTACCCGGAGCCGATGCCGACCTACCTCCGAGCGCAGACGGGGATGCCGGTGGATACACCGAACAAGAACTGGGACACAGTGCTGATGGGGCGCGGCACCTACGAACCCGGCCTCTCCGCCGGGGCGACCAGCCCCTTTGCGCACCTGAAGCAGTACGTCATCTCCAGCACCCTCGGTCCGAGCGGCGATCCAGCCGTCGAAGTCGTGGCGGGCGACCCGGTTGCCCTGGTGCGGGAGCTGAAGCAAGCGGATGGTCTCGACATCTGGCTGTGCGGTGGCGGCAACCTCGCGGCTCAGCTCGCCGACGAGATCGACGAACTGATGATCAAGAGCTACCCGGTCCTCGCGGGCGGCGGCATCCCCGCCTTCGCCGGTGCCTTCACGCCGACACTGTTCACCCCGAGCAGGCGCATGGAATTCAGCAACAACGCCCAGCTGACGTGGTACCGCCGCGCCTGAGGCGACCGCCCGCACCGAGTACTACTTCCCCAGAAAGCAGGATCTTCATGCGAAAGCTCGTCTACTTCGTCGGCATGTCCCTCGACGGCTACATCGCCGGTCCGGATGGCGGCATCGAGTTCTTTCCCGTGGCGCCGGACTTCTCCGAATGGCTCGCCGCCGAGTATCCGGAGACCCTTCCGACACACGCGCGTCCGCATTTCGGTCTCGCGGCCGATGCGCCGTGCAAGAACTTCGACACCCTGGTGATGGGCCGCGGCACCTACGACCCCGCCCTGGCCATCGGCATCACCAGCCCCTACCCGCATATGCGGCAGTACGTCGTATCCGGCACTCTCGGCCGGATCGACGACCCCACCGTCGAGTTGGTCGACGGCGATCCGGTGGATCTGGTCCGCCGGTTGAAGCAGGAGGACGGCATGGACATCTGGCTGGCCGGTGGCGGCAAGCTCGCGGGCGCGCTCATCGATGAGATCGATGAACTCGTCATCAAGAGCTATCCGGTCACGGCCGGTGCGGGCGTCCGTGCGCTCGACGGGCCGTTCCGGCCGACGCTGTTCACCCCGACCCGGCGCCAGGAGTTCGGCAACGGCACCCAGGTCACCTGGTTGACCAGGGCGTGAAAGTCAGCCGGCGTCGGTGAGGAACGACAGCCGGACCTGTCGTTCGGGGTTGTCCACATTCAGGTCGACCATGGCGATCGACTGCCAGGTGCCGAGCATCAGCTTCCCGCCGATGACCGGCACCGTGGCGTAGGGCGGGATCATCGCGGGCATCACGTGCGAGCGGCCGTGCCCAGGAGAGCCGTGCGCGTGCCGCCACCGGTCGTCGGCGGGCAGCAGGTCGCCGAGCGCGGCGAGCAGATCGTCGTCGCTGCCCGCGCCCAGTTCGATGATGGCGATACCGGCCGTCGCGTGCGGGACGAAGACGTGCAGCAGCCCGTCTCCGCCCGCCGCCGCGGCGAACTCCGCGCACTGCGGCGTGAGGTCGTGCACCACCTCGCGCCGCCCCGTCGTGACCGCGATCAGTGAGCTCTTCATGACCCCATCATGACCCGTTCGCGGGGCGGGGTCGTCGATCATTCGAGACTGCTTGCGTGTGTGTGCTTTTGCACAGCTCGGGGAGGTAGCGACAAATCGGATGGACGGCGGCCGGTAGTCTTGGGGGCTGTTACCAGCCGATTGTCGATCTTGGAGGACCCAGTCGTGGCTCTCGTTGTTCAGAAGTACGGAGGATCCTCGGTCGCTACCGCCGAGCGTATCCGGCGCGTCGCTGAACGGATCGTCGAGACCAAGAAGCAAGGCCACGACGTGGTGGTCGTCTGCTCGGCGATGGGCGACACGACCGACGAACTCCTCGATCTCGCCCAGCAGGTGGCGCCCGCGCCGCCCGCCCGCGAGATGGACATGCTGCTCACCTCCGGCGAGCGCATCTCCAACGCGCTGGTCGCCATGGCGATCCATTCGCTCGGCGCGGAGGCCCGCTCGTTCACCGGCTCGCAGGCGGGTGTGATCACCACCGGCGCGCACGGCAACGCGAAGATCATCGACGTCACCCCGAGCCGCCTGCGCGAGGCGCTCGACGAGGGCACCATCGTGCTGGTCGCCGGGTTCCAGGGCGTGAGCCAGGACAGCAAGGACGTCACCACGCTCGGTCGCGGCGGCTCCGACACCACCGCCGTCGCGCTGGCCGCGGCGCTGGAGGCCGACGTCTGCGAGATCTACACCGACGTGGACGGCGTCTTCACCGCCGACCCGCGGATCGTCTCCGACGCGCAGCGGCTCGAGCAGGTCTCCTACGAGGAGATGCTGGAGATGGCGGCCTGCGGCTCCAAAGTGCTGATGCTGCGCTGCGTCGAGTACGCGCGTCGCTACAACGTGCCCGTGCATGTTCGCTCGTCCTACACCGACAAGCAGGGCACCTACGTTTACGGATCGATGGAGGACATCCCCTTGGAGAAAGCAATCCTCACTGGCGTCGCGCACGACCGCAGCGAGGCCAAGGTGACCGTGGTCGGGCTGTCGGACGAGCCGGGATTCGCCGCCAAGGTGTTCCGTGCCATCGCCGACGCCGAGATCAACATCGACATGGTCCTGCAGAACATCTCCAAGGTGGAGACCGGCAAGACCGACATCACTTTCACACTGCCCAAGACCGAGGGCGCGCGCGCCGTCGAGATGCTCACCAAGCGCCAGGGTGAGATCGGCTTCTCTCAGGTGCTCTACGACGACCACATCGGCAAGGTGTCGCTGGTCGGCGCGGGCATGAAGAGCCACCCGGGCGTCACGGCGACGTTCTGTGAGGCGCTGGCCGACGCGGGCATCAACATCGACCTGATCTCCACCTCCGAGATCCGGATCTCGGTCCTGGTCAAGGACACCGAGCTGGACGACGCCGTGCAGGTGCTGCACCGCGCCTTCGATCTGGGCGGCGACGAGGTGGCCGTGGTGCATGCAGGAACGGGGCGATAAACCATGGGTATTCGAGTAGGAGTCGTCGGCGCGACCGGACAGGTCGGCGCCGTCATGCGGAAGCTGCTGGAGGAGCGCGACTTCCCGGCCGACGAGGTGCGGTTCTTCGCGTCCGCGCGCTCGGCGGGTAAGACGCTGCCGTGGCGCGGCGGCGAGATCGTGGTGGAGGACGCCGAGACGGCGGACCCCTCCGGCCTCGACATCGCGCTGTTCTCGGCGGGCGCCACCATGTCCCGGGTGCAGGCGCCGCGGTTCGCCGCCGCGGGCGTCACCGTCATCGACAACTCGTCGGCCTGGCGCAAGGACCCCGAGGTCCCGCTGGTGGTCAGCGAGGTCAACCCGGAGCAGACCCGCAACCTGGTCAAGGGCATCATCGCCAACCCCAACTGCACCACCATGGCCGCGATGCCGGTGCTCAAGCCGCTGCACGACGAGGCGGGCCTGACCAGGCTGGTCGTCTCCAGCTACCAGGCGGTCTCCGGTTCCGGCCTGGCCGGTGTCGACGAGCTGGCCTCGCAGGTGCGCGCGGTGATCGACGACGCCGAGAAGCTGGTGCACGACGGCAGCGCCGTGACCTTCCCCGCGCCGAACAAGTACGTCGCGCCGATCGCCTTCGACGTGATCCCGCTGGCCGGTTCGCTGGTCGACGACGAGTCCGGCGAGACCGACGAGGACCAGAAGCTGCGCAACGAGAGCCGCAAGATCCTCGGCATCCCCGAGCTCCTGGTGAGCGGCACCTGCGTGCGGGTTCCGGTCTTCACCGGCCACTCGCTGTCCATCAACGCCGAGTTCGCCAACCCGCTGTCGGTGGCGCGGGCCAAGGAACTGCTCGCCGGCGCGCCCGGCGTGAAGCTGGTCGACGTGCCGACGCCGTTGCAGGCCGCGGGCGCCGACGAGTCGCTCGTCGGCCGCATCCGCCAGGATCCCGGCGCGCCCGACGGTCGCGGTCTCGCGCTGTTCGTCTCCGGCGACAACCTGCGCAAGGGCGCGGCGCTCAACACCATTCAGATCGCCGAGGTGCTGCTCAGCGACCGCTGAGCCGGTTCGTCGCACCGGGCCGATCCGATCCGCCACCGGATCGGGTCGGCCCGGTGGTCGTATCGGGGGCTGGCACAATCGCTTCGGTAAGCGAGGTCGGCGTGGAGAGGTGTGGCCGGTGGGTTCGTATGTCGCCGTGCACATCGCGGACTGGCCGCGGCTGGCGCGGACGGTGTCCGAGCGGGCGCCGCGGCGGTTCGCGGACTTGGAGTGGCCCGACGAGGATCACCGCCAGCAGTACCCGATCGGCCTGCGCTGGCTGGACCGGACCGAGCAATGGATCGCCGAGTACCGTTTCCACGCCTACAGTTCCGCCGCGCTGCACTCCGAATTCGAAGCGGTGTGGCGCGATGCCCGCCTCTTCGTGCCGTGGGACGCACCGCCCGAGACGGCCGAGCTGATCACCGACACCGACCTGTTCCTTCGCGGCCTCTACGGCGCCGACCTGCCCGTCGAGCCCGCCGCTCACCAGCCGTGGAGCGGGCACAGCGACACCATCCGGCCCACCACCTGGCTCGCCCACTCACCGGCGCACCTGGCCACCCTCGCCAACCTGTGGGGCCGCATCGCCTCACGCATCTCCGACCTGCATCCCCACCTCGACCGCGAAACCGCCAACCGCCACCGCATCACCACCCCCGCCATCTTCGAACGCCTGCTGCGCGACTGGGGCGAGGTGGTCCACGAAGCCGACACCCGCCGTTGGGGACTGCTCGTCGATATGTGGTGACCGGGCCACCGCACGTGCGCACGCGGTACGGAAAGACGGATCGTTCGTGCCCGAGAGGTCAGTGGATGCCGGGGGTGCGGGGGTCGTGGCCGAGGCAGACGACGATGAAGCAGCCCGGTGCGATATCCGCGAACGGGGGCGCGAGCTGGTAGTTCAAGCAGGAGAAGACATTGCAGCCCGGGTAGGCGGCCGGGCCGATGCCGAAGACCGCGAGCAGCAGGTTCGCGTCGACGAGCCGGCGCGGGTCCAACCGAATCGTCGGCTCGACGTACGGTCCTGGATCGGGGACGGGACTCTCGGGCATGGCGGCGAAGAGCATGCGGAAGAACTCGTACGGCAGTTCATCGGTGTTCTGCACGATGCCGGAGACGCCGTAGCTGCTGACGTTGCCGAAGACGCCGGTCCACACCACCATCAGGTCGAGCGAGGGCAGCACGAAAACGTTCTGCAAACCGAGCCCGGCCATCATGTACATGTCGGGCGGCATGAACGAGGGCGATTCCGCGCAGTCGGGGCCGAGCCAGAAGAGGTAGCCGTAGCACGGGTTCGGCCGGGACGGCGTCAGCGCCATTCGGAGATACTCTTCGGACACGAGTTGGTCTGCGCCCCAGCGGCCTTCGTTGCTCACCAGTAGGCCGAGCTTGGCGAGATCGTTCGGCGGGATCATCAGATGCGCGTAGCCGTAGGTATTTCCGGCGCGATCCTTGGCCCAGTAGTAGTCGCTGCGCAGAATGCCGAGCGGGTCGAACAACTCCCGCTGCGCGAACTGCTGAAATGGCTCGCCGATGGCCAGTTCGATGACGAACGTCAGCAGGTCGACGTTGCGCTGGCTGTAGCTGAAGACGGTGCCCGGCGGATTGTCCAGCGGCACAGCGAGCGCCTGCACCGCGCTGTGTGGATCGATGGGGACGACTCCGGTGATGCCCTCGGTGAGCACGCCCACCGTCATCCCGGAGGTCTCGGTGAGCAGGTCCTCGATCCGGATGGCGCGGTGCGCCGCGTCACCGAGGCCCGGGGGCAGGTACTTGTCGATCGGGGCGTCCAGATCGAGCAGGCCGCGGTCCCACGCGATGCCCGCGAGCAGCGAGACCACACTCTTGGTCACGCTCCAGACATTCCAGGCGACGTTGTCGGTCTTCGCGTTGTTCGGTCCCTCGCCGACCAGGCAGTTGTGCCGAAAGACCTGAACGTTGAATCGGTTTCGGTGACTGGCGAACTCCAGTGCGGCGGTGAGCAGTTCGGCGTCGAATCCGGCTTGTTCCGGAGCCGCGCGCTGCGCTTCCCGGCCGGAGCTGACCTCGCAGCGCGCCTGTTTCACGGTGGCGGCAGGGGCCGCGTGTGCGGGCGCGCCCACGAGACTTCCCGCGACAAGCGACACCGCAGCGATTCCAGCGAGGAAACCACAGAAACGCCCCATGAGGATGAGGCTAGCGCGCCGGACCCGCGCGGACCGGCCAACAGGCAGAGGCGCGCGTCACGAAAATCGTGGCGGCTCAGCGTGCCCGGCGGGTCACCGCGTAGAGCGCGACGCCGAGCGCGAGGACCCCGGCTCCGACGAGAACCGACGCGAGCGGCAGCGCGGCCGCGACGATCACGCAGCCGAGCGCTCCGACCACCGGAATCCAGCGGGCGGGCCGATCCTCCGCCGCGGTGAGCGTGCCCGCCGAGACATTGGCGACGAGGTAGTAGACCAGCACGGTGAACGACGAGAAGCCAATGGCCGCACGCAGGTCGAAGCTCGCCGCGACCACGGCCACCACCGCGCCGACGACCAGCTCCGCCCGGTGGGGCACGCCGAAGCGAGGATGTACAGCGGCGAGTGCGTGCGGCAGGTACCGGTCGCGGGCCATCGCCAGCGTCGTGCGTGACACGCCGAGCACGAGCGCGAGCAGTGAGCCCGCCGCCGCGACCACCGCGCCGATCCGCACCACCGGCTCCAGCGCCGGAGCGCCCGCCTCCGAGACGACCCTGGCCAGCGGATCGGTCGCCGCCGCGAGCCCGGCCGAGCCGAGCACCGCGAGAGCGGCGGCGGCCACCACGACGTAGACCACCAGCGCGATGGCCAGCGCGAGCATGATGGCGCGCGGAATGGTGCGTCGCGGCTCGCGCACTTCCTCGCCGAGGGTGGCGATCCGCGCGTACCCGGCGAAGGCGAAGAACAGCAGCCCGGCCGCTTCCAGCACGTCGCGCGGGCCGATCCGGTCCGGCAGCGCTGTCGCGGCGGTGTGCGTGCCGGACAGGCCGATCGCCGCCACCATCGCGAGCACCGCGAGCACGACCGCGACGATGATCCGGGTGGCCAGCGCGGATTTCTGCACGCCGGTGTAGTTGATCGCGGTGATCGCCAGCACCGCGGCGACCGCGACCGCGCGGGACTGCTCGGGCCAGGCGTAGTGGCCGACGGTCAGCGCCATCGCGGCGCACGAGGCCGTCTTGCCCACCACGAACGCCCACCCGGCCAGATATCCCCAGAACGGGCCGAGCCGTTCCCTGCCGTACACGTACGTCCCGCCCGAGACCGGATAGCGCGCCGCCAACCGGGCCGAGGACATCGCGTTGCAGTACGCGAGCAACGCGGCGACGGCGAGCGCGAGGAGCAGCCACGAGCCTGCGGCCTCGGCCGCCGGTGCGAGCGCGGCGAAGATCCCGGCACCGATCATCGAGCCGAGACCGATCAGCACCGAGTCGGTGAGTCCGAGCCTGCGGTGCAGTGCCGAGTCGTACGAGGTCATGGCAGCATCTTGGACCGTTCAGGTTAACGGCGCTCGATAGGCGAAACGCCGCCAGGTCGGGGGGTAACCTGGCGGCGCCGCTGAGTCACCGGACGCCACGCCAGCGTCACGACTCGGGTGTCGACGTCCCACAAGCGCCTCTCGGCGAGTGGTCGCTCGAAGCGACGAAGGGTGCGGCCCGGGGCTGTTCCGGACGCCGACAGTGACCTTCAACGGGCTCCCGGATGGAACTATTCCGACGCTCGATTGTGGCGTGCATCACGTACGGCGCGCGGCATCGGGTGAGCGCGCGACGCGATGTTTCTGGAGGGTAACGGTTTAGGATCGTCGGGGTATTCGTGTGCTCGAACGGGGGACTGCCGTGACCGATGATCCGGTGCTGGTCGAAATGCTTGCCGCGCTGGACCGGAGCCCTGACGTGCTCGCTCTGCGGTTGCG
Source organism: Nocardia sp. bgisy134 (assembly GCF_965341865.1). GTDB lineage: Bacteria > Actinomycetota > Actinomycetes > Mycobacteriales > Mycobacteriaceae > Nocardia. Next base: position 323,173 of record NZ_CBDQZP010000005.1, read on the forward strand.
GGTGATCGAACTGCTCGCCGAGCGCGGCCGCCACGCCGAGGCGCTCGCCCAGTGCGGCGCGGCGCTGAGCCAGGAGCCGGGCAACGCGCGGGCCGTGGAACTGCTCCAGCAGTGCACCGCCGCGCTCGCGGGCGGCGCCGCATCGGCCGCGACCGCGCCGCAGGCCGAAAGTTCGCCCGCCGCAACGACTCCCGACGGCTCCGCGCCGGACGTCGAACCCGCTCCCCAGGCGGAGCCCGAAACGGCTGCCGCTGACTACGACTGGGCGGCCGCCGAGGACCAGGTGTCCGACATCGTCGCACCGGCCTTCGTCGACTCGGGCCCAACGGAATACGCCGCCGCCACTGATACGGGCCTGTTCTCCCGCGCCAAGGTGACGCTGGCCGATGTCGGCGGCATGGAGGAAGTCAAGCGACAGCTCGACCTCACTCTGCTCGGCCCGCTGCGAAACCCCGAGCTGGCCAAGGCATTCGGCACCTCGGCGCGCGGCGGCCTGCTGCTGTACGGCCCGCCCGGCTGCGGCAAGACCTTCATCGCCTCGGCGGTGGCGGGCGAGCTCGGCGCGAATTTCTATCCGATCGAGATCGCCGACATCCTCGACATCTACACCGGCGCCAGCGAGCGCAACCTGCACAGCGTGTTCGAGGTGGCCCGTCGCAACGCGCCGTGCGTGCTGTTCCTTGACGAGGTGGACGCGCTCGGCCACAAGCGCAGCCAGATGTCCAGCTCGGCGACCATGCGCACCGTGGTGAATCAGCTGTTGAACGAGATGGATTCGGCCACCGTCGACAACGAGGGCGTCTACATCCTCGGCGCGACCAACCACCCGTGGGACATCGACGTCGCGCTGCGCAGGCCGGGGCGCTTCGACCGGATGATCCTGGTCGCGCTGCCTGATCCCGCCGCGCGCAAGGCGATCCTGCACTACCACCTGCGCGAGCGTCCGGTGGCCGGGATCGACCTCGGCGCGATCGCCGCGCGCACCGAGGGGTTCTCGGGCGCCGACCTGGCCCATGTCTGCACCTCGGCCACCCAGCTGGCCATGGCGGAATCGATCCGCACCGGCACTGTCCGGCCCATCGGTATGGCTGATCTGGAGGCCGCGATGGCCGCGATCAAGCCGAGTGCGGGCGCGTGGTTCGAATCCGCCCGCAACGTGGTCGAATTCGCCAACGGCGACGGCAGCTACGACGAGCTCGCCCTGTACATGAAGCGAATGAAGATGCGCTGAAAAGCCCGGTCGCATGACTACTTTCGCGCACGACGAGGTCGCCCGTGCCAAGGTCCTCATCGACCTCGGCCGGATCGACGCGGCGCGGGCGAAGCTGGGCGCGGTGCTCGCCGCCGATCCCGACAACGCCGACGCGCTGATGCTGATGGGCTACGCCTGGTTTCGCACCGGTGAGTACGAGAGGTCCGTCGGCTACAGCGCTGCCGCGCTGGCCGTCTTCCCCGACTACCAGTCCGCGCTGCGGGTGCTCGCGCTGGCCGAACAGGAACTGGCGCACCTGGCCGAGGACGATGCCGCGGAGCGGCAACGGCACTACGACCGCGCGCTGGCCGCGGCCACCCGCAGCGCGGAACTGGACCCGGAGTACGTCGAGAACCTGCGCCTGCTCGCGGGTGTCCAGTCGGCGACGGATCCGGCCGTGGCGCTGGCGACCATCGACCGGGCCATCGAGATCGACCCCGACCACGCCGATCTGCACCGGGTCCGCGGTTCGATCCTGCGCCGCGGCGGGATTTCCGTGCCGGGCGCGGAAGCGGCTCTGCGCGAGGCGCTTCGGCTGCAACCCGAGCACGTCGATGCCACGCAGGAACTCGCGCTGCTCGACCTGGACCGCGGTGATCGCGAAGCGGGCGAGCGCGGCTTGCGCCTTGTCGCGCAGTGGGATCCGAGCCGCGCGGACTTCGTGCGCGCGACCCTGGCCGCGGTGGAGGAACAGGCCGAATCGCCGGCCGGGCCCGAGCTTTCGTCCCCGTACATGCCGCAGCCGCCGGAAGCGCGGTACCTGCCGGAGGCGCCGCGGTCGAACTGGCGGCTCTGGACCGCGTTGGCGTTCGGGGTCTTTCTGGTGCTCCGTCTGGTTCTCGCCGCGGCGGGCACGCCGTCCGAGCCGGCTCCACCGCGCCCGTTGCCGACGCGCCATCTTCCGACGCCCATCGCCCCGCCGTATCTGCCGACGGGGCGCTATCTGCCGCCGACGCTGCGGCCATGGCCGACGGATTTCCCCCGGCCGGGTGTCACACCGCCGCGCATGACGCCGCCGTTGACGGTGCCGCCGCGGGTGACGCTGCCGGTGAATTGAGCGGATCGGCGCGATGCGTCCGCGCACCGGCGCATCCACCGCGCTCGGCCCTGCGGCCCGTCAGGAAACCGTCGCTCGCACCGGCGTGAACAATGCCCCGAGCGCCGAGCCGATCTGCCCGACGGCACGTTCGACCGGGCCGAGCGGCTGGAAGAGATGGCTGAGGGTCAGCCGGATGACGGTCTCGATGCGCGTCGCGAGCTCGTCGTCCGACAGTTCGGCGAGCGCGTACCGCGCGCGCACCGCGCCGGTGACCGCGCCCAGCGCCCGGCCGAGGACAGGCTCGGGCTCGGTCATCAGGGTCGGCAGCAAGGCGGCGTTGGCGGGCGAGCGCCCGGACAACACGGCCCCGAGCAGTTCGTTGTCGGAGCCGGTGCGCAGCGTGTAGCCGACCGCGGCGGTCAGGCCCGCGATCACGTCGTCGGAATGCGCGGCCAGGCTGTCGTCGATGCCGACCAGGAAGGTCTCCAACTCGTGCCGGATGACCAGGTCGGCGAGGTCCTGTTTGGTGCCGATCTCCTTGTAGAGGACCGGGCGGCTGACGCCGACCTCCTTGGCCACGCGCGACATGTTCACCGCACCCCAGCCCTCGGTGCACACGAGTTCGCGCGCGGTCTCGATAACGCGCTCGCGGAGCAGTAAGCGCATCCGGGTGTGAAAACTCGACGCTTCAGGCACGTCATCCATCGTACACATCAGCACGATTTGTCTGAGCTATTGACACTTATGCACTGGGTGTATTCCAATTGGACAAGAGAGCACGTTTGTAAAGTGCTCGACACCACACCGCAGTGGCGCGAGTGCCTACCCGGTCCGGGCGCCGGCTTCTGCCCGGACCGCGCGCAAGTCCCCGAGGAGATCGAGAATGACGACATCCCCAACCGATGCGCCCGCACAGGCGCTGCAATGGCGCGACCGCAAGCGCTATCTGTGGCTGTTCGGCCTGGTGGCGCCCACCACCGTGCTGCTCGCGACCTGGCTGGTCTGGGTGTTCAACGAGCTCGGGCTGCAGGAGGTGTCGCCGGTCTGGTGGTGGATCGGCCCGCTGCTGGTCTACGTGCTGCTGCCGATCCTGGACCGCTTCTTCGGTCCCGACGGGCAGAACCCGCCGGAAGAGGTGATGGAGCAGCTGGAGAACGACAAGTACTACCGGTACTGCACCTACGCCTACATTCCGCTGCAACTGATGAGCCTGGTGTTCGCCTGCTATCTGTGGACGGCGACGGACCTGTCCTGGCTCGGCATCGACGGCGGCCTCGGGCTGATCTCGAAGATCGGCCTCGCGCTGAGCATCGGCACGATGGGCGGCGTCGGCATCAACACCGCGCACGAACTGGGCCACAAGAAGGACGAGCTGGAGCGCTGGCTGTCCAAGATCACCCTCGCCCAGACGTTCTACGGCCACTTCTACATCGAGCACAACCGCGGCCACCACGTGCGTGTCGCGACACCCGAGGACCCGGCCAGCGCGCGTTTCGCCGAGACGTTCTGGGCCTTCCTGCCGCGGAGCGTGTCGGGCAGCCTGCGTTCGTCCTGGGAGCTGGAGAAGACCCGCCTGCAGCGAATGGGCAAGAGCCCGTGGACGATTCACAACGACGTGCTCAACGCCTGGCTGATGTCGGTGGTGCTGTGGGGCGCGCTGGTCGCGGTGTTCGGCCCGGTCGTGCTGCCGTACCTGATCATTCAGGCGGTCTACGGTTTCTCGCTGCTGGAGACGGTGAACTACCTGGAGCACTACGGCCTGCTGCGGCAGCGGGCCGCGTCGGGCCGTTACGAGCGGTGCACGCCGGAGCACAGCTGGAACTCCGACCACATCGTCACCAATATCTTCCTGTACCACCTGCAGCGGCACAGCGACCATCACGCCAACCCGACCCGGCGGTATCAGACCCTGCGCAGCATGGATGGCGCGCCGAACCTACCGAGCGGCTATGCCAGCATGATCGGGCTGGCCTATCTGCCCCCGCTGTGGCGCAAGGTGATGGATCACCGTGTGCTCGCGCACTACGACGGTGACATCACCCGGGTGAACATCCAGCCGAGCAAGCGGGAGCGCGTGCTGGCGAAGTACGAGGTGCGGTGATGGCCGTCTACCGCTGTCCCGGTTGCGATTACACCTACGACGAGGTCGCGGGCGCGCCCCGCGAGGGCTTCCCGCCGGGCACGCCGTGGTCCGCGGTGCCCGACGACTGGTGCTGCCCCGACTGCGGCGTCCGGGAAAAGCTCGACTTCGAAAACCCTTCCATCACTACAGCAGGACACGAACTATGAAAACCGATTACAAACTCTTCCAATGCGTGCAGTGCGGCTTCGAGTACGACGAAGCGCTCGGCTGGCCCGAGGACGGCATCGAGCCCGGCACCCGCTGGGACGACATCCCCGACGACTGGTCCTGCCCCGATTGCGGCGCGGCCAAAGCGGATTTCGAGATGGTCGAGGTCAGTCGCGCATGACCGAACGGATCGTGATCGTCGGCGCGGGGGTCGCGGGCGCCACCGCGGCCAAGACCCTTCGCGCCGAAGGGTATTCGGGACGCATCGTGCTGGTCGGGGCCGAAGACGGCCTGCCGTACCGGCGTCCCATGGTCTCGAAGGAGATGCTGGCGGGCGCCGCGGTCGAGCGAAGGACGCTGCTCGACACCGCGGAGTCCTGGCGTGACAAGGACATCGAGCTGCGCACCGGCGTCACGGTGGAGGACATCGACACCGAGCGGCGGCAAGTGCGACTGGCAGGCGGCGAGAAGCTCGGCTACGACCGCCTGCTGCTGGCGACCGGCGCGCGCGCCCGCAGCCTGCCCGCCCCGCAGCGCCATGTGCACACGCTGCGCGGCGCCGCCGACATCGGGCCGCTGCGCGCGGCGATCGACGCGGGCAAATCACTGTTGATCGTCGGCGGCGGCCTGGTCGGATGCGAGGTCGCGGCGACCGCCCGGTCGCTCGGGGCCGAAGTCACCGTCGTGCATGCCGGATCGGCCCCGCTCGACCGCGTCGCCCCGCCCTCGGTGGGCTCGTTCTACCGAAAGCTGCACGCCGACAACGGCGTCGAGATTCTGGACGAGGTGACGCTGACCCGTCTCGAGGGTCACGAGGACGGTGTCACGGCGACCGCGCGCGACGGCCGGATATGGGGGGCGGGCGTGGCGCTGATCGCCATCGGCTCGGTTCCCGACACCGAGCTCGCCGAGACGGCCGGCCTGGCCGTCGACAACGGCGTCCTCGTCGACGAGCACTATCGCACCTCCGCGCCAGGGGTCTACGCGGCGGGCGACGCCGCCAACCGGTTCGATCCCGACCTCGGCGCGCACGAACGCACAGAGCACTGGAACAGCGCGCTGGCGCAGGGCGTGGCCGCCGCGAAGTCGATGCTCGGCAAACCGGTTGCCCGCCAGGATGTCTCGTGGGGCTGGTCCACCCAGTACGGGATCAATCTCCAGTTCGCGGGCCGGATGCGGCACGACGACGACTTCGTGCTGCGCGGCACGCTCGCCGAGCCGAACTTCACCGTCCTCGCCCTGCGCCGTCGTCGCCTGGTCGGCGCGGTCGCCATCGCCAGGCCGTCGGACATCCGCGCGGCCCGCGAGCTGATCGGTCACGGCGCGGTTCTCGACCTCGTCGCGTGGTCCGACGAATCGCTGGACCTGGCCGAACTCGTCACCCGTCATCGCGTCGGCGTCGCGCAGCGCTGACCCCTGCAACGGGGTCGGGGCCGCGCTGGCGAGCAAGGTCGGCAACCGCAGCATCACCGCCGTCGGCCTGACGATCACCGCCGCGGGCTTCGGGATGCTCACCTTGCTGGAGCCGAATTCGGGCTTCTGGCTGCCCGCGCTCGCCATGGCCGTGATGGGCGGCGGCTTCGGTCTTGCGATGCCCGCCACGATCGGCGCGCTGATGGGCGCGGTGCCCGGTGAGTACGCGGGCGTCGGCTCGGCGCTCAACGACACCATCCAGCAGGCGGGCGCCGCCCTCGGCGTCGCTGTGCTCGGCGCGGTGCTGTCGAGCACCTGCTCCGACGCGATGCCCGCGGGCGCTCCGGAAACCGGTCGCCAGTCCATCTCCGACGCGCTGGTCATCAGCGCCGCCACCGGTGACGGCGGCCTTGCCGAGGCCGCACGGGCGGCCTTCACCTCCGGGATGTCGACCACCTTCGTCGTGGCCGCCTGCTCGGTGCTCGCCGCCGCGCTCTCGCTGGTTCTGCTGCGCGAACGCGGGCTGGACGCACCGGACGCGGAACCGGACGAGGCCGTCGAGGCGCTGGCCGCCGAATCTGCTCGCTGAGCGAACCACGAACGCCCCCGGCCGAAAAGGCCGGGTGCGCGGTCGTTTTGGTCATCGGAAGGTCGGCGGAACGAGCCCCAAGCGACTCTTCGGTTCGCCGAAATACGGCGGATCGAACTCGAGGGAGACCTGGCCGAACGTGCGGCCAGGTTGCACTTTCACTACAGCAGACCCCACCAGTACAGGATTGTGGCAAGGATCCAGACCACCACGGTTTCCATCGTCGCTCCAATCATCGATCACACCGATTCCATCATCGCTCGCGCGGCGCGGAAGTGTTAGCGAATCCCGATCTACCTGGGGATTCGTCCATGCAAGGTGTTCTTAAGCCCGCGCCAAGACGCAGGCCGCATTGTTTGTGACAACACCGGATCGACCGGAACCACGGACCTCACGAAGGACGCACAGACGATGATCGGCAAGCTGACCACCGCCCTCGCTCTCTCGACGACCACCGCCGCCCTGGTGTTCGGCGCGGGCGCCGCCGCGGCGGATACCGGCGTCCCCGGTGTCGCGCTCACCGGCCAGGCCACCTGCACCCACAAGGACGACCGGATCGAGATCGAGATCGCCGCCCCGGTCGTCTACGCCCAGCCCGGCTACCGCCCCGGCGAGCACCAGCAGATCCGGTACCGCACCGTCGTCTACGACGCCGCCCAGCACACGCTGGCCAGCGCGGGGGAGTGGGAGAAGGGCAAGGCCACCGACACCAAGCCCGCCGAGATGGACGACACCGAGGTCAAGGTGCTGCGCAACGACCCGAACGCCTACCAGGTCGTGCAGCAGGTCGAGTGGCTGGCGCCGGACGGGGAGAACCCGGTCGCCAGTACCGATCTCGCCGCCACCGGCTACCTGATCAAGGACGGCCGCACCGTACTCGGCACCTTCGAGTACTGCCAGTAACCAAGGGGAAGGGGGGACAAGCCACCACCGGGGGTGGGAACCGGGCGCGAGCTGTCCACGAGGGGTGACAGCTCGGGCCCCGGGGATAACCCGGCCGGGTCGGTCCAACGAGGGGTGACCGACCCGGCCGGATCCCTCCGGCGGCGCCATCGACGGCTCTTCCTGGAGCTGGCGGGCGAAGGAGGATCGCCCCCTGCCGAAGGTAACCGTCCGGTCGCAGGCCAGGAGTTCCGCCCGAAGGTATGGGCGGGCCGGTTCACGAGGGGTAACCGGCCCGCCCCATCGTTGTCACCTCGGTGAGCGGCGTTCACGGTAAGTTCGTTTGCGGCTGCGAACGTCCGGCTGTCACGCTGGATGGATGGAACGATCGGTCACACCGACCGGGCCTGCCTATCGCCTGCTGGCCCTCGATCACGAGACGCAGTTGCGCCTTGCCGAAAAGCGGTTGCTCGACGAGTTCGCCACCATGTTCGCGCCGGAAATCGTTGTCGGTTACCTCTTTTCGTCGTACGAGGCGTTCGTCGCGCGCGCTACGGTGACGCTGTACCTGCCGGTGCTCGCGGAACGATTTGCTCGCCAGCAGCTGGAAGCCAGGGCGAAGGTGGAAGGCAAAGTGGCGCAACCGCGTCCGATCGTCTTGTTTTTGTGCACGCACAACGCGGGCCGCTCCCAGATCGCGCTCGGCTTCTTCTCGCATTTCGCACGCGGGCGGGCGGTGGCCTGGTCGGGCGGCTCGGAGCCGAGCGCGCAGCTCAATCCCGCGGCGGTCGAAGCGATGGCCGAGGTCGGGATCGACATCTCGGGCGAATACCCGAAACCGTGGACCGACGAGATCATTCGGGCCGCCGACGTCATCGTCACGATGGGCTGTGGAGACACTTGCCCGCTGGTGCCGGGTCCGCGCTACCTGGAGTGGATCATCGAGGACCCGGCCGGATTGGAGGTCGAGCAGGTGCGGCCCATCCGCGACGACGTCGGGCGGCGGGTCGAGGACCTGCTCGCGGAACTCGGTGTGTCGGTGGGCGATGACCGCAGAGCTCAGCCGACCGACTGCGCCGAGTAGTCGGGCAGCTCGTAGGACTCGGTCGCGGTGAGCATCCGCATGATCAGCGGCTTCATCACCTTGGTCGTCATCAATCGGGACACCGCGTGGCCCACGCGGATGCCGAACCTGGTCTTCGGGGTCATCGACCGCAGACCGCCGGGCGGCAGCTCCTGCGCCTTGGCGACGAAGGGGCGCAACACTTCCTCGTAGCGAGACAACGCGCGCTCCGGATCCGTTGCGTGCGTCGCGATTTCACCGGCCAGCACGTAGGCGCCCACCAGTGCCATCGCGGTGCCCTGTCCGGTCAGCGCCGAACCGCAGTATCCGGCGTCGCCGAGCAGGGCGACCCGGCCGCTGATCCAGCTCGGCATGTCGATGCGGGCGAGTTCGTCGAAGTAGAAGTCCTCGGCTTCGGTCATCGCGGCGGTGATGACGCCCGAATGCCAGCCGCCGCCCGCGAGGCGCTCCCTGATGAACTGCTGCTGCGCTTCGACATCGCGGCGCAGCGCGGGATCGGCGGCGGCGCGCAGCATGATGATCGCCTTGGAGGTCGCCGGATCGGCGTCCGGGCGCAGGCCGATGCCCGTCGCGCCGACCAGCGAGTGCATCGAGAACCAGTGCGGCTCGGTGTCTTTCGGGGTCGGCATGGTGAAGAAGGACATGTAGCCGCCCAGGTAGGTCGCGAAGTCCTGCTCCGGTCCGAACACCAATCGCCGTGTGGCGGAGTGCAGTCCGTCGGCGCCGATGAGAATGTCGAAGCGCTCGACGGCGCCTGAGGCGAAGGTGACCTCGATGCCCGCGGTGTCCTGCCGGACCTCGGTGATCCACTCGCCGTAGCGGTAGTCGACCCCGCCCTCCTTCGCCAGCGCGTCGAGCAGTACCTCGTTCAGATCGCCCCTGGTGATCTCGATTTCGGCGACGCCGCCCTTGCCCTCGAACAGTTCGGCGGGCATGCGCAGCGTCTCCCGGCCCGCGGCGTCGACGTAGAGCATGCCGCGCTCGTCCAGCTGCCTGGCCTTGATGCCGGGCATCAGGCCCATACGCTCGGCGACGTCGCGGCTGGTTCCGCGCAGATCGACCGCCTGCCCGCCGGGACGCGGCGCGGCGGCGCGCTCGACGACGGTGGTCTGGATGCCTGCGCGAAGCAGTTGCAGCGCGACGGCATTGCCGCCGATGCCGCCGCCGCTGATCAGCACGCGCGGGGAGTTCGGGCTGTGGGAGATGCTCATGGTCTGTTCCTCGTTAGATCGAATGTCTAAGACAAATGTCTAACAGACGGGTTGAACGTTTGTCTAGTACAAATGTCTGAAACGGCGCCGACCAGGGCGTTCGGACGACGATGGCCCGGCAGCGGGCAGCTGCCGGGCCATCGGGCGCGGAATCAGTTGGCGGCGTTCAGGTATGCCTTCCAACCGCCGAATTCGGTGATGTCGGTGGCGGCCAGCGCGGCGTCGTAGGTGCAGGCGAAACCGATGACCGACCGGCCGTCGTCGAGTTCGATGCTGGTCAGCGCCATGGGCGCGGGCAGCTCCGCGAGGAAGCCGCCGAGCCCGGCGCGCGAGACCGTGAACAGCTCGCCGAGAATCGGCGCGCCGAGTCCCGCGCCGTGCCGGACCAGCCCCGGCTTGGCGGGCACGGTGTCGAGGGCGGTCAGCCGATAGGCATCGCTGGTGCGGATTTCCCCGGCGAACCGGGCGCCGATCCCCTCGAGCTGCCAGTGCAGCGGCTGGCCGCGCAGATGCGCGCCGAACACGGCCAGTTGCACGCCGTCCCGGACCAGGAGGGGCGCCTGCTCCAGGCCGCTCACGCGGGCGGCGATATCGATCGCGACCTGATCGCCGAAGGCGGGCGTCACCACCATCACGCCGAAGGGAGCGCCCGCCGCGGTTGCCGCGCCGGGAACGGCGACGGCGGCCATGTCCAGCAGGTTGCAGAAGTTGGTGTAGGTGCCCATGCGCCGGTTGATGTCGACCGGATCCGCCTGCACCGCGGCGATACTCGGGTGCTCGGTGGTGGTCGGGAGCAGCAGCGCGTCGCAGTCCCGCAGCAGCAGCGCCGCGTCGGCACGGGCACGGGTCAACGCGTCGAGGTCGGCGGCGAAGGCTGGGCCGGTGGTGGACGCGGCCGCGCCGATGATGGCCGCCACCGTGGGATCCGCGCCCGCCGGACGGGTCGCCAGGAATTCCCCCACCGCGGCATAGCGTTCCGCGACGATCGCGCCGTCGTACAGCAAGCGGGCGGCGTCCAGCAGCGGCGAGATGTCCAGCTCGACCGTCTCGATGCCGGAATCGGCCACGGCGGCAACGGTTCTGGTGAAGGCGTCGCGGTAGTCGTCGGTCAGGACGGCGAGGTCGGCGGCGCGCGGCACCGCGAGGCGCGGAGTTCGCGGCGCGGCGAACCGCATGTCGGCGGGCCAGGCGCGGCTGCGCGGGTCTCCCGCATCGGGCCCGGCCATCACGGCCGCGGCGGCGACCGCCCCGTCGAGATCCTTCGCGAACACCGTGACGGCGTCATAGTCCGCGCAGGCCGGGACGAGGCCGTGCGCGGGAATGATCCCCAGCGTGGCTTTGAGGCCGACGATGCCGTGCAGCGCCGCGGGCACCCGCCCGGACCCGGCGGTGTCGGTGCCGACGCCGATGTCCACCAGTCCGAGCGCGACCGCGACGGCCGAACCCGAGGACGAGCCGCCGGAGATCAGTTCGGGACGATGGGCATGCCGGACCGCGCCGTACGGGCTCCGGGTACCGACCAGGCCGGTGGCGAACTGGTCCAGGTTCGTCTTGCCGAGCACGATCGCCCCTGCCGCTTGCAGCCGTGCGACGGCTGCCGCGGTAACCGTTGCCGGATAGGCGAATTCGGGGCAGGCCGCGGTGGTGGGCAAGCCCGCCACGTCGATGTTGTCCTTGACCGCGACCAGCTGTCCGGCCAGCGGCAGCGTCTCGCCCGCGGCCAGCCGTCGCTCCACCTCGGCCGCGTCGGCGACGGTCTCGTGCTCGGGTCGCAGCGTGATCCACACCTCGGGGCGATCCACCTCGGCGATGCGCCGATAGGCGGCCGCGACCCGCGCGGTGGGCGAGTCCCGATGGGCGGTGGTGCATGGAACGCCAGCGGTCATTCAGTCCACTCCGATCACTGCTAGCGGGGTACCCGGCGCCACCTTGGCGCCCGGCGCGGTCAGCACCCTGAGCACCGTGCCCGCACCCGGGCTGTGCACGGGCAGCTCCAGCTTCATGGCCTCCAGGATGGCGACCGGCGCACCGGCGTCGAGCCGCTGCCCCTCCTCGACCTCGACGCGCCACACATTGCCGATCATCGGCGCCGTCACCACGGTGGCGTCGGCGGGCAGCCCGGCCAACGGATCGGCGACGGGTTCTTGCGGAGCCGGTGCGGTCGTGGTGCGCTCGAACTCGCCCGCCGCGTGCCACGCGCGCTTCTCCGCCTCGAACGCGGCCGTCTGCCGCTCCTCGAATTCCGCGATGGAGGCGGCGTTCTCGGCGAGCAGGCGCAGGTGGTCGGCCAGCGCGAAGGTGCCATCGCCGACCTCGGCGTCGAACCGGCCCGCGGCAGCCGCCGCGCGGTGCTCGAGCAGTTCCTCGGGGCTCACCGGCTCCCAGACGATGCGGTCGAAGAACCGGAACAGCCACGGGGTGCCCGGCTCGAAGGGCGCGGACTGCCGGTAGCTGGACCAGATCGGCACGGTGCGGCCGATCAGCTGGTAACCGCCGGGCGAGGCCATCCCGTACACGCAGAGGTACTTGCCGCCGATGCCGACCGCGTCCGAGGGGGTCCAGGTGCGCGCCGGGTTGTACTTCGTGGTCACCAAGCGGTGTCGCGGATCGAGCGGAACGGCCAGCGGCGCACCGAGATACACGTCACCGAGCCCGAGCACCAGGTATTCCGCGTCGAACACCGTGTCGCGCACCTGCTCGACGCTGTCGAGTCCGTTGATGCGCCTGATGAATTCGGTGTTCGAGGGCAGCCACGGCGCGGTGTCGCGCACGCCGCTGCGGTAGCGGTCGATCGCCTCGGCGATGGAAGGATCGTCGAACGAGAGCGGCAGCCGGATGGTCCGGCTCGGCACCACCAGGTCGTGGGTCGCGGGCAGCTCCGCTTCCAACTCGGCCAGCGTGCCGAGCAGCCGGTGCTGGGCGAGCACGTCCGGATCGAAGTGGATGTGCAGCGAGCGCACGCCCGGGGTGACGTCGACGATGCCGGGCAGGCCCGCCGCCGCCAGCGCCTCGGCGAGCGCGTGCACCCGCATGCGCAGGCCGAGATCCAGCACCATCTCGCCGTATTCGACGAGGATGTTGTCGTCGCCGCCGCGCAGGTACGTCACCCGCGGCCGGTCGGCATCGCCGGGCGCGGTGCCGAGCACGCCGCGATCGCCGAGTGCGTCGCGGGCGGGGGATACCGTCGCCTTCGCGCGCCGATCGTCGGAGCGGCGCAGCTCGGTGGCCTCGTCGTCGTCGACGGGCACGAACCGGACGGTGTCGCCGGGGCGCAGCTGCCCGAGTTTCCACCGGTGCGCCGAGATCACGGTGAGCGGGCAGGCGAAACCGCCGAGGCTCGGTCCGTCCGGGCCGAGCAGGATCGGGGTGTCGCCGGAGACGTTGAGCGCGCCGACGCTGTAGGGGTTGTCGTGCAGGTTCGACGGGTGCAGTCCGGCATCGCCGCCGTCGGCCCGTGACCAGGCCGGCTTGGGGCCCTCCAGCCGGATGCCGGTGCGGTTGGCGTGGCTGCCCACCCGCCACGGATGCGCCGCGAACTGTGCCATGTCCGCGTCGGTGAAATAGGCGGGCGCGGTCTGCGGGCCGATGCCGACGGCCAGCTGCCACTCGTGGGTGAACTCGGGTCGCACCGGCGTTGCCGTGGATCGGCCCGGCTCCGCCGCGGGTTCACCGATCGCCGCACCGTCGGTGACGATGTGCAGGACATCGCCCGCCGCAACGGCTTTGCCTGTGGTCCCGCCGAATCCGCCGAGGGTGAAGGTGGACGCGCTGCCGTGGTAGAGCGGGGCGTCGAGGCCGCCGCGCACGGCGAGATAGGTGCGCAGGCCGGTGTCGGTCGGCGCGCCGATGTCGAGCACCGCGCCCGCGGGGATCGTGATCGGTTCCCACATCGGCGCTGGCGTGTCATCGACGGTGATCGGCGCGTCCGCGCCGGTCACGCAGACCACCGTGGTGGTGGCGAAGCGCAGGCGCGGGCCCTGGAGCGTGCACTCCAGCGCGGGCAGGCCCGGCGGATTGCCGACGGCGATATTGGCTCCGGTGAACGAGAGGTCGTCCATCGGGCCCGACGGCGGAATGCCCACCTCCCACAAGCCGATTCGGCCAGGAAGGTCCTGGATGGTGGTCATGGTTCCGCCGCGCAGCACGTCGATGCGCGCCGCCGAAGGATGGATGTCGGCCAGCGTTCCGGTGCCGTGTGCCGCATCGCGCACCCGCGGATCCGTTGCCGCGGTGTGCAATTGGGCGATGTTCGTCTGCACGCCGTGAATCCGGGTCTCGGCGAGGGCGTCGGCCAGGCTGTCCAGCGCGGCGTCGCGGGTGGGGGCCGCGGCGATCACCTTGGCCAGCAGCGGGTCGTAGTACGGGCTCACCTCGGTGCCGGTGCCGACCCAGGTGTCGACGCGCACGCCGAAGGCGAATTCGGCGGCGGTGACGAGTCCGGCGCTCGGGCGGTAGTCCTGGCCGGGGTCCTCGGCGTAGACCCGGGCCTCGACGGCCCACCCGGACTGGGCCGGGCCGGTCGCGGGCATGTCGTCCAGCATGGTGGCGTCCCCACCCGCCAGGCGCAGCATCCATTCGACCAGGTCGACGCCGGTGATCGCCTCGGTCACCGGGTGTTCCACCTGGAGCCGGGTGTTCATCTCGAGGAACGAGGCCGCGCCGCGCTCGGAGTCGTAGACGAATTCCACCGTGCCCGCGGAGCGGTAGCCGACCGATTCGGCCAACTCTCTGGACGCGGTGAGCAAGTGTTCCGTCAGCTCCTCGCCGAGCCCCGGCGCAGGCGCTTCCTCGATCACCTTCTGGTTGCGCCGCTGCAACGAGCAGTCCCTGGTGCCGAGGCTGACCACCCGGCCGTGCCCATCGCCGAACAGCTGCACCTCGACGTGCCTGGCGCGCGCCACGAAACGCTCCAGGAAGACACCCGTCGAGGAGAAGTTCGTCGCGGCGAGGCGCTGCACCCGGAGGTAGGCCGCGCGGAGTTCGTCCGCGGTGAAACAGCTCTGCATGCCGATGCCGCCACCGCCGCCGACGGCCTTGAGCATCACCGGAAAACCGATCCGCTCCGCCTCGGCCACCGCGTGCTCGGCCGAATCCAGCAGGCCGCTCCCGGGAATCAGCGGCACGCCGACTCGTTTCGCGGCCTCGCGTGCGGTGTGCTTGTCGCCGAAGATGCGCAGCTGCGCCGGTGTCGGGCCGACGAACGCGATGCCCGCTTCGGCCACCGCCGTCGCGAAATCGGCGTTCTCCGAGAGGAATCCGTAGCCGGGGTGGATAGCACCCGCTCCGGTCGCCAGCGCCGCTTCGATCACCAGGTCGGCGCGCAGATACGACTCGGCGGCCTGCGCAGGGCCGAGCCGTACCGCGGCGTCGGCGAATTCGACGTGCGGCGCCGCGGCGTCCGCGTCGGAGTAGACGGCGACGGTCTTCAGGCCGAGCGACTTCGCGGTTCGCAGCACCCGGCCCGCGATCTCGCCGCGATTGGCGACGAGGACAGTATCGAAATCCACGGTGCGGTCCCCTATTCAGTTGCCAGCGACATCGCGGTGATGGCGCGGGTGACCCGCTCCAAGACGACGTCCAGAGATTCCCCGATGTGGGTGTGCAGCAGGCGATAAGCCAGCGACAGGTCCTCGGCGAGCACCGCCTCGAGGATCGCGAGGTGCTCGGTGATCGTGGTCTCGATCCGGTTGTTGACCATGAAGTCGTACATGCGCACGTGCCGGATCCGGGAGTTCACCGATTTCAGTGCGCGCACCAGTTCGGCATTGCCCGCCGCGGTGAGCAGCGTGACGTGGAATTCCTCGTCGCGCACCACGAAACCCGGCTCCTGCGCCGGCGGATCGGCCTGCAACTCGAGCCAGCTCGCGCGTTCGGCCTCCAGCAGCGCGTGATCGTGGCGCACTTCGGGATTGCCGATGGCGCGCTGAATCCCGCCCAGTTCCAGGGTGATTCGCAACTCGTACAGGTCGCGAATCAGGGGGATGCTCGGCCGCACCGGGCTGAAGCCGTACTCTTCGCGGCGCAACAGCCCGTCCGAACACAGCACAGTCAGCGCCTCGCGGATCGGCGTGCGCGAAATACCGAAGCGCGCGGACAGTTTCGGCTCGGTCAGCCGCTCCCCGAACTTGATGTCCCCATTCATCAGCTCATCGCGCAACGTCGTATACACCACGTCCCGCAACGGCCGTCCCGCTGCATCGGCCAGCGTGGCCACCCGTGTCGACATGCGTGTATACGCTATGGACCTCGCGTTTCCACCATGTGTCCGCAAGTAATCAAGTGGTAAGCGTCTCCTCACCGCGCCCGACCCCCACACTACCTCCGCTCAGCCCCGCACCAGCTCCGCCCGCAGTCCTGCACTCTTCACCGCCGGTGGGGGTGGGGTGGGAGGAGACTGCAACAGCGGGCTACACGGGGGTGTCGTTGGTCGTCATATCGGGCGGAGATGCTGGGGAAAGCTTCGGTACCGGGACGATGCTGTCCCTCATCGGCATGCCGGCCGTGTGCGCCTTCAGTCGGCGGTCCCGGTGCCGGGGCGTAGACCCTCTGCCGCTGGGAGGAAGCTATGGATGCCTCCGTGTTCTTCGCATTGCTGGCGCTGGTGTGCGGCCTGCTCGCGGTGATCGCCGCGACCGTCTGGTGGCCGGTGCCGAATCAGCCGCCGGACGGTGAGCTGCCGCTAACCGATGTCGAACGCCGCGGGGTAACGGACGGTCCCGCTCGGCAGCGGGTGGGCCGGTTCGAGCGCGCGCGCCGTCAGCGCCTCGTCGGGCACCTCGATGCCGATGTCGTATCGCGAGGCTCGGACGAAGCCGAAGCGCGGGTGATACGTCGGATCGCCTAGCGCGATGACGTGCCGCTCACCCCGCGCTCGCACCGCCGCGAGCGCAGCGCGGATGGCGGCCCAGCCCGCGCCGGTGCGCTGGTCTCTCCCATGCTTTCGGCCGAGCCCAGACTCGCCGAAGCGACGCGCCGATCGATCCGGACATTCGTCGGGACACGCTGTGTGACAGGACGTTTGACCGATCGCGTCGCATAGTGTGTGCACACCTCGCGTCGAGGGGCGGTGGACTCAGGTCCAGACACCGCGCCCAGACGGGAGGTGGTGGGGAATGGCGAAGCATCGCCGGAAGAAGAGCAAGGCCCCGGTCGATTACGGCACACTGCTGTTGGTAGCTGCCGTGACCGCCGGGGCGCTCATGCTGGTCCGTCGAGTACGGGCTAGCTGACCCATCGGGTGGGGCGTCGTCAGCAGCGGCGCTCCACCCTCTCGACATCACCGAAGTGACGCCACGAACTATACCGCCTGGCCGCCGCCCCTGTCTCGAAAGCGATTCCGGCGAAATCCGTGTCACCGCCCGGTGAGCCCCTCGAGCAGATCGCGCATCAGATCCACGGCTTGCGGGCGACCGTCGTCCACCTCGGTGAGTGTCAGTGATAGTTCGGTGAGAGCCCCGTACAGCGCACTGGCGAGCAGTTCGGCCGAGTAGGGCTTGATCAGGTCGTCCGCCAGGAGCGTCCGGACGGCATCGAGGACCAGGCCGCCGAGATGCTGCCGGTCCAGCTCGCGCCAGCGCTGCCAGCCGAGCGCGATGGGGCCGTCCATCAGCACGATCTTGCGGTAGTCGGGGTCGGCGCACACGTCGAGAAACTCCTCGATACCGCGCTCGGCCTGCTCCAGCGGGTCCGAGCCGGCCGTCGTCGCCTCGCGAATCCGTTGCGCCGCTTTGCTTTCCAATTCGTCGAAGACCGCCTCGAACAGACCACGCTTGCCGTCGAAGTGGTGGTACAGCGCGCCGCGGGTGAGGCCGGCGGTCCGGACCAGCTCCTCCGCCGACAGCTTGGCGTAGTCGCGCTCGACGAACAGGCGTCGCCCGGTCTCGAGCAGCGTCTGGCGGGTGTTCTCGGCGTATTTTTCCCGCACTGTCTTGACAGTCTCCATGCAACAGGGATATCACATACATAGTGAATCTCAGATACACGGTGTATGAAAGCAGGTCGAGATGAGTGAATCGACAGACGTCGTTGTCGTCGGCGCGGGTGTGGCGGGGTTGGTGGCCGCTCGCGAGCTGGTCCGCGCCGGGAAGGAGGTGCTGGTACTGGAGGCGCGCGACCGAGTGGGGGGACGGCTGCTCAGCGAAGACCTGCTCGAAGGCGTGCCGATCGAGATGGGCGGGCAGTGGGTCGGTCCAGGACAGGACAGAGTGCTCGCTTTGATCGCCGAACTGGGACTCGCCACGTTCCCGACCCACGTCGCCGGGCAGAACATCGGCGAATTCGGCGAGACCCGTTCGGTCTACACCGGCCGGATCCCCAAGCTGAACCCGCTCGCGCTCGCCGATATCGGGCAGGCGCAGTTGCGGCTGGATCGGGTGGCGCGCGCCGTCGCCGAACGCGACCCGTGGCTCGCGCGGCACGCGGACAAGCTGGACGGGCAGACCTTCGCCACCTGGATGCAGCGGCATGCCTACACGCCCACCGGCCGCGCCTTCCTGCGGATGGTCACCGAGGCGGTGTTCGCCACCGAGCCGGAGGACATGTCCGCGCTGTGGGCAGCGTTCTACGTCGGCGCGGCGGGCGGACTGGACGCGCTGATCAACACCGAGGGCGGCGCGCAGCAAGACCGCGTGGTCGGCGGCACCCAGCGGATCGCCTTGGCGCTCGCCGAGCAGCTCGGCGAGCGCGTTCTGCTCGACGCTCCGGTGACGGATCTGACCTGGAGCGACGGCGAGCTTCACGTGTCGGCCGGGCGCACGGAGGTGTCGGCGCGACGGGCGGTGATCGCGATCCCGCCGCCACTGGCGTCCAGGATTCGCTACCGGCCCGGTCTCCCCGGCGGGCGCGATCAGCTCGTCCAGCGGATGCCGATGGGTCGCGTCATCAAGATCAATGTCGCCTATTCGGAACCGTTTTGGCGCGCGCAGGGCTTCAGCGGACAGGCCAACAGCGATCGGCGACCGCTCGGCACGGTCTTCGACAACACCCCGCCCGACGGCGCGCCCGGCGTGCTGGTCGGCTTCTTCGAAGGCAAGCACGCCGACGCCATGTCCCGGCTGACTCCGGCGGCGCGGCGGGCCCAGGTGCTGTCCGATCTCGTCGGCTATTTCGGCCCCGCGGCGGCCGAGCCGATCGCCTACCTCGAACGCGACTGGGCCGAGGAGGAGTACAGCCGCGGCTGTTACGGCGCTTTCGCGACGCCGTCCACCCTCACCCGTTTCGGCCCGGCGCTGCGCGCGCCCATCGGACCGCTGCACTGGGCGGGCACCGAGACCGCCACCCGCTGGGCGGGATACATCGATGGAGCGGTGGAATCCGGAGAGCGGGCCGCGCGCGAGGTGCTCGCCGCATTGGAGAAGCGGAACCGCGCCGCAGTGGACTGACTCGGCCGTGTATTCGACCGGATAAAAGAAAGGGCCCCTGACCGGAAGACCGGTCAGGGGCCCTGTCGTGTCTCAACCACACGAGTCGGGGTGACAGGATTTGAACCTGCGACCTCTTCGTCCCGAACGAAGCGCGCTACCAAGCTGCGCCACACCCCGTGAAGCGAACCTGGAGTAGCTTACAACAGGGAAGGTCCAGACGTTAAACCCGCAGGTCAATCAGCTTTCATGAGAGCGGACGCTGCGGAAGATCCGCTTCGCGGCCTCCGGGTCGACCGCATTCGGGACGCCGGTGTCGGCGGCGATCACCATGACGAAGCTGCCGATGTCGGCGGAGGTGGCGAAGGTGTACACCGAGTACTCGGTGGCGCAGCCCGGCTTGGCGTCGGTGATGGCGCCCCTGGTCTCCACGAACGTGCCGTGCTGGGCGCCGTCGAGGGATTCCAGCGGCTGTGGGGCGCCGGGAACGCCGCCGCCGGGCGCGTTGGAGTAGGCGATCTTCGCGGTCTTGGTGCCGAGTTCGGTTGCGGCGCTCGCGGTATCGGTGTTGTCCGAGCCGGTGACGAACGCCACGGTGCGCGTCGATCCGGGGCAGTAGTCCTTGCCCTCGGTGGCGTACCCCTTGCCGCCGACGGCGTTGGGCGGCTTGCCGAAGCCGCCGGAGGCTCCGGGATCGCCGATGTGCCAGTCGGCGGGCACGTCGTACGCCGCGCCGCTGTCGGGCACGACGACCACCTGGTACCCCGGCACCACGGGCGGCCCCGCCTGCGCCGCAGGCCGCCGCGCGGGAGCTCTGGTCCCGGCCGAGGTGGTCAACGCGCTCACCATCGAGGGCGTCCCTTCCGCACTGGCCTCGTCCGTGCCACCCGCGACCACCACGGCCACCGCGCCCGCGACCAATACCGTCGCCGCGACTCCGATGCCGATCCACGCCCGCCCGCCTGCCGCGCGGGGCGGGTCCATCAGTCGCGGTTCGGTCCAGAAGTCCCCGGGTGAGCTACCGGCCGCCCGCATCGGCTCCGGCCACCTGTTGGGCGCGCCGTCGCTCTGATCGGCCGCGGCGGCCTCACCGAAATGCTGGGTGCCGCGCCCGGTCAGGTCGAGCGGGGCGTGTGAGCCAGCTCCGTAGCCGAGTTGTGTCGTGCCTGTGGCGGACTGTGTCGTGCCCGTAGCGATCTGTGTTGCGGCCTGCGTCGTGCCCGTAGCGAACTGCGGAACCGCAGCGACTTCACCTCGGGCGTAAGGACTTTGCTGCCCCGCAATGGCGGCGTGCTGAACCGGATACGCCGATCCGGTCATGGGCTGGTCGGGCGAAAGCTGCGCGGCGGCTGCAAGATTCGGTGCGGCCGTGCCGCCGAACTCCGGAGCGGCGGCGGCACGCACCGATGCGCCGGACATGCCGTTGGCGGCAGGTTCGGCGCGCGGTTCGTCGAATCCTCTGCTCAAAGTCGTCCCCTAGTCGACCGATTCAAGTTTCGGCACGCGACCCTACCGGGTCGGCGATGCACCGTCCGCGCCCGGTCAGGGCGGACAAGCCTTGCGCCGGTTGGCGTGTCGAGCTAGGGGAGTGCCGAGGCCGCGATCACGGCGCTCAGCGAGCGACGGTCTCCGAGGTCGAAAGCCCGTGGTTGTTCTCGGCGGCCGGACGCTTCGGGGGCGCGGCGACGAGAGTCAGCAGGGTGGCTTCGGGGCGGCAGCAGAACCGGTACGGAGCCCACGGCGAGGTGCCGATGCCTGCGGAGACATGCAGCTGGGTGTGCTCGCCCCACTTCGACGGGCCCTTCACGCGCGACTTGTCGATGCCGCAGTTGGTGACCAGCGCACCGTAGCCGGGCAGCACCAGCTGGCCGCCGTGGGTATGGCCGGCGAGCACCAGGTCGTAGCCATCGTCGGCGAAGCGGTCGAGCACCCGGGGTTCGGGCGAGTGGGTCAGGCCGATGCGCAGGTCGGCCAGCGGGTTCGGGGGGCCCGCCACCGTGTCGTACCGGTCGCGCTGCAGGTGCGGGTCGTCGACGCCGGCGGTGGCGATCCGCACGCCCGCCACCTCGAGATCGCGGCGCACGTGGGTGAGATCGAGCCAGCCGCGTTCGGTGAACGCCGCTCGCAGGTCCTTCCACGGCAGCGGCGCGCCGTAGACGCGGCGGTGGTCCTTCTTGAAGTACTTCATCGGGTTCTTCGGCACCGGCGCGAAGTAGTCGTTGCTGCCGAAAACGAAAAGGCCCGGGCGGGACAGCAATCCGCCGAGGGCCTGAACCACCGCGGGCACCGACCGCTGGTGCGAGAGGTTGTCGCCGGTGTTGACCACCAGATCGGGCTCCAGCCGATCCAGCTCGCGCAGCCACTGCTGCTTGAGCTTCTGACCGGGCATCATGTGCAGATCGCTGATGTGCAGCACACGTAGGCTCGACGCACCGGGCGGCAGCACCGGCATGGTCGCCTCGCGCAGGACGAACGCGTTGCGCTCGATCAGCGAGGCATAGCCGATTCCGGCTACCGCGGCCCCGGTGGCTCCCAGCGCGGTTCGGCGGACGGCGGCGGTCGAGATTACGGGCATTTGCCCAGCATAGGTGAGGCTGCCTCAGAACGCCGAGTGTGTTTCCGCACAAGCCATCGCCGCGGTCGCGCCGAGCGGCGCGGAATCGTCCGAGCAGGTCCGCGAGCTGCGGTCTTCTCCTGTTCGCCGCGGCGACGCCGCGGCGACGCCGCGGCGAAATGTGGTGGGCCCCGCGACGGCGACCGGCTACCGTGTGCCTCATGTCGGAACTCAAAGATCGGCTGCGGACGGACATGACCGCCGCGATGAAAGCCAAGGACACGCTGCGCCTCGCCACGTTGCGCATGCTGCTGGCCGCGATCCAGAACGCCGAGGTCGCAGGCGCGGAGGCGCGTGAACTCTCCGACGCCGACGTGATCGCGGTGCTGCAGAAGGAGGCGAAGAAGCGCAACGAGTCGGCCGAGGTCTACACCCAGGCCGGTCGCGGCGAGCTCGCCGCCAACGAACACGCCGAGGCCAGGATCATCGACGAGTACCTGCCGACCCAGCTGACCGAGGCCGAGATCGCCGACCTCGCGGACACCGCCATCGCGCAGGTCGCCGAGGAGCTGGGCGAGCGCCCCGGCATGCGCCAGATGGGCCAGGTCATGAAGATCGCCACCGCCCTCGCCGAGGGCAAGGCCGACGGCTCGCGCATCTCCGCGGCTGTGAAAGCCCGGCTCTGAACTCTGCCCGAAACCAGAACCGCCGACCGAGCGCCGTAGCGCCGGTCGGCGGTTCTTCGTTATTCGCCCGATAGGCGCTGCCGGACGGAGTCCGCCGACAGCCCGCGCATGGCCGGAGCGAAGGCGGAGGTTCCGCTTACCGCGGCCACCAGGGCGGCAGCGGGAACCCGGGCGGCAGCGCCGGGGGCGGCGGCAGCGGCCCGGGTGCGGACGGCGCCGGGGCCTGGCGCTGGGTGCCGTCGCTGATGTAGATCGTGATCACCGAGCCGGGGATCGCCGACCCGTTCGGCGCGGTGTTCATGACGCTGCCCTTGGGCGGCGGGCCGGATCCGTTGACGGCCGAGACCTGGAAGCCCGCGGCGACCAGCGCGGTGGTCGCCTCAGCCTGCGACATGCCGACCACGTCGGGCACCTGCGCGTTGTTCGCGCCGCGGACGTACTTGTCGTCCAGCGGCGGCAGGCCGGGCGGCGGGAAGTTGCCGACCACCGGCTTGATCGCGCTGAACCAGGTGCGTGCGGGTTCGTTACCGCCGAACAGGTTTCCGTCGCCGCAGTTGCGCAGCGGGAACGAGCAGATCTCACCGGGGGTCGGGCTGTCGCCGTAGACGTAGACCGCGGCGGCCAGCGAGTTGGTGAAGCCGAGGAAGGCCGAGGAGCGGTGGCTTTCGGTGGTCCCCGTCTTGCCGGCCATCGGCAGGTTCCAGCCGCTCGCCTGGGCAGCGCCCGCCGCGGTGCCCGCCGTGTCGTCCTTGCTCATCGCGTTGGCCAGCGTGTTGGCCAGGCCGGGCTCGACGACCTGCTCGCAGGCCTGCTGGGTGAGCGGAACCTGCTTGCCGCTGCGGTCGACGACCTCCCTGATCGGGGAGGGCGGGCACCAGCGTCCGCCGGAGGACAGCGTCGCGGCGACGTTGGAGAGCTCGAGCGGGTTGATCGCGACCGGGCCGAGGGTGAACGAGCCGAGGTTCTGGTCCTTGATCATGTCGGCCAGGCTCTGGTTGCCGTGCCCGGAGCTGCCCGGGTTGGTGAACGAGCGCATGCCGAGCCGCACCGCCATGTCGACGGTCGGGGTGACGCCGACGGCCTGGATCAGCTTGACGAACGCGGTGTTCGGCGAGGTGGCCAGCGCCTCGGTCACCGACATCGGCGACTTGTAGCGGCCCGCGTTCTCGACGCAGTAGGTGGCGGGCGGGCAGCCCCGCGCGCCGCCGTTACCCATGCCCTTCGCGTCGAAGCGGCCAGGCACGTCGAGCTGGGAGTTGATGCCCATGCCTTTCTCCATGGCTGCGGCGGTGGTGAAGACCTTGAAGACCGAGCCCGCGCCGTCACCGACCATCGAGAACGGCTGCGGTTGCACCGTCTCGTTGACGTCGCGGTTGAGGCCGTAGGTGCGGCTGCTGGCCATGGCGACCACGTCGTGCGAGTCCTGGCCCGGCGCGACCACCGACATCACCTCGGCGATGTCGTCGAGGTTCGGATTGGCCGCCTCGCTGACCGCGCGCTTGACGGAGTCCTGCACGGCCGGATCGAGGGTGGTCTTGATCAGGTAGCCGCCCTTGTCGATCTGCTCGCGGCTGATGCCCGATTCGGCCAGGTACTGCAGCGCGTAGTCGCAGAAGAAGCCGCGATCCTGAGCGGCGATGCAGCCGCGCGGCAGGCCCTTGGGCTCGGGCAGCACGCCCAGCGGCTCCGACTTGAACTTGCGGAACTCCTCGGCGCGGGCCGGGATGTTCTGGATCATCGTGTCCAGCACGGTGTTCCGGCGGGCCAGCACGCCCTGGACGTTGGTGTAGGGGTTCAGCTTGGAGCTGGACTGCACCATGCCCGCGAGCATCGCCGCCTGCGGGACGTTCAGGTCGGCGGCGTCGACGCCGAAGTAGGTCTGCGCCGCGTCCTGGATGCCATAGGACGAATTGCCGAAGGGCACGAGGTTCAGGTACCTGGTGAGGATCTCGTCCTTGGTGAGTTCCTTGTCCAGGGTCAGCGCCATGCGGATCTCGCGAATCTTGCGCGCCGGGGTGGTCTCGATCGCCGCGCGGCGTTCGGCGTCGGTCTTGGCGACCACGAGCAGCTGGAAGTTCTTCACGTACTGCTGGTCGAGGGTGGACGCGCCCTGCTGCACCTCACCGCTGGAGGTGTTGGTGAGGAACGCGCGCACCGTGCCCTGCCAGTCGACGCCGTCGTGCTCGGCGAAGCGGCGGTCCTCGATGGAGATGATCGCCAACTTCATGTTGTTGGATATCCGCTCGCTCGGCACCTCGAATCTGCGCTGCTCATAGAGCCAGGCGATGGGCGAACCGTTCTTGTCCACCATCGTCGAGACCGCGGGAACGGTGCCCTCGACGAGTTCCGCGGAGACGTTGTCCACCGCGTCGGCCGCACGGTTGGAGACGAATCCGAATCCACCGGCGAGCGGGAAGAGCAGCCCGGCGACGAGAACTGCGGCCAGCGCGCAGCTGCCCGCCAGCTTCGCGAGCGTATGTGTGATCGGCACATTCGACACGTTCCCAAGGGTACGGGGTGCCGTTCTCGCCCTCTCGGGTGTGTTTGTCGGAGCGCGAGATCCGGCGCTCTTCCCGGCTTGTTGGGCGTGTCGTTGAGGCGTGTCTGGCGTGTCGCACACGGGCGTGTCGCGAATCGGCCCGACTGCCCGGTTCTCTATCACGTTTGCATGGACGGGCGTACCAAAAAATCTCGAGACGGTCTTGCGCTCGGGCCATACCTTTACCTAGATTGAGAACCCAGTGTGATGGAGCTAACACTCAAAGTGGAATGTGGTTCAGTTCGCAGCGGGGTTCGGGTTGCTGCGATCTGGCACGCGATTCTGGAGCGCCGTTGACCCGGTGTTCGGACTGCAAAGGGGCACACCAAATGCATATGACAACCCCCATCGCTCGATTGGACGTAGAGCAGGCCGAAGCGCGAATCGCCTGGGTATCCCAGGCCCGATGCAAGGAAGTAGATCCCGATCAGTTGTTCGTCCGCGGCGCGGCGCAGCGCAAAGCGGCGACGATCTGCAGGCACTGTCCGGTGCTCATGCAGTGTGGAGCCGATGCCCTCGACAATCGAGTGGAATTCGGCGTATGGGGAGGGATGACCGAACGGCAGCGGAGGGCGCTGCTGAAACAGCATCCAGAGGTGACCTCCTGGGCCGATTTCTTCCAGGCCCAGCGCCAGCATCAGGTGGCGATGTAGTCGAACGAACGAGAAACCGAGCCCGCGATTGCGGGCTCGGTTTCGTTTGAGCCTATAGCTATTCCGACTCAATACCGAACGTTATGGTCTGGTGGGCGCGGCCGGAGGAGCGCCTACGCGGAGAGAACCGTTCCGGTCAGCTGATCGCCCACTGCGCGCAGCGCCTCGAGGTCGGAGACCTCGAACGGCAGCGCGGTCACCGAGACCATCGCCACCCGCGGGTGCGCCCCGGTGAATCGGTGCAGCAGGTGCTGCTCGCGCTTGGCCGTCGCGACCCGTTCGGCGTGAATGCGCAGTACCGCGCTGGTCAGCGGGTCGGATTCGACCAGCTGGTCGGCGGCGGTGAGGGCGTGGTCGGCGGGCAGATCGCTCAGCGCCGGATGCGTCCGGTTGAGCACGAGGCCCGACAGCGGCATCTGCTCGGTGGAGAGCCGGTCGACGAAGAACGAGGCCTCGCGCAGGGCGTCCGGTTCCGCCGCGGCCACCACCAGGAAATGCGTGCCTGGCTTGGACAGCAGCGCGTAGGTGCGGTCGGCGCGGTCCTGGAAACCACCGAACAGCGATTCCAGCGACTGCAGGAAGACGGACGCATCCTTGAGCATCTGCCCGCCGATGACGGTGGACACGCCGCGCATGGCCAGGCTCATCGCGCCGGTGACGAACCGGCCGACGCCGCGGCCGGGCGCCATGATGAGCCGGATCATCTTGCCGTTCAGGAAGTTTCCGAGGCGCTTCGGCGCGTCGAGGAAGTCGAGCGCGTTGCGCGACGGCGGGGTGTCGACGATGATCAGGTCCCACTCCCGCTTGTGCGCGAGCTGACCGAGCTTCTCCATCGCCATGTACTCCTGCGTGCCACCGAAGGAGGACGCCACGGTCTGATAGATCGGGTTGGCGAAGATCTGCTCGGCCTTCTCCGCGGTGGTGTGCTCGAGCACCATGTCGTCGAACGTGCGACGCATGTTCAGCATCATCGCGTACAGCTCGCCCTTGGCCTCCGGGCCGAGCGCCACCCGCTGCGGGTAGTTGTCCAGATCCGCGATGCCGAGTGACTGGGCCAGTCGGCGCGCCGGGTCGATCGTGAGTACCACGACCTTGCGCCCGAGTTCGGCTGCGCGCAGCGCGATCGCGGCCGCCGTGGTGGTCTTGCCGACGCCGCCGGAGCCGCAGCACACCACGACCCGCGCGGTGGGATCGGCGATGATCTGCGAAATGTCGAGCGTGGTCATCGCACTCCCTGCGCGGTCAGATGTTCGGCTAGCTCGTACAGCCCGCCGAGGTCCATGCCGTCGGCCAGTGTCGGCAGGTACAGCTGCGATACGTCGACCTTGTTCAGCTCGGCCGAACTCTCGTCCTGGGCCTGCAGCCGGGCCGAATGTTCGAAGGTCTCGGTGATCAACCCCTCGAAACTGTCTTCGGACAAGGCGATTCCGGTGCGCTCGAGCCCGGCGCGGATCGCGTCGCGGTCGATGTCGCCCGCGGCGGCGCGATTGCGCACGTCGGTGGGCAGGAAGCCCTCGCCAGCGCGGTTCACGATCACGGTGCCGATGCGCAGGTCGTTGGCGGTGAGCTCGGCGACGGCGTCCGCGGTCTCCTGCACGGGCAGCGCCTCGAGCAGGGTGACCAGGTGGATCATCGTCTGATCCGAATGCAGCAGCCGGGAAACTCCTTCGGCCTGCGAGGCGATCGGCCCGCCCTTGGCGATCTCGACCATGGCGGTGGTGACGTCGAGGAAGCTGGCGATCCGGCCGGTCGGGGGCGCGTCGACCACGATCTCGTCGTAGACCCGCTTGCCCGTCTGGTCCACGCGGACCGCGCATTCCTTGATCTTGCCGGTCAGGATGACGTCGCGCAGACCCGGCGCGATCGTGGTGACGAACTCGATGGCGCCCATCCTGCGCATCGCGCGCCCCGCGAAGCCCAGGTTGTAGAACATGTCGAGGTATTCGAGGAAGGCGTGCTCGATGTCGAGCGCCAGCGCGACCACCTCGCCACCGCCGTCAGCGGTGGCGATCCTGGTCTCGGTCGGCGGCAGCGGCGGCAGATCGAACAGCTGCGCGATGGACTGTCTGCTCTCCACCTCGACCAGCAGCACCCGGCGCCCGCCCGCGGCCAGTGCCAGCGCGAGCGCGCCGGCGACCGTCGACTTGCCCGTTCCCCCTTTGCCGGAGACGTAGTGCAAGCGGGCCTTTTCCGCGCGCTTCGGCCAACCCGTTTCCAGCCCCGGCTCCGCCGAAATAGGCACTGCTGTTGGTACTCCCACGCTCGCGAGCCTATAACCCGTTATGCGATCACGCTCTAGGGATACGGTCACACTGCCGTTTTTCGGACCTTCTGTACCAGACAGTCTCGCCGGTCGCTATCATCCCCGCTCGCTGCGCGCGGTCCGCGACAAGCACGCCCGGAACGCACAGCGTTGCGAGCTCGCCCATAAACTCACAGCATGAGTGAACTGACCCTGTGGGAGTACGCGACCGTTCCGCTGCTGACGCACGCGACCAAGCAGATTCTCGACCAGTGGGGCGCCGACGGGTGGGAGCTCGTGAATGTGCTGCCCGGCCCGACCGGCGAGCAGCACGTCGCCTACCTGAAGCGTCCGAGGCAGTAGGCCATGGCGGTCGACGCGGCCACTCCGTGGCGGAAGAACCTGGAGAGGCTCGGACTGACCGTGCCCGCGGTGGCCGCGCCCGTCGCGGCCTACATTCCCGCGGTGCGCACCGGTTCGCTCGTCTACACCTCGGGGCAGCTGCCTTTCGTGAAGGGCGAGCTGTCGGCAACCGGCAAGGTCGGCGCCGAGGTGTCGCTCGAGGCGGCCGCCGAGGCGGCGCGGCTGTGCGCGCTCAACGCGCTGGCCGCGGTACACGATCTGGTCGGGCTCGACGAGGTGGTGCGGATCGTCAAGGTGGTCGGTTTCGTCGCGTCCGCGCCCGGATTCACCGATCAGCCGCTGGTGATCAACGGCGCCTCGGAGTTCCTCGGTGAGGTCTTCGGTGACGCGGGCGTGCACGCGCGTTCGGCCGTCGGCGTCTCCGAATTGCCCAAGAACACCCCGGTCGAGGTCGAACTCATCGCCGAGGTGCGTTAGACAGGTTGTCGGACAACGACTCCGAACGACCGAGGTAATGCGATGACGCTGACTCATCCCGCGTACGGGCAATTGCGCCAGGTGACGCCGACGGCGGCAGTGCTGCTCGCGGACAATCCCGGCCAGATGACCCTGGACGGCACCAACACCTGGATCCTGCGCGCGCCGGACGCCTCGGACTATGTCGTGGTCGACCCGGGGCCGAAAGACAAGAAGCACAGCGAGGCGATCGCCAGGGTCACCGCGGGCAGGATCGCGCTGACCCTGATCACGCACCGGCACCACGACCACACCGGCGGCATCGATCGGCTGGTGAAGCTGACCGGCACGCCGGTGCGTGCCGTGGACGCCGAGTTCCTGCGTGGCACGGACGCGCCGCTGGCCGACGGCGAGCTGATCGAGGCGGCCGGGCTGCGGATCGGCGTGCTGGCGACGCCGGGGCACACCGGTGATTCGGTGAGCTTCGTGCTCGACGACGCGGTGCTCACCGGCGACACCATCCTGGGCAGCGGGACCACCGTGCTGGACTCCAGCGACGGCACCCTCGCCGACTACCTCGACTCGCTGGACCGGCTGGTCGAGGTCGGCGCGGGCAAGGCGCTGCTACCCGCGCACGGCCCGGACCACCCGGACCTGGAACCGGTCGCCCGGTACTACATCAAGCACCGGCAGGAGCGGCTCGACCAGGTGCGCGCCGCCCTGCACGAGCTGGGGCCGGGCGCGGGCGCCATGGCGGTGGTGCGCAAGGTGTACGCCGATGTGGACAAGCGGCTCTGGCCCGCCGCGCGCAGCTCGGTGCAGGCCCAGTTGGAGTACCTGCGCGCCGAGCGTTAGGTCACGGAAACACGACAGCCGGATCCAGTGGAGCGCTGGATCCGGCGGGCCGTGCCGTATTCGGGAGCGGGTCAGCGGGCGCGCCGCGCCAGCCGCTCGGAGTCGGAGATGAGCACGCTCTTGCCCTCCAGCCGCAGCCAGCCGCGGTGCGCGAAGTCGGCGAGCGCCTTGTTGACGGTCTCGCGGGACGCGCCGACGAGCTGGGCGATCTCCTCCTGGGTCAGGTCGTGGGTGACCCGGAGGGCGCCCGCTTCCTGGGTGCCGAACCGCTGCGCGAGCTGCAGCAGCGCCTTGGCAACGCGGCCGGGGACGTCGGTGAAGATCAGGTCGGCGAGGTTGTTGTTGGTACGCCGCAGACGACGGGCGAGCACGCGGAGCAGCTGCTCGGCGATCTCGGGCCGCTGGTCGATCCAGGACTTCAGGGCGTCGCGATCCATCGTGACGGCGCGGACCTCGGTGACCGTGGTAGCGGTCGAGGTGCGCGGGCCCGGGTCGAAGATCGACAGCTCGCCGAACATGTCCGACGGGCCCATGATGGTCAGCAGATTCTCCCGGCCGTCCGGGGACCGCCGCCCGATCTTCACCTTGCCCGAGGTGATGATGTACAGCCGATCGCCGGGTTCACCCTCGTTGAAAATGACATGGCCGCGCGGGAAATCGACGGGCTGCAGTTGTTTGGCGAGTGCCGCCACCGCGGTGGGCTCTACGCCTTGGAAGATGCCTGCTCTGGCGAGGGCCTCGTCCACGAATGTGCTCCTTATGGGAAATGGCTCTGGGCTGGACCGAAGCGAATCGGCCAACAGCGCAGTCTACGCGGCATCCTGGCGGCGTAGTGACAGACACCACGTAACGAGTGGATTGCGCGGCGTCCGGGGAGTGGATTCAGCTCGCTCGAGCGACGTTCAGGTCGTCGTTGCGGGAACGGCGCCTGCGCATACGGGCCACCGCAGCGGGCAGTCCGGCTTTCGTCAACTCCTTGACCTCGGCGTTGCTTGCCCTGTCCAGGTACTGCTGAACCTCCGGATCGGGTTCGAGAAGTTTGCGGAGCCGATTCTCGACCCGCTCCATCAGCAGTGCGAACAGCATCAACACCACTGGGAAGAGCACCACAGCGAGTCCTTGCATATCGAGGAGTAAACACGGTGAAGGTCTCAGATGGAACACGGCAGTGGATCTGAGCGGGCAACTTGTCGGAGCGGTTCCGTATGGTGGACGCGTGCGTGCCTCCCCGTCTGTGACCGATTCGAACGGCTCTTCCGCTGTCGACGGGGCGACCGATCCGCTACCCACCGCCGTGACCGTTCCGAAACGGAAAACCCGCACGCGACAGGCGGAAACGAAGCTGGGGTTGGTGCGAAGGGCGCGCCGCATGAACCGCACCCTCGCCGAGGCTTTTCCCGACGCGCACTGTGAGCTGGATTTCACCACTCCGCTCGAATTGGCCGTCGCGACAATCCTTTCCGCGCAGTGCACCGACGAGCGGGTGAATCTCACCACGCCTGCCGTCTTCGCGAAGTACCGCAGCGCGCGCGATTACGCCGAGGCGAACCGCGCGGAGCTGGAGGAATACATCCGGCCGACGGGGTTCTACCGGAACAAGACGAACTCGCTGATCGGGCTCGGGCAGGCGCTGGTGACCGAGCACGATGGTGAATTACCTCACACTCTCGAGGAACTGGTGAAGTTGCCCGGCATCGGGCGCAAGACTGCCAACGTCATCCTCGGCAACGCCTTCGACGTGCCAGGAATCACTGTCGACACGCACTTCGGCAGGCTCGTGCGCCGGTGGAAGTGGACCGCCGAGGAAGACCCGGTCAAGGTCGAACACGCCGTCGGCGAGCTCGTCGAGCGCAAGGAATGGACGATGCTGTCCCATCGCGTGATCTTTCACGGGCGGCGGGTCTGCCATGCCAGGAAGCCGGCGTGCGGCGCGTGCGTGCTCGCCGACGACTGCCCCTCGTTCGGCGCGGGGCCGACCGAGCCGGAGCTCGCGGCCAAGTTGGTGAAGGGTCCGGAGCGCGAACACTTGCTCGGGCTGGTCGGCCTGTGAGATTGCGGGCCGCGGACGAGGCGTCGCGGGAAGAACGACCCGGCACGGCGAGATCTCATTCCGCGGTGCGCTGGGCGCTGGTCGGCCTGATCGTGGCGGTCGCCGCGGTGATCGCGCTGTGGCCGCGCGGTGGCGAGGACACCGCGTCCGATGCGGGCGCCCCGTCCGGCGCGCGTCAGGTTCCCGCGCAGCTGCGTGCGGAGGCCGGGCTCGCGCCCTGCCCGCGACCCGCGCCGGGCGCGACGGGTGCGGGTCCGCTGGCCGGCATCACGCTGACCTGCCTGGCCGACGGCGCGCCGGTCGACCTCGCCGCCGCGCTTGCGGGCAAACCCGTGCTGCTCAACCTCTGGGCCTACTGGTGCGGACCGTGCGCCGAGGAGTTGCCGTACCTGCGGCAGTTCGCGGAGCGGGCGGGTGACGACGTCACGGTGCTGACCGTGCACAGCGACCCCGACGAGGCCAAGGCGCTGCTGCGCCTGACGGGTCTGGATGTGCACCTGCCCGGCGTGCTCGACGCCGAGACCGCGGTGCGCAGCGCGGTCGGCGCACCCGCCGTGCTGCCGATTTCGGTACTGATTCGCCCGGATGGTTCGCTGGCGCAGGTTGTCGTGCGTACGTTTACCGGGGTCGACGATATTGCCGATACGGTGGCCGCGGCGCTGGGCGTACGAACGTGACGGAGCGGCGGTCATGTGCGCGGCCCGCGGAGGCGTCGTGAGAAGGTCTACACCACAAAACATCTCGCAGCGTCTGTTGCGGGCGGACAGAACGGTTGTGGAGGTGGTGGTGCGCAGGTTCACCGGGGGAGCGGCATGACGATTCCGCTCCCCACCGATATTCCGCACTGGCTGCGCCGAGCCGTCGAGCCCGGCCACGCCGAGGCGACCGACACGTTGACGATCGCGCGCGCCCTGCGCCGAGCCATGACCGTCACCGGCGAGCCGCGCCAAGCCGCGGTGCTCGTGCTGTTCAGCGGATCGACGGAGGACGATCCGACGGCTCCGGGCGGGCTGCCCGCCGACGCCGACGTGCTGCTCACCCAGCGTGCCTCGACCCTGCGCCAGCATCGGGGCCAGGTCGCCTTCCCCGGCGGCGCGGTCGATCCCGAGGACGAGGGCCCGATCGACACCGCGCTGCGCGAGGCGTGCGAGGAGACCGGCGTGCTGCGCGATCACGTCGAACCGCTCGCGGTGCTGCCGAAGCTGTTCGTGCCGCCGTCGCGCTTCGACGTGACCCCGGTGGTGGCCTACTGGCGTACGCCGGGTGAGGTGCGGGTGGTGAACCAGAGCGAGACCGAGCGGGTGGTGCGGGTACCGCTCTCCGAGATGCTCGATCCGGCCAATCGTTTCCTCGTCCGTGGCAGCCTCGGTTATCAGAGCCCGGCCTTCCAGGTCGACGGCATGCTGGTCTGGGGGCTCACCGGCGGGATACTCGCGGGCATCTTCCAGTCCGCGGGCTGGGAACTGGAATGGGATCGCGACGATGTGCGCGACCTGGAAACCGCGCTCGCCGCAGTGGGGATGACTTTATGAGTTCCTCGGCCTGGCTCGACATCATCGTGGTGCTGCTCGCCCTGGCCGCTGCCGCGTCCGGGTGGCGGCAGGGCGCCGTGGCCTCGGCGCTGGCCTTCCTCGGCGTCGTGCTCGGCGCGGTGGCAGGCATTCTCATCGCGCCGCACATCCTGGTGCACGTGGACGAGGGGCGGACCCGGGTGCTCACCGGCGTGCTGCTGATCGTGCTACTGGTGATCGTCGGCGAGGTCGCGGGCATGGTGCTCGGCCGCGCCGCGCGCAGCGGGATGCGGCATCCGTTCACCCGCAGCGTGGACAGCGTGGTGGGCGCGGTGTTGCAGGCGGTGGCGGTGCTGGTCACCGCCTGGCTGCTCGCGCTGCCGCTGGCGACCTCGTCCCAGCCCGCGATCGCCACCGCGATCAACGGGTCGCGGGTGCTGGCCGACGTCAACGACGTCGCGCCGAATTGGCTGCGCAAGGTCCCCAACGAATTCTCGAAGCTGCTCAACACTTCCGGGCTGCCGGACGTGATCGGCCCGTTCGGTCGCGCGCCCATCGCCGCGGTCGAGCCGCCGGATCCGAGCGTCCTCGCCAGCCCCGTCGCGGCGTCGCTTCAGCAGAGCGTGCTGCGCATTCGCGGCGTGGCGCCGAGTTGCCAGCGCGCGCTGGAGGGTTCGGGCTTCGTCATCGCGCCGGAGCGGGTCATGACCAACGCCCACGTGGTCGCGGGCACCACCAGCGTCGCGGTGGACACCGCGCGCGGCCCGCTGGACGCCACCGTCGTGCTGTTCGATCCGTCCAAGGACATCGCGGTGCTCTCGGTGCCGGGCCTGACCTCGCCGGTGGTGCCGCAGGCGCCCGCGCCCGCTCGCTCCGGCGACAGCGCGATCGTGCTCGGCTACCCGGGCGGCGGACCGTACACGGCGAGCGCGGCCCGCGTCCGCGAGACGCTCGACCTCACCGGCCCGACGATCTACCGCAACGGCACGGTCGAGCGTGAGGTCTACACCGTCCGCGGCCTGGTGCGCGCGGGCAACTCGGGCGGCCCGCTGGTGGACACCGAAGGCCAGGTGCTCGGCGTCGTGTTCGGCGCCGCGGTGACCGACGACGACACCGGGTACGTGCTCACCCTCGACGAGGTCCGCTCCGACCTCGACAAGGCGATTGGTGCGCACCTCCCGGTCGACACGGGAGCCTGCGTGCTCAGCTGAGTGCGGGCGAGACTCTCGCGCAACGGCCGTCGACCGCTCGCCGGTCGGCGGCCGTTGCGCTGGGAGCATCGAGCAGGACCGATCCGCGCTTTCGCCGGGTGGTCAGCGAGACGTTCGACAGCGTTCGAGCTGTATCACTCGGCCGGGCCGTGACCGCACAGTGCCGGCGCCGCCCGACGTCAGTCGAGGAACTTCGCCAGTTCCGCCGTCACCACGTCCGGGTTCTCCTGGTGCGCGAAGTGTCCCGCGTTCGGGACGGTGACGAGTCTGCGGTGCGGCGACCACTGCTCGCCGCCGCGGATGGTGCTCGGCAGCAGGTAGTCGTCGAACTCGCCGCGCAGCGCGAGCACGGGGATGCCGATGGGCACTCGGACGGTGGCCATGAATCGGCGGCCGTCCGGTCGCCACTGGCTGCGGAAGGCCCAGCGCTGATACTCCAGCGCACAGTGCGCGGCGCCAGGGATCTGGATGGCCGAGCGCATGCGCCGCGCTGTGTCGACGAATTCGGAGCTGCCCGACCAGGACTCGGTGACCCGCTGCCGCAGCAGCCGCTCGACCTCGTACCCGTCGCCGGTGGTCAGCCGGTGTTCCGGATAGCGGGGCAGCTGATAACGCAGGAAGTTCGGCAGCCAGGCGCGGCGCTGGCGCGAGTCGCGCAGCACAGCGCGCTTCAGCGCGCCCGGGTGCGGCGAGCCCACCAGCGCGATGGCGCGCACCAGCCGCGGGTGCAGCACCGCGGTGGCCCAGCAGACCAGTCCGCCCTCCGCGTGACCGACCAGGACGGCCTCGGTGTGGCCGAGCGCGCGAATGAGTCCGGCGATATCGCCCGCCAAAGTCCAGCCGTCGTAGCCGCGCGGGGGCTTGTCGCTGTCGCCGTAGCCGCGCAGATCCACCGCGACCGCGCGGAAACCCAGCTCGGTGAGCCCGGTCAGCTGATGCCGCCACGACCACCAGAAGTCCGCGAATCCGTGCAGCAGCACCACCAGCGGCGCCTCGGTGCGCTCGGGCGCGGCCTCGACGATGTGGAATCGAATGCCGTTGGCATGAACGTCCCGGTGCGTCCACGGACCGTCGTAACGGACGCTGGACGGATCCGGAAGGAAGTTCGACGACACGCCGACCGAGCCTAGTAGTCGGCGTGCGTCGCCGCGACCACGACCCGCACGGTCAGTTGACGCGCTTCTCCAGCGCCAGGTGCTCGTCGTGCGAGCCGCCGAACCCGCTCGGCAGCACAGAGCGGGCCTGCTTCAGCGAATCGATGGTCTTCTCGGGGGCGCGCAGCTTCTTCACCCGGCGATAGCCGAGGAACGCCAGTGCCGCGGTCGCGGCGACCATCAGCAGGAACACGATCAGGAAGGCGGCCCACCTGGCCAGCCACACGTCGAGCAGCTCGCCGAGGAAGAAGAAAAAGAAGAACGTGCTGAACAGCAGGACGGTCAGCGCGAGGATGAAGTAGACGCTGCCCTGCAGGCCCTTCTTGATCTCGCCGGTGACCTCGGCCTTGGCCAGCTCGACCTCGGCGCGCACCAGGGTCGACATCTGTTCGGCCGCGTCGCGGACCAGGGTGCCGAAACTGGCGGAACCGATCGGGTTGGCATCGGTCAGCGGAATGGAGGTGACCGTGCGCCCGCTGTGCGCGTCGTTCCCGTTACCGCCCTGGGTGAAACTCACTTGGTCGACCCTTCTCCCTGTCCCGGCACTGCTTTCAGCTCCGTTCGATGTGCGGCGCTTCCGGCGTCCACCATCGTCACGCAGGCTACCGTCTGCGGGCTCGTCGCTCATGCCTGCACCTCGCTGGCGCTCGGCCCCGGCATGCGCGAAGCGCGCTGGCACATGATTCGCTCACTGCGTTCGCTCATGCC
>NZ_CBDQZP010000006.1:0-327997 GCF_965341865.1 Nocardia sp. bgisy134
CGGGCGGGGCGTGGGGGTTGCACCCCCACAAGGAAATACGAAGCGAGCCCCACATGCGCTTTCTGCATGTGAGGCTCGCTTGTGAGCGGAGTGGCAGGTGTAGGATTCGAACCTACGTAGGCTTTCACCGACAGATTTACAGTCTGCTCCCATTGGCCGCTCGGGCAACCTGCCTTACGTGCGCTTTCTCGGCGCGCAGAGCAGAATACAACGAACCCCGGTGTGTAATGCAAACCGGCTGGCCAACGGCCCTGCGGCGAGACTACGGTCGGTCTTCCGGGTAGAACTACGATGCCGGTTGCACCCGGTGTACGTGAGCCCGTCGGACCGTCAGGAACAGGAGCGCAGTGTGGCCGATTCGTCTTTCGATGTCGTCAGCAAGGTCGACCGGCAGGAGGTCGACAACGCTCTGCATCAGGCGGAGAAGGAGCTGAACACCCGCTACGACTTCCGTGGCACCGGCGCGAAGATCGAGTGGTCCGGCGAGGACAAGATCGTGCTGACGGCGGAGGCCGAGGAGCGCGTGAAGGCCGCGCTCGAGGTGTTCAAGGAGAAGCTGATCCGGCGGGACATCTCGCTGAAGGCGTTCGACGCGGGCGAGCCGGTGGCGTCCGGCAAGACCTACAAGATCACCGGCAGTCTGGTGCAGGGCATCGATGCCGAGAAGGCGAAGAAGATCTCGAAGAAGATCCGCGACGAGGGCCCGAAGGGCGTGAAGGCGCAGATTCAGGGCGACGAGCTACGGGTGAGCAGCAAGAAGCGCGACGATCTGCAGGCCGTGATCGCACTGCTGAAGGGCGAGGATTTCGAGATCGCGCTTCAGTTCGTCAACTACCGATAGCGGTTGCGCCGCAACGCCTTTCGTTGCCACACAGCCCAACGCCGACTCGGCGCGATACGAACCGAGCCCGCCAGTCATCCGGCCGGCGGGCTCGCTCGCTCAGTAGTTGCGCGGACCGCCCGCCATCTCCTCGAGCCGGGCTATCCGATCGGCCATCGGCGGGTGCGTGGAGAACCACCGCGCGGCCCGCTCACCGGCACGGAACGGGTTGGCGATCATCAGGTGCGACTGGGCCGTCAACTGCGGCTCAGGGGGCAGCGGAGCGGCCTGTACGCCGCGTTCCAGTTTCCGCAGGGCCGAGGCGAGCGCCAGCGGGTCGCCGGTGAGTTCGGCGCCGGACTGATCGGCCTGGTACTCACGGGAACGGGAGACGGCGAGCTTGATCAGGGTGGCCGCGATCGGGCCGAGCAGCGAGACCAACAACACACCGAGGATGTTGGGGCCGCCGTTGCCGCGGCCGCCGAAGGCCGACGCGAAGAAGGCCAGGTTGGCCAGGCCGGAGATGACCGCGGCCAGCGCGCCCGCGATGGACGAGATGAGGATGTCGCGGTTGTAGACGTGCGAGAGCTCGTGACCGAGCACCGCGCGCAGTTCGCGCTCGTCGAGGATCTGCAGGATGCCGCTGGTACAGCAGACCGCGGCGTGCCGCGGGTTGCGGCCGGTGGCGAAGGCGTTCGGCGCGTTGGTCGGACTGATGTAGAGCCGCGGCATCGGCTGCCGCGCCGCCGTCGCCAGTTCCCGCACGATCCGGTAGATGACCGGCGCTTCCAGCTCACTGACCGGCTGCGCGTGCATCGCCTTCAGCGCGAGCTTGTCGCTGTTGAAGTAGGCCCAGGCGTTCATGCCTACGGCCAGCAGGATGGAAATGACCAGGATCGTCGGGCTGCGGAACATAGCCCCGGCGAACACGATGATGGCCGAGAGCCCGACCATCAGACCGAAAGTCTTGAACCCGTTCGCATACCCGTGCCCGTGCATACGTCTCCTTGCCCACTCCCCCGTCCGTCGAGTGCGTTACGCCTGATCAACGATCGGCGCCGGGGCCAAAGTTCCTGAACGAGTCGGAGGCGCCGCGACGGCGCGTCCATTCACCCGACGCGTTCGATGGTGTAGCGGACGAGCTGTTCGAGCGCGTCGTTGGCCGGGCCGGCGGGCAGCGCGGACAGCTCAGCGTGCGCCAGGTCGGCGTAG
This sequence comes from Nocardia sp. bgisy134, assembly GCF_965341865.1. Taxonomy (GTDB): domain Bacteria; phylum Actinomycetota; class Actinomycetes; order Mycobacteriales; family Mycobacteriaceae; genus Nocardia. The sequence continues at coordinate 2,033 of NZ_CBDQZP010000006.1, forward strand.
CCCTGCAACTTCTCCTTGGCGAGCACCATGCCGCGCGAGCGGGCGAGCAGCGCCAGCGCCTCGTCGACCTCGTCGTCGGTCTCCAGCGGACGCGCCAGCAGCGTGCGCAGCCGGTCGCCCTCGGCGCCTTCGTCGCGCAGCGCGTACAGCACCGGCAGGGTGTGCACGCCTTCGCGCAGGTCGGTGCCAGGGGTCTTGCCGGATTGCTCGGAAGCCGAGGAGATATCGATGATGTCGTCGGAGATCTGGAAGGCGGTGCCGACCGCGTCGCCGAGCCGGGCCAGCCGCTCGATGTGCTCGGGGCCCGCGCCGGAGAAGGTGCCGCCGAAGCGTCCGGCCGCGGCGATCAGCGAGCCGGTCTTCTCCCACACGACCCGCAGGTAGTGCTCGACCGGGTCCTGCGATTCGCGCGCGCCGACGGTCTCGCGCATCTGGCCGGTGACCAGTTCGGCGAAGGTCTCGGCGATGATGCGGACCGCGTCGGGGCCGAGCGTCGAGGTGAGCCTGGACGCGTGCGCGAACAGGTAGTCGCCCGCCAGGATCGCGACGTTGTTGCCCCAGCGCGAGTTCACGCTCGGCGCGCCGCGGCGCATCGGGGCCTCGTCCATCACGTCGTCGTGGTACAGCGTCGCCAGGTGCACGAGTTCGACCACGGTGCCCGCGGTGATCAGATCGGGATCGGTCGGGCGCGGACCGAGCTGACCCGTGAGGATGGTGAACAGCGGCCGGAACCGCTTGCCGCCCGCCCGTGCCAGATGTAGTGCGGCGTCCTGGAGGAAGTCCTCGCCGTCGGAGAGCTCGGCGATCAGGAGTTTCTCGACCTCTTCCAGGCCGTTGCGCACGCTCGCCGCGAGCTCGGGGTCACCGAGTTCGACCCCGGCGACCACCGTGCTCTCATCACTAACAGCCGATGTGCTCATCTCATCTCCCAGCGCCGCGTCCGACCCCACGGTAGAGAACCTAGCGTGTCCGACCCGCGTGGCCCATGAACACCGTCACTATGCGGTGTATCAGACACTTTTCCACACGACGGCTCGGCCGGGTACGCCGCCCGGCGAGTGGTCCGGCGTCGACACCGATCCGGCTGTCCTGCAAGTATTGAGCGCATGGGTGCACCGGATGTCACAGCCGACGACCGCGCGGAGAACCCGCTGCCCGATCGCGCCGAGGTCCTGGTCGTCGGCGCTGGTCCGGCCGGTTCCGCCGCGGCCGCCTGGGCCGCGCGCGCGGGCCGCGACGTACTGCTCACCGATGCCGCGGTCTTCCCCAGGGACAAGACCTGCGGCGACGGCTTGACACCGCGGGCAACCAAAGAGCTGGAACACCTCGGGCTCGGCGAGTGGCTGCGCGCGCACACCGTCCACCACGGCCTTCGCATGACCGGCTTCGGCAGGGAAGCCCTGCTCACCTGGCCCGGCGGCTCGTTTCCGAGCTACGGAAGCGCTGTCGCGCGAACCGAACTCGACGACAAGCTGCGCGAGACGGCGGTGAAGTCCGGTGTAAGGATGCTGGACGGCATGAAAGTGGTGGATGTCACCAGGGCGGGCGACCGGGTCGCCGGTGTGACGGTGCAGACGGCGGAGGGCGCGCGCGAGATCGCCTGCGACATCCTGATCGTCGCCGACGGCGTGCGCTCGCCCATCGGGAAACTGCTGGGCCGCACCTGGCATCGCCGTTTCGCCTACGGCACCGCGGCGCGCGCCTACATCAAGTCCGGCCGCAGCGATGACCAGTGGATCACCTCGCACCTCGAATTGCGCGATGCCGACGGCCAGTTGGTGCCCGGTTACGGCTGGGTGTTCCCGCTGGGCAACGGCGAGGTCAACATCGGCGTCGGCTCGCTGGCCACCGAGAAGCGGCCCTCCCACATCGCGCTGAAACCGCTGCTGCGCCACTACACCTCGCAGCGTTATCAGGAGTGGCAGTTCGAGGGCGAGCTGCGCGCGGTGGCTTCGGCGCTGCTGCCGATGGGCGGCGCGGTGTCGAACGTGGCAGGCCGCAACTGGGTGCTGGTCGGCGACGCCGCAGGCTGCGTGAACCCGCTCAACGGCGAGGGCATCGACTACGGCTTGGAGGGCGGGCACATGCTCGCCGATCTGCTGGACGCGCCCGATTTCACCGGGCTCTGGCCGGATCTGCTCCGCGCCCGCTACGGCCGCACCTTCTCGGTGGCGCGCCGGATCGCGGGCCTGGCCACCCATCCGCGCATGGTGCCAACGGGCGGCCCGCCGGTGATGCGTTCGAAGTATTTGCAGCGCACCGCGGTCCGCGTGATGGGCAATCTCGTCACCGACGAGGATCTGGACATGACCGCGCGCGCCTGGCGTCTGGCGGGCCGGGCATCCATGCGCTACGACGACCTGCCGCCCTTCACCTGAGCGCGGGCACATGGGCGAACCCCGCGGATTGCCCGCGCTCTACCTGCTCCCGCACCTGCGCAAGGCGCGTGACCTCGCGGATCGGCACTACGCCGACCCGCTGAATCTCGACGAATTGGCCGCCGCCGCGGGCGTTTCCAAATATCACTTCTTGCGCGCCTTCGCCGCGGTGTACGGCGTGACGCCGGCCGCGTACCTGGCCGAGCGCCGCATCGAGCGCGCCCAGGATCTGCTGCGCGCCACCAACCTGACGGTCACCGAGGTCTGCATGATGGTCGGCTACACCAGTCTCGGCTCGTTCAGCTCCAAGTTCCGTCAGCTGGTCGGCGTCACGCCGTCGGAGTATCAGGCGAAATTCGCGGACGGCGCACCGCGCATTCCCGGCTGCTACGTCTTCATGCACGGCCTGTCCGACCGCAAGCGTCCCTGACGACACCGCAATTTCGGAGAAGCCGAAGCGTCGACAACGCTCATAGCCTGGGAGCATGACGACGATTACGAACATTTCCCTGGTCACCGTCTATGTCACCGATCAGGACGAGGCCAAGCGGTGGTACATCGACAAGCTCGGGTTCGTGGAGACCGGCGACGTCACCATGGGCGAGAACGGCTTCCGCTGGGTGACCGTCGCGCACCCGGATCACCGGGAACTGGAGGTCACGCTGATGATCCCCGGCCCGCCGCTCGACGAGAACATGGCCGAGGCGGTCCGGCGCGCACTGGCCAACGGCACGCACGGCGCGTTGGGTCTGCGGACGGAGAACTGTCAGAAGACCTTCGAGGAGCTCACCGCCAAGGGTGTCGAGTTCATCCAACCGCCTGCCGAGCGTCCGTACGGCACCGAGGCGATCATCCGGGACAACTCGGGCAACTGGCTGGTGCTGGTGGAGAACAAGGAGTTCGATCCGCGGAACTTCACCGAGCAGTGACGGGCGGACGAACGTCGGGCGCCCCGCGCCGGGGCGCCCGACTCGACGGAATAGGTCAGGCGGTCGCCTGCGCGCCGAACCACTCCTCGAAGAACTTGCGCTCGCTGTTGAGCACGCGGTGGAACAGCTGCTCGGCCAGCGGCTCGATGGCCCCGCCGACCAGCGTCACCTTCACCTCGACGGAGCCGACGACCTCGATCTCGCTGCCTTCGGCGGTCGGGCGCAGTTCGTAGGAGCCCGACATCCGGGTGGTGATACCCGCGGTGTCGGCCTGGAAGACGCCCTTGGCGATCTCGCCGTCCAACGCCTGCCAGTCGTCGGTGCGCGAGAGCACCAGTTCGTTCTTGAGTACTTTGCGTACGATCCCGGGAATCTTGTCCTGACGAGCCTTTTCGGTCATGTGAATGCGGATGGTGCCCGCGCCGCCCGGATGCGACAGCTCGAGTGTCGCGGTCTCGGCCCCCGCGAAGCGGGAGCGCCAGACGTCGTCGGTGGTGAGTGCCCGGTGAAGATCTTCGACCGGAACGGTGTAAGGCACGGTGAAGCTGAATTTTCGGGACATGGGCGCACACGCTAGCCGAGTCCATCGGTAGCCTGTTGCGGTGTCGGAAACCACCCAGTCCGTAAGGCGGACCGTCCGCCTGCGGCGGGCGAGAATCGGCGTACTCACCGCCGCGGCTGTTGTCAGTGTGCTCATGGTGCTGCTGGTGCTCGCGGCCTGGCGCAACGACTATCTGATCAGTTCCGACCGCGGGGTGACCACCGGCGAGGTGCTCTCGGCGGGCAGGCTGCGCTCGGCGGTCATCTACGTCACGCCCGACGGCGAGACGCACAATCCGAAGGTCGGCGTGCTGTATCCGACCAACCTGACCGCGGGCGAGCGCATCAACGTCGAGTACAGCCGCAGCGATCCCGATCTGGTCCGGGTGGCGGGTCGTGACGTCCGGGTCGCGATCCAGCCCGCCCTCTCGGTGATCGTGGTGGTGTGGGCGCTGGCCCTGCCCGCGCTGTGGTTGATCGTCCGCGCGGGCAGGCGCGAGCCCGAGCAGCGGGTCACTGCGCCCACGGCGGGCTGAGCTTGCTGCCGTCGGCCATGGTGGCCTGGAATCCGGCGGCGATCGCGACGTGCGCCACGGCCGGTTCGCCGGACGGGTTGGCGACCGAGATCGGCTCGCCCGCGGGCACGATGGCGACATCGCCCACGGCGAGCCGCTGACCGCTGACCTCCAGTACTCCGGAGAGCACGAGGAAGATCTCGTCGCGGTCCAGGACGTGCGCGTCGTCGCTGTCGCGGTGCGGCGCGACGGTGAGACGCCAGGTACAGATGTCCGCCGAGCCGCGGCTCGGCGCCGCCATGGCGCTGAACTCGATGCCGGGAAGCTCGAAGCGCTGCGCTTCGGCGGCCTTGATGACATGCATGGAAACTCCCACGAAAAGATAGACAAGCCAACTTGATCAAGTTGGCTTGTCTATCATGACGGGATGGCATCCACACCGCAAGACCCGGATCTCGGCATCCTGCTCGGCCTCGCCTGGGAGCAGTTCGTCGTCGAACTGCGAGCGTCCTTGGCGGAGCAGGGTTTCGACGACACGGGCCGTTCCGACGGCTATGTGTTCCGCTGCCTGACGAAACGGCCGATGAACGTCAGCGAGCTGGCCGAACGGCTCGCGATCAGCAAGCAGGGCGCCGCACAGATCGTCGACGACATGCAGCAGCGCGGGTACGTGGAACGCCGCCCCGATCCGGCCGACGGCCGCGCCAAACTCCTCTACCTCACCGAACGCGGCAACGCCGCACTCGCCGCCGCGCGGCGCTTCCACCGGAACCGGGAGCAGCGCCTCGTGCGCGAACTCGGCGCGGATGCGGTGAATACGCTGCGTACGGCGCTGGGTGCGATCGCGACCGAGGAGCGGCTGGCCGACCCGCAGCTGCGGGCGCTGCACATCTGACGCGCTGGGGACTGTCTGCGACAGCGCGAGGAGTTCGCCGGAACTTTCCGCGCCCTTCATGTCCGCGTGGCTGCGGCGCGCGCTGCGCGGGTCACGCTGAGGTGGTGCGCGTAGCCATCGTTTCGGAGTCCTTCCTGCCGAACATGAACGGCGTCGTCAACTCGGTGCTCCGGGTGCTCGATCATCTGGACAAGCACGGACACGAGGCGCTGGTGATCGCACCCGACACACCGCGCGGCCTGCCCGCCGCCGCATGGGCGCACGGTCGTTTCCCGGTACACCGGGTGCCCGCGGTGATGGTGCCCAAGGTCAGCTCGCTGCCGGTCGGGTTGCCGCAGCCGGGTATCACCGCCGCGATCGCCGAATTCGACGCCGACGTGGTGCATCTGGCCTCCCCCTTCCTGCTCGGCGCGGGCGGGCTCGGTGCGGCCCTGCGACTGGATCTGCCGACGGTCGCGGTGTATCAGACCGATGTGGCCGGCTTCGCCAAGAGCTACGGACTCGGACTGGCCAGCCGCGCGGCATGGGTCTGGACCAAGCGCATCCACGAGGGCGCCACCCGCACGCTGGCGCCGTCGCGCGCGGCCGCGGAAGACCTGGCCAGGCACGGCATCCCGCGCGTGCACCGGTGGGGCCGCGGCGTGGACATCGGCCGGTTCACCCCCTCGGCCCACCGCGCGGACCTGCGCGAACGCTGGCTGGGCGGACACGAGCGGCTGCTGGTCGGATTCGTGGGTCGGCTGGCCCCGGAGAAGCACGTCGAGCGACTGGCCGTACTGGCCGACGACCCCGGCATTCAGCTGGTGATCGTCGGCGACGGCCCGGAACGCGACCGGCTGGCCCGGCTCATGCCCGGCGCGGTCTTCACCGGCGAACTGGGCGGCGACGAACTCGCGCAGGCGTACGCGAGCCTGGATGTGATGGTGCACGCGGGCGAGCACGAGACCTTCTGCCAGGGCGTGCAGGAGGCGCTCGCCTCCGGCGTCCCGGTCATCGGGCCCGACGCGGGCGGTCCGCGCGACCTCATCGCGCACTGCCGCAACGGCTATCTGCTTCCGGTCGACCGCTTCACCGAACTGCTACCCAGCGCCGTGGCCGCGTTGCGCGACCCGGCACTGCGCGCCCGTTTCGCCAGCGCCGCCCGCAAGTCCGTACTGCACCGAACCTGGCCTGCCATTTGTGACGAGTTGATGGCGCACTACACCGACGTCACCGGCCAGGACTTCCGCCTGTCGAATACGGCGTGAGCCCGGCGCCCGACGGGCGAATATCGGCTCTGTGAGCGGTCACACGCGGGTCCGTAAAGGGCAGTCCCTTAAGGTCGTTGACGTGGCGAATACGCATGCAGGTCGAGCCTCACTGGACAAGCGGCCGAGCGAGGTCGCGTCGATGTTCGACGGGGTCGCGAAGCGGTACGACCTCACCAACACCGTCATTTCCGCCGGCCAGGACCGCTACTGGCGCTGGGCGACCCGCAAGGCGCTCGGGCTCCGGCCGGGCGAGCGGGTGCTGGACTTGGCGGCGGGCACCGGCGTCTCCACCTTGGAATTCGGCAAGTCCGGCGCCTGGTGCGTGGCGGCCGACTTCTCCAAGGGCATGCTCGCGGCGGGACGGTTCCGCGGTGTGCCGATGGTCGCGGGCGATGCCATGGCGCTGCCCTTCGCCGACGATTCCTTCGACGCGGTGACCATCTCCTACGGTCTGCGCAATGTCGCCGATCCCGATCTGGCGCTGCGCGAGATGCTGCGCGTCACCAAGCCGGGCGGGCGGCTGGTGGTCGCCGAGTTCTCGACGCCGATCGTGCCGGTGTTCCGCACCGTGTACATGGAGTACCTGATGAAGGCGCTGCCGCAGGTGGCGCGGGCGGTCAGCAGCAACCCCGACGCGTACGTGTATCTGGCGGAATCGATTCGGGCCTGGCCGAACCAGCGGCAGCTGGCCATGCGGATCGCCAAGGCGGGATGGTCGTCGGTCAAGTGGCGCAACCTCACCGGCGGTGTCGTCGCACTGCACCGGGGTTACAAACTGGGCTGAGCGCCGGATCTTCCCCAGGGCGGCCGCGTCGAACCGGCCGCGCTGGGGCTTTCAGGCCACGGCCTGGGGGCTTTCAGGCCACGGCCTGGGACTTTCAGGCCACCGCCGGGCGGCGACCGAGGCCGAGGCGGCGGGCGACGCGAGTCATCAGATGCGACATCCGCGAGGGGAAGGATTCCGGGGCGGGAACCGTGACCGGGCGGACGCGTCCGTTGTGGATGGCGGCGATGCGCCAGCCGTCGGGGGTGCGCGCCACGACGACGGTCTGCCGGGAGAGCCTGCGCTTCGGCAGCCGGGAACGCCACGGCATCAGCACCGACGCGGTGCCGTACAGGACGGCGACGTCGGGCGTGAGGTAGCGGATCGATTCGAGGTCACCCACCAGTGCCGAGTCCGCGAGCACGCCGCGGAACAACTGGTCGTGGTTGCGCTGATGCTCCGCGCGTCCGATGGCGCGGGTGCCGTCGTAGGAGACGTAGTCGGAGTCCTCGGTGAACAGCGCGCCGAAGGCGGCCGCGTCGTTGTCGGTCCACGCCCGCATGAAGCGCTGGAACAGGTCGCGGATCAGGGTGTCGTCGCCGGTGCGATCGAGAGTGTGGTTCATGGTGCGTTGCTCCGTGCTAATGTTTTGACTGTCGAACAATAAGATAACAGAAAGGTTCGAATGTCGAAAGATGAGAGGATCGACGCGGTCGGCGAACAGCTGCGACTGCTCCAGCGCAGCTTCGACACCTTCGACGAGGCCGCCGCCGCCCGGCTCGGCCTCAACCGCACGGATCTGCGCTGCCTGGACATCGTGCTCGGACGCGGACCGCTGCCCGCGGGCGAACTGAGCGCCGAGCTGAAACTCAGCCCCGGCGCCACCACAACGGTCATCGATCGGCTGCAACGCGCGGGATTCGTCACCCGCAATCAAGACCCGGCCAGCCGCCGCCGGGTGCTCGTCGAGGCCACCGACGCCGCACGCGCCGCCGCGGCCGACATCTTCGTACCCGTCGGCATCGCGGGAGCCCAGGCGCTGCGCCGCTACGACGCCGACCAGCTCGACCTCATCCTCGACTTCCTCGGCACCGCACTCGCCGTCCACCGCGCCGAGACCGAACGGCTCACGGCCGAAACATCGGAGCAACCGCGCTGAGCTGCGGCGACGTGACCGACGACACAGCTCACAGCCGCGATTGTTGGCTGTGAGGAGAATTGTCACCTGGCGATAACGTCCGGTAAATCCGGCGCAATCGGCGTTCCGCATGATCGGTGGCATGTCGGACGCAGCCAGCAGCCCCGCGCCGGGCACCGCCAGAACGGCGTGCTCGTACTGCGGCGTGGGTTGCGGCATCACGGTCGAGACCAAGCCGGGCGCCGAAGGGGCGCCGGTGATCGCCAAGGTCAGCGGCGACAAGCTGCATCCCGCGAACGCGGGCAGGCTCTGCACCAAGGGCGCCACCCACGCGGAGCTGATGCGGACGCCCGGCCGAATGGCCACCGCCTATCGGCGTCCCGAGCGCGGGCAGGAGCCGACGCCGATCGCCGTGGACGCCGCGGTGCGCGAGGCGGCCGATCGGCTGCGCGCGATCCTGGACGAGCACGGGCCCGACGCCATCGCGCTGTACGTCTCCGGGCAGATGTCGCTGGAAGCGCAGTACTTGGCCACCAAACTGGCCAAGGGCTACCTGCGGACCGTGCACATCGAGGCCAACTCGCGACTGTGCATGGCCAGCGCGGGCACCGGCTACAAACAGTCGCTAGGCGCCGACGGGCCGCCCGGCTCCTACGACGATTTCGAGCACGCCGACCTGTTCTTCGTCATCGGCGCGAACATGGCCGACTGCCATCCGATCCTCTACCTGCGCATGGCCGACCGGCTGAAGACGGGCGCCAAGCTGATCGTCGCCGACCCGCGCCGCACCGACACCGCCGCGCGCGCCGACCTGTACCTCCAGCTGCGCCCCGGCACCGACCTCGCGCTGCTCAACGGCCTGCTGCACCTGCTCGTCGCCAACGGCGACATCGACAAGGAATTCATCGCCGAGCACACCGAGGGCTGGGACGCCATGCCCGACTTCCTCACCGACTATCCACCCGCCGAAGTCGCCGAGATCACCGGCCTCGCCGAACAGGACATCCGCACCGCGGCGCGCTGGATCGCCGAGGCAGGCGAGTGGATGACGCTGTGGACGATGGGACTCAACCAGTCCACCCACGGCACCTGGAACACCAACGCGATCTGCAACCTGCACCTGGCCACCGGGGCCATCTGCCGTCCCGGCAGCGGGCCCTTCTCGCTGACCGGCCAGCCCAATGCCATGGGCGGACGCGAGATGGGCTACATGGGCCCCGGCCTGCCCGGTCAGCGCTCACTGCTCTCGCCCGCCGACCGCACCTTCGTGGAGACGGCATGGGGCGTGCACCCCGGCACCATTCGCACCGAGGCGGGGCCGGGCACCATCGAGATGTTCCGCGGCATGGCCGAGGGCGAGATCAAGGCGGCGTGGATCATCTGCACCAATCCGGTTGCCTCCGTGGCCAACCGGAAGACGGTGATCGCGGGCCTCGAAGCCGCCGAGCTGGTGATCGCGCAGGACGCCTACACCGACACCGCCACCAACTCCTACGCCGACCTGCTGCTACCCGCCACGCTGTGGGCCGAGGCCGACGCGGTGATGGTGAACTCCGAACGCAATGTCACGCTGTTGCAGCGCTCGGTCGACCCGGTCGGCGACGCGCGGCCGGACTGGCTGCTGATCGCGCAGGTGGCCACGGCCATGGGCTTCCCCGGCTTCGAATACGCTTCCAGCGCCGAGGTTTTCGCCGAGATCCAGGGCTTCGCCAATCCGGCGACCGGCTACGACCTGCGCGGCATGAGCTTCGACGCGCTGCGCGATGGCCCGATGCAGTGGCCGTGCGCCGAACCCGGCAAGCGCCGCAACCCGATCCGCTACTTGAACGACGGCGTCAGCCAGGATCTTTTCGTCGACGACGAGGGCCACCGCCCGCGTCTGGCCTTCGCCACCGCGAGCCGCCGCGCGATGTTCTGGCCGCGCCCGCACCTGCCGCCGGAGGAAATGCCCGACGATGACTACCCGTTCGTGCTGAACACCGGTCGCCTGCAACACCAGTGGCACACCATGACCAAGACCGGCAAGATCGCCAAGCTCACCAAGCTGACCGGGCAGCCGTTCCTCGAGGTGCATCCGGAGGACGCCGAGCGGCTCGGCGTCGGCGCTGGTGACCAGCTCGAAATCGCTTCCCGCCGTGGCCGAGCCGTGCTTCCGGTGCAGATCAGCGACCGGGTGCGCCCAGGCGACTGCTTCGCGCCATTCCATTGGAACGACGAACAGGGTGAGTACCTGACCATCAACGCCGTCACCAACGACGCCGTCGACCCGGCCTCGCTGCAACCCGAGTTCAAGCAGTGCGCCGTCTCGCTGCGCCGCGTCGCGCCGATGAAGCAGGCCGAGACTCCGGTCGCCGAAGGGGTTTCCGCGTCGCAGGCGGGCGCGCATCCGCTCGCGGTGATGCTCGGGCTGGACAGCGGGGTCGCGCCGACGCTCACCGACACCGAACAGATCTACCTCAGCGGGTATCTGGCCGCGCTGCACTCGCTGCCGGTGGTCGGTCAGCCGGTGCTGCCGGAGACCGCGCCGCTGTCCACCCGCAGCAGGCTCTGGATCGACGGACTGCTCGCGGGCATGTACTCGCGCGGCGCGCTGTCGTCCGAGGTCCCGGCTCCCCCGGCGGAGCAGCGGCCGGTCACGGTGCTGTGGGCCTCGCAGACCGGCAACGCCGAGGAGTTCGCCGCGGCGGCGGCCGAGCGCCTGGCCGAATCCGGCTTCACGCCGCGGCTTTTCGAGATGGATTCCTACGATCTCGGCGCGCTCACCGGCGACGCCCTGTTCATCAGCAGCACCTTCGGCGACGGCGGTCCGCCGGACAACGGCGTGGACTTCTGGGCCAGGCTCACCGACAGCGCGACCCGGCTCACCGGCCTGCGCTACGCCGTTCTCGCGCTCGGCGACTCCTCCTACGACGACTTCTGCGGGCACGGCCGCAAGCTGGACGAGAAGCTGGCCGAACGCGGCGCGACCCGGCTGCTGCCCCGGGTGGATTGCGAACCCGACTACGACGAGCCCGCGGCGCGCTGGCTCGACGCGGTGCTCGGCGCGTTCGGCGGCGGGAACGACAACGGCGGCGGCGGGAACGACGGCGGCCCCGACGACCGTGACGGTCCGGCTCCCTCTGGTGGTTCAGGCCTGCGCCCACCGGTGCGCGCCGCGAGTTCCGGCGGCACCATGGTGCTCACCAGGCCCGATGCCCCGGCTCCGGCACGTTCCCTGCGCGCCGCGCCCGCCCGGTTCACCCGCAACGCGCCGGTGGCCGCACCGCTCGTGCGCAACGAACAGCTCTCGCGCGCCGGATCGCCGAAAGAGGTGCGCCAGTTCGGTTTCGATCTGCGAGGCCTGGACGCGGGCTACGAGGTGGGCGATTCGCTCGGCGTGTGGCCGTCGAACTGTCCGTCGCTGGTCGAGGAGTGGCTCACCGCCACGGGCCTGGACGGCAGGCGCGTCATCGAGGTGGACGACCTGGAGATGCCGCTGACCGAAGCGCTGCGCACCCGGTACGACATCACCAAGGTCAGCCACGACCTGCTCGGCTTCATCGGCGAACGCAACCCGAGCAACCAGCTCGCCAAGCTGCTGCGCAGGGACAACCGCAACGAGCTGGACAGCTATCTGTGGGATCGCCAGGGCGTCGACGTGCTGCGCGACTTCCCGGTGCGCGCCGATCTGGTGGAATGGCTCGGCGCGCTGAAAAAGCTCCAGCCGCGCCAGTATTCGATCTCGTCGAGTCCGCTGGTCAGCCCGGACGAGGTGCAGCTGACGGTCGGCGTGGTGCGCTACGGCGAGCCCTCCGGCCCGACCGCCCGGCGCGGCGGAGTGTGTTCCACCTTCCTCGCCGACCGGGTGTCGGACGAGTCCGCCGACGCCACCGTGCCGATCTTCCTGCAGCGCGCACCGCATTTCCGGCCGCCGCTCGACCCGACGGCGCCGATGATCATGGTGGGACCCGGCACCGGCATCGCCCCGTTCCGCGGCTTCCTGCACGAGCGCAGGGCGCTGGGCGCGACGGGCCGCAACTGGCTGTTCTTCGGCGAACAGCACGCGGCGCAGAACTTCTACTACCGCGCGGAGCTGGAGGACATGTTCCGCACCGGTTTCCTGACCCGTCTCGACCTGGCGTTCTCCCGCGACCAGCGGGAGCGGATCTACGTGCAGCACCGGATGATCGAGCACGGCGCCGAGTTGTGGTCGTGGCTGCGCGACGGCGCCCACTTCTACGTGTGCGGCGATGCGGCGCGCATGGCCAAGGACGTCGACGACACGCTGCTCGCCATCGCCCGTATCCACGGCAAGCTGGACGAGGACGGCGCGCTGGCGTTCCGCAAGCAGCTCGTCGCCGAAAAGCGTTACGTGCGCGACGTGTACTGAGCCACCGCGGAGCGGCCCGCCCAGAGGCGGGCCGAATCCCGCTACACCACAGGCGGATTGAGCCGGGTGAAGTCCGGCAGGCGGTAGTACGGGTAGTAGGGGTACGGCGGGGTGACGGCGCCTGCCTTGTCCAGGCGGGCGAGCTGCTCCGGGTCCAGGCGCCAGCCGACGGCGCCGAGGTTCTGACGCAACTGTTCCTCGTTGCGCGCGCCGACGATGACCGTCGCCACGGTGGGGCGCGTGAGCAGCCAGTTGAGCGCGATCTGCGGGACGGTCCTGCCGGTCTCGGCGGCGATCTCGTCCAGCACGTCGACCACGTCGTAGAGCAGCTCGTCGTCGACGGGCGGACCGGCCTCGGCGGTCCGGTGCAGCCTGCTGCCCGCCGGAAGTGGTTGGCCGCGCCGGATCTTGCCGGTGAGCCTGCCCCAGCCGAGCGGGCTCCAGACCACCGCGCCGACGCCTTGGTCCCGGCCGAGCGGCATCAGCTCCCACTCGTAGTCGCGGCCGACCAGCGAGTAGTACACCTGGTGCGCGACGTAGCGGGTCAGTCCGTTGCGATCTGCGGCGGCAAGGGATTTCATCAGCTGCCAGCCCGCGAAGTTGGAGGCCCCGAGGTAGCGGATCTTGCCCGCGCGCACCAGGTCGTCGAGTGCGGCGAGCGTCTCCTCGACCGGGGTGTGCGCGTCGAAGGCGTGCAGCTGGAACAGGTCGATGTGGTCGACGCCGAGGCGGCGCAGCGAGCCTTCGACCGCGCCGATCAGCCGGGCGCGGCCCGAACCCGCGTCGCTGGGTCCCGGCCCGGTCGGCAGACCCGCCTTGGTGGACAGCAGCAGCCGCTCCCGCCTGCCCTTGATGGCCGCGCCCAGGACTTCCTCCGAGGCGCCGTCGGAGTAGACGTCGGCCGTGTCGAACATCGTGACGCCCGCGTCCAGGCTGATATCGATCAGCCGCCGCGCCTGCTCCACATCGGTGTCGCCCCACGCGCCGAACAGTTCGCCGCGACCGCCGAAGGTGCCCGCGCCGAAGCTCAGCGCCGGGACGAGCAGACCCGATGCGCCCAGCCGCCGGTACTCCATCTGCGTGTCCACAGTCCGAAGATTCACAGGACCGCCCTCCTAAAGGGTCTATAGTTCCGTTAACACCTTCGAACGGTACACGCCGTTCGGCACAAATGGAACTGGAGTCCCGTTATGACCTCCGAAGACCCCGCTCCCGGCTCGGTTCGCCCAGGTGGGCGCACCGCGCGCATACGCGAGGCCGTCCTGCGCACCGCGGGCGACCTGCTCGCCGAACGCGGTTTCGCGACACTGGATCTGGCGGAGATCGCCGCGGCGTCGGGCGTCGGCAAGACCACCGTCTACCGCCGCTGGGGCACCCCGGCCGGGCTCGTCGCCGATCTGCTCGACGACATGGCCGAGCAGTCGCTGCCGCGCGCCGACACCGGTTCGCTGCGCGGCGATCTCACCGCCAACGCGCGCCTGGTCGCCGAGACGCTGACCGACCCGCGCCAGAGCCGCCTCTTCCAGGCCGTGATCGCCGCGGCCACCGGCGACCCGGTCACCTCGGCGGCGCTGCGGCGCTTCTACGACGTCCGCCTCACCGAATGGGCGCCGTGCGTCGAGGACGCGATCGCGCGCGGCGAGGCGCCCGAGAGCACCGATCCGCGCGCGGTCCTCTCCGCGGTCTCCGCTCCGCTCTACTACCGCCTGCTGGCCAGCGGCGACCCCATCGACGAGGCCGTCGCCGACACCGCCGTTCGAGCCGCCATGGACGCCGTCGCCGCGGGCACGTTCGTCACGAGGCCGTCCGCCGACACCGACTGACAGCGCCGCTGGGTGCGACCGGACTTCCGGAACGCGGCCTAGGCGGACCAGCTAGGGGCGCGACCGGTCAGGCCGATCACGCGATCGAGGGCGGACGCGTCGGCGGGGACCTCGACAACCGGACCGAAGAGTCCGGGCGTGCCGGTCGACGGCGTTTCGCGGAGGAATTCGAACAAGATCGCGGCGTCGGAGTCGGCGCAGGTGAACGGCTGGCCGGTGGCGCGAGCCAGGTCCCAGCCGTGCACGACGATCTCGTCCAGCGCGATCACGGCCATCACGATCGCGGCTTCCCGGACGCCGCCCGCCTCGGTCTCGCCTTCCCACGCGCCCGGTTCCCGCCACGCGGCGACCAACTCCTTCAGCTGGGCCGCGATTCGGGTACGCCAGTCCTCGGGCAGTTTCGAGTCCCGCGCGACGGCGGGCGGGACGCTGCGGCCGACGGATTCCTTGGTCGCCGCCTGCCGGAACGCCTCGGTCAGCGCGAGCACGTGGTCGAGCAGCGCGGCGACGGTGCTGCCCACGCACGGCGTCGCGGCGTCGAGCTGGTCGTCGGAGATGCCCGCGACCACGGTCTCCAATGCGGTGGCGGCGGGCTCGAAATCGAACGTGGATGTCATCGGGTCTCCTGCCGGATGCGAGTTGTCTGCGTGAGTTGAGACCGTGCGGGGCCGCGGAATTCATCGGTCCCGCCGCGATCCTGCGCCGCCGAAACGGGCCCGCGAACGCCTCCGCGATCAACTCGTAACCGCGAAAAGTGCTGGAAAAGAGGAGAATTGGTGGATGAAGGGTGATCGAGTGGAGATCGTCGTCGACGTCGGCGACGGCTCTCGCAGTTACGAAATCGCCGCGACCCGTGCGGGGCGGCGGGTCGAGGTGCGCATCGCGCGCGGAGTGGTCGAAGTCAGCGAGGTGACGCGGACCGGGGTCGCCGTCCGCACGGCGCGGTTCATGGCCGGGCGCACGCTGGCGCTGGTCGAACATCCGGTGAACGGGGGCGCGGCCGTCGAGGGGGAATGAAGACATCCGGCGCGGACGGTTGCCGGAAACTCGCTGTCGGAGCATTCTCGACACTGTTGGACTTTTGTCCGCTTCCTCGAATGGGTATACCCGCTGCGGGAGAGCACCAGCGGAGAGGAGCACACGATGATCGATCGCAGCACGCCGCGCACGTTGGACGACGCCCCGGAGGCCGATCGCGTGGAGCAGTCCACGCCCGCCTATCAGACGGACGACACCGACGACCGGGCCGCCGCGGAAACCGGCGTCGAACGCGCGACGCGCGACGCCGTCGATCGCGACGTCTGGCAGGCGAACGAAGCCGACATCATCGAGCAGTCCATTCCCGTGCCGATCGACGACGAGGACCGCGACGCCGAATAGCCTAGGTCGCGATCCTGGCCCGCACCGCGGCGTGCAGCTCGCGCAGGCTCGACCGCTCCGTGGCCACCTCGAGCACCCGCAGACCGTGCGCGTGCCCGGCCAGTTCGGCCGCCAGCTGCTGGGAATCCACCTGCCGGTGCGGGATGCGGTACGCGGCGCACAGCGCGGCCAGATCCATGCCGTGCGGCGTGCCGAAGACGCGCTCGAAGACGCCCGCGTACTGCGGGTCGCCCTGTTCGAGCAGCTCGAAGATGCCGCCGCCGTCGTCGTTGGCGACCACGATCGTCAGGTCGACCGGCCGCGGCTCGCCAGGCCCGATCAGCAGGCCCGAGGCGTCGTGCAGGAAGGTCAGATCGCCGATCAGCGCGACGGTGCGTCCGCCGTGCGCCAACGCCGCGCCGACGGCCGTCGACACAGTTCCGTCGATGCCCGCCACACCGCGGTTCGACAGCACCTTGATGCCGGGCCGCGGATGCGAGACCAGGGCCGCGTCGCGCACCGGATTGGATGCGCCGAGCAGTAGCTGATCGCCCTCGCGCAGTGCGTCCATGACGACCGCCGCCACGTGCAGGCCGGTCGGCTTCGGGTGCCCGGCGAGCGTGGCGCGCACCACCTGCTCGGCGTTGTCGCTCACTTCGCGGCAGTGCGCGAGCCACTCCGCGCGCGGCGCTCCCGCGGTGATCGCGCGGGTGCCGGTGCCGACGACGTTGCCCGACACATCGGGCCAGCGCGGGCCGGTGGTCAACGCGAAGACGGTGACGGACGGATCGGCCAGCACCTTCGACACCTGCCGGTGCAAGGTCGGGCGACCGGTGATGATGGCCTGCTTCGGCTTCAGCAACGGCAGGGCGAGCGGGTGCAGCGCCGGGCCGTGCATGGGCGCGGTCGGCTCCGCGACGGTCGGCAGCTCGGCCAACTCGGGGCGCAGACCCGCGCCGTGCCCGGAGATCACCACGGTGTCCGGGGTCAGATCGATGTCGAGCGGCACATCCAGCGTCGCGTACTGCGTCGCCGTCCACGGCTGCCCGCCTGCGCGTCCTTCGGGACCGGCGGCCGCCACGGGGTCCGGCACCAGCGGCTCGCGCAGCGGAATGTCGAAATGCACCGGGCCCGCGTTGCCCGATCGCGTGCCGCGGGCCGCGGCGAGCACCCGGCACACCGCCGAGCGCCACACGCTGTTCTGCTGTCCGTACGGGCCGCTTCCGTTGCCACTGTGATCGACCTCGGCCAGCCCGAGACTGATGGTGGCGCGCACCTGGCTACCGAACAGACCCAGCTGCTCGACGGTCTGATTGGCGCCGGTTCCGAGCATCTCGTAGGGCCGATTGGCGCTCAGCACGATCAACGGAATCCGCGCGTAGTTCGCCTCCAGCACCGCAGGGCCGAGATTCGCCACCGCGGTACCCGAGGTCATCACCACAGGAACCGGATTGTTGCCTGCGATCGCCAGACCGATGGCGAGAAAACCCGCGGCCCTCTCGTCGATGCGCATGTGCAGCCGCAACCGACCGGCCGCGTCGGCGGCCTGGAGCGCGAAGGCCAGCGGAGCGTTCCGCGAACCGGGACACAACACCACATCGCGGACACCCCCGCGCACAAGTTCGTCGACGACTACTCGAGCCTGAGCGGTAGACGGGTTCACGGCTCCAGCCTCTCAGACAGTGTCCGCGCCGTCTCCGTCACCCTGGTCACAGTGTCTTTGGCGCGCTGGCGCGCGGGGTTCGCGGCCCTTCATGTCTCGCTTCCGAGCGGCCGAGACTCGCGACTTCGTCGCATGCGCTTCGGCCGCTCGGAAGCGAGACGGCCGCGAACGGGCTCGTAAGACTCGCCCTGGGGGTGGTTGGGAGGGTGGGATCGAGCGTTCGGAATTCGGTGTGCGCTGGGGTCGGGTGTGAGAGCGCTACTCGGGTATGTGAGCGGTTGCGCAGACGCACGGCGCATGTGTCTCGGCTACTTGGAAGCGAGACTGCCGGAAAGTGGCTCGTAAGGCTCACCCTCCGAGTGGTTGGGAGGGCGGGATCGAACCTGGATGCGCGGTGACCGCGCGATGAGCACAGTCGCACGCCGAGCTCGGGCGGCCGGGGCTCGGCGTGCGTCTGCTGCGTGCGATCAGTTCGCGTGGCGCTGCACCAGGTCGCCGAGGCGCGGGAGGGCCTCGATGACGTTCTTCTTGGCCGAGGAGCGCATCGAGGAGTACACCTTCTGCAGCGCGGGGCGGCTGGAGGCGTCGGCGCGGGCGTCGGTCACCGAGAGGAGCGCTTCGGCGACCTCGTCGGACTTGGACACGAGCAGGTCGGCGAACTGGCCCGAACCCGCGGCCTGGTACTCCTGCCAGAACGGCTCCAGCTGCTCGACCAGCTTGGGCGCCAAGGACTCCAGCGCGTCCGGCACGATGGACGGGCTGATCTTCTTCACCGCAGCGTAGCCGCCCTTGACCGCAAGGCCGGACGCCCCGCCCTTATCCGACACCTCGGCGTCCAGAACCTCCTTGGCATCGGCAAGGAAGGCCGAGCGCTTCGTGTCGTCGAGCAGGGATTCAGACAGTGCTGCAACCACTTTCAGGTTCCTCCGAAATAGATGTCGATGAACGAGCGCACGCCACTATACGCACTGGTGCGCGCGGTCACACGGGCTAGTTCCGCTCACGGCTGCCACGGCAGCAACTGCACCATCAACCCTTCGCAATCCGCAAGCAAATCGCCCTGCTCATCGCGCAATTCGGCGGTGATGAAGGTTTTGCGGCCTTCGACGCGGTCGACGCGTCCCGATACTGTCAGCGTCCGTTCCAGCGGAGTGATCTTGCGGTAATTCACGTGCAGATAGGCGGTCCGGCTGATCGGTCTTCCCGCGTAGTGCACGATCATGCCGAGCAGGTCGTCGAACAGCAGCGGAAGCACGCCACCGTGCGCCGCGCCGTTGCCGCCGAGATGAAAACGGCGAAACTCGCCCGTCATGGTGATGCCGTCCGGTCCGGCCGAGAGCACCCGCCATGGCAACAGCAACAGGCTGCCGCGCCCTGGCAGTTCCACCGCACGCCCGGCCGGGCCCTGCAATTCCGGCGCGCGATGCGGCTCCAGCAACTCGATGAGCTCGCGTGCCTGCGCCAACGCCGCGCCGAACACCTCGTCGGGCGCGTCGACCGAGACCGCCAGATCCTGCAGCGTGCGCATGGCTTCCACGAAAGGCCCGAAATTCGAACCGATCCGGGCGCGGGAAACCTTCGGGAATCCGCCGTGCGTTTCGTACCGGCTTTCGTCCACCGCGCTGCGATCGATGCGCGGGCGGATCGCCGTC
The DNA here is from genome assembly GCF_965341865.1 of Nocardia sp. bgisy134. Classification (GTDB taxonomy): domain Bacteria; phylum Actinomycetota; class Actinomycetes; order Mycobacteriales; family Mycobacteriaceae; genus Nocardia. The sequence goes on from NZ_CBDQZP010000006.1 coordinate 21,307, forward strand.
CCCGGGGAACGCGGCGCATCCGATTCGGCGGGCGCCTCCGCGGCGGAATCTGGAACAGGTTTCACTCGCTCGCTCATACCTGCACGGTAACGCGTAGTTTTACACCGTCAAGTCCACGGTGGCGAAATGCACGGAAGTCGCTGGCACCGGATCTTTCGCCGCGGGCAATAATCACAAGCGTGACGTTCAATCCCAAGCTGTGGCGACCGGTCCCCGGATTCGAGAATCTGACCGACATCACCTATCACCGGCATATCGAGCAGGGCACGGTGCGGGTGGCGTTCGATCGGCCCGAGGTGCGCAACGCGTTTCGGCCGCATACGGTCGACGAGCTCTACCGGGCGCTCGACCACGCGCGAATGACTTCCGATGTCGGCGCGGTCCTGATCACCGGCAACGGACCGAGCCCCAAGGACGGCGGCTGGGCCTTCTGCTCCGGCGGTGACCAGCGCATTCGCGGCCGTAGCGGTTACCAGTACGCCGACGGCGAGACCGCCGACACCGTCGACCAAGCGCGGGCGGGCAGGCTGCACATCCTCGAGGTCCAGCGCCTCATCCGCTTCATGCCCAAGGTCGTCATCGCGCTGGTCAACGGCTGGGCCGCGGGCGGAGGGCACAGCTTGCACGTGGTCTGCGACCTGACGCTGGCCAGTCGCGAGCACGCCAGGTTCAAGCAGACCGACGCCGATGTCGGCAGTTTCGACGGCGGCTACGGCAGCGCTTACCTGGCAAAGATGGTCGGCCAGAAGTTCGCCCGCGAGATCTTCTTCCTCGGCCGCCCGTACACCGCCGAGGAAATGCATCAGATGGGCGCGGTCAACAAGGTCGTCGACCACGCCGAGCTGGAAGACGTCGCGCTGGAGTGGACCGCCGACATCAACGGCAAATCCCCACAGGCCCAGCGCATGCTGAAGTACGCGTTCAATCTGCTCGACGACGGCTTGGTCGGCCAGCAGCTGTTCGCGGGCGAAGCCACCCGGATGGCGTACATGACCGACGAAGCGGTGGAAGGCCGCGACGCGTTCCTGGAGAAGCGCAAGCCGGACTGGTCGCCCTACCCTTGGTACTTCTGACGAAGGGACTGGCCCCATGGAGATCCTCAGCAGCCGAGTGATTCTGCGGCCGGCGGACTACGCGAAAACGCTCGAGTTCTATCGCGACGGACTCGGTCTCGCGATCGCCAGGGAATACCCGGGCGGAACCGTTTTCTTCGCTGGACAGTCGCTGGTGGAGGTCGCGGCGCACGGCGGAACGGGCGCGTCGACGGCCTTCGACGGCGCTATCTGGTTGCAGGTGCGCGATGTCGACTCCGCCGCCGTCGAGCTGGCACTGAAGGGAATCCCGATCGACAGGGCGCCGAAACAGGAGCCATGGGGCTTGATCGAAATGTGGATTCGCGACCCGGACGGTGTGCCGGTGGTGCTGGTGGAAATTCCGCCCGAACATCCGATCCGGAGGGATTCCCGCTGGTCGGACGAGTGATCGACGGGCGGGGATCGGACCGAGGTCCGAATGCCGAGTTGCCAAGGGCTGCCTCGGCGAGGACGATAGCGCTCTAGCGGACGCCCGGCCGCCGATGTCCGGGCGACCGCCTTCCGCGACCCGTCCGACGAGTGAATCGCAGTCTCGATGTCTGGCTTAGCCGAGCCCCATTCCTTCGGGGCGGCCGCACGCTGCGCGCGCCGCCCCAGCAAACCGACCCGTTCCCCGCGCGACGGCGCGGGCATGACACGATCCCTATCGTGATGGAACCGAGCGACGGCGAGGTGCGGTCGTGAGTGAGCGCCAGAGCTTCAGCGAGGCGGAGTCGTGAGCAACACTTTGCGGACGCTCCCGATGCCTACCGGGTCCGGACTGGGCGACGTACTACCGCATCTGCGAGAAGCGTTGGAGGGCAACGGCCCCGCGTGGCTGCCCATCCCGACCAGCGACCGCAGGGAGGCTCGTCGGCTCAGCGACGCGCTCTCCCCCGGCGAATCGATCGACGACGACGTGGCGCTGGTGGTCACCACCTCCGGCACCACCGGCGTGCCCAAGGGCGCCATGCTCAGCGCCTCCGCGCTGCGCGCCAGCGGCACCGCGACCCATGACCGCCTCGGCGGCCCGGGCGCCTGGCTGCTCGCGCTGCCCACCCACCACATAGCGGGCCTCCAGGTGCTCTTGCGCAGCATTCTGGCGGGCGCCGAACCCACCGTGCTCGACGTCTCCGGCGGATTCCTCCCCGAGGCGCTGGCGGGCGCGGTGGCAGGCATGCGCGGCCGGCGCCGCTACACCGCCCTGGTGCCGACCCAGTTGATCAAGGCCCTCGACGCACCCGGCGCCGCCGAGGCGCTCGCCGATCTCGATGCCGTGCTGGTCGGCGGCGCGGCCACCCCGCTGCCGGTGTACGAGCGCGCGAAAGCCGCCGGTATCAACGTCGTTCGCACCTACGGCATGAGCGAGACCTGCGGCGGCTGCGTCTACGAGGGCGTGCCGCTCGACGGCGCGAAGGTGCGCATCGAAGACGGCCGCGTCCTGCTCGGCGGCGCCATGATCGCCAGCGGTTACCGAGGCCAGCCCGACCACCCCGCCTTCGCCGAACCCGGCTGGTTCCGCACCGAGGACGCGGGCACTTTCGCCAACGGCGTGCTCCAGATCACCGGACGGCTGGACGAGGCCATCCTGACGGGCGGATTGCTGGTGATCCCGCAGGTCGTCGAGGCCGTGCTGGTGACGCACCCGTCCATCAGCGAGTGCGTGGTGCTCGGCCTGCCCGACGAACGCCTCGGCCAACGCGTCGCGGTCGCGGTCGTCCCCACCGCGGGAGCCACCCCCACGCTCGAGGAACTGCGCGATCACGTCGTCCGCGAGCTCGACGCCATTGCCGCCCCCCGCGAACTGGCGCTCCTGGACGAACTGCCGCTGCACGGCCCCGGCAAACCCAACCGAGCCAAACTCCGCGAACTGCTCCTCGCCCAGTCCCCCAACTGACCTCCTCGCAGACTCTTCGTTCGCCTGTCGGTGTGATGCAAGCGGGCGTGCAATAGCGGTGTAAGGGCGGTGCAAGCGGGGGGCGACAGAGTTCGTGGCATGAAATCTTTCGCACCACATGCGGCACTGGCCGTCGAAGCCGACGCACTGGTCAAGGTGTTCGGGGAGCAGCGGGCCGTGGATGGCGTGAGCCTGGCGGTGCCGCAGGGCTCGGTGTACGGAGTGCTCGGGCCGAACGGGGCGGGCAAGACCACCACCATCCGGATGCTCTCGACGCTGCTGCGTCCCGACGGCGGTCGCGCCAGGATCTTCGGCCACGATGTGGTCGCCGAGCCGACCGCGGTCCGGTCGCTGCTCGGGCTCACCGGGCAGTACGCCTCGGTCGACGAGGATCTGACCGCCACCGAGAACCTGATCGTCTTCTCCCGCCTGCTCGGCCTGAGCCGGGCCGACTCCCGGCGTAAGGCGAGCGAACTGCTCGAGGAGTTCGATCTCACGGAAGCGGCGAACAAGCCGCTGAAGAACTTCTCCGGCGGTATGCGCCGCCGCCTCGACCTCGCGGCGAGCCTGATCGCCACGCCGCCGCTGCTGTTCCTCGACGAGCCGACCACCGGTCTCGATCCGCGCACCCGCGCGCAGATGTGGGACACCATCCGCCGCCTCGTCCGCGACGGCGCGACGGTGCTGCTCACCACGCAGTACCTGGACGAGGCGGATCAGCTGGCCGACCGGATCGCCGTGATCGACCGCGGCAAGGTGATCGCCGACGGCACCGCCGACGAACTCAAGGCCTCGGTCGGCGGTTCCTCCCTGCATCTGACCCTGGTCGACCGAGGCCAGCTCGCCGACGCCCGCCGTATCGTCGGCGATTTCCTCGGCGCCGACGCGCAGATCACCCCCGAGGCCGGTCGGCTCACCGCGCCGCTGCCGGACGCGAGCGTCACCACCGACCTGCTGGTCCGGCTGCGCGAGTGGGACATCGCGATCGACGAGATCACGGTGAGCAAGCCGAGCCTGGACGAAGTCTTCCTGACCATCACCGGCCACCCGGCCGACGACAACGAACGGAGCGCGGCATGACCACCCTCACCGCACCGACCGCCGCCACGGCGGCACCGATCCGAATCCCCGAAGCCAGCAACCGAATCGGCCTCCGCCAGACGGTGTCCAGCTCGTTCACCATGGCCTACCGGGGCATTCTCAAGATCAAGCACAAGCCCGAGCAGCTGTTCGACGTGACGATCCAGCCGATCCTGTTCACGGCGCTGTTCACCTACATCTTCGGCGGCGCCATCGCGGGCAACCCGCACGACTACCTGCCACTCATCATTCCCGGCATCCTGGTGCAGACCGTGGTGCTCACCTCGGTGGTCACCGGCACCCAGCTGCGCGAGGACATGGACAAGGGCGTCTTCGATCGCTTCAAATCGCTTCCGATCGCTCGCATCTCGGCGCTGAGCGGTGCGCTGATCGCCGACATGGTGCGCTATGGCATCGCCACCACGCTCACCGTGATCGTCGGCCTGTGCCTCGGCTACCGTCCCGGCGGCGGCGTGCTCGGCGTTCTGGTCGCCGCGGTGGTCATCGTGCTGTGCTCGTTCGCGATCAGCTGGATCTGGGCGCTGGTCGGCGTGACCGGCAAGAGCGCGGCTGGTGTGCAGGGCATCTCGATGATGGTGATGTTCCCGCTCACCTTCATGTCCGGCGCGTTCGCTCCGGCGCAGACCATGCCCGGCTGGATGCAGGGGATCAACCACGTCAACCCGGTGTACTACATGGTGAACGCGTGCCGAGAGCTGATGAACAGCAACGTCTACGGCAGCAACCTGGCGTGGTCGCTGGTCGGCTCGGCGGTCGTGATCGCCATCTTCGCTCCGCTGACGGTCAAGGCGTACATGCGCAGAGCCTGATCGACATCGCACGGCCGGAACCTCGAAAGGGGTTCCGGCCCTTTGTCGTCTCCGCTGGGCGTATCTCCGCGTTCACTCCGGCCGTGCCGCGGTTTGTGGGCTGACTTCGCCCGACTGTCGCTAAGCGTCCAGCATTCCGCTCAACTCGCGCAGCAGCGCGATGATCCGTGCCGCTCCGGTCCTGCGGCGCAGCCCGGTGGCCGCCCGCAGGGCCGCGTCCATCCGCTCGGCACCGACTCGTGATCGGTGGAAGTCCCTGTGCCGCCGCACCATCATCGAGGGATAGTCCTGCCGGGCGACGACCTTCGCCGACAGCGCGAGCAGCTCCAGACCGGCCGGGGCGTCCGGCTCGATCGCGAGCCGATGCGAGCCGACCGCGCATGCCACCGCGCCGATCTGCGGCAGGTCGTAGAACTGGGCCAGCCTGCCCGCCGCTCCCTCGGTGAGTTCGGCGGCGAGTTCCGTTGCCGCCTCGGCACGTCCGCACAGCACGTGCGCGCCGACCATCGCGCTGGCCAGCATGAGCCCGCCCGGCCCCGGCGTCAGATCCTCGTCCGGCCAGCCCAGCAGCTCCAGCGACCTGCGGTAGTACCGCAATCCGGTGTCCGTGTCGCCCTCGGCCAGTGCGAGTTCCGCGACGCCGCCCGACACGGTGGCCAGCCGATGGTTGCGCCGGACGTTCGGATCGTCGATCGGGGCGACATAGGCCGGGTCGTCGGACGCGCCGAGCGCGAAGTCCAATTCCTCGCGCGCCCGCTCCACCTGACCGACGCCGATCAACGCGACCGCGAGGTAGCTGCGGATCTCCACGGCCTCGTCGTGGGCCCGCAAGGTGCGCAGCACCGCGGCGGCCCTGCGGTAGTAGTCCACCGACTCGGCGTAGCGGGCGGTCTGGCCGCCGAGCTGGCCGAGATGCTGACAGACCATGGCGACGCCCCACAGGTCGTAGGACTCGAGCACCCGCAGGGCGCCGAGTCCGTCACGGGCCGAGCCGTGCACGTCGCCCGCGTTCTCCCTGATGTTCGCGCGGGCGATGAGCGCGGCCACCCGCACGTCCGGGTCGGGGGAACGCGCGCCGTCGGCGAGCATGCGCGCCACGCCTTTTCCGGACGCGTCCACCATCAGCAGTCCGCCGAGGAGGCGCAGCCCGGGGTTCATGCCGACAGCGGTGCGCAGCAGCACCCGGGTGCGCGCCCGCACGGTGGCCAGCGGGCGCGGATCGGCGCTCAGGAAGACCAGGTGTATTCCGATCGTCAGTCCGGCCAGCATCCGCAGATCCGCGAGGACGCCGCGCGCGGGTTCCGGCTCCGGCGCGCAGCGCAGCACTCGCGGCGCCCACGACGTCAGCTCCATGTGCGCGCCGCGCATCATCCACAGCATCGCGAGGACCGGGAACACGCGATACACCGTCGCGGCGTCGTCACGGTCCAGCGCGTAGCGCAGCACCCCCGCCAGATTGTCCTGTTCGGCGGCGACCGAGAGCACCGTCGTCACCTGGTCGTCGGTGCGGTAGCGCAGGGCGGCATCGGCCGAGTATTCGGCCGCCCACCGCGACATCCGCCGCATGACGAGCTCGGCCTCGCCGACGCTGGTCAGCTGTTCCTCGCCGAATTCACGGACCGTCTCCAGCATTCGGTACCGCGTGCCGTCCTCGTCCTCGAGCACGGTAAGCAGCGACTGGCTCACCAGGCCGTCCACCGCGGCGGCCACGTCGTCGATGTCCGGGCCGCCCGCCACCGCCTCGGCGGCGATCGACGTGAAACCCGCTGGAAAACGGCACATTCGGCGCAATGTCGCCTGTTGCGGCGGATCGAGCAGGTTCCAGCTCCACGCGATCACCGCGTGCAGCGTGCGGTGCCGTTCCGGTGACGAACGGTCGCCGCCACGCAGCAGCGCGAATCGGTGCTCGAGCCGGGACTCGATCTCCTCGACGCTCATGGTGCGGGCGCGGGCGGCGGCGAGTTCGATGGCCAGCGGCAGACCATCGAGCATCGCGCACAGCCTGGCGACGGCGTCTTGGTCGAGGCGCACCGTCGGCCGCACCGCGCGGGCTCGCGCGCTGAACAGGTCGGTGGCGGGCGAGCCCGCGGCGTCGATGGCCAAGGGCGCCAAGGGATAGACGCTCTCCGCGGTGATGGCCAGCGGGGCGCGGCTGGTGGTCAGCACGGTGAGCTGGTCGCAGCTGCCGATCAGGTCGGCGACGACCTCGGCGACGGCATCGACGAGATGCTCACAGTTGTCCAGGATCACCAGCATCGGACGGGCCGACAACGCGTCGCGCAGCCGCCTGCCCGTGTCGATTCGCCCCGGCCGCAGCAGACCCGGCTCGCGGACCACCTCGCCGATCCCGAGCGTCGTACTGATCGCCGACTCGATATCGGCCCGCGCGTCGTCGACGGAGGTCGAGCGCACCGACGCGAGCTCCACCAGCACCACGGATTCCTGCCGCGCCACCCTGGCGCCGACTTCGTTGGCCACCCTGGTCTTTCCGGTGCCGCCCGGCCCGAGCACGGTGACCACCCGCGCGGCGCGCAGCAGCCCGACGAGCTGGTCGAGGTCGGCTTCCCTGCCCAGCAGCGCGTTCGGCGCGGCGCGCAAGCCGATGGCCTCGCGCGGGGTGTCGGAGCGGGAACGGGGCTGCGTGTGCAGCGGCGACGTGCTCGTGTCCGGTGCCGGGAGGCCGACGGCTGTGACATGCGCCGACTCGTCCTGGCCGGAAGGGGTTGTCCATTCGGGGTTCTCGACGACGCTGAGCGTCACGGGCCTCCGCCCGTCGGAGGGGACGCTTCCACCGTTCGTCGTAGCTTCCGGGGCGCCCACCGCCTCACCCCGCAGGATGGCGGTGTTCAACTCCACCAGCGCCCGGCCCGGGTCCGCGCCCAGTTGATCGGCGAGGCGATTCCGGAACGCCGCGAAGGATTCCAGCGCCTCGTTGGCCCGGTCGGCCCGCGCGAGCAGGCGCATGAGGTCCAGGTGAGCGGGTTCGTCGAGTGGTTCGGCTGCCGCGCGGCGCCGCGCGATTTCGAGTGCGCCCCGAATGTCGCCACCGGATTCACGCGCCGTCAGCTCCACCGCGTCCAGCTCGGCGGCCAGCGAGGCCGCGACGCGGCCGAGTTCCTCCGCGATCTCACCGGGAGGCAGATCGGCGGCGGGTTCGCCGCGCCAGAGCGCTCGCGCCTCGCGCACCGACTCCAGGCAGGCGGCGACGTCCCCGGCCGCGAGCTCGCCGCGGGCGCGGGAAAGCAACGCACCACCGAGCGTCAGGTCGACCTGGTCGGGCGCGAAGGTGAGCCGGTAGCCCGAGGGGCCGACCTCCAGCGCTCCGTCGGGCAGCGTCGAGCGCAGCCGCGACACCTGGGTGTGCAGCGCGTTCATCGGCGCGCGGGGCGGCTGATCGGCCCACACGTCGTCGATCAGACCCGCTGCGGTGCGGCTGCGGCCGGGTCGCAAGGCCAGCGCGGTGAGCAGCAGCCGGGATCGCGTGCCGGGTACGGGTGTGAGCGCGCCGTCGCGGCGCAGCGCGACCTCGCCGAGCAGGGCCACCGCGACCGATGCGCCCGCCGACGGCGTAGCGGTGGGATTCGGGCCCTCAGGGCCGCGCCGATCTGGAAACATGCCGTGGTCATCGTATGCGAGGGAGCGGGTTGAGACTGACATCGTTTTCTTCCGTGGATTACGGCGGGCTTGCGCCTACGCTTTGCGCATGGCTGAGTTCGAAGTGGTCCGGCGGGTCGTCGTTTCGGCCGAGCCCGCGCACATCCACGCGCTCATCGACAATTTCCGGGAGTGGACGAAGTGGTCGCCCTGGGAGGATCTCGACCCGCAGCTCCAGCGCACCTACTCCGGCGCGGCATCCGGCGTCGGCGCGCACTACGCCTGGAGCGGCAACCGCAAGGCGGGCGCGGGCAGCATGGAGATCGTCTCCGACGAGGAAGGCGAGATCGGCATCCGTCTCGAGTTCCTCAAGCCCTTCAAAGCGACCAACCACGTCGACTTCGAGCTGACCCCCACCGAGTCGCGCGCCACCGAGGTGGTCTGGCGGATGACCGGCACGCAGCAGGGCCTGATGGCGCTGCTCGGCAAGGTGATCTCGATGGACCGGCTGGTCGGCAAGGACTTCGAGAAGGGACTCACCCGGCTGAAGGCGACGGCCGAAGCCTGAGCGCGGGCTGTCGGCGGGCTTCGCCCGGCTGCGCCTATTAGGCTGCGTTCATGGCTACAGCAGCGCAATGGATCGAGGGCGCACGGCCCCGCACCCTGCCGAACGCGATCGCCCCGGTCATCGCCGGTACCGGCGCCGCAGCCTCGCTCGACGCCGCGGTGTGGTGGAAAGCCGTTCTGGCGCTGCTGGTCTCGCTGGCCCTGATCATCGGCGTCAACTACGCCAACGACTATTCCGACGGCATCAGGGGCACCGACGACGAGCGCGTCGGCCCGCTGCGGCTGGTCGGGTCCAAGCTCGCCTCGCCGACGGCGGTCAAGAACGCCGCGATCCTGAGCCTGGCGATCGGCGGCGTACTCGGCCTGATCCTCGTCGCGACGACCGCGTGGTGGCTGCTGCTGGTCGGCGTGGCCTGCCTGGCGGGCGCCTGGTTCTACACCGGCGGCAGCAAGCCGTACGGCTACAGCGGTTTCGGCGAGCTGGCGGTCTTCGTGTTCTTCGGGTTGGTCGCCGTGCTCGGCACGCAGTTCGTGCAGGCCGAGCGCGTCGACTGGGTGGGTGCGGCGCTCGCGGTGGCGGTCGGTTCGTTCTCCAGCGCGGTGCTGGTCGCCAACAACCTGCGCGACATCCCCACCGACACCGAATCCGGAAAGACCACGCTCGCGGTCAAGCTCGGCGATCCCCGCACCCGCACCCTGCACATCGCGCTGCTGGCCGCGCCGTTCGTCGTCACCCTGCTGCTGGTGGTCCGCACCCCCTTCGCCCTGGTGGGCGTGCTCGCCCTCCCGCTCGCGGTGCGCGCCAACGCACCCGTGCGGTCGGGCGGCAACGGCCTCGAACTGATTCCGGCGCTGCGTGATTCCGGTCTCGCACTGCTCGTCTGGTCGGCGCTGACCGCGCTGGCGCTCGGTTTCGCCTGACCGGTCCGTCAGTCGTTGTCGGGAACGAGCACGCCGAGAACCCAGTTCACCAGCGAGATGATGATGCCGCCGAGGACGGCGGCCCAGAACCCGTTCACCACGAGGCCGTACTCGGGGGCGTCGGCGAGTTCGGTGATCTCCGCGGTGAGCCAGAGCATCAGCGCGTTGATCAACAGCAGGAACAGGCCGAGGGTCAGCACGATCAACGGCAGCGACAAAAGCTTCACGAGGGGCTTCACCAGCGCGTTGACCACGGTGAACACCACCGCGATGGCAAGGGCGACGAGAATCTCGCCGCCGGTGCCGTTCTCTTTCGGGCTCAGGATGTCGATACCGCCCACCCATTCGGCGGCCAACCATATGGCGAACGCGTTGATGATCAACCGAAGCACAAGCTGCATGCGCACATGCTAAGTCCGGTGGCCCGCCGCCGCTGGCGGGAAACAAGTTTCCGTGCTTGTCAGGCCGCACGGTCGAGCAGTGCGTGCACCTTCGGCCGCAGATCGTGGATCGGCCCGGAGCCACCGAACAAGCCGACCGTGGTCTGATTCGGCGCGCGCAGGATACCGAGCAGCACGTGCCCGGATTCGATGCTTTTGTCCTTGCGCGCGAGGGCTTCCCGGAGTGAGAGCTCGAGCACTTTCTTCGCGTCCCTGGTGAACGGGATGTGCCCGCTGGTCCACCGCGGCCGCCCGAGGAATCCGCGCCGCGGCTCGGGGAGCGGACGGTCCAGCACGTCCTGGCCGAAGCCTGCCTCCAGCGATTCGCGCACCGCGTCCAGGTCGATGCCGATCGAGCGCAGCGCCTCGGCGTCCTCGGCGCCGAGCGGCTCGCTGGGCGCTTCGACGTTCAACGCGCTCAGCACACCCTCGTGGGTGAGCCCGGCGTCCGCCAGCAACGCCTTCAGCTCGGGCTCGCCCTGTGCGAGCAGACCGAGCAGCACGTGCTCGACCTCGATGCTCGGCGACCCCAGCTCACGGGCGTCTTCCTGCGCGATCACCACGGCCGTCCGCGCCGACCTGCTGAACCGTTCGAACATCAGTTTCTGCCTTTCCGGTTGTACTTCTGGTGGACCGCCTGCTTGCTGACCTCGAGCGCGTCGGCGATCGCCTGCCATGACCAGCCCTGCGCGCGGGCATTGGTCACCTGGATCGCCTCCAGCCGTTCGAGCAGCCGACGCAGTGCGAGCACGGCGCGCAACCCGACCTTGGGATCGGGACTGCCCGCGGCGGCCGCCAGGGTGGTTGCCTCAGTCATGACGTCAATTTTGATTGACGCGCGCGGCGCGTGTCAACAAAAATTGACGCGCAATGTCGTGCGGGAGCGGCGTTTCGCTACGGGAGGAATGCCAAAGCCGGAGTTGCGCTCAGCCGTTCCAGATGCCGGTGGCGTGGAATTCGTCGAGGACGGCGGTCGGCTCGGCCAGGCTCATACCCTGGGCGGCGACCCACTCGTCGTCGAAATAGGTTCCGGCGTATCGATCTCCGCCGTCACAGAGCAGGGTGACCACGCTGCCGCTGCGCTTTTCGGCGAGCATCTCCGCGATCAGGTGGAACACGCCCCACAGATTGGTGCCGGTCGACCCGCCGACGCGGCGGCCGAGCACGTGGCTGGCGTGTCGCATGGCGGCGATCGAGGCGACGTCGGGGACCTCGATCATCCGGTCCACCACCTGCCCCATGAACGAGGGCTCCACCCGGGGGCGGCCGATGCCTTCGATCCGCGACGGCATGCCGGTCTGATATCCGGCGTCCCCGGTCTCGTAGCCGCCGTAGAAGGCGGAGTTCTCCGGATCGACCACGGCGAGCTTGGTGGCATGCCTGCGGTAGCGGATGTAGCGGCCGATGGTGGCGCTGGTGCCGCCGGTGCCCGCGCCCGCCACGATCCATTCCGGGACCGGGTGCGTCTCGAGCACCATCTGCTCGAAGATGGATTCGGCGATGTTGTTGTTGCCGCGCCAGTCGGTGGCCCGCTCGGCGTGGGTGAACTGGTCCATGTAGTGGCCGCCGCACTCGGCCGCCAGCCGCGCCGCCTCGGTGTACATGTCCGGCGGACGCTCCACGAAATGGCAACGGCCGCCCTGCGCCTCGATCAGCGCGACCTTCTGCGGCGAGGTGCTCGCCGGCATCACCGCGACGAAATCCAGACCGAGCAGCTTGGCGAAGTACGCCTCGCTCACCGCGGTCGAACCCGAGGACGCCTCCACCACCGTGGTGCCCTCGGTAACCCAGCCGTTGCAGATGGCGTACAGGAACAGTGAGCGAGCGAGGCGGTGTTTGAGGCTGCCGGTGATGTGGGTGGACTCGTCCTTCAGGTACAGCTGGATGTTCCACTCGACCGGCAGCGGATAGCGGAGCAGATGCGTGTCGGCGGAGCGCTGGGCGTCGGCGTCGATCAACCGCACCGCGTTGTCGACCCAGTCGCGCGGGGCGCTGTGGTCGCAGTACTTCACTTGTCCGCTCCGGACCCGTCCTCACCTCGCAGGCGCGCACGCAGCTGCGCCTTGTCCTTGCGGCGCTTCTCGTCGACCACCGCGATGTCCTCGTTGACCTTGGCGCGCAGCTTCTTGAACAGCGCCAGCGACAGCGGCATCGCGATGATCAGCGCGAACAGCGCGGCCACGACCAGCGGGATGTCCACCGAGACCAGTCGCGCGGCCCCCACGATCAGTGCGGTGATCACCGCGACCAGCGCCAGCCTGGCGAGCGTGTACAGCGCCAGATTCAGGGCCAGCCTGCGGCCGGGATGCGCGGTGGGCTGGGACGATGCGCCGTCCGGACGGGTGGAGTCGCTCACGTGGACCAGGGTATGCGAAGCTGTTGCCCGCCCTCGGCCCACACCCGTTCCCGAGGCCGGACGACGATCCGTTTTGTCCATTACTTCGCCTTTACCAACTGTAGGTGGTTCGCGTACCTAGGGGTCGGAGTGCAACGATGGCGCCATCTGATGAGGGAACTGTCGAGAACGGAGAGGTTTGCTATGACTGCGATCACCGTCGGCGGCCAGGACACTCTGCTGACACCCGGCCAAGTGGCTGCCCTGTTCCACGTCGATCCGAAGACCGTCACCCGCTGGGCCCATGCCGGGCGCCTCGGCTCGCTGCGCACGCCGGGCGGGCATCGCCGTTTCCGGGAGTCCGAGGTTCTCCAGCTGCTGAAGTCGCTGACCACGGAAGCAACCCCCACCCGCTGAACGACCACGACCGGCGCGGGCATCCATGCCCGCGCCCGGTCATGTCGGACCGATTCGGCTCCTGCGGTGTGCGTTGACGTCGCACGCGGCTACCCTCGATAGCAGGAGGTGAGCGAACGTGACGTATCTGTTGGCACTCATCGCCGTAGTGGCTGTCGCGGTGTTGTGCTGGAAGGCGTTCGGCCCCGTGCGTGCTGGTGATCGAATCCCCCGTTCACCCCAGCGCAAGCAGATCCTCGGGCCCGACGACGACCCGGAGTTCCTGTGGCGCATCTCGCGGCAACAGCATCCCGACGGTGATGGCACCACCGACCGCTGAATCGGGTCGGACCGCGTCCTGACGCGGGTCGTGCGCCCGGCCGGATGACTGCGCGCGGGTCGCCTGCATCGGCGGTCAGGGTTGGCTCAGCGGTGCGTTGCGGCAGACGTTCGGTCGCTGGTCGGGATTCGCCAGGTAGTGCCGCAGGAGGCTGTGGGCGATCAGCGGGTTCATGAGCAGGTGCCTGTCCGACACGGTCATGATGCCGAAATCGCCCCTGTTGATCGTCATCCGCCGCACGGTCGCGTTGACGGATTGCCAGACTTCGGCGGACGGATGCGCCTCGATGGCGATGAGGTTGTCATAGCGGCTTCCGCCCTGGCGTCGGATGCGAGCGTCGATACCAGATACCTGCTGCCACGGGATCGCGAAGACGCTGCCCGCGTTGTCGCGATACAGGATTCGCGTCGGCGTGAGCGTCAATCCCGGCACCACGCCTCGCCGTCCGCGCAGAATCAGATACGCCGACAGCAGCGCCAGCACACCGAGCGGCCCGACGAACACCAAGGCCAGCAGGCCGAGCCAGGTCCGTTCGACGACCGCGATCACCGCGTTCGCTCCGGCGACCGCGACCAGCAGCACTCCGAGCGCCGCCGCCAGCACTCCGTAGATTTTGCGCGGCGCGCGGAGCGCCAGCAACAGCCCGGATTCCCGCACCCCGTCGTGTTCGATGTCCTCCACCCGCACGCCCGCCCAGCCGCGCCGCTCGTAGTCCCGCGCGCGCTTTTCTTCCCATCGCCATCGTTCGGGCCACGCGTACTCGGCCCCCGAGATGTTCTCCCCACTCATCCGGCCGATCCTGCCACAGCGGATCCGGACGACACGATTCTTTTCGGACCTCGTGACACGCGCGCGGCCCGAGAACACGTGTGTCGCGCCGCAATTCGGAGAATCGGGCGCGCGTCCTGCTCGGTCGGCGCACACTGCTCGAACACTGGCCGAACCCGGTCATGATCGACGACGGCGTCCGTGCCGGGTGTCGGCCGCTCGCCCGCGATCGCAAGGGACCGATGGTAATGGCCGCGCCGATGTCCGAAGACGAAACATCCGCCGCGGGAGTGACGCCCGCGCCCGATTCGACACTGCCGCCCGCGACCGGAGGGACCGGGACCGGCGAACGCGACACCGGAGATGACGCCGGCACCGCGAGCGGCCTCGGCACTACGTCGAGCGAGATCAGCACCGCACCAGGCGACCTCAGCACCGCGGCGGGCGACGAAAGCGTAGCGCCGAGCGATGACAGCAGCACGGTGCCGGAGGCTCCTCCGATGGACGCACCCGTCGCGGAGGATGTGGAGGCAGCCCATGTCGCCCGCGAAAAGGCGAAGTTGGAGAAGGCCACGGCAACCTACGAGGCGTGCAGGGCGCGGGGCGAAGAGCTGGTCGCCAAGATGCGGACGGCCGCCGCCCGGTCGGCTAGCGAACATCGAGCGCACCGTGCGTCGATCGCTTGGCGCGAAAAGCTTTTCGACGCGGAGTATTCGACCGAGGACGCATCCGACTCGGTAGGCGCGGTGTGCACGCGATGGCACAGAGTCTCGGCGACATCGTCGTACTACTACAAGAATTGCCCGCGCCCCGGCTCGAATCACATCTACTCGTGGCAGAACTACCGGCACGGGGACGAGCGGTTGCGGAACTCCGATGTGTACTTCTACCAGTACGCCGCCGCCGCGGGAAAACCCGAAACCCTTCCACCGCTGCACTTTCTGATGCGCAACTCCGCCATGGCGGCCGACACCCAAGAGGTCTATCAGTATCTGATGCATCGCGATTCCGGCTCTGTCGAGGCGGGTATGCGCGAGGCGGGGACGGACGATTTCCACGCCCTGCTCGGCACCATGAACGGATCCGGACCCGCTTATCTCGTCATCGATCACGGCGAGGAGCTCGGAATAACAGGCATCAGCGGCATCGACATCGCGCACAACACGGACACCACCTATTACTTCCAGTCGGCTACATCGTCGGCCGGCTCATCGAGTTCCTCGTCGTCGAGCTCGAGCAGTTCGTCATCGAGCTCGAGCAGTTCATCGAGTTCGTCGAGTTCGTCCAGTTGAGTCGAGGCCCGTCGACCGCGGAGGTGGCGCGCCTGTTTCGATGACGCCATGATTCCGGTCTCGCGCTGGACGGGGCCGGCGAACTGGTCGTCTCGCGTGCGCCGGAGCTGCCCGCGCTGGGCGGCACCGGCGCGCTGCACTCGTTCGAGCGAACAACATCGTCGAACCAGTCGAAGACGACCGTGGCCGAGGACGACAGCGGTGGGTGTCGGCACACCCGGATCGAGTCAGCGGTCGGCGGCGGCGGAGTCCCGGGTCGCGATGATCTGGACGACTGCGGGAAGCAACAGGTGCTCGGCGGCCAGGACGCGCTCGGCCAGCGAATCGACCGTGTCGTCGGGCAGCACCGGCACTTCGCTCTGCGCGATGACCGCGCCCGTGTCGTACTCCTCGGTCACGAAGTGGACCGTCGGACCGGACACCGTATCGCCCGCCGCGAGAACGGCCTCGTGGACGGCCTTGCCGTACATGCCCAGTCCGCCGTGGCGCGGGAGCAGCGCGGGATGGATGTTGATGATGCGCCCGCCGAACTCCTCGCGCACCCGCGGCCCCAGCTTCTTCATATAGCCCGCGGTGACGACCAGAGCCGTATCGTGCGCGACGAGCGTCGCCCGCATCGTCTCGTCCAGTTCCTCCGGATCCGGATGCGTCCGCCCCGACATGTGCACCGCCGGAATCCCGGCCTCCCGCGCATACGCCAACGCCCCGGACCCACTGTTGTTCCCGATCACCAACGCGATCGCGAACCGCGCCTCCTCCTCCAGCGAGGCCCCGTGCAGCGCACGCAAATTCGACCCATAGCCCGACGCAAGCACCGCGACCCGAAGCCTCGACATACCCGCAGTCTCCCACAGCCCGAGCCGCGGCTCGACGACGGTCGAGACCCGGCCGATCAGAAATCGTGGGTTACGGCATGAGCAGCAGTTGGCCGGTCCTGGACCGAACGATGGAGAAGTGCTTGCGTTCCAGCGTGGTGACGGCGATGACGGCCGTCTGGGCGGCGATTCCGAGTCAGGTACCCAGTCGGATCAGAAGATGAACTGGCTGCCGTAGGCGGAGGTCTGCACCGTCCCCACCGCGGTACTCACCGTGGCGGTGATGAAGGGGACGGCCGAAACCGGTGAGGCACACTGGCCGACGTTCAACGCGGCGTTGTTGAAAATGAAGTGATACGGGAACACGGTCTTGTTGTCCAGGTTGGTCGTCACTGTCGTGACGGTGGTGATCTGGCCCGGCGCCAAGGTGGCTTCGAGGACCTCTGCCAGGCCCAGGGTCCCGCCGACGGTCGGTCCGAGGCTCGCGCTGGGGGCCGAGGCACTCGGGGACGTGGTGTCGACGCTCGGGGACGTGGTGTCGGCGCTCGGGGAGGTGGTGTCGGCGCTCGGGGAGGTGGTGGCGGCGCCCGCCGAGGTAGTAGCGGCGCCCGCCGAGGTAGTAGCGGCGCCCGCCGAGGTAGTAGCGAGACTCCGGGAGGTGGTGCTGGCACGCTGCGGTGTGGGCAGCGGCGTCAGCGTCGCACTCGGCGGTGTGGACACCGGAGTCACCTGTGTATTCGGTACTCGGGCGGCAACGTTCGACTGGCTGAATTCGGGGGAAATACTCGCCAACAGCCCTTGTTCTGGATCGATTCCGACGGTGAAGCCGTTGTCCAGACTGAGCGCGCAGCCGACGAGGAACCCCGCGACGGCCTCGCCGGACGTTATTCCATCACCCTCCACGTTCAGCGAGTAGTCGCCGGATAGCTGCGCGGCATGCGCGAACGTCATGAGGAAGTTCGGCATCCGGTCGCCCGGTGGGTCCACTTTGATGTTCTCCACCGATGTCGTCACATGAATCCCGGCACCGGATACGTCCGCGCCGGGCGGTTGGGCTCGGCTCGGCTCGGCGCCGGGCCACAGACCCACAGCCAGGACGGCCGCGACCACACCGGTCACGATAACGACGAATCGAGGTCGCATATCTGATTCCGTTCCGAATCGGATGTACATCAGCGGCGGCAGAATCGCATGAACAGACCGATATAGCTAATATTTGGCAAGCATAATGAGATACCGGCCCGGCTCGTTCAGGCTGCGGGGCGTGTTGCGCACCTTCCAGGGCTCAGCCATAGATTTGCCAAGCGCGGATGATGCTCAGGTTGCCTGAGGCGGCGTCGCCGCGGGGCACTATTGCGCTTCCCTGTTCATCAGCCACGGCGCCGACATCAAGACCGTGCAAGCGCGGGTCCGGCACGTCAGCGCGATCACCACGTCGCGGTACTACGCGCACCTTGGCCGGACACCGACGAGTCCACGCGGAACGCCGTGGGCGGCGTCCTCCGGGAACATCGCGAATCCACTGCGTACCGAGCCGGATTCAACCGCACCGGGAGATTCGAAGACAAGCGCTAACGCGCAGGTCGAAGCCAGTTAGTTCAGCCCCGCGTAGCTGTGCAACCCCGAGATCACGATGTTGATGATGAACAGGTTGAAGAGCATGGCGACGAAACCTGCGATGTTGATCCAGGCGGCCTTGGTGTCGCGCCAGCCGGAGGTGGCGCGGGCGTGCAGGTAGGCGGCGTAGAGGACCCAGGCGATGAAGGAGCAGGTCTCCTTGGGGTCCCAACCCCAGAAGCGGCCCCAGGCGGCCTCGGCCCAGATGGCGCCGAGGATGACGCCTGCGCCGAAGAGGGGGAAGCCGATGATGGTGGTCTTGTAGGCGAGGCGGTCGAGGGCGCGGGCGTCGGGCAGGCGGCGGGCGATCTTGCCGAGCGGGCTGTCGGACTCCTGGCCCTCGGGCTGACGCAGGCGGTACAGGAACAGCAGGCTCGCGACGCCGGACAGCAGGAAGATGCCGCTGCCGATGCTCACCACGGTGACGTGGATGGGCAGCCAGAACGATTTCAGCGCGGGCACCACGGGCGCGGCCTCCGCGTACAACACCTGCCCGGCGAGGAACATCAGGACGAGCACGGGCGCGATCAGGAACACCCAGATGGCGCGGAACTTCTGCTCGTACAGGAATCCGAGACCGACGACCAGCGCCGCCGCGCAGGCCATGGTGACGAACTCGTACATGTTGCCGAGCGGGAAGCGGTGGGTCGCGAAGCCGCGCAGCACGATCGAGGCGACGTGCAGGACGATGCCGACGATCAGCACGGAGAACGCCATGTTGCCGAACTGTTCGGCACGCGAACGGCGCGGTGGCGGCGCCACCTTCCCCGGCACGCCCGGCCCCGCGCCGCCACCGACGGTGACGAGTTCGCGCGCCTCGGCCTTGCGGGTCTGCACCGACGCGTACTGCGCGATCAGCAGACCGAGCGCGAGCACGTAGATGACGAACGCCGATTTGAAGGCGAGGTTGCTGTACCCGGCGAGGGTCTCGTCGATCGGCATGTTCACTCTCCCGTGCGTGTGGCGTCGGTCTTCACGTCGTCGCCCGCAGCCTCCAGCAGGCGCCCGCGGAGCCGGTCGAATTCGCCGCCCCAACCCGCCTGATCGGTTCTGGCGAGCCCGCCCATTTCTACTACGATGCGTCGTTGGTCAACGGTACCGGCAGGGTCGTCAGCCGGGTAGACCCGCACCCAGATCCGCCGCCGTTTCACCAGCAGCGAGACCAGCAGGCCTGCCATCATGGCCAGCGCGCTCACCAGCACCCACTGCTGGGCCGGGTCGTGCGAGACCTGCAGGTTCACGAATTCCTGCGCGCCGTCGAAGGTCACCTTCGCGCCGTTGGGCAGCGTGGTCGATTCGCCGGGGCGCAGGTTGACCCTGGCCTCCTTGGTGAGCCTGCCCTGCCGCACCATCTCCTGGTCCAGCGAGAACAGATCCTGCGATCGCCCGGTGTCGAGACCGGTGTCGCCGCGGTAGATGTCCACCGCGACGGCGGGGTCGTCCATGCTCGGGAAGGCCGAGGTGAGCAGGTTGCCATGGAACAGCGCGGTCGGCGCGAACAGACCCTCGATGGCGATCTGGTTCTTGCGGCGCTCCTCGTCGGTGGCGTACATGCCGCCGGGCGGGTCGATGCGCAGCACGCCGCTGGACAGGAAGGTCCGCGCGTCGTCGGGCCGCCACTGGATGGTCTCGGTCCTGGTCTGGCCGTTCGGGAAGGTCACGGTGAACGTCGGCGCGTACCCGTGGCCTTGGAGGTAGAGGCGATCGCCCTCGACCCGCAGCGGATGGTTGACCTGCAATGTGGCGGAGCGCCATGTGTCGGTGGCCAGATCCGGTCCGGCCTGGTAGTCGACGTCCGAGGTGAACATCTCGGCCTGTCCGGTGCGTAGGTAGTCGGCCTGGAAGTCCTTGACCCGCACGCAGACCGGCGTCATGCCGGTGCCGTCGTTGACGTTGCCCGCCCGGAAGGAGTCGAACACCGCGGGCGAGGTGGTGCAGAAGCCGGGGCCGTTGTTGGCGATCACGATGACGGTGCCCTCGTAGCCGAACAGCTTGCCCACCGCGATGGCCACCAGCAGGCAGACCAGCGCCAGATGGAAGACCAGATTGCCGAATTCGCGGGTGTAGCCCTTCTCCCCGGAGAGGGTGAGCTCGCCGGGGCGGTTGCCCGGCCGCACCTCGGTGCGCCAGCCGCGCAGCTGCCCGCGCGCGTGCTCGATCAACTGCTCGGGGGTGCTCGCCGACTCGCCCGAGTAGTGGTGCGGCAAACGGGACAGGTTGCGCGGGGCGCGCACCGGCGGGGTGCGCAGCGCCTTGTAGTGATCGAAGGTGCGCGGCAGGATGCAGCCGACCAGCGAGACGAACAGCAGCACGTAGACCGCGGTGAACCAGAAGCTGGAGAACACGTCGAACAGTTCGAAGCGGTCCATCCACGGTCCGAGCGTCGGGCGGTCGGCGATGTACTGTTCGACCTTCTGCTCGTTCAGGTTCCGCTGCGGCAGCAGGGCGCCGGGAATCGCGGCGAGCGCGAGCAGGAACAGCAGGACCAGTGCGGTGCGCATGCTGGTGAGCCCGCGCCAGGTGTTGCGGACGAGCGCGATGGCGCGGCCGGGTAGCGACTGCCGGGGCGGACGATGCGAGGCCGGTTCGGCCACGGGATGGTCGGTCACGGTCATATCGGCAGGGTCACCTCGGAGACGAACGCGTCGCGCACCCACGCCACGAACTGATCCCACGCCCCCGTGACCAGCGCGACGCCGACGGCCATGAGCAGGATGCCCCCGACGATCTGAATGGTTCGCGAATTGCGGCGCAGCCAGCCGACGCCGCGCAGTGCGCCCGCCGAACCGAAGGCCAGGATCACGAACGGCAGCCCGAGCCCGAGGCAGTACGCGACGATCAGCGCGACGCCGCGAACGGCTGTGGTGCCTTCGGTGCCCGCGGCCACCGCCATCACGCCGGACAGGGTGGGGCCGAGGCACGGCGTCCAGCCGAGCGCGAAGACGCCGCCGAGCAGCGGCGCGCCGACGAGGCTGGTGAGGCGGCGCGGCTCCATCCTGGTGTCGCGCTGCAAGGCGGGCACCAGACCGACGAACACCAGACCCATCAGGATCGTGACCACGCCGCCGATGCGTTGCAGCAGTTCACGATTCACGTTGAGGGTCTGGATGACGCCGAACACGGTGGCCGTCGCGAGCACGAAGACCACGGTGAAACCGGCGACGAACAGCCCGGCCGCACCGGCGACGCGCAACTTGCCCGCGCGCGCGGAAACCGCGACCGAGGAACGGCCTTTCGCCGACTCGGCGGTCGCGGGCGGGGCCTCGGCGCCGACCAGCCCGGCCAGATACGACAGGTACCCGGGCACCAGCGGAACCACGCACGGCGAGGCGAACGACACCAGCCCCGCCAGCAGGCACGCGCCGAGCGCGAGCAGCAGCGGGCCGGTCGCCGCCGTCTGCTGGAACGATTCCCCCACACTCGCGAGCACCATCACCGCACGCCCCACAAGGTCGGACGGCCCATCACTGCTCGCCCTCCTCGGCGAGTTTCGTCACGATCGGCTGCAGATCCTCCGCGATCAGCGACCGCAGGAAGACGGCCGCGACGCGATGCTGCCGGTCCAGCACGAGGGTGGTCGGGATGACGCTGGTCGGAAAATTGCCGCCGAGGGCGAGCAGGGTGCGCATGGACGGGTCGTAGATGGACGGGTAGCCGACCTTGTTGTCGGTGACGAAGTCCTGCGCCTTGTCCCGCTGGGGATCACGGACGTTGATGCCGAGGAAGGCGACGCCCTTGTCCTTGGTGGCTTCGTAGACCTTCTCCAGCGCGGGCGCCTCCGCGCGGCACGGCCCGCACCACTGGCCCCACAGGTTGACGACGACCACCTTGTCGGGGAAGTCGGCGACCGAGACGGTCTTGCCTTCGGTCATCAGATCGGGGCCGGAGAGCGCGCCGATGGTGCCGCGCGCGGCGGGCGGATCGTAGTAGATCTCGGTCTTGCCGCCCGGCGAGACGAATTCGAAGGTGCCGCCGGTGGCCACCGCGTCCGATCCGGTCGAGCAGCCCGCGAGCGCGGCCACCAGGGCCACGCACGCTACGAGCACCGGCGCGATCCGCCTGGCCGGCGTCCGTGCGGACGCGGACCTGACTGTCGCGGGGAACGACGCGGTGGCACGGATCATGCGCCGTGCACCGTGGGATCCGAACCGCCCGCGGGCTCGGAGTAGACGATGTCGACGAGCGTGTCACCCTGGTAGACCAGCGAGGTCAGCGAGGCGAGCGAGCACTGCCTGGCGCGCGGGTCGTGCCAGAGCCGCTGCCCTTGGAGGAACCGCCGCAGCGTCCAGACGGGCAGCTGGTGCGAGACGAGCACCGCCTCGCGACCCGCGGCCTCGACCCGAGCCTTGTTGACCGCGGCCAGCATGCGGTGCGCGATCTGCAGGTACGGCTCGCCCCAGGACGGGGTGAACGGGTCGCGCAGCTTCCACCAGTGCCGCGGCTTGCGCAGCGCGCCGTCGCCGACGGACACCCGCAGGCCCTCGAAGGTGTTGCCCGCCTCGATGAGGTTCTCGTCGGTGCGCACGATCACGCCGTGCTGCTCGGCGATCGGCGCGGCGGTCTCCTGCGCGCGCTGCAGCGGCGAGGCGATCACCACGGCGATGTCGTGATCGGACAGCGCCCGAGCGACCGCACCCGCCTGCGCCCGGCCGGTGACCGACAGGCTGAAGCCGGGCAGCCGACCGTAGAGAATGCCCTTCGGGTTGTGCACCTCGCCGTGCCGCAGCACGTGCACGATGGTCTCGACGGCCGGGCTCGCGTCGGCGAGGTCGGGCTCGCCGGAGCGCGGAGTGGCGGTGGTGCGCGAGGAGCGCGCGGGGGTTTCGGTGTCCTTGGCGCCGACGGCGGGCGGCTCGTCGGCGACCGCGTCGGAGAGTGTCGCGTCGGCTGCGGCGAGGTCGGCCGCGGACTGGTCGGCGGCGTTGGCCTCGGCGGTGTTCACATCGGCGTCGATCACAGCCTCGGCAGCGTTCAGATCGGCGGCCGCCTCGGCAGCAACTTCGGCAACCTCGGACTCAGCGGACTCGGCGGCCCCGGATTCGGCAGCGGCGTCGGCGATCTTGTCGGCCGCAACCGCCTCGGCATCGGCAGCGCTCACGTCCGCGGTGTTCTCGGCTGCATTCACATCGGTAGCAGCGGCCTCGACCTCTGCATCGACGGCATCAGACTCGACAGCAGCACCGGCCAGCTCGGCAGCAGCAACCATCTCAGTGTCGGCAGCGTTCGCTTTCGCGGCGGTCTCGGACTCGGCAGCAGCATCGACGGCGATCTCGGCAGCAGCATCGGTTGCGGCACCGGCAGCATTCACATCCGCGGCGGCGTCGGCAAGCTCGGCAGCGGCGTCGGCACCGGCGATCTCGTCGGCCGCGACGCTCTCAGCATCGGCATCCGCAGCACCCGCGTCGTCACCTTCCACCGGTGCGTCGGCGAGATCCAGGTCGGCGGCGGCAGCGGCCGACGCCGACGCGCGGGCGGCGGACTCCTCGGTGATCTCGGCTTCGGTGATCGCGCCGAGTGCCTCGGCCTCGCTGAACGGGGAGTCCGCGCTCGGCGGGGTGGTGGTCGTTGGGTCGGGGTCGGTCGGTAGTTCGCGGCGGGCGACGCCGGGCTTGTCGTGGTCGGAACTCACGCGCGGGATCCTTCGGGGGTGGCGGCCGCGGCCGCGTGCGCGGCGGCGGGCAGGGCTGCGGCGATTCGGTCGAACGCGTCCTCGTCGAGCGCCGCGGAGACGAACCACGCCTCGAACGCGCTCGGCGGCGCGTACACGCCGCCGTCGAGCAGCGCGTGGAAGAAGGCCGGGAAACGCCAGGTCTGGCTGGCCTTGGCGGTGGCGTAGTCGGTGACCGGACGGTCGGAGAAGAACACGCTCACCATATTGCCCGCGAACTGCACGTGATGCTCGACCCCCGCCGCGCCGAGCGCCTCGGTGAGCAGGCCGCCGAGCCGTTCGGCGTTGCGATCCAGTGCGGCGTAGACCGCGTCGTCGGCGGCACGCAGCGTGGCAAGGCCCGCGGCGACGGCGACGGGGTTACCCGAGAGCGTGCCCGCCTGGTACACCGGGCCGAGCGGGGCGAGCTGCTTCATCACCTCGGCGCGTCCGCCGAACGCGGCGGCGGGCAGGCCGCCGCTCATCACCTTGCCGAAGGTGTAGAGATCACCGGCGACACCGTCGCGACCGAACCAGCCGGAACGGCTGACGCGGAATCCGGTCATCACTTCGTCCATGATCAACAGCGCACCGTGCTCGGTGGTCAGCGCGCGCAGCCCTTCGTTGAAACCGGGCACCGGCGCGACCGCGCCCATGTTGCCCGCGGCGGCCTCGGTGATCACGCACGCGATCTGGCCGGGGTGCGCCGCGAAGGCCGCGGCCACCGCGTCGAGGTCGTTGTACGGAAGCACGATGGTGTCGCTCGCCTGCGCGCCGGTGACGCCGGGCGAGTTGGGCAGGCCGAGCGTCGCGACGCCCGAGCCCGCGTCGGCCAGCAGCGCGTCGACGTGGCCGTGGTAGCAGCCGCTGAACTTGATGATCTTGGTACGGCCCGTATAACCGCGGGCCAGCCGCACCGCGCTCATGGTGGCCTCGGTGCCGGAGTTCACCAGCCGCACCCGCTCCACCGGCGCGACGCGCTCGATGATCAACTCGGCGAGCTCGATCTCCGCCGCGGTGGGCGCGCCGAAGGACAGGCCGCCGACCGCGGCACGCTGCACCGCCTCGACGACCGCGGGGTGCGCGTGCCCGAGGATCATCGGACCCCAGGAGCACACCAGGTCGACGTAGTCGTTGCCGTCGGCATCGGTGAGCGTGTAACCCTTCGCGGAGTCGATGAACCGCGGCGTGCCGCCGACCGATTTGAACGCCCGCACCGGCGAGTTGACCCCGCCGGGGATCACCGCACTCGCCCGATCGAAGAGCTGAGCGGAAACCGGCACCGATGCCCTGGTCACGCGCGGAGAAGAACTCACGGCCTCCAGTGTCGCAGCCCCGGTGAACCCGGTCGACGACAGGGTGTAGGAGAGTGACGCGCGCCGCAGTCCGCCCGGCAACACGCCGGGCCGCGTTTGCCGCGATATCGGGCGACGCGTCCGTAATCTCTGCTGGTCGACTGCGACTACCCCTCGGGAGGCTCCTCATGCGGTTTGCCCTCGTCAGCACGGCAGCATTGGCCGTATTCACCTCCGCGGCAGCGCTATTCGGCGCTGGGACCGCCACGGCGGCCGACCCGGTCGCCGATCTGGACCAGGGCCGCATCGGCGTCCGGTTGAGCCACGAGGAGACGGCCGCGCTGGCGGGCGGCCCCGGCCCCGCGCTGATCACGATGTTCGTGCCGCTGGACCGGATCGGCGCAGGCTTGCACCAGGACACCGAGCTCTTCCGCGATCAGAGTGGCGGCGTGCGCGCCACCCTGCGCCAGGTGATCTCCGAATCCGCGAGCCACCCCGATGGTTCCGTAACCATCTATCTGAACGCGCCGGGGACTCGCAACGGCCGCGTGCTCGACATCTATCAGAACTGGTCCCGCTGAATGACGAACTCGCCCGCGGACCGAAGTCCGCGGGCGAGTAGTTCATTCGGCGACAGAGATTTCGGTTCCAGTGAGCGCCGGTACGCCTATGTGTAAACGCACGGCAGCGCGGCGGACAGGGTCTGCAACGAGCACAGGATCCCGTTCATGGCTCCCGCCGACCCGGTCTCCGGCACCAGACCGGCGACCGGCGCCGTCGGCTCCAGCGGCAGACCGGCCGGGTCCGCCAGCGCGGGCGAAGCGGCCAGACCGACCGCAGCGGTCGCGACCAGGGCCGCAACCGATCTCGTGACGAGAACTTTCACGAGTCACACCTTCCATTCGACAAGCCCACCGGCGAATACCGGTGCGCCACAGCACGAATCGTATGCGCATCGGAAGTTTTGTGAAGCGTTATCGTTTCAAATACTCGGGTTGGTGATGCCGACGCAGAACAACGCGAACCCGGTGGTGACCAGGCAGTCCAGTGGCGTGGGCAGCAACTCCAGCAGCCCGGGCGGCGGAGTCGCGGCGAACGCGGGCGCCACAGGCACAGGTGGCGGCGGGGTGGATTCGATGGGAGCGGCAGCGGCCGGTATCGCGGCGGCCGCACCGATCAGGCAACCCGCCGCAACCCCGACGGCGAGCTTCTCGGCGTGGATCGTCGGCTTCATGGTTGGGAGGTTCCCGCCCGCACGGCGGCAAAACGGGAGCGGCCGAGTTGTCCGGCCCCGCCTTACTTCTCGGCGGCGGAACGGACGGCGCGAGTGACGGCGTCGATGGCGAGCAGACCCGCCACCACGACCAGGAAAGCCGCGAGAACCAGCCACGGCGCGACATAGCGGGTCGCGTCGAAGGCGGGCATCTCGCCGAGCGCCGCGAACGACGTGGTGACGGTGCCACGACCCCAGCTCAGCGCCGCGAGCGCCAGCACGACGACGGCCGCCACGACCTCGCCGAGCGCCACCACCATGTCACGTCTCACCGGTCCGCTCCGTTCTCGCTGCGCTGCTCCTCGATGCCCTCGGCCGGCAACGCCTCCGCGCCATCGGCGGTGCGCCGCTCCTCGATGCCCCCGACCGGCAACGCCTCCGCGCCATCGGCGGTGCGCCGCTCCTCGATGCCCCCGACCGGCAACGCCTCCGCGCCATCGGCGGTGCGCCGCTCCTCGATGCCCCCGACCGGCGATGCCTCCATGCCATCGGCGCTGCGCTTTTCCTCGTCATGGGCGCTGCGCTTTTCCTCGACGCCCTCCGCCCGCTGCAGCTCCGCATCATCGGCCTTGTCCTGCGCCTCGACGTCCTCCGGCCGCAGCGCCGTGGCGAGCGCGGTCCGCAGACCGCGGTGATCGCGCGCCCACGCCTGCACCAGTCCGCCGTCGCCCAACCGCAGTCCGATCCCTTTCCGCCTGCGCGGCACACCGCTCAATTCGCCGAGCGCCCGCGCCGACTCCCACTCCTCATCGTTCCAGGAATGCTCGTCGCGCTCGGGCAACACGGCGGTGACGCCGGTGAGCGGCAGGGTCTCGGTGCCCTGACGCAGGGTGGACTCGGTGAGTTCGACGCTCACATGACGGCGGCCCGCGACCACTTGCAGCGCAACGAAAGCCGCGATGAGCGCCCCACAGAAGATCAGGGCGAACCAGTGCACCGGACTGGACGTGACCATTTCCAGTACCAGAACGAGAAGACAGAGCAGCGGGCCGTAAGCGACCGCGCGCCAGCGCGCACCCGGCTCCACGAACAGCACGGCGTCGCCATCGCTCACGCCGCGCTACCCATCAGATCGCGCCTCCGACGCAGCCCGGCGCCGGGTCGTCCCGCCGGTGAAATCAGCCGACCAGACCGGGCAGCAGCAGGACCGCGACGGTGACCAAGCCGAACAGGATCAGCAGGCTCAGGACGAGCAAGTCTCGTCGCATGCTCTGCGGCTGCTGGATCACCACTCGCATCTATGCCTCCGATCTCCCGGAGCCAACTGGATGACGCCCTCACGCAACGCAAGACAACGCATGACCAATAACTACCGGTTCCCATGATTACTGTGACAACCCTCACCATACATGTCCGCGCTACCGCGACAAACTCGATGCGGCCACCGTTATTCGTTCACCGGAGGTTGTTCTGGAAGTACTTCGTCGAGTCGGGACGGAAGCTGAGGAACAGTGCGCCGCCCGCGAGCACGCCCTGCACGATCGCCGCGCCGCCCGCGACCAGCGAGGCCGCGCCGGTCACCGCGTCCAGAGCGAACAGCGCCGCGACGGCGCCGAGCACCAGCCACACGGCCAGCACCGTCAGTACGGTGCGCGCCCAGAGCTTGCCGCGGCCGAACTGGTGTACGACCGCGAAAGCGCCCGCCGCCAGCGCCAGACCGGCGAGCACCATGACGACCAGCATCAGCGACACCAGCAGCTCGGCGGTGGCCATGGCGAAATTCGGGTCGCCCACCTTGCCCTGATCGAACATCCGCTGGTCGAGGTCCTCGCGCTGCTGCAACGAGGTCAGCACCGTGCCGACCAGCTGCACGACACCGAATCCGATGATCCCCCACCACAATTGGCGAGCCGTACGGATGTCTTCGGGCATCGGCGGCCGGTGCGGGACCGGCAGCACGCCCATCGGTCTCGGGGAGTTCGTCACGACAACCAGTGTGCGGCCTCGGTTGCCCAGTAGGTGAGCACGATGTCCGCGCCCGCCCGGCGGATGCTGGTCAGCGATTCCAGCACGGCGGCGCGGCGGTCGATCCAGCCGCGCTGCGCCGCCGCCGTGATCATCGAGTACTCGCCGGAGATCTGGTAGGCCGCCACCGGCACCGTGGACCGGTCGGCGACATCGCGCAGGATGTCCAGGTAGGACATGGCGGGCTTGACCATCACGATGTCGGCGCCCTCGGACAGGTCGAGCTCGAGCTCGCGCAGCGACTCCCTGCGGTTGGCCGGGTCCTGCTGATAGGTGCGGCGGTCGCCCTCCAGCGACGAGCCGACGGCCTCGCGGAACGGACCGTAGAAGGCCGAGGCGTACTTCGCGGCGTAGGCCAGGATGGCGGTGTCGGTGCGGCCGACCGCGTCGAGGCCGCGCCGGATCGCGCCGACTTGGCCGTCCATCATGCCGCTGGTGCCGAGCAGGTCGGCGCCCGCCTCGGCCTGCGAGATCGCCATGTCGACGTAGCGGTGCAGGGTCGCGTCGTTGTCCACCGCGCCGCCCGGCGCGAGCACGCCGCAGTGGCCGTGGTCGGTGAACTCGTCGAGGCAGGTGTCGGCCATGACCACCGTCGCGTCGCCGACCTCGTCGGCCAGCGCGCGCAGGCCGCGGTTCAGAATGCCCTTCGGATCGCTGGCCTGGCTGCCGGTGGCGTCCTTGTCCTCCGGCTTGGGCACGCCGAAGAGCATGAGCCCGCCGACGCCCGCCGTGACGGCCTCGACCGCCGCCTTGCGCAGCGAGTCCATCGAATGCTGGTAGACCCCCGGCATCGAACCGATCTCCCGCGGTTCGTCCAGCCCGTCGGCCACGAACATCGGCAGCACCAATTGCCGTGGTTCCAACGTTGTTTCGGCCACGAGACGGCGCAGAGCGGGAGTACGGCGCAACCGCCGCGGGCGGTCCATTCCGGTCATGAATCGCACGATACGCCTGCTCGGGGAAGGTGTCGCGAGCGCACCGGACGGGGGTGATCCGGCCCACCTCCGGCTTCGGGCCGGGACCGCCCCCATCGTCGTGAGCCGCGGCGAATCGGGTCGCGCATGGGACGCGACGGCGGCGGCTCGCTCCCACGGTCGCGAAATTGTGCGTCATCCTGAAGTCGGGGCACGCACGGACCTCGGAGGCAAGGCGATGACGGGTTACGACCGGTACGGATCGCGGGTGGCGGCGTTGCGGCGGTTCGCCGACGGCGGGGACGTGTGGGCGATGGAGCGGCTGGCCGAGGCGCTACGGGAGGCGAACGACCCGGGCGGCGCGGAACACTGGCTGCGACGGGCGGCGGAGCTCGGCAGCGGTTCCGCGCTCGTCCCGCTCGGCGAGCTCGCGGTGGCGGACGGGCGCGTGGCGGAGGCCATCGAATGGTGGGAGCAGGCCGTCGCCGCCGGTTGCGCGGGCGCGGATCTCCAGCTCGGGGCGCTGTATCTGGAGCGAGGGGAACTGGACGCGGCCGAGCGCTGGTTGCGACCGGCGGCGGAGGCGGGCGCCCCGGAGGCGATGACCAATATGGGCGTGATCGCGCACCGGCGCGAGGACGACGAGTCCGCCGTGCGCTGGTATGAGCGCGCCGCCGAGGCCGGAAATCCCACAGCAATGCGAAGTCTCGGTGTGCACCTGGCCCGCGCCGGTGCGTTCGAGCGCGCCGTCGAGCTGCTCGCCGAGGCCGCGCGTCGTGGTCGCCGCGACGCCATGGCGGTGCTCGGCGCGGCGTATTTGGATCGCGACGAATTCGACGAAGGCGAGCGCTGGCTGCGCCGAGGCGCGGCGGCGGGCGATCCCGAGTCGATGTTCCTCCTGGCGATGACGTTGCGGGACCGCCGAACCACCAGCACGCCGAACGGCGCCGCGTCTGACGAAGCCATTTACTGGCTCCGGAAGGCAGCCGATCTCGGCCACCCCGAAGCCCTTCGGCTGCTTCTCGACTCGTGACATCGCCGTCGCCCTGCCTGCCAGAGCATCGAGCGATCGTTCGGAGACGGCAGGCAGGATCAGCATTCCGTGCGCACCGACCGACGAGCCCGAAAAGTGTTGCAGCCAGCGGTTTTTGTCGGTGGGCACGGGTAGAATCGAAGCTGTGTTCGAGGGGATCCGCCGGGTTCCCGATCGCGAGGGGAGGACGCACATGCCCGCGACCGAAACCGCCCGAAAGTCCACGATCATCGCCCCGTACCGGCCGCTCGAGAAGCGGCCGCTGCCGCCGGGACGCCCGCGCAAGTGGTACGTCACGCACAACCGCAGGCTCAAGGCGATGCGGCTGAGCATCGCCCTGCTCGACTCGGGGATCTACCTGCCCACCCAGGCGAGCAACGAGAAGATCCGCAACACCGCCGAACTCGTCGGTATCCGCCCGCCCTCGGACACCACATGCCGCCTGGTGCGCACCCTCCTGCGTTACAGCCGATGACTGCGTCCGGCCCACGGCCGGGCGCGAAAGCGGAACGCCCACAACGAGGTGGGCGTTTCGCCGCGTGCGAGCTCCGTCAGCGCGGACGGACCGAAACGGTTTCAGCCGATGGGCGGCGTGAACAAACACCGCGGTGGGTACGGCATTGATGTACTGCTGCCCGGCAACTCGACGAAGCAGGCCAACAGCCTGACCAAGGTGCTGGATACGGCACTGGAGCCGGTCGCAGAACCCGATTCCAAATCCGCGGCCGAACCGGTCCCCGCCACGGGCGGCGCCACGGCGGGCGCCGCGCCGGCGGGTGCGGCCGAAGCGGCACCGATGGTCAACGAAAGCAGGCCAATCGCAAGAGTTTTCGTCATCAACTGGGGCATGGCGCTACCGCCTTTCCAAGAACACTGTCAATCGTGTAATCGGTGACGGTAGCGCTGTCCAGCAAAAGTGAAACGCCCACATTTCTATGGGCGACCGGCGAAGCTGTCCCCTACCAACGGGAGGCTCCTCGGGGCGCCGCGGCCCACAACGCGAAACGCCCACCGTGGGGCGGGCGTTTCGCCGCGCCGATCACCTTCCCGGGCGCGGAGCGGACGGCACCTACCCGGGCGCGGAGCGGACGGCACCTATCGGCTACGCCGGCTCTTCTTGCGCGGCGGGGGCAGCAGACCCTCGGCGCGCAGCCGGGCGGCGTGCTCGGCGAGCGCCTCGACCAGCGGGCCGACCTGCGCGGTCTCGGGCTGCACGTCCACGCGCAGGCCGAACTCGATGGCCGTCTCGGCGGTCTTCGGGCCGATGCAGGCCACGATGGTGCGTGCGTGCGGCTTGCCCGCGATGCCCACCAGGTTGCGCACCGTGGAGGACGAGGTGAACAGGACCGCGTCGAAACCGCCGGTCTTGATCATCTCGCGGGTCTCCGCGGGCGGCGGCGAGGCGCGCACCGTGCGGTAGGCGGTCACGTCGTCGATCTCCCAGCCGCGGTCGCGCAGACCCTCGGCCAGCGTCTCGGTGGCGATGTCGGCGCGGGGCAGCAGCACTCGGTTCACCGGATCGAAGACGTCGTCGTACGGCGGGAAGTCGGCGAGCAGGCCCTCGGAGGACTGCTCACCCGAGGGCACCAGCTCCGGGTTGATGCCGAACGAGCGCACCTTGTCGGCGGTGGCCTCGCCGACGCAGGCGATCTTCACGCCGCTGAACGCCCGCGCGTCCAAACCGAATTCGGCGAACTTCTCCCACACCGCGCGCACCGCGTTGGTGGAGGTGAACACCACCCACTGGTAGCGGCCGTCGACCAGACCCTTCACCGCGCGCTCCATCTGCGCGGGGCTGCGCGGCGGCTCGACCGCGATGGTCGGCACTTCCATCGGGATGGCGCCGTGGGTGACCAGTCGCTCGCTCATGTCGGCGGCCTGATCCTTGGTGCGCGGCACGAGCACAGTCCAGCCGTACAGCGCGCGCGACTCCCACCACGACATCTTCGACCGGGAGGCGACCGCCTTGCCGATGGTCACCACCAGCGGGCCGACCAGCTCGGAGGCGGCGCTGTTCAACGTGGCCAGGGTGGCCTCGATGGTGCGCTGCTGACGGGTGGTGCCGCGCACCGTCACCGCGACCGGGGTCTGCGGCGCCATGCCGTGCTCCACCAGGGCGCTCGCGGTCTCGGCCAGGTGACCGGAGGTGGCGTGCAGCACCAGCGGGCCGGGCGCGGCGGCCAGCGCGGCCCAGTCGACTTCGCCGCGCACGTCCGCCTCGGTGTGGCCGGAGCCGAGCGCGATGCCCGCGTAGCTGGGCACCGCGGAGCCGTTGGGCAGGCCGGGCAGCACCTCGAACACCATGTGCGAGCGGGTGACCGTGGTGACCTCGGTGATCACCGAATCGGCCGTCAGCGGATCGCCCGCGACCACGCGGACCACGTCGTGGCCGCTGCGGGCCTCGGCAATGAGCGTCTTGGCGACCTCGGCGGGCTCACCGAGGGCGGGGCGCACGTCGACCGGCCGCGTGCCGTCCTCGTTCTCCTCGACCGCGGTGCCGATCAGCGCGAGCACACCCTTGTCGACGTCGGGATCGGTGAAGGCCAGTGTCGCCCGCCCGAGCACCTCGCGCGCACGCACTGTCAGCAGCGCCGGGTCACCGGGACCCGACCCGACGAACAAGATCCGACCGGGGTGCTTCTTGGTGGCTCGGCTCATTGGCTGTTCTCCATTGGGCTGGGATTACTGATACGACCTTCGGTCGCGCCCGGTCGCGACCGCTGCAAGTTCGGGACGTCACCTGGGCGCTCGGCTCTCGCCTCGGCGGTGTCGTCTGTTCCGGGTGCGCCGAGCAACTCGCGGGCCCCCAGCTCCAAGAGCTCTTTCGCGAGTGCGCGGCCGAGCCGATCGGCCTCGGCGGGCGCTCCGACCACCGAGGCGCGCAGCACCTCGGACCCGTCGGCGGCCGCGGCGCAGGCCCGCAGCGAGAGCTCGTCGACGATGCGACCGTCGTCGTCCAGCGACTCGACGACCTCGGCCAGCGCGCCGATCGGCGCGGTACATCCGGCCTCCAGCTCGGCGAGCAGCGACCGTTCCGCGATGACGGCGGCCCGGGTGGCCGCGTCGTCGAGCCGGGTCAGCGCGTCGATGGTCGCGGCGTCGTCGCTGCGGCATTCGACCGCGAGCGCGCCCTGCGCCGGGGCGGGCAGCATCTGCACCGGCTCCAGCGCCTCGGTCACGGCGTCGAGTCTGCCGATCCTGGACAGTCCGGCTCTGGCCACCACCACCGCGTCCAGCTCACCTTCGGTGACCTTGCGCAGCCGGGTGTCCAGGTTGCCGCGCAGCGGCACGATGTCCAGACCCAGGCCGAGCGCCGCCAGCTGAGCCGCGCGGCGCGGCGCGGAGGTGCCGATCTTGGAACCGGCGGGCAGCTCGCCGAGCACCAGCCCGTCGCGCGCCACCAGGGCGTCGCGCGGATCCTCGCGGGGCGGGATGGCGGCGATGGTGAAACGCGCGTCCGGCGCGGTCGGCAGGTCCTTGTAGGAGTGCACCGCGATGTCGATGGTTCCCGCGGCCAGCTCGTCGCGCAGCGCCGAGGTGAACACGCCGACGCCGATCGTCTGCACCGGATCGGAGGATAGATCGCCCGGCGTCTTCACCACGACCAGCTCGGCCGGATGTCCCGCGGCGATCAGCGCGTCGCGCACGGTGCCCGCCTGGGTCATCGCGAGCAGACTGCCTCGGGTGCCGATGCGCCACGGCGCCCGGGTGCCGCCGGCTGTCATGTTGTCCTCTTCCTGAACGACTGTCATGCCGACTTGCCCTCCTCGCCGAGATGTCCCGCGGTGAAGTCGTCGGCGAGTCCGGCGCCGAGTTCACCGGTGATCGTGCTGATTTCCATCGGCGCGGCAACAGCTTGTGCCGCACCGGGCTTGAGTTCGAACAGTTCGCGTAGCGCCTCGGCGTAGCTGTCGCCGCCCGGCGTCGACGCGAGTTGCTTCACCCGCACCGTCGGCGCGTGCAGCAGCTTGTCGACGACCCGGCGCACGGTGCGCGCCACCTCGTCACGTTCCGGATCGGCCAGGCTGGGCAGGCGCGAATCCAGCCGCAGCAGTTCGGCTTCCACCACTTCGGCGGCGCGCTGGCGCAGGGCGGCGACCGTCGGGGTCACCTCGGCCATGCGCTGGCCCGCCAGGTACTTGGCGAGTTCGTCGGCGACGATCGACCTGGCGGCTGCGGTGTCGTCGGCTGCGGCGCCCGCGGCCGGATCGCGCTGCAAGGTCTCGATGTCGATGACCGCGACGCCGGGCAGACCGGCCACGGCGTGCTCCACGTCGCGCGGCAAGCCGAGGTCGCAGAACACCAGCGGACGTTCCGTCGCCGGGAATTCGGCGCGATCGCGGTCGGCGAGGGCGCGGTGGGTGTCGGCCAGCGTCACCACGGCGCCGACCGCACCGGTACAGGTCACCACCACATCGGCGGCGGCCATCGCCTCGGTGAGCCGGGAGAGCTCGAGCGCCGAGGACTCGACGCCGTAGGAGCCCGCGGTCTCGGAGAGCCTGCGCGCCCGGTCGATGGTCCGGTTCACCACGATGATGCGGCCGATGCCCGCGCGCGACAGATGCGCGACGGCGAGCCCGCCCATCGCGCCCGCGCCGACGACGACGGCGGTGCGACCCGCGAGTTCGCCGAGGACCTGCTTGGCCCGATCCAGCGCGACCGACACCACGGACGCGCCCGCCCGGTCGATACCGGTCTCGGCGTGCACCCGCTTGCCGACCCGCAGCGCGTGCTGGGCCAGCTCGTGCAGGGTGCGCCCGACGGCCTGCTGGGCGTCGGCGGTGGCATAGGCGCCGCGGATCTGGCTGAGCACCTGCTGCTCGCCGACGACCATCGAGTCCAGCCCGCTGGCCACCGCGAACAGGTGCTCGGCGGCGGCCTCGCTGTAGCGCACGTAGGCGTGCTTGGTGAGATCGGTCAGCGGCAGCCCGGAATGCTTGGTGAGCAGGTCACCGACCTCGGCGAGACCGCCGTGGAAGGCGTCGACCACCGCGTAGACCTCGACGCGGTTGCAGGTCGAGACGATCATGGCCTCGGAGATGTGGCTGGAGGCGAGCATGCGATCGATCAGCTTGGGCCGGTCGGCATCGGTGATGGCGACCTTCTCCAGCACTGCGACGGGAGCGCTGCGGTGCGAGATCCCGACGAGTAGAACGCTCATGCCTTCGCCTCGCTGACGCTCGGCTCCGGCATGCGCGAAGCGCGCTGGCACATGATTCGCTCACTACGTTCACTCATGCCAGCGCCTCACTGATGCTCGGCATGCGTGAGGCACGCTCGCACAGAATTCGCTCGCTCATGGTGCAACCACCGATCCCTTGCTGCTTGGCTCCGTTGCCGAATGCGAGGTCGTCGAGTGCGTGAGGGCCGGATGGCCGGCCGGAGAGTGCGGAGTCGGCACGCGGCGCGCGATCCGCCCCGAGCCCGCGTGCGCCACCTCGGGCAGCTGCTCCGGCTCGGCATTGCGGGTCCGTTCGAACGACAACATCTGCATTTCGACCGCCAGGTCCACCCGGCGGACTTCCACCGTCTGCGGCGCGATCAGCCCGCACGCGGAGAAGCTCAGAATCGACTGCAACCCGGCGGCGACCAGCTGGTCGCAGACGTTCTGGGCCGCGTCGTCGGGCACCGCGATCACCGCGATGGTCGGTTTCAGTTCGGCGATGCCCGCGGCAAGACCCGCGGCGTCGCGCACGGTCAGTCCGGCAACCGACAGCCCGACCACCCCGGGATCGGCGTCGAAGAGGCCGACCACGCTGAATCCGCGCCGCCGGAAACCGCCGTAGCCGACCAGGGCCCGGCCCAGATTTCCGACGCCGACCAGCACCACGCGATGTCCACCGGACAGACCGAGCACGTCCTCGATCCTGGTCCGCAACTTTGCTACGTCATAGCCGACACCCCGGACGCCATTGGGGCCCAGGAACGACAAATCCTTGCGCAACTTCGCCGAATTGACACCCGCCGCGACAGCCAGTTCCTCACTGGATACGATGAGCACACCGTCGTCGGCCAACATGGCGAGAACCCGAAGATAGGTAGCCAGCCGCGCCACGGTGGCCTGCGGGATGTCTTTCTGCAGAGCCCTGCCGGAGACGCCGCCCGGCGCCTCATGCTGCTCTGTCACGTCGTCGGCTCCTCGTTCCGGCCTGCGCACAGGTCCGGTTCGTCGTTCGACCTCGAGCCCGGCGGCGGTCCGGTGCCATGGTCGAAGTATCGGATTTCAGGGCGCTCCGCAGCCTCGGCATGCGGGTCGCGTGCCACCACCGTAACCGCTTGTGAAGCCCTGCACAAAGTCGGTGAAATTGGCCTCATTTTCCGCCGCGACCAGCGCAGCGGCCGAATCGGACACGGATCACACCGATCAGCGACCCAGATCAGCCCGCAAACGCGCCTCGTCGACGTCGAAGTAGCTGTGCTCGCGACCGTCCACAAGCACGACGGGCAGCCGGTCGCCGTACTCCGCGCGCAGGCCAGGGTCGGTTTCCGCGGCGACGTCGACGTCGAGGGCGCCGGGCTCGATGCCGAAATCCGCGCAGATCGCCCGCAACTGCTCCAGTGCCGTGGCACACAGCCCGCAGCCGGCTCGGGTCAGCAAAATCACTTCGTGCGCGGGCGGCGCGGCGGCGCTCTCTGTGGGATTGGTCATGGCCGATATTAAATCCCCTCGCCACTCCCTTCGGTGCGCGTGGTCTTTCGGGTGACTGTCGGTGAATCCGGTTAGTGTGGACGTGGTTCGCGCGAACGGGCGGAGGTACTGGTGCCGGAACGATCGAGGGTGGAGAGGGCCGGGTTCATCGCGGGCCGGTTCGGCGAGTTCCCGGTGCGGTGGCATCTGGGCCCGCTCGGCCAGGGGCTGCAGGACCAGCTCGCGCGCATCTCCCGCAGTCCGTTCGGACCGAGCGAGGAGGAGGTCCGCGCGAATCTGGCGGGCGAGGCCAGCGCCGACGCGGCGCTGTCGCTGCACGAATCGGAGCTGGCGACGGCCGAGCCCACGGGGCTGGAGGTGCCGCGCGATCTCACCGCGGCGGCGTTCTTCGACGTGGACAACACGATGGTGCAGGGCGCCTCGATCGTGCATTTCGCGCGCGGTCTCGCGGCGCGCAAATACTTCAAGACCTCCGACCTGGTCGACGTGGCGTGGAAGCAGGTGA
The DNA here is from genome assembly GCF_965341865.1 of Nocardia sp. bgisy134. Lineage (GTDB taxonomy): Bacteria > Actinomycetota > Actinomycetes > Mycobacteriales > Mycobacteriaceae > Nocardia. The sequence continues at coordinate 58,553 of NZ_CBDQZP010000006.1, forward strand.
AGTTCCGCGTCACCGGCAAGGAGAGCAGCACCGACATGGCCTCGGGCAAGGAGAAGGCGCTCTCGTTCATCGCGGGCCGCCCGACCTCCGAGCTGGCCGCGCTCGGTGAGGAGATCTACGACGAGATCATCGCCGACAAGATCTGGCCGGGTACCCGCGCGCTGGCGCAGATGCACCTGGACGCGGGCCAGCAGGTCTGGCTGGTCACCGCGACGCCGGTGGAGCTGGCCCAGGTGATCGCCAAGCGCCTCGGCCTGACCGGCGCGCTCGGCACCGTGGCCGAGAGCGTCGACGGCAAGTTCACCGGGCGGCTGGTCGGCGACATCCTGCACGGGCTCGGCAAGGCGCACGCGGTGCGCACGCTGGCCATCCGCGAGGGCCTGAACCTCAAGCGCTGCACCGCGTACTCCGACAGCCACAACGACGTGCCGATGCTCTCGCTGGTCGGCACGGCGGTCGCGATCAATCCCGACTCGGACCTACGCGAGCTGGCCAAGAACCGCGGCTGGGAAATCCGCGACTTCCGCACCGGCCGCAAGGCGGCCAAGATCGGCGTACCGACCGCACTGGCACTCGGCGCTGCGGGCGGCGCCGTAGCCGCGGCGGTCACCCGCAGGCGCGACCACTGAGTTTTCGGCGCGCCAGCGCGCCAAGAACACAGCGCTAACCGGTGAATGCGTTGCGGCGCTTGGTGAGCAGTTTGTAGAGCGTCTGCTGGATGGTCTCGCGGACCTGGTCGGTGACCTCGAACATGGTCATCGGGTCGTCGGCGGCCTCCGGCTCGTAGGCCGTGGTGGCGATGGGCTTGCCGAATTCGATGTACCACTTCGAGGGCAGCGGCACCGCGCCGAGCGGGCCGAGGTGCGGGAAGGTCGGCGTCACAGGGAAGTACGGCAGACCGAGCAGTCGCGCCAGCGGCTTGATGTCGGCGAGCTTCGGGTAGATCTCCTCGGAGCCGACGATCGAGCACGGGATGATCGGCACGCCGGTGCGCACGGCGGCGGCGACGAAACCGCCGCGGCCGAAGCGCTGAAGCTTGTAGCGGTCGGAGTACTGCTTGCCGACGCCCTTGAATCCCTCGGGGAACACACCCGTCAGTTCGCCGGAGCGCAGCAGGCGCTCGGCGTCCTCGCGGCAGGCCAGCGTGTGCCCGGCCTTGCGTGCCAGCACGCCGAGGAACGGCATCTCGAAGATGAGGTCGGCGGCGAGCAGACGCAGCGCGCGCTGCTTGGCGTGGTGGTCGTGGATGGCCAGCTGGAGCATCAGGCCGTCGACCGGCACGGTGCCCGCGTGGTTGGCCACCACCAGCGCGCCGCCCACTTCGGGGATGTTCTCCATGCCGTGGACCTCGACGCGGAACCACAGGTCCGACAGCGGGCGCAGCGCGGGCAGGATGACCGATTCGAGCAGGTGTTCGTCGAAGCCGAACTCGTCCACCTGATAGTCGCCGGTCAGGCGGCGGCGCGCGAAATCGGCGGTGCGGCCGATCTGCTTGCCGACCTCTTTGCGAATCAGGTCGGACAACGATTGCGGCGCCTGCGGCACGGCCGACGCGAGCCGATCCGTCAGGGACGTGACCCGGGTCGGCTTCGTCTCCCCCGGCGTACGGTCCGGCCAGCGACGAGTGCTGGTGCGCTGCCTGGTTTCGATATTCAGATCATGAAGTTGGATGACTTTCGCCACGTCGTTCATTGGTGTGCTCCCGTACCGGCCCCTATGAGGCCGAGCAGTTTCTTTTCTGCGGCATCGATCCACGCTGGATCGAAGACGGGCCGCAACGCTGCGCCCCCGATGAAGTCGTCGAACGCCTGAACCGTTGTCCACCGCGGTTCGAAGCCGAGTTCGGCTCGCATTCGCGTGGTGTCCAGGCCACAGCCGAAATGGAAGTAATCGAGTTGTTCGCCGGTGAATTCCCGCATCACCGGCCCCATCAACGCGCGGCCTGCGGTGCGGAACACCGTGAACGGCACAGGCAGCTCGATGCGCCCCGCCCTGCGCACCGCCTGCGACAGCGTCAACGCACCATCGCCCGCGATGTTGTAAGTACCGCCGGGGGCCGTCTGCGCCGAATGTGCCAGCGCGGCCACCGCATCTTCTTCGTGCAACAGCTGCATTCGAGGGTCCCGTCCGAAGACGGTCGGCGTTACGGGTGAACGGAGATACTGTACGCCGCGCCCGGCCAGTCGCGGGCCCACAATCGGCGCAAAACGCAGAATCGATGCCGCGATATCGGGACGGCGCCGCGCGAGCCCTCGGACGAAACCCTCGATTTCGATCATGTCGCGCGCAAACCATCCGCGCGGCGGCGTGCGGGCGCTCATTTCCTCGGTGAATTTCGCCGGATCCTTGGCGCTGCACCCGTAGACCGCCGAGGTGGAGCGCACCACGACCCGCCGCACCGACGGCGACTTCTGGCAGACCGCGAACAGCTGCATCGCGCCGAGCACGTTGAGGTCTTTCATCACCGCGCGACCGCCGCCGGACGGCGGCTTGGCCAGCATCGCGGTGTGCACGACGGTGTCGACCTCGTTGCCGCCGATCACCTTGCGGATCAATGGATTTCGAATATCGCCACGCACGAACTCGGCACGTCCCATTCGGCGCCGCAGTTCCCGGCTCGGGGTCATGCTGTCGACGGCGAGGATACGCTCGACAGCGGGATCCTGGGCGAGCTTGGCCACCACGGCGCTGCCGAAGAAGCGGCTTGCGCCGGTCACCATCACAACCTTGGGCGTGTGCCCGTCTCTTATGTCAGATCCCACCGCAGCACCGGTTCCCACCTACCAGGCCCCCATTTACATTTATTGGCGGTTCCAGAGTAACCGCTACCGTCTGGGTCGCCGAGGTTATTAACCAGGATCTAACGATGACTTCAGTCACCGGATACATCGAATAGGTTTCAAACTGAACTATTTCAAAGACTGAGGCCCGCCACCGGGAGGTGACGGGCCTCGTGTCGCACAGGCGCCGGCCGGACGATGTCCGCCCTACCGGCGCGCATGCTCACTTGCCGAGTTTGCGCCGCTGAACACGCGTGCGGCGAAGCAGCTTGCGGTGCTTCTTCTTCGACATGCGCTTGCGGCGCTTCTTGATCACAGAACCCATAGGGTGTCCTCGCGTTCTCTCTACTCGGCGCGCACGCATGGCGTACGCCTAGCTGATTTCGGCATCCGCGCCGCCAGCGGCCACCGGACACCACGAACTGGCGCCGCAGGCAGGCGAACACGAACCGAGGGTTCATCCTACCGGTATCCGATGGGGGCCCGAGCAAGGGCCCTCGCGGTCGAGGGCGCCGTCATCCGCGGGCCGCCGCGCACCGCCACGGGGCCCTTTCGGGGGCGAAACCGCCTCAGCCTGCGTCGAAGTAAGACGTCTCCAGGTAATCGTGCACGGCTTTGGCGTGCACGCGGAACGACCGGCCGACGCGCACCGCGGGCAGTTCGCCCGAATGCACCAACCGATAGACCGTCATCTTGGAAACCCGCATCAGACTCGCCACTTCGGCGACCGTCAGGAATTGAGTGCCACCGCCGAGTATCGACTGGCCGGACGATCCCGAACCACTTTGCGCTCTACCTCCGCCCCGGCCACCGGATGGGCCGGACGAACCTGGTGACGTCCCCGAGCTATTTGCAGACATCTTGTTGGAAGACATCATTGCACCATTGACCTCCGGCACGTCCGCGCCGCCGGCTTCCCCACCGGCGGAACAGACACGCACGTGCTCCTTGAAGCTTAGCGGGGCCAGTGGGATTGCTGCGACGTGTGTGAGAAATCAGCTTCTGACGCCCGGTTTGCCCCGAGGGGAACGGTAGATGTACGGCCGGGCGTTATTCCGCCGACGCGCCCTGTTCCGCCGACCTCCGCTTGGCCGCGTGCAGCGCCTCGAGAAACGCCGAGCGGACGCCGCCGCGTTCGAGCTCGCGCAGGGCCGCCGCGGTGGTGCCCGCGGGTGAGGTGACGGCCGCGCGCAGCTCCACCGCGCTCTGGCCGGACTCGTCGAGCAGCGCGGCCGAGCCGACCATCGTCTGCACCACCAGCTGGGTGGCCACGTCCCTGGTCAGGCCGAGCCCGACGCCCGCGTCCACCATGGCCTCGACGACCAGCAGGAAGTAGGCGGGGCCGGAGCCGGATACCGCGGTGACCGCGTCCATGTGCGACTCGGCCACGGTGACGACCTTGCCGACCGCGGAGAGCACCTCGGTGACCAGCTCGAGCTGCTCGGCCTTGGCGTAGCGACCCGGCGCCAGCACGCTCATGCCCTGACCGACCAGCATCGGGGTATTCGACATCACCCGCACCACCGGGAAGCCCGCGGGCAGCTTGGCCTCCAGCCGCGCCGTCGGCACGCCCGCCGCCAGCGAGACGAGCACCTGGTCGCGGTCGCCCGCGTTCAGCTCGGCCTTGCCCAGTTCGGTCAGCACGACGTCCACGTCGCCCGGCTTGACGGCGATCACCAGAAGGTCGGCGCCGACGGCCGCGTCGGCCGCCTCGCCGGTGACCCGCACGCCGAACCGGTTCGCGATCAGCTCCGCCCGATCGGCGTGCTTCTCGACGACGACCAGATCCTTGCTCGCCCTGCCCGACTCCAGCAGGCCGGCGATCAACGCCTCCCCGATTCGGCCTCCACCGATCACCGCAATTCTCGTCATGGACGTAAAGATTAGTGTGCGCGTCAGCGACGTTGCGGAATCAGTGCGAGCTGACGGCTCTGCGCGACCACCGCACCCGTGCTGTCCAGGATGAGTTGATCCTCGTCGAACATGCGTCCGCCCACCTCGTGCGAGGTGGCGATGATGCGCAGCCAGCCGGGTGCGGGCCTGCGCCGGAGGTAGGTGGTCATCTGCACGGTGGGCGCCCAGCCGAACTGGCCGAGGTTCGCAGGCACCGGCGGGCTCATGTCGGCCGCCATCATCGCGAAGTACATGGACACGTCGGGATCGCGCTGATCGGCCTCGAACGGACGCATCCACAGCCGCAGCCGCGGCTCGCCCTTCGCGCCGTCCAGGAACTTCGCCCACTTCCGGTCCAGGTAGAGGTCGGCGCCCTTGGCGACGTGCACGATCTTGCCCATCGGGGAACCCTCGTAACCCATGGCGTCAGCGGCGGGTTCGGCGGACATGTCGCTGTGCTCGGCGGCGTACAGCGGTTCGATGTCGTCGAGGTGACCGAAGGTGAAGGCGGTGCGCACCATGGCGCGGCCGTTCTGGCTGAGGGTGGCGTCGGCGAGGCAGATCTGACGTCCGACCTTGCGGATGCGCACCTCGTACTCGACCTCGCCGGGCACGGGGGCGCCGAGGAAGTCCGAGCTGGCGGCGATCGGCGCCATCTCGGTGAGCGTCGGATCGGAGGCGCGCAGCCATCGGGTGGCGGCCGCAGCGCTCGCGGCGACCATGGTGCCGCCGTGCACCTTCTCGCCGATGGTCCAGATGTCGTCGATGACGCCCGCGTAGCGTCCGACGCCTGCCTCGGCCGAGAGCAGCTCGGTCAGCGCGCACACGGCGCCGAACGGGCCGTCCGTCGCGGTCGATTCGACCGTGTCGGCTGTGAACTCCAGCGTCATCGTCACTCCTGTCGTGCTACTCAGACGTTCGTACAGCGTACAACCCTTGATCGCTGGGACGGCATTCCCGGGAGCGGGCTGGATCGATCTCACACCGGGCGGACGCGGAAGCGCGTCAGAGCTGATTCGCGTGCGCGGAGGCCGACGCGGGCGTGGGGGCCACGCCGTTCAGATGCAGCCGGGCGAAGGCCAGCGTGCGGTGCAGCATCGCGGCGCGATGGGCGGTGGTGCGGGCGTTCTGGGTGTTGATCTCGGCGACGGCGTGCCCGGAGAAGCCGGTGCTCACCAGCTGCGCGCACAGTTCGGCGCAAGGCTGGGTGCCGTCGCCGGGCACCAGATGTTCGTCATGGGCCGCGCCGCGGCCGTCGGCCAGGTGCAGGTGGGCGAGGCCCTGTCCCATCCTGGCGGCCAGCGCGAGCGGATCGGCGCCCGCGGTCGCGGTGTGCGAGAGGTCGAGGGTGTAGTGCCGGAAGCCGGTATCGGTCGGGTCGTAGGACGGGCTGAAGGCGGTCAGGCCCCAGCCAGGGCCGCCGCGCCGCTCCAGCCGCTTCGCCGAACTCGCGCCACGGCCGAACAGCGAATCCGCGCGCATCGGGAACATGTTCTCCACCGCGACGACGACCGGGCTGTGCTCCTCCAGCTCGGCGACCTGCTCGGCGAAGCCCTCCGCGTAGCGCCGCTGCCAGCGGAACGGCGGATGCACCACCACGGTCGCCGCGCCGAGCGCCTCGGCGGTCCGCACGCTGCGCTCCAGCTTGGCCACCGGGTCCGCGCCCCACACGCGCTGGGAGATCAGCAGGCACGGCGCGTGCACCGCGAGTACCGGAACGTCGTACTTGCGGACGTAGCTCTGCACGGTGGCGATGCTCTGGCTGGCGGGCTCGGCCCACACCATCAGCTCCACGCCGTCGTAGCCCAGCTCGGCCGCGTACCGGAAGGCCGCCTCGGTGTTCTGCGGGTAGACCGAGGCGCTGGAGAGGCCGACCAGGATGTCGCGGCCCGGCGCCCCGGACGATCCGCCCGGCGCGCCGGCCGCCGGATCGCCGGTCTGATCGGGCGCCGGTCCCCCGACCGCGCTTCCGATCCGAGTGTTCTCCGCCTGCCCGATGGTCCCCACAGCCGCGCTCCCTACTCAGTTCGTACTGAGAAGAAAGGCTAGCGGTCCCAGCGTGACGAAGATGCCCACAACGACGGCGATCACCGTGCTGAGGATGTCGTCGGTCCGGCGCAGGATCCGAACCAGGGCCACCAGACCGAGGATCACGATCATCGCCAGGGCCAGCGCCACCCAGGGGAGCATCTCCCACATCCGCTCGAAACCTTTGAACAGCAACATTCCGGCGACCGCGGCGCCGGTACTCTGCCCGCCGAGAACCATCCACTGCTTGCGGTTGGCGTCGTACTCGGCCTTGCGCGCGGTGCGGGAGCGGCGCGTCGACGGCCGCTTGGCCGGCGCCGCGGCACGCGCCTGCGGCTCGTCCTCGTCGTCCTCCTCGTCGTCGAGCAGGAACGGGTCGTGCACATCGGTCAGGCCCTCGTCGAGCGCGACCTCGGCGCGACCGCCGCGCGACCGACCGCGACCGGCGCCCGCGCGTCCGGCGCGCTCCACGCCGTCGCGCAGCAGATCGCCCGCCACCGTCGAGCCGGAGACCAGCTGCTGATCCTGACTGGCCAGCGACCACGCGGCCGTCGGGATACCGCCGGACCCGGGTTCGGAATCGGTCTTCTGCGGCTCCGGCTTGTGCCGCCGCGCCGACCACGAGGGCACCCCGCCCTCGGAGCGAGGAGATCTTCGCTGCTCCTCGCGCGGCTCCTGGCTCGGCGCGCGCCCCGACGGCTTGCCGCGGTCGGGCAGCGGCGAGAGCGGCAGGGGCGCGGAGTCGGGGGCGAACCCGTTCGACGGGGGCGCCCACGCCGCGGTCGACGGACCGGTCTCCTCGGCCTCGGCGGCCCTGCGCCGCGCGGCCCGGCCGCCGCGGCCACCGCGATCCTGCCTGTCGCCGCCGCGGGTCCCTGGCTCGTCGAGCGCGGGGCGTCCGTTGCGCGGAATGTCGAAGTCGACCGGATCGCGCAGCGGCGGGCCGACCACGATGGTGGAGTCTTCGTCCGGGTCCGGTTTGCGTCTGCGTCCGCTGCGCTTCGGAGCCGGCGCCTCGGCCAGTGCGTCGGCGCCGTACGGCGACCCGGCCGCCAGCGGGTCCGGCGCGCTGTGCCGGGAGCCCGGGGACATGTCGCGTCCGGGCATGACCAGGTTGGAGCGTCCGGGCGGCGGATCCGAGTAGGACGGCGTCGCCGGGTAGGGCGTCGGCTCGGGGTAGGACGGTGCCGCCGGGTAGGGGGCCGGCTCGGGGTAGGACGTCGCTTCCCGGTAGGGAGCCAGCGGGTCGTACCTGGTGATCGGGCCGGACATCGGGGAATGGTTCGGCAGCTCCGCGACGGGATCCGGAGCGGCGAACGACATCGGCTCCGGCGCAGCGGGTTCGAAAGCCGGGGGCTCGAAAGCGGTCGGCTCGTAAGATGCGGGCGCGTAGGAGGCGGGCTCGAACGACGACGGTTCGTGCGCGGGCGCTTCGGCCACCTCGTCGTCGGGTGCGGCGTGCGCGGAGTGGCTGCCGCCGTCACGGATGACCGGAAGGTCGCCCGTCAGCTCGGCGACGGAGATGCCGCGGCCACCGCGCCTGCGCCGGCCACCGCCGGACGACGCGCCCTGCTGCCCGTTGCGAGCCAGCAGTTCGGCGACCGATAGCTGCTTGGATTCATCACTCATACCTGCACCTCGCTGACGCTCGGTTCCGGCATGCGCGATGCGCGCTGGCACATGATTCGCTCACTGCGTTCGCTCATGCCTGCGCCTCGCTGGCGCTCGGCTCACTGCGTTCGTTCATGACGACACCGTTCCGATCGGACCGGCGAGCGCGTCACCGCCGGGCGCCGGCTTGCCTGGTTCGGCCGCCGGGCCCGTCGAACGCGATGCTTCGGGTCCACCGTTCATATCGGTATCCAGTTTGCGCAGGATCAGCCCTTCTCGCAGTGCCCACGGACAAATCTCGAGGGTATCCAGCGACAGCGCCCGCATACTCGCCTCCGCGACCAATGCGCCAGCCACCAATTGCTGTGACCGATCGGAACTTACGCCTTCCAATTCTGCACGGTCCGACGCCGTCATCCGCGAGATGAAGGCAATCAGTTGGCGCAGACCTGAGCTGGTGAGTGTACGACGCACCCGGGTGCCCGCCGCGGAGGGCGCCGCTCCGGTCAGTCTGGCCAGCGATCGGAATGTCTTCGACGTGCCGACGGCGAGATCGGGCCTGCCCGCCTCGATCAGCTGTTTGGCGGGGGTGACGAGTTCGGCGTCGAGCCAGTCGCGCAGCACCGCGACCCGGCGTTTGCCCGGCGGATCCTCGCGCAGCCACTCCCTGGTGAGCCTGCCCGCCCCGAGTTGCAGCGAGAGCGCGACGTCGGGCTCCTCGTCGCCGCCGTTGCTCATCTCCAGTGAGCCGCCGCCGATATCGAGGTTGAGGATGCGGCCCGCGCTCCAGCCGTACCAGCGGCGCACCGCGAGGAAGGTCAGCCGGGCCTCGTCGACGCCGGTGAGCACCCGCAGCTCGACGCCCGTCTCGGCGCGCACCCTGGCCAGCACCTCTTCGGAGTTGGCGGCCTCGCGCAGCGCGGAGGTGGCGAACGGCATCAGCTCCACGCAGCGGGATGTCTCGGCGATGCTGGCGAATTCGGCCACGGTCTTGATGAGCCGCTCGGCGCCCTGGACGGTGATCCGGCCCGCGTCGTCCAGGTTCTCCGACAGCCGGAGCGTGGCCTTCGTCGAGCTCATCGGCATCGGATGGCCGCCACGGTGCGCGTCCACCACGAGCAGGTGAACGGTATTGCTTCCGACATCGAGTACCCCAAGCCGCACATGAACACGGTACTGGGTCGACCAGCACTTCAGGCCAGGCGATCGAACTGTTAGCGTCTGCAGGTGTGACGGTAGGCGCAACCGCAAGCAGCCAGACCCCGCCCCGACCAGCGGCGAAGATCGACCCCGCGCCGGAGGTCGATCTCGATTTCCCGCGCGAATGGATCGAGTTCGTCGATCCAGCAAATGACGAGCACCTGATCGTCGCCGATATGACCTGGCTGCTGTCCCGGTGGACCTGCGTCTTCGGGACGCCCGCCTGCCAAGGCATCATCGCCGGTCGCCCGGACGACGGCTGCTGTTCACACGGCGCGTTCCTCTCCGACGAGGACGACCAGGAGCGTTTGCGTAACGCTGTGAAACTGCTCACACCGGACGACTGGCAGCTGATGCGCGAGGCCGAGAACGCCAAGGGCAAGGTGACCAAGAAGGGCTACCTGGAGCTCGACGAGCTCGAGGACGAACCCGCGCTGCGCACCCGGCGCTTCGACGGCGCGTGCATCTTCCTGAACCGCCCCGGCTTCGAAGGCGGCGTCGGCTGCGCGCTGCACACCATGGCGCTGCGCCGCGGCATCGAGCCGCACACCGTGAAGCCGGACGTCTGCTGGCAGCTGCCGATCCGGCGCACTCAGGAATGGGTCGACCGTCCCGACGGCGTGCAGATCCTGCGCACGGTGATCACCGAATACGACCGGCGCGGTTGGGGTCCCGGCGGCCTCGACCTGGACTGGTACTGCTCCGGTTCGCCCGACGCGCACGTGGGCGCGCGGCCGGTCTGGCAGTCCTACGCGCCCGAGCTGAAAGAACTGCTCGGCGAACCCGCCTACGGCGAGCTGGCCAGGCACTGCAAGCGCAGGGAGGGACTCGGCCTGATCGCGGTCCATCCCGCGACGGTGCACGCGCAGCGCAACGCCGAGCAGCGAGCACACGGCACGGCCTAGCCCTCCACGCCGCACGCCCTAGCGGACGCTTGTCCAGTTTTGCGAAACGCCAACATTTCACACATTCGGTCGCTTACTGTGCGGAGGCCCACATCCAGTGGGCAGCACAGGAGAACACCATGAGTATCACCACGCCAGGCCTGGTCGGGCGCCGGATCGGCACCGGACTCGCGGGCTTCGCCGCGGCGACGGCCGTCGCCGTCTTCGCGGCGCCGCAGGCGCACGCCACCGTCGACTCGATCACCGTGTCGGGCACCGACCACACCATCGACACCACCTACACGCTGCGCGCCGAGCTCAGCGGCGCGGGCATCGGCCTGCTTGTCTATTGGTCGGACAACGGCGATCAGATCACCGGCCCGAAGGTGCCGTGGCCGGTCGGCGAATCCTCCGTCAGCTGGACGCCGAAAACGCCGGGGCAGCACCTGATCACGGCCTCGCAGGGCGGCAGCACCAAGACCATAGTCGTGCAGGTGACCGACCCGAGCGACCCGGGCGACCCCGGCGACCCGGGCGACCCCGGAGATCCCGGAAATCCGGGCGGGGGCACCGGCAGTGCGGGAACGGGCAGCGCGGGCAAGCTGCTCGGCAGCCTGTTCGGACGCTGAGTCCCGGTTCTTCCGAACGCATTTCGGCGCGGCCGAACTCACGCCGAAATCTGAAATATCTCCGCTTCAAAGAGTAGGGTCCAGTCGATCGACATGGTCGGCACAGGAGGAGCACCATGACATCACTCAGCATCATCCGGCGCGGGGCGGGCGCCGGACTCACCGCGTTGGCCGCCGCCGTCACCGTGCTCGCGGCGCCGTCGGCGTATGCGGCCGTGCAGTCGGTCTCGGTCGAGGGCAGCGACCACAAGGTCGGCACCACGTACACCATCACAGCCGAGGTCGGCGGCGCGTCCGGCGGCCTGCTGGTCTACTTCAGCGACAACGGCGAATTCATCGGCGGGCCAAAGGTTCCGTGGCCGCCGGGCAGCGCGACCATCGAATGGAAGCCGAGCACGCCCGGCCAGCACATCATCACCGTCGAGCAGGGCGGCACCACCAAGTCCATCGTGGTCGAGGTGTCCAAGGCGAGCAGCGGCGGCACCGGAAGTTCGGGCAGCTCCTCCCTCAGCGGCACCGGCAGCGCGGGCAAGTTGCTCGGCGGACTGCTCGGCAGCAGCTGAAAGACTCGGTGTGCAGACCGTGACTTCGCGGTCTGCACACTCCCCTGACCAGCGCGGGTGAGCCGAGCACACCCGGCAGGTCATCTGTTCGCCATGCGCGCGTCACCCATTTCGGGTTTGATCTCGGTTCATGAAGAAAGCGCTCACCCTCGCAACCCTCGTCATCGGCGCGACCATGGCCATGGCCGGCGGCGCCCACGCCGAGCCCGACGCGGATCCGACCAAATTCTCGGACTTCACCGCCACTTTCGTGCCCGCGACCGATCCGTCCGCGGTGAATGCCGCGAAAGAGGGCAAGAACGTCATCATGAGCCCCTACGGCACCGGCCGCACCATCGCCTGCCGCGGCAACGGCACCAGCGTCCCGCTCTACGACTGCATGCAGGAAGACGATCTCGGCTGGATCACGCTGCGCAAGACCGACGTTCCCGGCATCGGCCCGACCTGGGTCTACCTCCCGTAGGAAACGCCGCAGACGGCGTCCGCCGATCGGACGCCGTCCGGGCAAGATCCGCCGACTGCCAGTGCGGCGGCGGTACGCATCGAAGACGTTGCCGGACAACGTCCGCCACCAGACCGCGCACGGCCGGAGCGAAGGCGGAGGTACGCCTTCAGGGGGCTCGCTACGCACACAGCATGAACGGGCCCCGGTTCCGCGCTCGGGGTGAGGACGTGGAACCGGGGTCCGTTCGCTGTCTCGGCGCTCAGGCCTCGAGCTTGTACCCGAGACCGCGCACGGTCACCAGGTGCTCGGGCTTGGCCGGATCGGCCTCGATCTTCGAGCGCAGCCGCTTGACGTGCACGTCGAGGGTCTTGGTGTCGCCCACGTAGTCGGCGCCCCAGACCCGGTCGATCAGCTGGCCGCGGGTCAGCACCCGGCCGGAGTTGCGCAGCAGGTACTCGAGCAGATCGAATTCCTTGAGCGGCAACGTCACCGGCTTGCCGTTGACCAGCACGGTGTGGCGGTCCACGTCCATCCGGACCGGACCGGCCTCCAGCACGCCGTTCTCGCTACCGCCTTCGAGCTCTTCGCCAGAACCGCGGCGCAGCACCGCGCGGATGCGCGCGATGAGTTCACGCGCCGAGTACGGCTTGGTGACGTAGTCGTCGGCGCCCAGTTCCAGGCCGACCACCTTGTCGATCTCGCTGTCCCGCGCGGTCACCATGATGACCGGCACGCCGCTGCGGGTGCGCAGCTGCTTGCACACGTCGGTGCCGCTCATACCCGGCAGCATCAGGTCCAGCAGGACGATGTCGGCACCGGAGCGGTCGAATTCGGCGAGCGCGGACGGGCCGTCGCCCACCACGGTGACCTCGAAGCCCTCCTTGCGCAGCAGGAACGCGAGCGGATCGGCCAGCGACTCCTCATCCTCGACGATCAGAACACTCGTCATCTGCGTGCCTCCACACCATTCGGTCTGCCCGTCCCCTGGGGGCGCGGGCCGGTTTCCTTCGTGCTCACCACGGGGCCTTCGGCTTCCTCGTCGCTGTCGGTCTCGAGGTGGGCGGGTATTCGCAGGGTGAACGTCGACCCGGTGCCCAGCTTGCTCCACAGGGTGATCTCACCGTTGTGGTTGGCCGCCACGTGCTTGACGATAGCGAGCCCCAGGCCGGTACCACCGGTGGCGCGCGAACGCGCCTTGTCGGAACGGAAGAACCGTTCGAACACCCGCTCCTGGTCTTCCTTCGGTATGCCGATGCCGCGGTCGGTGACCGCCATGGCGACATGGTCGCCGCGCAGCGACCGGCTCACCGAGACGTGCGAACCGGTCGGCGAGTAGGCGATCGCGTTCTCCACCAGGTTGGACAATGCGGTGACGAGCAGCGTCTCGTCGCCGAGGACCTCGAGCCCGCTCGGCCGATCGGTGCTGACGGTGATGCCCGCCGCCTCGGCCGCGGTGCGCGAGCGGTCCACCGCCTGCATGACGACGGTGTCGACGTCGACGACCTCGAGTTCAGGCAGCTTCTCCGCGCCCTGTAGTCGCGAGAGCGCGATCAGCTCGGTCACCATCTTGCCGAGGCGGCGGGATTCGCCGAGCACGCGTTCGCCGAAGTGGCGCACCGCCTCGGGATCGTCGGCGGATTCCAGCAGCGCCTCGGCGAGCAGGCTCATCGCACCGACGGGGGTCTTGAGCTCGTGACTGACGTTCGCGACGAAATCGCGCCGGGTGGCCTCCATGCGGGCCTGCTCGGAATCGTCGTCGGCGAACAGCACGGTGAAACCGGTCTCCTCCAGCGAGAGCGGCCGTGCCACCCCGCGCACCGCGATCCTGCTGCGGCCCGGCATCGGGTTCTTCGCGGTCAGGTCGAATTCGGCGGACTCCCCGCTGCCGAGCACCTTCTCCACCGCGGCCCACGCGCGTTCGTCGAGCAGGCGGTTGCGGACCAGGCCGAGTTCCTCGGCGCGCGGGTTCACGAGCACCACGTCGCGGTACTGGTCGACCACCGCGATGCCGCTCTCGGAGGCGAGCACGATCAGGTCGAGCACCTGCGACATGGTCAGCCCGGAATCGGCCTGCCGACGGGCGGCCTGACGGGCGTTCACGTACGGAATCAGCAGCCCACCGACTGCCAGGCCGACGACAGCCGCAAGAACTGCCAACAACACGACCTGCGGAACACTCACACTTGAATCGTACGGTCGCCAACCGACCGACCAACGCCGGGTTCACGAAGTTTCATGCAGGTCATAGGGCATTCCAGGGCCGTTAGCCGTGTGTTTACGCATTGTTCCGACTAGGGGTGGCGTCGCGCGTCGCCGCGAGCAAGATCAGCCCCGGCCGGTGGACGAGATCGATGGCGGCGGTCAATCCCCCTCCCCCGCGAGGGCCGCGTTCACCGCCCTGCCGTGCTTGTCGACCCACTCGCCGAGCGCGTAGATCGGCCCGAGCAGATCGTGGCCCGCCACCGTGAGTTCGTACTCGACGCGCGGCGGCGCTTCGGCGTAGCGGCGGCGGCGCACCAGCGTGAGTTGCTCCATCCGGCGCAGGGTCTGCGTGAGCATCTTCTGACTGATCCCGCCGATCGCGGTGCGCAGCTCGCTGGGACGCATCGGCCCGTCCCTCAGCATGTAGACGATCACCGGCAGCCAGGAGTTGCCGAACAGGTCGACGCCCATCCGCGCGGGGCAGTCCGATTCGTAGTCGCCGTAGGGCGGGTAGTCGATCCGGACCGGTTCCGCCTCGTTCGGCATCGGAACGCTCGCCACGGGTTCATGCGCTGTTGTGGGGTCCGGGTCGTGGAACCGGGTCAGCGGGGACTGGGCAGCGCCTTCCGGCTGCGGTGCCATTGCTGCGCGGGACATCGGTCCGGCGTTCGCGCTGCCGGTGTCGGCGGGTGACGCGGTCATGTGTTCAGCATGGCACCGCCGTTGGGCACCCGGAGGTGCCTATCGAACTCTCTACCGTCAGAACCACATTCGACAACGAGGAGTTCACAATGCGAATCGGAATCATCGGGACGGGCGCGATGGCGCGGGCGCTCGGCGGCGGCTGGGCCGCGGCCGGGCACGAGGTCCGCTTCGGCGCGCGGCGCAGCGAAGGGGCTGTCGAACTGGCCGACGCAGTTGGTCACGGCGCACGAGGCGGGAGCATCGACGAGGCGGCCGGGTTCGGGGAGGCGGTGCTGCTCGCGGTTCCGGTCGACGCGCTGGACGCCGTCCTCCGATCCACCGGCCTCGACGGCCGCGTCCTCATCGACTGCACCAACGCCTTCGAGCCCGACGCCGCCGCACCCGACGGCACGATGAATTTCGTCCTCGGCGAGGACGCGGTGGCCGAACGCATCGCCGCCACCGTCCCCACGGCACACGTGGTGAAAGCCTTCAACATCTGCGCGGCCGAAGTGTGGGCGGCGCAGGAGCGCGCTTTCGAGGGCAGCCCGCTCTCCGTTCCCGTCTGCGGCGACGACCCGGATGCCGTACGCCTCGTCGCCGGTTTGGCCGAGGACCTGAAGCTGCGGCCGTTTCCGGCGGGTGGGTTGCATCGGGCTCGGTACTTGGAGGCCGCTTCGGTTCTGACGGTCGGGCTCTGGTTCGCCGGGCACGACAGCCGGGCGATGCTCCCACCGCTCGCCGCCGCGTTTGCCGCGCGCGATTGATGGGAGGCAGACGCCTGGTGAGGCACCTTCTGTTTCGAAGACGCCCCTCGGGAGACGGGATTCACCAACCGTGATTGCCGCGTACCGGAATGTTCACGAAGCTCGGGCGCTCCGGGTCCAGCTGCACGTGCTGCGGCTTCAACTCCGTGTCGAGCAGCATCGGCAGGACCGGCAGGCCCTTGGGGAAGTTCCCCGCGAACACGTCCACCCGCAGGCGGTGGCCCGGCTGTAGAACCGCCTCGGTGGCGCTGAGCGTGATGTCCAGCGTGGCGGCCTCACCCGGCACGGTCGGCTGCCTGGTCTCCAGCGAGGTGAACGGCCGCGGGTCGGTGTAGTCGCCGTTGGCCGAGCGGGTGCTGTTGGCCTCGTCCACCTGCCGCAGCGAGGCCATCAGCTGACCCGAGGTGAGCACGGTCGACTGGCCGTCGGGCGCGACGTCGTTGACGGTCACCGTCCAGTAGCCGTCGGCCGCGTCCTGAACGGTGTTGAGCCGCACCGCGATCGGGCCGGAGATGGTGGTCGTGTCGGCCACCGGCGCGCTGGTGAAGGTGAGCGCGTTCAACTCCGCGATACGGGAATCCTTGGCACAGCCGTCGATGATCGACAGGATGCCCGCGCTGCCCTGCGCGGCATCGTTGGAGCACACGGTGGTCAGGCCGGGCCCGACCGTCAGCCGCGCGGTGTCGGCGTTCGCGTCGCCGGTGAGCGAGCCGTCGTAGACGCTGCGCGCGGTGCCGCTGGGCTCCGCGGACAGGTACATGCGGCGGTGCTGCGCGGCGGCCTCGCCGACGGCCGACGCGCCGAAACCGTTCTGGGTGACCCATCCGCCGCCCTGCTGACGCAGGGTGACCGGGCCGTAGCTGTCGATGCCGTTGTCGATGCCCTTGAGCCACTTGTCGAACCACGCGCGCTGCAACACGTCCAGCCGCGGCGGCAGGCCCGGCTTGCCGTACTCGTTGCCGGAGTTCACGTGATAGGTGTTGCCCATCAGCAGCTGCTTCTGACCAGCGGGCAGCGGAATCTCGTTGTAGATCTGGGATTCCGAGTAGGTGAACAGGTCGTGCCAGCCGCCGACGACGAAGGTCGGCACCTGGATCTGTCTGGGATCGCTGACGTAGTCGCCGCGTTCGGGGCTGTTGTGGCTGAGCAGGCCGAGCAGGCGCGGGTCGGCGTCCTCGAAACGCGTTGCGGTGTAGGCGTTCAGGAACACGTCCATGAAGGTGAGCGGGGAGGCGGCTCGATCGGCGAGCCATTCCCAGTCGAACTGGCCGTTCACGATGGACTGGAGATCCGGCGCCCACTTGAGGGTGTTGATCGCGGTGAGCCACAGCGGGATGAAGTTGAAGCCGAAGCCGCCGCCGGGCGCGAGCACGTCGTTGACCAGGTCGCTGCCCGGCACCACCGGGAAGATCGCCTTCAGCGCGGGCGGCTGCTGCGCCGCGGCCTGCACCTGGTTGATGCCCGAGTAGGAGATGCCGTTCATGCCGACCTTGCCGTCCGACCACGGCTGGCGCGAGGCCCAGTCGATGACCTCGAGGGTGTCCTGCTGCTCGCGGGCGCGGAGCATGTCCCACTCGCCCTGCGAGAAGCCGGTGCCGCGCACGTCGACGACGACCTGCGAGTACCCGCTCTTGATCAGCTGGCGGTCCACCGTGAAGTTGCGCAGTTCGCCGCCGCCGAAAGCCTTGGTGAGGTCGGTGACGCCGGACAGCGGGGTGCCGCTGAAATCGATCTGCCGGAACAGCTCGAGCAGCGCGTCGGACAGCACCGGAACGGACTGCGCGTGGTCGGCGAGGTTCGACACCAGCTTGGTGTAGGGCGTCAGGTTGACGATGGTCGGCGTCGGCGCGTCGATCGGTCGTCCGGAGGCGTCGGCGGGCCGGTAGACGTTGCCCTTCAGCACCGTCCCATCGCTCATCGTGACCGGCACATCCCATTCGATGTGCACGTTCGGGTACTGCTGGGCGCCGTCCTCCGTCGCGGTCCACGCCGCTCCGGCGGCGCCGCCGTCGGGACCGGTCGCGGCGGGCGCGGCGGTCGCGCCAGTGGCGAGGAAAGGAACGAGCACGGCGGCGGCGAGCGCCGCGACTGTGGCCCGTAACGCGTACTTCATCGGACGTGATCCACCTCTCGGACTGGTCGAACGTCCGGAAGCATACACAACTTACCAGTCGGTAAGAACTCCCGGATTCACGGAGAGCTGATGGAATCGCAATTCACATATGCCTGACAGCACGCGATAGCCACTGGGTATGTGGGTCTTCGCGAGATCCGTGCGCCGGAATGAAGGTTTACCGCATCGGCCGCGGCCGCGCGCATGTACACGCCGGAGAGCGGGCCGAAGCGCGGCGATTCTCGCCGAGAACACAGGCATGGCGGCGCCCGGATCGACCGCCCCGCCGAACGAGAAATGCGCCGCGGTCGATTACCGACCGCGGCGCATTCTCGGTTTCGTACTACTTACCGCCCTGGCTCGCGACGGCGGCCGCGCCCGCCGCGGCGGCCTCCGGGTCCAGGTACTCGCGCGGACGCACCGGACGCAGGTTCTCGTCCAGCTCGTAGCGCAGCGGGATGCCGGTCGGGATGTTCAGGCCTGCGATGTCGTCGTCGGAGATCTGGTCCAGGTGCTTGACCAGCGCGCGCAGCGAGTTGCCGTGCGCGGCGACCAGCACGGTCTTACCGGTGAGCAGCTCCTTGGAGATGGTCGACTCCCAGTACGGGACCATCCGGTTCACCACGTCGAGCAGGCACTCGGTCTTGGGCACCTCGATGCCCGCGTAGCGCGGGTCGCCTTCCTGGCTGTACTCGTTGGCCGGGTCGATCGGCGGCGGCGGGGTGTCGTAGCTGCGACGCCACAGCATGAACTGCTCGTCGCCGTACTTCTCGCGGATCTGCGCCTTGTTCTTGCCCTGCAGCTCGCCGTAGTGACGCTCGTTGAGCCGCCAGTCGCGCACCACCGGAATCCAGTGCCGGTCGGCCGCGTCCAGCGCGATATTCGCGGTGGAGATGGCACGACGCAGCACCGAGGTGTAGACGATGTCGGGCAGGATGCCGTGCTCGGCGAGCAGCTCGCCCGCGCGCTTGCCCTCGGCGATGCCCTTGTCGGTCAGGTGCACGTCCACCCAGCCGGTGAACAGATTCAGGGCATTCCATTCGCTCTCGCCGTGGCGCAGCAGCACGAGGGTGTACGTCATGACGGTCATCCTGCCACGCGCGGCCTTCGCGCCCGAGCCCTGGTCAGGGTGCCGGAGCGAGGGCAGTGAGCAGTCCGGCGCCGACCAAGGTGGCCTGATCGCCCAATTCCGAAGGGACCACGCGCAGGTCGCGGAGAAAGTCGATGCGGGCGTGCGCGCCGAGCGCCTCCTGTAACGGTCGCCACAGTGGCTCGCCGGACTGGGCGAAACCGCCGCCGACGACGACCAGGTCCACGTCGAGCAGCGCGGCCGCCGACGAGATCACCTGTCCCAGCGCGATTCCCGCGCGCCGCAGCGCCGCCTTGGCGATCCGGTCCCCCGCCTGGGCGTCGACGGCCAACTCCACGCCGGTGTTGCCCTCCCAGCCGCGCTCGCGCGCCCACCGCACCGAGGACGGGCCGCTGGCCACCGCCTCCACGCAGCCGACGCCGCCGCAGGCGCAGGGATCGGTCGACCCCGGGACGATCATGTGGCCGATGTGACCGGCATTGCCGGTGTGCCCGACCGCGACCATGCCACCCACGACGACGCCGCCGCCGATGCCGGAGGACACCGTCATGGCCAGCGCGTCCGGCGTCTCCCGCGCCGCGCCGAAATGCCGCTCGGCCAGCGCGAGGCACACGCCGTCGATGGCGAAGCGCACCGAGGCGTCCGGGAACACTTCCTGCACCGCGGGCACCAGCGCGAATCCGTCGCGCCACTCCGGAATGTTGAGCGGGGTGGTGATGCCCGCGGGCGCGTCCACCGGACCGCACGCGCCGATGCCGACGAGGTCGATATCGGACCCGTTGGCCGCCGCGAGCAGCAGCCCGCGCACCGCGTCCCACACGCCGGTCGGCGGCACCTGGATGCGGCCGACCTCGTGCGTCATCCCGTCGGCCCCCACCAATCCGACCGCGATCTTGGTCGCGCCGATGTCCAATGCGAGAACGGTCATCTGAAACCCCCACTTCCCAACGCCACCGGACCGCCGCGATGGCGCGACGGTCCGGTGCCGAATGATCTTGCTGTGCGGTCGCCAACGGTAGTTGCCCGACGGCCGACCGGCACCATCGGTCTCCACGCCCGGCGGTCGACGAACACCATCGGCCTCCCCATCCGGCGGTAGTCGAGCATCATCAGCCTCCACATCCGGCACACCATCGGACCTCGCGCCCAGCGGTAGCCGGACGTCATCGAACTCAGCACGCGACACGCAATCATCAGCCACGGCAGTCGACAGTCGGCAGTCGGCAGTCGGCAGTCGGCAGTCGAACACCACCAGGCCTGGCGCCCAGCGGTTCCCAGACACCATCGGGACTGAGTACGCGGCAGGCAATCATCAACCACAGCCTTCGCGCGCTCGGCGAGCACAGCCAACCCTTCGGCGAGCACCATCATTCTCACCTCCCAGCGCGGCCGGCCAGCATCTCCAGCCCCAACACTGGGCGGGCGATGGGCACGATCAGGCTTGGCGGGGGCACGCTCAGCGCTCAACGGGCACCGTCGGATCCCGCGTCCGGCGGCCTAGTTGTCCAGCGCCCAGTGCGCACCGCCAGGCTTCGCGCCCAACGGTCGGCGCATCATCAGGCAGTCAGCATCTGGCAGCGCGAGGCACCGTCAGGCTTGGATCGGCGGGCATCGCCAGCTCGCGTCAGAAGGTTGCCGCGCACCATCGGGCTCACCGCCGAGTGGCTGCCGGACCCCAATCGGGTGCGGGCGGTCAGGAGTTCTCGGAGGATTCCACCAGGTGCTCGAACGCGCGCAGGTTCTTCAGTGACTCGCCGCGGGAGACCCGCCACTTCCATTCCTTCCGAATGGATTCCGCGAAGCCGAGTTCCAGTAGCACGTTGAAGTCGGCGTCGGCCGCCTCGAGCACCTGGCCGAAGATGCGATCGAGCTCGTCCTCGGTGACGGCGTGCGTGGCGATGCGGCCGACCAGGTAGATGTCGCCGACCCGGTCCAGCGTGTAGGCCACGCCGTAGAGGCGGCGGTTGCGGCGGAGCAGGAATTTGTAGACGCCCTCGAAGTTCTCGTCGGGCTTGCGGCAGACGAAGGATTCGACGCGCACGCCGTGTTTGCCGACGGTGAGCATCAGCGTCGTCTTCAGTTTGCGCTCACCGGGCAGGACGACGACGAAGACGTCCTCGCTCGGGCGGGTGTACTCGATCTCCCGGTCCCGCAGTGTCTCGTCGATCAGCCGCGCGGTGGCCTGGGTATCGGTCATCGGTGCACTCCCATCCTGCGCCGCCACAGCGCCCGCGATCTGACCTGTCCGCCCTCGCCGAGGAGCGTGGCACCGGACAGGCTAGTGCGTTCCGTCGCGAGCGGGCCGTCGAGCACCGTCGGCCGGGCGCCGCCGGACTCGCCCGCGCCGAAATCGGACAGTGCGGCGGCGTAGCTGGCGAGCAGACCGTCGGCGGTGTGCTCCCAGGAGAAGTTCGCGGCGTGCTCGACCGCACGGTCGCGCATCGCACGCAGCCGGCGCGGCTCGTCCAGCAGCGTGCCGAGCGCGGCGGCCCAGTCCGGGATGCGGTGACCGGCCACCAGCAGTCCGGTCTCGCCATGCCGGACGGCGGTGCCGAGACCGCCCACGTCGGCGGCGAGCACCGGTGTGCCGGTGGCCTGCGCCTCGATGGCGACCAGGCCGAAGGACTCGTTGTAGCTGGGCACAGCGACCAGGTCGGCGGCGCGGTACACCTGGACGAGCCGGTCCGGCGGCTGCGGCGGCAGGAAGGTCACGCGGTCGGTGATGCCGAGTTCGGCGGCGAGCTCGATCAGCGCGTCGGGACGCTCGAGGCCGGAGCCGGACGGCCCGCCGACGATCAGCACACGCAGGTTGCGGGCGGGATCGGTGCGCAGTAACTCGGCGGCGGCGCGCACGAGCACGTCGGGCGCCTTGAGCGGTTGGATGCGGCCGACGAACGCGACGATCTTCTCGTCGGCGGCCAAGCCGAGCTCGGCGCGGGCCGCGGCCTTGTCGCCGGGGCGGTAGCGGGCCAGGTCGGCGCCTGGCGGCACCACGTCGATGCGTTCGGCGTCGGCGCTGTAGAGCTCGACGAGCTGACGCGCCTCTTCGGCGGTGTTGGCGACCATACGGTCGGCCTCGGCGATGACCTGTTTCTCGCCGATCTCGCGGGTGGCGGGCTCGGGGCAGTCGCCCTCGGCCAGCGCGGCGTTCTTCACCGCGGCCAAGGTGTGCGCGGTGAATACCAGCGGCACCCGCCAGCGATCCCTGGCCAGCCAGCCGACCTGACCGGACAGCCAGTAGTGCGAGTGCACCAGGTCGTAGTGGCCGGGCTGGTGGCGCGCCTCCTGACGCAGCACCTCCGCGGTGAACGGGCACAGCTGAGTGGGCAGGTCGTGCTTGTCGAGCCCCTCGAACGGGCCCGCCACCACATTGCGTACCAGCACGCCCGGTCCCGCCTCCTGTACCGGAGGCACGTTCGAGGAGGTGGCGCGGGTGAAGATCTCGACCTCGGTCCCGCGTCGTGCCAGCTGAAGAGCCGTTTGCAGCACATAGACGTTCATGCCGCCCGCGTCGCCGGTGCCCGGTTGCGCGAGCGGTGAGGTGTGCACCGACAGCACGGCTATCCGATTCGGCCGTAGGTCTGCACGTTGACTCACACCATCCATAGTGCACGGTGGCTAACCGCTCCCGACGCCGCCTACCGGCCAAGTGAGAGTCATCACACACCGCGAGCCGGTGGGCTCGCCGAACGCGTTGACCTGCGATTCGAATGTATGTGCGTACCGAAGGGCTACAGGCTGTCGGCGAACTCGGTGACTTCGGCGACGAAGCGCGGGCGGTCCTCGATGAACAGACCGTGTTGCGCATCCGGCCAGAACGAGGTGCGCGCGTGCGGGGTGTTCTCCGCGATGTAGCGGCCGTTCTCGACGGGCACCACCGGGTCCGCTTCGCCGTGCAGCACGAGCACCGGAATGTCCAGGGCGCGAAGGGTTTCGGTGTTGTCGACGGAACGGTAGAACAGCGCCTTGCGCACCGAGGGCGGGGTGGACAGGCTGATGCCGAAGAGCCGCTGGGCGTCCACGCCCTTGTCCGGACCCGGACCGGTATTGGCGTTGCCGAACACGGCGAAGGCCCTGGTGGCGCGGCCCGCGCTGGTCTCGAAGACGCCGGGGATGGCCTGCTGCATGGCCGTTCCGGTGGCCGCGCCGGGCACGTCGCGGCCGATGTTGGCCATCGAGCCGGTGAACACCACGCCCGCCACCGCGCCCGTGCCGTAGGCGGTGAGGTAGTCGCTGATCACGATGCCGCCGTAGGACCAGCCGAGCAGCACCGCGCCGGACGCGATCCCCTCGGCCGCGAGCACCGCGGCGAGGTCGGCGGCCCAGTTCTTGGGGTCGTCGTAGCCGATCTCCGGGACGCCGGAATAGCCGTGACCGCGCAGATCGACCGCGATCACCCGGAAGCGGCCGGCCAGATCGTCGGCCGCGCCGCCCCAGCAGCGCAGGCTCGCCGACCAGCCGTGGACCAGGACGAGGGGCCGCCCGTCGGAGGGGCCGTCGACCCGATAAACGATGGTGGTGCCGTCCGCGCTGACCGCTTCCCGAAGTGCCATGGCACCCAGCGTAAGGGCGCGCGCCGACGATCCGCGCGGGGTGATCCGCGCGACAGCGCGCGGCACCCGCAAACACTCCGCACATAAGATCGCCCCCATGAGCAATCGCACCGCCGTCGTCACGGGAGCCAGTTCGGGCATCGGGGAAGCCACCGCGCGGGAACTCGCGGCACAGGGCTACCACGTGTACGTCGGCGCGCGCAGGCTCGACAGACTGAAGGCTCTCGCCGACGAAATCGGCGGCACGGCAATGGAACTCGACGTCACCTCGGAGGAGTCCGTCGCGGCGTTCACCGACGCGGTGCCGACGGTCGACGTGCTGGTCAACAACGCGGGCGGCGCGAAAGGCCTTGCGCCGGTGAGCGAGGCCGATCTCGACGACTGGCGCTGGATGTGGGAGACCAACGTGCTGGGCACGCTGCGCGTCACGAAGGCGTTGCTGCCCAAGCTGATCGCGTCCGGCGACGGCCTGATCGTCACCATCACCTCGGTCGCCGCGTTCCACACCTACGACAACGGTTCCGGTTACACCTCGGCCAAGCACGCCCAGGCCGTGCTGCACCGCACCCTGCGCGGCGAGCTGCTCGGCCAGCCGGTGCGGCTCACCGAGATCGCGCCCGGCGCGGTGGAGACCGAGTTCTCGCTGGTGCGTTTCGACGGCGACGCCGAGCGGGCGGCGAAGGTGTACGAGGGGATCGATCCGCTGGTCGCCGCGGATATCGCCGAGATCGTGGGGTTCGTCGCCTCACGGCCGCCGCACGTGAATCTGGACCAGATCATCGTGAAGCCGCGGGATCAGGCCGATCCGGGACGATTCGCGCGGCGTTCCTGAGCCGCTCGCTCGCCGCGCGCGGCGGCGGGCCCGCCGATGCTGCGGGCGGACGAGTCCAGGGCGCACGACCGACGGCTCGATGGTGTCCTTATTGCCGGAAATCATCCACAAGATCGTTTGCTGTGAATTCGCCGAGTTGCGGAGTCGCGGTTAGCATCGGATGGTTTTTCTGAAATTCGACTACACCAGATTGGAGTTGTTCGACTCATGCTCAAGGGCTTCAGAGAGTTCCTGATGCGCGGCAATGTCATCGATCTCGCCGTGGCGGTCGTGATGGGCACCGCGTTCACGGCGGTGGTGACCGCGGTGACCAAGGGCGTCGTCAACCCGTTGCTCGCCGTTCTCGGCAACGCCAACGAACTCGGCCTCGGCTTCCACCTGGTGCCGAGCAAGCCCGCGACGTTCATCGCCGTCGGCCCGATCGTCACCGCGATCATCGACTTCGTGATGATCGCCGCGGTCCTCTACTTCGTGCTCATCCTGCCGATGAAGACCCTGAAGAACCGGTTCGGCACCACCAAGGCCGCCGAGCCCACCGAAATCGAACTGCTCATCGAGATCCGCGACCTGCTCGCCAAGCAGAGCGCCGACGCCCGCGCCACGCAGAACGCCGAAACGCTGGCGAAGCTCGACCGGGTCGACCCCACAGTCGGCAGCTCGCAGCGGTAGGGACGATCCCGGCCGGAGGTGCGCCTACCGCGGCGGACCCGGCGTGACCGGCGTCGCGGAGACGACCGGGGCCGCGGAACCGTCCAGCGCGGACATCGTCTTCCAGGTGGCCCAGTCGATGGTCCAGTCGTAGAGGTCGCCGTCGGCGGCGGAGAGAGCGATCGAGGTGCCGGTGACCTCGACCGGGTCGCCGTAGAGCGCGGTCGGGAAATACGCCTGGGCGTCGGCGGGCGAGAGGTTGATGCAGCCGTTGGTGACGTTCGCCGAGCCCTGCGCCGACAGGGATTCCGGGTTGGCGTGGATGAATTCGCCGTTGTTGGAGATGCGCACCGCCCACCGTTCCCTGACGTTGGTGTAATACGGCGGATTCGACATCAGGAAATCCTCGTACTTCTCGGTGACCACGTGGACGCCCGAGCGCGTCACATTGCGCGCCTCGTTGCCCTCGCCGTAGCTCACCGCGAAATCGAAGACGGTCTGCCCGTCGCGCACCACGCGCATGCGATGGCTCGGCGCGTTGGCCTCGACGATCTGGCTGCGGCCGATGCGGAAATCCGAGGTGAGGTCGGAGTAGCCGTAGTGGCCGCCGCCCAGGTCCAGTCCGTAGAACTTGGCCGCGACGTGCACGGTGGTGCCGGGCGTCCAGTACTGCTTCGGCCGCCAATGCAATCGCGAGCCGCCGTTGTCGTCGGGGAACCAGGCCCATGCGCCCTCGGTGGCCGGATCGGTGGTGACGGTCAGCGCCTTCTCCACCTCCGCCTTGTTCGTCACGGGGGACTTGAACTGGAGGATGATCGGCGCGGCGATGCCGACCTCCTGGCCGTCGCCGATATTGACCGTCGCGGGGACGGTGCTCTTCGGGGTGAGCGTGTGGAACGAGCCGTCGATCGGGACGGACTTGCCGTTGGCGCCGACGGCGGTGCCCGACCAGGTGTAGGCGGCGTCGTAGCCGAGCGGTTCGGTGATGCGGAAGGTGCGCCTGTCCTGGCTCAGCTCGCCCTGCACCTGCTTGCCCGCCGCGTTGGTGAGCGCCACCTGGTCGATCACTCCGTCCGCGACCGTCACGGAGACGGGTGCGACCGGGTTGACGTCCTCGCCGTCGTCGGCGGGTGTCATGGTCACTTCGGCCACCGGACCGGATGCGGCGCCGGGCTTGCCGTCGCCGCCGGCGGAGCAACCCGCCACCAGCGCGATCACGACGAGCAATACGGCCGACACGGCGGCCATCGGTCGACGGGTCACGGGACGCTTACTCACCGCATCGAATCTACGCCTGGCTAACGATCGTGCTGGTCATCGCGCTGCGCGCCCGCTGTTCCCCCGATCAGAGCGTGACACCGACGGTGACGGGTTCGGGTTCGAGCCGGATGCCGAAACGCTCGGCCACGCCGTCACGCACGACGCGGGCGAGCGCCACCAGGTCCGTGGCGGTCGCGGCGCCGCGATTCGTCAGTGCCAGTGTGTGTTTCGTCGAGAGTCGGGCCGCGGCGTCGGGGCCGGGGAAGCCCTTGGCGAAGCCCGCCCGTTCGATGAGCCAGCCCGCGGAGAACTTCACGCCGTCCTCGGCCGGATAGGTGGGAATCATGACGTCACCCACATGGGCCGTGATCGCGGCCCGCACCTCGGGCACCCGCGCGTGCGGAACCACCGGGTTGGTGAAGAACGAGCCCGCGCTCCAGGTGTCGGGATCGGCGGCGTCGAGCACCATGCCCTTGCCTGCCCGCAGGCGCAGCACCGCCTCTCGCACCAGCGCCGCGGGCTTGGTCTCGCCCTCCGCGGCTTCCAGCACCCTGGTCAATTCGCCGTAGCGCAGCGGTGCGCTGGTTCCGCCCGGGTTCAGTGCGAAATCCACCTCGAGCACCACCGCGTCGTCGCGGTGCTTGAGCACGCTGGTGCGGTAGCCGAAGCCGAGCTCGGCGGGCTCCACCCAGCGGATCTCGCCGCTCGCCCGGTCCAGCAGCCGCACCCGGCGCAGCAGATCGGCCACCTCGACGCCGTAGGCGCCCACGTTCTGCACCGGCGTCGCACCCGCGGAACCCGGTATGCCGGACAGGCATTCGAGCCCGCCGAGACCGGCCGCCACGGTCGCGGCGACCACCGCATCCCAATTCGCGCCCGCCTCGGCCACGACGCCGTCCGCGCCGATCCGGACGTCCTCGGTCGCGATACGCACCACCACGCCGTCGAACCCGGCGTCATCGATGAGCAGGTTCGAGCCGCCGGCGAGCAGCAGCACCGGAACGCCCGCCGCGTCCAGCGCGCGCACCGTCGCCACCAGCGACTGCGTCGAGGCGCATTCGGCGACGAGCGCGGGACCGCCGACCCGCAGCGTGGTCAGCTCGGCAAGCCGCACCTCGTCGCGCACCAGCGCGCCGGTGTCGGCAAGCACATCGCGCGCCCGATCGGTCGCCACCACACGTGAAGTTCGCACGCTCCAGACGGTAGCGTGTCCAACCATGGCTACACCCTTGGCGTTCACGGCCCGCTATTCCCACTCGGTCGCCGCCGTGCGCGCGGCCTTCGGCAACGAGCAGTACTGGAAGGACCGTATCGCCGAGGTCGGCGGGCCGAACGCTCGCCTCGAGTCGGTCACCGTGCAGAGTGACCAGGTGCGCGTCGAGATGGTGCAGGCCATCGCCGCCGAACAGCTGCCGCCCGCCATCACCGCCGTGCGCCCCGGCGACCTGATCATCCCGCGCACCGAGAACTGGACCGGCAACACCGCCGACTTCGACGTCCGCGTCGAGGGCGCCCCCGCCACCATCCGCGGCGCCATCACCCTGACCGGCGACGGCACCTCCGCCACCACCACCGTCGAAGGCACCATCGAAGTCAAGGTCCCCCTCTTCGGCGGCAAGATCGAATCCGCCATCCAGGAACGCCTCACCGAACTCCTCCAGTCGGAAGAAGAGTTCACCAACATCTGGCTCACCCAGCACTGAGGACCAACTGGCCGAGGCCGTCAAGCGAAACCCTCAACGCGGTGGTCGCCCGCGTCGAACACGTCTTACTCGATGACCTGGCCGATCTCGACCACATCACCGCCCTGGGACGAGTCATGGGCTGGATCGGCGCCCCGCAGGACATCGCCTCCACCACGGCCAAACGCCTCGACTGGCCCGTGTTGACGCTCGAGGCTTCGCGCTGGCAGCCGATCGATCAGAAGCTGCCGTGGCAGGTGCCGGTCGTCGAGTCGAAGGAGCCCTGAAGACAAGGCGCGATAGCGCGCCAATCCCCGCCCTCGACCTGGGTAGCCACGGCACAGCTGCCGAGTCTCCGCATGGCGATGGCGGCAGGCGAAATCCCGCCGCCGAGCAGGCACAGTGCCACGGCGCACGCCGACCCCAAACGCAGCATCCCTGCCCCTGCCGACCACCCCCAGGGCGAGTCTTACGAGCCCGTTCGCAGCCGTCTCGCGTCCGAGCGGTCGAAGCGCATGCGACGCAGTCGCGAGTCTCGACCGCTCGGACGCGAGACATAAAGGGCCGCGAACCCGCGCGCGCCAGCGCGCCGACAACTCAGTACCCTTTCCCGAATGGCACGCCGACTGGACTACTCCGCCCGCTACCCGCTGCACACCACCAAGGAGCTGTACGCGGCGCTGTCGACCCGTGAGTACTGGGAGGCGCGGGTCGCCGAGATGCGGAAGTACACGCCGGACAACGAGGTGAGCAGCCTCGAGGTGAGCGATTCGGGGATCGAGGTCGTCCTGCGTCACACCCTGCCGCGCGAGATGCTGCCGGAGATCGCGCAGACGGTGATGCGCAAGGACATGATCATCACCCGCAAGGAGAGCTGGGGCCCGTACAACGGCGAGGAGACGGTCGGCAAGTTCTCGGCGTCGATTCCGGCCGGGCCGGGCAGCCTGGGCGGCACCATCAAGCTGTTCCCCACCGAGACCGGCTGCACCGTCCGTTTCTCCTCGGAGGCGAAGGTGTTCATTCCGATGGTCGGACCGCGGCTCGAGCAGCTGATGCTGGTGAACCTCGTCGATCTGTTCCGCGGCGAGGCCGAGGAAACGGTGAAGTGGCTGGAAGAGCGAAACCCGACCAGCTGAACAAACCGATAGGCACGATCACCAGGGGGACCACCGGCGTCAACCGGCTGCGGCGCAGTGACCGCTGGCTGATGCACGACGAGTTGGTCACCGCGCGCCTGTCGGCGGCGCTCGATCCCTTGGTGGTGGATCTCGGGTACGGCGCGAGTCCGTGGACCACTTTCGAGCTGGCGGCCAGGCTGCGCACTGTGCGCCCGGACGTGCGGATGGTGGGTCTGGAGATCGATCCGGACCGGGTGGTGCCGGGCCGCGACGGCGTCTCGTTCGCCAGGGGCGGTTTCGAGCTGGCCGGTCTGCGTCCCGTACTGGTGCGCGCGTTCAACGTGCTGCGCCAATATCCGGAGTCCGCGGTGCCGGACGCCTGGTCGACCATCCGGTCGGCGATGGCGCCCGACGGTCTGCTCGTCGACGGCACGTGTGACGAACTCGGCCGCCGCAGCGCCTGGGTGCTGCTGGACCGCACCGGCCCGCTGTCACTGACGCTGGCCTGGGATCCGTTCACCGTCGAACGGCCTTCCGATATCGCCGAGCGGCTGCCGAAGGCGCTCATTCACCGCAATGTGCCCGGCGAGCCGATCCACGCCCTGCTGCTGGCCGCCGATCGCGCGTACGCGCACGCCGCGCCGCTCGCGCCGTTCGGGCCACGCGTCCGCTGGCGCGCCGCCGCGGAACAGCTTCGCGCGCAGGGCTTTCCGGTGCGCGACTACCGCAGGCGCATGCGCGACTGCGTGCTCTCGGTGCCGTGGTCGCTCGTCGCGCCCCGTCAGTGACCGCGTTCGGCCGAGCGCAGCAGCCCGCGCAGGTGTCCGGTGACGATCGCGACGGGCAGCAGAGACCGCGGCTCGAATGGCAGCCGCCAGAGCCCGCCGTGCGCCGCGCCCGCCGCGAAGAGGGATTCCGGGTTCGGATCGGCCGGGGCCGGGTCGTTGAGGTCGGCGACCAGCTTGGCGGCGAGCAGGGTGCGGGCGGTGTCGGGTTCGAAGATCTCCACGCCGTAGCGGTGCGCGCCGCGGCAGGCGGCGGCCAGTGAGCGCTGGGACAGCACCCCGCGAGTCCAGGTCGGCGGCGCGACGGTGTAGGAGACCAGGTGGCCCGCGGCCCGAGCGGAGAGCGTGCGCCAGCGCAGGATCCGCTGGGCGAGCGCGTGATTCGGTCCCTGAAATGGAAACAGCGCGTCGGTGACGGACCAGTTCGCGCCCGTGCCATCGGCCACCACGGTCCGATAGTTCGGCTGGTAGAGGGCGGATCGGGTCAGCACGCGCAGTGCGTCTCGACCGAGCCTCTGCGGCCCGCGCTCGTGCAGACGCGAATGCGCTTGCGCGAAGACCGATTCCGGCACCGCGTAGCAGTCCGTCGGCGAGCCCGCCCCGGCCAGCGCGGCGTCGGGCCGCGCGGCGAGCAGGTCGGCGGCCAGCAGATCGAGGGCGGCGGCGAGCCTGACACCGCCGGGGCCGCGGCGCGTCACGTACCCGCCGAACACCGGAAAGATCTCGCCGGGCAGGTGTTCTCGGATCCAATGCACCAGGGCGGGGAACTGACTGGTGATGTCGGCGCCGGGTTCCCCGTCGACCAGCGGATAGCGCAGCACGCCCGCGCCCGCCTCGGCCTCCCGCACCAGCTCGTGCCAGCGCGCGGGACCCGGTCGCGCCACGGCGAGCACGTCGGCGCCCCAGCGCAGCAGCGGGCGCAGCGGCGTCAGCTCCCCCGCGCCTGCGACCACCACCCGAAATCCCGGCAGCGCCAGCCACTCCGGATGGTCGATCACCCGTTCCACCGCGGCGGCGAAACCGGGTTCCACGATCCCGCGCTGCCGCCAGTCGGTGAGCTTGCGTTGCAGCGCCTCCTCGGCCAGCACCGCGCCGCCGAACGGAACCTCCAGGCGGCGAGCGATTTTCCCCGCGCCTCGGGCGGTTCCCGTGTCGAGCCCGCCGTCGGCAGCCACCGCTCCGATCTCCACCCCGCGCAGCGGCTCCACGCTGTACCCGGCGACGAACCGCAGCAGATCGCGTGTGGCGCGCAGTCCTTCGCCCGCGATGCCCACCGACGCGTCGGTCGCGCTGGCCGCCAGCGCGGTCATCCCCCGAAACACCGAGCGATACTGGCGCGACCAGTCGCGGCAGGTCTCGACCCACTGCGCGAGATCGGCGTCGTACCGGCGCACGGCGTCGGCGATCACGGCGGTGGCGAACATGTCGCCGACCCGATCGGGCGCTCCGGACGGAAAAACCAGATCCCACCTGCCCGTACCTACCGACCCCATGATCAGTCACCCTGCCACGATCGCGCGCCCGGCAAAACCGGACGAACCCGGAATTCATAGCAGGACCGGATGATCGCGGCCACGCGTCTCACAGCCCCGTCAGCGCGCGATGCACCCTGGCCGCGGCCCTCGGTGGCAGACGCACACTGGCCGAACGGATTTCCGAGCCCGCGCACCGGCGGATGGCGACCGCGTCGCCGACCACCTCGTCCAGCGCCGCCTGCCCGATGTCGGCCTCGGCGAGATCGAGCACGGTGCGCACCGGCGTCGTCACCAGGAACGCGCCCGCCGATTCCACGTCCGAGCCGATCAGCGGACGGCGCAGCACCACGAGTCGCGGGGTCACCGGCGGGCGACCGGCGCCCACCGACAGATGCAGAAACCGCGGGCGCAACCGCCCCATACCGTGCAATTCGGCCGCGCTCTGGTGCGAAACGGCGGCGGCGCCGTCGAACCAGGCCGCCCACATCGCGTATTCGTCCAGCGGCCCCTCCGGCCATTCGGTCAGCCGCAGCATTCCGACGCCGGCCCTTGTCACCGATCCGTCCCCCAGCCCCGCCCGCACCTTGGCCTCACATCCCGTGCGCAACACCTGGCGTGTGGTGAAGAATCCGGCGTGTCGCCCGGCCAGCCTGCGCAGCACACGCCACCCTTGGTCCACTGATTCGGGTGCGCGGCCCGCCGCATCGCCAGCCATGCAGACCAGGCTACGCTCGAATTCTGTGTCACATGTCACATTCGAGACCCTCAACGCGCCCACAGAGCGCACACAGAAACGTCGTGAAGAATCGTCCGCATGAGTACGAAGCCGTCCACCGCGCTGAAAGTCAGCAGGCGCACGCTGGTGATCGCCCTGGTCGTGGTCGCCACGTTGCTCGTCACGATCCTGGTCGGCGGCGAGGCGTACGCGCGCCACGTCGTCTCCCGTTGCATCAGCAGCCAGTTCGAGAAAGAGATGGGCTCACAGATCGAGGTGGGCTTCGGCGCCAAGCCGATGCTGATCACCTGGCTGGACGGGAAGGTCTCGTCGGTCACCGTGGACAGCAAGGACAACAAGTTCGGTCCCGCCGTCGGCATGGTGGTGCACGCCGAGTTCAACGACCTCGAAGGCGTGAACAGCGGCAACGGCGGCGGCAGCGTCGGCAGCTCCTCCGCGGACGTCACCTGGAGCAACGAGGGCATCCAGGAGACGCTGGGCGGCATGGTCAGTGGCGTCCGCTCGTCGTCGGCCACCGGCATGATCACGCTCGACGTGCTCGGCGGACTCGCCCAGCTACAGGTGCATCCCGAGGTACGCAACGGTGCCGTCGAGGTGCAGACCAAGTCGGCCGAGCTGCTCGGCATCGGTCTGCCGACCGATCTGGTCGAGGGCATCGTCGACGTCATCACGCAGAGCCTGCAGAGCTACCCGATGGGCCTGAAGGCCACCGAGATCAAGGTGACCGACAACGGCGTCGCGGTGCAGCTGGCAGGCGGTCACACCGAACTGCCCGCCGCCGACAACAGCAACAACGCCGAGCTGCGCTGCTGATCTGCGACGACGAAACATCCTCCGCTCCGGCCGTTTTCCGCGCACACGCGCGGCGGCCGGAGCTCAGGCGGGGAAACCCTCCAGCACCGCACGGGATTTCGACAGACCGAGCCG
The DNA here is from genome assembly GCF_965341865.1 of Nocardia sp. bgisy134. Lineage (GTDB taxonomy): Bacteria > Actinomycetota > Actinomycetes > Mycobacteriales > Mycobacteriaceae > Nocardia. The sequence continues at coordinate 91,458 of NZ_CBDQZP010000006.1, forward strand.
GGTCGCGCCCGCGGCGATCAGCTCGGCCGCCGCCTCGGCCGTGCGGATGCCGCCGCTGGCCTTGATCCCGAGCCTGCCGCCGACGGTATCGGCCATCAGCCGCACCGCGTGCGCGCTCGCGCCGCCCGCGGGATGGAATCCGGTGGAGGTCTTCACGAAATCGGCGCCAGCGCGCTCGGCGACGCGGCACACCTCGACGATCGCGTCGTCGGGCAGTGCGGCCGATTCGATGATGACCTTGAGCACCGCGCGATCGGCGATGGCCTCGCGCACCGTGACGATGTCGGCGAGCACGGCGTTGTACTCGCCCGTCAGCGCCGCGCCCACATCGATGACCATGTCGACCTCGGCAGCGCCCTGATCCACCGCGAGCCTGGCCTCGGCGCCCTTCACCAGCGAATGATGTTTGCCCGAGGGGAATCCGGTGACGGTGGCGAGCACCAGTCCCGGCGCGCGCACCGGAAGCATCGACGGCGACACGCAGATCGCGTAGACCCCGAGTGCGCGTGCCTCGTCCACCAGCGCGGCGACCTCGGCGGGCGTCGCCTCCGGCGCCAGCAAGGTGTGATCGATGATGGCGGCCACTTCGGCCCTGCTCAGCGACGCGGAATCAGACATGTTTCGAGAGTCTGGCACACGCGAGGCGAATTCCGTTGCGTGCCTGGCGAGGCGTAACGCACACTCGTATGTGTCGGTGGATCCGCGGGCTCCGGGAAGCTCGGCCACCTGACGAGCGTTGTGCGGAGGGCCCAACTCGTTCGGGAGGAGACGACACCGTGCTGATCCGACGCGAACGCGCCGAGGACGCTCCCGCCGTCGCGTCGGTGCACCGCAGCGCCTTCGGCGCGCTGTACGCACGCGAGCACGCAGGACGCGCCGCCGGGACACCGCCCGGTGGTACCACAGGTCCGTCACCCGGCGAAGCCACCGGGCTGTCGCCTGCCGAACCGCCCGAGGTCGATCTGGTCGCGCGGTTGCGCAGCGACGCGGGCTGGATCCCCACCCTGTCGCTGGTCGCGGTGGAGTTCGACACGGTGATCGGGCACGTCTGCCTCACCCGCGCCGCCGTCGGCCCGTTCCCCGCGCTCGGCCTCGGGCCGTTGGGCGTGCACGCGGAGCACCAGGGCGTCGGCGTCGGCTCCGCGCTCATGCACGCGGCCCTCGGCGCGGCCGACGCGCTCGACGAACCGCTGGTCGGCCTGCTCGGCAGCCTCGACTACTACCCGCGGTTCGGGTTCGTGCCCGCCGCTCGTCTCGGGATCGCCCCGGACGAGCCCGACTGGGTGTCGCACTTCCAGGTCCGCCCGCTCACCACCTACGAGGACCAGATCACCGGCGAATTCCATTACGCCGAACCGTTTTACGAGCTCTGATCAGATAGCCCGGAATTCGACGACCCGAGACGCCGCGGCCCCCTCCCGGCGAACGCCGGGCATCCGACGAGAGGCCGCACAGAACAACCGGTCCTGGTGCATCGCGTGAAGCGGAACCTGGGAGGATGGGCCGATGAGTTCCGCTCCATCCGCCCCGGACGATCGCCGTTTCGTGCTGACGCTGGGCTGCCCGGACCGACCCGGCATCATCGCAGGGATCACCTCGTTCATCGCCGAGTTCGGCGGGTCGATCGTGGAGGCCGGTTACCACTCGGACACCGACACGGGCTGGTTCTTCACCCGGCAGGCGATCAAGGCCACGACGGTGCCCTTCGGCATCGCGGAACTGCGCGACCGGTTCACCGCGATCGCCGACCGGCTCGGCCCGGAGACGGAGTGGCAGCTGCACGACACCGGCGAACGCCGCCGCGCGGTGCTGCTGGTCAGCAAGGAGGGCCACTGCCTGCACGACCTGCTCGGCCGCGCCGCCTCGGGTGAACTACCCGCCACCATCGAGGCCGTCATCGGCAACCATCCGGATCTGGCGGCGATGACCGAGGCGCACGGCGTGAAGTTCCATCACGTGCCGTTCCCCAAGGATCCGGCCGAGCGCGGCCCCGCCTTCGAGCAGGTGCGCGAACTGGTCGACGCGCACGATCCGCACGCGGTGGTGCTGGCTCGCTTCATGCAGGTGCTGCCCGCCGAACTGTGCGAGCACTGGGCGGGCCGGGCCATCAACATCCACCACAGCTTCCTGCCCTCGTTCGTCGGCGCCCGCCCGTACCACCAGGCTTTTGCCCGCGGCGTCAAGCTGATCGGCGCCACCTGCCACTACGTGACCGCCGAACTTGACGCGGGTCCGATCATCGAGCAGGACGTGATCCGCATCGATCACGCCGACGAGGTGCGTGACATGGTGCGCCAGGGTCGCGACATCGAACGCGTGGTGCTGGCCCGCGGCTTGCGCTGGCACCTGGAGGGCCGGGTGCTGGTGCACGGCCGCCGCACCGTCGTGTTCAACTGAACCGCCTCCGCGGCGACGTCGGTACGCACCGGACCCCCCTCGCGCGGCGGCCCCGATCGGAGACATCGTCGGCTCCGGTCGGGGACAGCGCGGGATCGGCCTCGGATCAGCCGACCGCTTCGGTGCGCGCGGGTGTGTACACCGAGTCGAGCACCCGGGCGAGTTCCTCGTTGAACCGCTCGAACATCTCGACATTGCCGAGGTGGCCGGTCTTCAGCACCTCGTAGCGCTCCAGGCTGCCTACCGACTCGAGCATCTCGGCGATGATCTCCGAGTGCAGCGGCGGCGTCATGTCGTCGGCGGATCCGGCCAGGATCGTGGTCGGCACCACCAGATTCTTGGCCGATTCGCCGAGATCCATGATCGCGAGCAGCCTGCCGAATTCGGCGCGCACCAGCGCGGGACACGAACGCACCACGGCCATGCTGTAGTCCACCAGATCGCCGGTGGAGTCCAGGCTCATGATCTGGCGGGCGAAGACCCATTTGACCGGCTTGATCGGCGGAAACACGATCGGCGTTCCGAGCCCGAGCTTGCCGATGACGTGCGGCAGCGATACGCCGGTGCGATTCCACGGCAGCGGCCGGTTGAAGAACGGCACCACGGTGGTGGTGGCGACCAGGCCGTGCGGCGCGGTGTTGGTCAGCAGCACCGCCTCGGCGCGCCGGGTGACCTCCTCGGGGTAGCGCCCGGCCCAGGCTTGCAGCGTCATGCCGCCGAGGCTGTGGCCGACCAGCACGGCCTTGCGGCCCGCGGGAAGGGCGGCCCTGAGCACCGCGGCGAGGTCGTCGGCCAGCAGATCCATGGTCAGCGGGGACGAGCCGCGCTCGCTCGCACCGTGTCCGCGCTGGTCATAGGCGATCACACGGTATTCGCCAGCGAAGGCGTTGATCTGGGCGTTCCAGTACTCGATGGCGCAGGTCCAGCCGTGTACCAGCACGATGGCGGGAGCGTCGACCGGACCGTACGCGTGCACCCGCAACTTCGTGCCGTCGGGCGCGGTCACCGGGATGACGTCACCCGGGACGGTGGGCGGGTTCAGCGCGGCGATCGAGTAGGTCCGCGCCCTGAGGTTGGCGCGATGTACCTCGAGCAAGCTCCGGACCTTCCCCGGAAGCTCCGCCAACGCGGGCGGCAACTGTGCACGCATTCGGACACTCCTTTGTGTTACTGATAATTACAGTAACCCGAAGTACCGCCTGCTAGCTAGTGCAAGCACAAGAAAATCGCCGCCGCCCGGTCGGAGGGCAGCGGCGATCAGAGCGCCTACCAGCGGAGGCGCGAAGTCTGCTTGCTGATGCAAGCACGAGAAATTCGTCTATCGGCGCGTCGACAGCGCCGGGCGGTGACCGCCGACGGGCGAGTTACCAGCGCGGTCCGCGCTGGATCTCGTCCACCTTGGGTCGTACGTCGGCCAGGTAGATGCCCGTCGCGATGATCGCGACGAAGGCAAGCAGTCCCAGTCCGGCGGGCGAGAGCAGCAGAAGCAGCAGCGACACGCCGAGGATCGCCAGCCAGATCGGCTTGGTCTGCTTGTCCACCGCAGTGAAGGCGTCCGGCCGCTGGCGAATGGCGTGAATCAGCGCGAAGATCGTCGCGCCGAGCGCGACGAGCCACAGCGCCAGCAGGATGAGTCCGGTCAACCCTTGCACGGTATTCACCTGACCCATGATACGAGTGACGCCCCCGCACAGCAGGCTGTGCGGGGGCGTCCAGGCGTGTCCGACCGGCGCGTTACGCCTTCTTCGGCGCGGCCTTCTTGGCGGGAGCCTTCTTCGCGGCGGGGGCCTTCTTGGCCGGAGCCTTCTTCGGCGCGCCGTTCGCTTCGGCCGGAGCGGTCTCGGTGGTGACTGCGACGACCTCGGCCTCGACGACCGGTTCGGCCTCCGCGTCGGCCTCGTCCTCGACGGCCTTGCCCGAGCGCCCGATCAGGCCGTTGACCCGGTCGAGCACCTCTTCGGCGCGGCCTGCCGCGTCCTTGTACAGGGTCTCGACGCGGTCGATCTGGTCCTCGACCCGCTGGTTGGCGCGCAGCCGCTCGACGGTCTCCTCGCCGCGCACGGCCAGGTCGGCGTACAGGTCGACGACCTTGTTGTAGTACTCCTCGGCCAGCTTGCGCAGCTCCTCGGAGGTGAACTTCTCGCGCAGCTCGGCAAGGTCGTCCGGCAGCTCGGAAGGCAGGCCGGCGAGCCGCTCGCGCAGCGTCTCGAACTGGGCCTGCACGTCGGCGGGCACGTTCGCGAAGCGCTCGCGCGCCTCTTCCACCCGGCCGGGCACATCGGCGGAGGCCGCGCGCTCACGCACCTGGGTGACGACATCCAGGGCGGCGGTGTAGACGGCATCCCCGGCGCCGACGGCGGCGAGCAGAGGCTTGGTGACGGTTACGGTCTTGTCGGTCATGGTGTTTCGTTCTCCTGGCGTGGCGGAGTGTCGGTTGTCGTGCGCGGAACGTCGCTGTCCCATTCCCCCCCTGGCTCGTTCCCTCCGTTTTCCCGGCGAAACGATTCATAGATCTCCAGGAGCACCTGCTTCTGCCGTTCACTGATATCGGTGTCGGCAAGCAAGGCGTCCCGGACCGGACTGTGCGGCCGCTGCTCGAGATAGCCAGCCCGTACGTACAACACCTCCGAGGACACCCGCAGCGCCTTCGCGATCTGCGCGAGTACCTCGGCGGAAGGATTGCGCAATCCGCGCTCGATCTGACTGAGATACGGATTGCTCACCCCCGCCAGCGCGGCGAGCTGACGCAGCGAGACTTGCGCCGCCTCGCGCTGCGCCCTGATGAAACCTCCGATGTCGTGCGCCGCGTTCGCGACGCGACCCCCTCGTTCCCCGACGCCGGCCGATCGCTCGGCCGAACTGTCGGTGTACTCGGCGGAAACCTCGGGATGGTCTGCCATCACTCACCTTCTGGCGGTTGTACGGGTTCAATTCTAGGGCAGGGTGCTAACTCTTGCAAGCACGCTGTTAGCACACCTTCGGCGTGCCGCTCTGTCAGCCTTGGAACAACAGCTGCGAAACCGTGTAGATCACCAGACCGGCCAGCGATCCGACGACGGTTCCGTTGATTCTGATGAATTGCAGGTCACGTCCCACTTGCAATTCGATCTTCTTGCTCGCCTCTTCGGCGTCCCATCGGGCCACCGTGTCGGTGACCAATGTGGTGATCTCGCTCGCGTAGTTCGACACGAGGTAGCGCGCCCCGCGGTCGATCCAGCCGTCCACTTTCGCTCGCATCTCGGCGTCGTCGCGCAGCCGCTCACCGAGCTGCTGCACATTCTCCCCCACCTTGCGCCGCAGCGTGCTGTTCGGATCGTCGGCCGACTCCAGGATGAGCCGCTTGGCCGCGCGCCAGGTCGCCTCGGCCATGCCGGTGATTTCCTCGCGGCCCATGATCTGCGATTTGATCCGCTCCGCCTTCTTGATCATCGCGTCGTCGTACTGCAGATCGTGGGCGAATTCCTCGAGGAACCGATTGGCGGCCAAACGCACCTCGTGCTCGGGATTCGACCGCACCTTCCAGGTGAACTCGACGAGCTCGCGGTAGATCTTTTCCGAAAGCAGAATGTTCACGAATTTCGGAGCCCACTGCGGCGCATCGCGCAGCACGATCCGGTCGATGGTCTCCTGGCTGCCGAGCGCCCACTGATGTGCGCGTTCGGCGAGCATGTCCAGCAGCGGCAACTGCCGATTGTCGGCCAGCAACTCGGCGAGCACCCGGCCGATCGGCGGCCCCCACAGCGGTTCGGCGATGCGCTTGACGATGGTGTTGTCGATGACCTGCTCGACGTCCTCGTCGCGCAGCACCCCGACCACCGCGCGCAGGATCGTCGAACTCTCCTCGGCCACCCGCGCGGCATGCTGCGGGTCGGCCATCCAGCGGCCGACGCGCAGCGAGATCTGAGCCGAATTCACCTTGGCCGAGACCACCTCGGGCGCGAGGAAATTCGTGCCGACGAAACTGCCGAGGCTGGCGCCGAGCTGATCCTTCTTCTTGCGGATGATCGCCGTGTGCGGAATCGGCAGGCCGAGCGGATGCCGGAACAGCGCCGTCACCGCGAACCAGTCGGCGAGCGCGCCGACCATGCCCGCCTCCGAAGCGGCACGCACATATCCGACCCAGTCGCCGCCCTCGCCGCGCGATTCCAGCCAACGGCAGAACAGATAGACCGCGGTGGCAAACGCAAGCAGACCGGTGGCGACCGCCTTCATCTTCCACAGGTCGCGCCGCTTGGCGGCCTCGTCGACGAAGAACCCGGTCGGCGCCGCCGGGGTGGGCGCGTCGATGACCGCGATAGTGCCGGGGGCTTTCTCCATGTCTCCATTCTGCGGTGCCACGCGCGGGAGACCGGACGGCGCGTGGCGCATCGATTCTGTGGTTCCCGCCGCATCCGGCCCCCATTTGCGCCTATGGCGGCTGGCCTGGACTTAAGCTGGTGGTCCACGACCAATACAAACAAGGGAGCCAACGCTGTCCACCGAAGACCTTGTCGACATCGGTGAGCTCGCCGAGCGACCGGCTGCGGTGCGCACCGGCCGGATGGACGGCCGCAAGCGCCGTTGGCGTCAGCACAAGATCGACCGCCGCGAAGAGCTCGTCGACGGCACTCTCGCCGCTGTCCGCACCCGGGGCAGCAACGCGGGTATGGACGAGATCGCCGCGGAGATCGGCGTCTCCAAGACCGTGCTCTACCGGTACTTCTCCGACAAGAACGACTTGGTCCACGCGACCATGCAGCGGTTCATCGAGACCACGCTGATGCCGCGGGTGTACGGCGCGATCAGCCTCGACGCCGACGAGTTCGAGCTGGTGCGCACGGCGCTCGCGGCCTACGTCGGCACGGTCGACGAGGACCCCGAGGTGTACCGCTTCATCATGGGCAGCGGCTCGGACGCGTCCTCGCTGGCCGAGTTCGAGAAGCTCTTCGCCGAGGTGGTCTCCACGGTCATCGCGGACAAGGCCGATGCGCTCGGCCTCGACACCACGGGGTCGATGCTCTGGTCCTACGTGCTGGTCGGCGGCATCCAGCTGGCTACCCACTGGTGGACCACCGACAAGTCGATGTCCCGCGAGGAAGTCATCGACTACCTGACGATGATGGCCTGGAGCGCCATCGAGGGGCTGGTTCGCGCGAGCGGCTCCCGTGAGAACTTCAACAAGCAGCCGCATGTGCTGCCCATCCGGGAGAAGGACGCCTCCGAGTAGGAGCGGGCCACGCGAACGGACCTCGGGGTACGCCGATCGGCGCTGCCGCTTGAAGTCCGTCCATAGCCGCGCGCACGGCCGGGAGCGAAGGCTGACTCCACCTGTCTGTGACGGCGGGTTCGACAATGCCGCTCGGTTGGTTAGTCTGAACGCGAGCGGTGCCACAGTGGGGTGGGTCACCGCCCCACGTGGCCACGCAAGCTCGCGCCTGCGCGTCGCGTCGGCCCGACCGCGGCACCAATGGAGGTACCTCGATGGCGAAGCATGTGCCGACTTCCCGGCTTGCTCGTGGCACCAAGCTGGGTGCGGTGGCCGCCAGTTCCGTGATCCGGACGCAGCGCACGCGGCTTTCCATGCGAGGTAGATCCGAGGCCGTGCGCGCCAAGATGGCCGAGGAATCCATGATCCGCACCACCGAGCAGGTGGTCATGGTGCTCGGCACCATGAAGGGCGTCGCCATGAAACTGGGACAGATGATGTCGGTGCTCGATCTGGACCTGGTGCCCGAGGATCATCGCGAACGTTTCCAGAAGCGGCTGGCCGTGCTGCGCAATGCCGCGCCGACCGTCTCGTTCGAGGCCATGCGCCAGGTGATCGAGGAGGACTTCGGACAGCCGCTCACCACGATCTTCGCGCAGTTCGACCCGGAGCCGATCGCGGCCGCCTCGATCGGCCAGGTGTACCGGGCCACGCTGCACGACGGCCGGGTGGTCGCGGTGAAGGTGCAGTACCCGGGCATCGACGCCGCGGTGCGCGCGGATCTGAAGAACCTCAATATGTTTCGCAAGGTGCTCACCTCCGCCATGCCGTGGGTGACCCCCGCGGTCCTGGACGAGCTGCGGCTGAACATGGAGGGCGAGCTCGACTACCGGACCGAGGCCGTCACCCAGTTGCAGATCGCCGAGCTCTACGCGGGGCACCCGTTCATCGCGGTGCCGCGCTCGCTGCCCCAACTCAGCACGACGCGGGTGCTGGTCAGCGAATACCTCCCCGGCAAGGGCTTCGAGGAGCTGCGCCAGTTCCCCGAGGTCGAGCGCAACCGGCTCGGCGAGATCATCTACCGGTTCTACGTCGGCTCGCTGTTCAGCTTCAACGAATTCTGCGGCGACCCGCACCCGGGCAATGTGCTGCTCGCCGACGACGGCCGCGTCGGCTTCCTCGACTTCGGCCTGTTCAACCGAATGGACCCCGAGCACGTGCGCTTCGAGACGATCTGCCTGCGCGCGGCCGCCGAGGATCGCGCGGAAGACCTGCGCGACTTGATGATTCAGCGCGGCGTGATCGACTCGCCGGAGGAGATCGGCGCCGAGGAATGCCTCGAATACGTGCTGGCAGCCTCGGAGTGGTGCCTGGTCGACGAAGATCTGACCATCACACCGGAACTGGCCAGCGGCGCGTTCCTGCTCGCGGTCGACCCGCGCGCCAGCGAGTTCGCCGGGATGAAACAGCAGAACCTGCCGCCGGAGCACCTGTTCTCCCGGCGCGCGGACTTCCTCACCTTCGGCATGCTCGGCCAGCTCAACGCCACCGCGAACTGGCATCGGATCGCGCGCGAGTGGCTCTACGACGAACCGCCGGTCACCGAACTGGGCAAGGCGCATCAGCAGTGGCTGGCGGAGAACCCTCCGCCCGCCCCGACCAAGACCGCGCGGTCGCGGACCGCGACCGCATCCAAGAAGACCGCGGCGAAGACGACGCGGCAGCCAAGGACCGGGCGAAAAGCTTGAGTCACAGCGATCGCCACGGCATCGACCAGGAGTGAATGACCTATGGCAGACAACCGCGAATTCGATATCGCCCTGTTCGGCGCGACGGGTTTCGTCGGCAAGCTCACCGCGCAATACCTGCTCGACGCGGCACCCTCCGACGCGCGCATCGCGCTGGCGGGCCGCTCGCTGGACAAGCTGACCGCAGTCCGCGCCGAACTCGGCCCGAAGGCCGCGTCGTGGGATCTCGTGGTGGCCGATTCGACCGATCAGTCCGCGCTCGACGCACTGGCCGAGCGCACCAAGGTCGTGGTGACAACGGTCGGCCCGTACCTGCGCTATGGCCTGCCGCTGGTCGCCGCCTGCGCGAAGGCGGGCACCCACTACGCCGACCTCACCGGCGAGCCGCTGTTCATCCGCGACGCCATCGACAACTACCACGACGAGGCCGCGCGCACCGGCGCGAAGATCGTCAATTCCTGTGGGTTCGACTCGATTCCGTCCGATCTGAGCGTTTACCAGCTGTACCGCACGTCCGTCTCGGACAACACCGGTGAGCTGACCGACACCACGCTGATCGCCTCGCTCAAGGGCGGCGTCAGCGGCGGCACCATCGATTCGGGCCGGGCCATGATGGAGGCCATCGCGGCCGACTCCAGTAAGGCCTCGGTGCTTTCGCACCCGTATTCGCTGAGCCCCGACAAGTCGATGGAACCCGACGTCGGCCGTCAGTCCGATCAGGCGTTGCAGCGCGCTAGCAGCATCGATCCGAGCCTGGACGGCTGGGTGAGCACCTTCGTGATGGCCACGCACAACACCAAGGTCGTGCGGCGCAGCAACGGCCTGCTCGGGTGGGTGTACGGCAAGAACTTCCGCTACCGCGAGGTGATGAGCGCGGGCAAGTCGGCGGCGGCGCCGCTGGTGGCGGCGGGCGTGGCGGGCGGCATCGTGGCGACCATGGCCACCGGCGCGCTGCTGTCGCGGGTGTCGGCGGGCCGCAAGCTGCTCGACCGGGTGCTGCCGAAGCCGGGCACGGGGCCGAGCGAGGAGGCCAGGCGCAGCGGCTGGTTCACCATGAAGACGTACGCGCACACCACCTCCGGCGCGAAGTACGTGGCGACGTTCCACGGCAAGGGCGACCCCGGCTACCAGGCCACCGCGGTGATGCTGGGTGAAGCCGGGCTGTGCCTTGCCTTCGACACCGGCAAGCAGCCGGAGCTGTCGGGCATCCTCACCCCGGCCGCGGCCATGGGTGACGCGCTGACCGACCGGCTGCGCGCGGCGGGCATGACCATCGAGGTGCGGCGGGCCTGAATCAGGCTGCCGCATCACGATTCTCAGCGTCGAGGAGCTGTTGTGCAGTACGAGTCCGCGAGGGCGGCGCGGTGAACCTGGCGCGCCGCACCATGAATCATCCTGCGCTGGCCGCCGTGTACCAGCGTGCGTGGCGGCCGACGCTGTTCTACTTGGCCAGCGGTCGCAGCACCGCGTCGGATCGCCGCGACGCGGTGCGCACGCTGCGCTTGGCCGGGGACAAGAAGGTGCTCGACATCGCTTGCGGTCCGGGCAATTTCACCAGGCACCTGAGCGAATCGCTGTCCGAGGGCGGCTTCGCGGTCGGCGTGGACTATTCCGAACCGATGCTGGCGCGCGCGGTGGTCGACAACGCCGGTCCGCGGGTCGGCTATCTGCGCGGGGATGCTCGCGCGCTGCCTTTCGCCGACGGCGTCTTCGACGCGGTGTGCTGTTTCGAGGCGCTCTATCTGATCCCCGATCCGCTCGCCGCCACCCGGGAGATGGTGCGCGTGCTCGCCCCCGGCGGCCGCATCGCCATCACCACCAGCCACCGCGCCGACACCCCGTTCGGGCAGGCGAGCCGAATCGTCGGCGGCTGGAGCGGTTTGCGGGTGTTCGATCACCAGACCTTCCCGAACCTGTTCCGCGAACTCGGGCTGGTCGAGATCGATCAGAGCGTGCACCGGCTGCTTCAATACGTCAGCGCGACCCGTCCGGCTTGAGCGAAAAGCCAGGGCGGATCGAACTTTCGGCTAGCGCGTTCCGGAGCCGCCTGTGGCACACAGTGTCTCGGACGGGTCCGGCTTGCGCGAACCGAAGCCTCGGTCAGTCGGGCCGATCGTCGGCAGACACTTGGATTCCGCTGAGCTCGACCATCCGTTGCAGCACAGCGGGCGCGACCGCGAAATCGAGTTCCGTGCCGCCATTTTCGAAGACATAGGTCAGGTAGTCGTCGCAGTGCAACGTGGCGCGCCGGACCGAGCAGTGCTCGCCGACGACTACCCAGCCACCGATGGTCAACTGATCGAGCATCGCACCTCCCACCCTGCGGCCTAGTCCATTCCCTAGCAAAGCGGACTATTCCAGGCGTCATTCCGCCTTGTCAACGGCATCACGGCGCGTCATCGACCGCGTGTCACGCACCGCGAACGGAATATTCCTGGCGGAATACCCAGGACTCGGGCGGATAGATGCCCTCGTCGAATTGCAATGCAGCGCCGTCGGCGTCGAGCGCGGTGAGCCGGTACACCAGCACCGCGGAGGTGCGGGCCAGCCGCAACCGCTTGCGCTCCTCCGAGGTCGCCAAGCGGGCGCTGACCTCGTCGAACACCGACGCAACCCGGCGACCGGTCACCGCCTCCAAATAGGTTGCGGTACCACCGGGCAGCCGCTGGATATCGAGCAGGCGGTCGGCGACCCCGGCCAGATCGCCGGGAAACCAGGACGTGGAGAGTTCGGCGTCGCCGTTGTCTCCGGTGACCAGTCGCCTGCGGGCGATCACCTCGCTACCGGCCGCGAGGCCGAGCGCGTCGGTCACGTACTCCGGGCCGCCGACGAGTTCGGCGGCGAGGATGTCGACCGGCTCGCTTTCGGCGTACATCGCGCCGTACTGCCGTGCCCGCCCGGCGGATTCGCGCACCAGCGGCACCGCGTCCGGACCGCGCACGAAGGTGCCCGACCCGCGCCGGGATTCCACCAATCCCTGCTGGCGCAACGTATTCAGCGCCTTGGCTGCCGTCGGCCGCGCGACCTTCCACGCGACGGCGAGCTCGCGTTCGGAGGGCACCTCGGCGCCGGGAGCGAGTTCGCCACGCTCGATCTGGTCACGGATGTACCCCGAAATCTGCTGATACTTCGGGAGTACTTCTTCGATGTCGGGCACCGAACGCCTTCCGCTCCGGGATCTGCCAATACTTCCGGTCAGTGTAATCAGCTCGCGAACCACGCCAGGTGGCCGACCGTGCGCCACATCACAGCAGGTGCGCGGGGGAAAGCCGGCAACGGGGTTGGTTACCGAGCGGTAGAGTGCCGACCAGTATGGCCGTGGGTGTGGACCGAACAGAAGGGGGCGACCCAGATGGCGGTGCCGGATACCGGACAGGGGCTGGCCAGGGGGCTGTACGCGGCGGCCATCGGCGCGGACGGCGGCGAGCGTTTCGAGCTGGCCGAGGACGTGGCCGAGAATCTCGCCGCCGCCTGCGACCGGCTGGTCGACGACCTGCGAAAGGCCATGGCCACAGGACATTCGGTCACCGAGGTCGCCGGTTTTCCCGACCTGCCGACCGGCCGCTGCCTGGCCGCCGGGTTCGGCGACAAGGGCAGGCAGTTCCTCGATACCGTGGCCGCCTTCCAGGAGACCGCGCTGCTCTTCAAAGCGGCGTATCTCGCGGCGGGCCGTAAACTCGCGGACGCGGAGGCGGCGAATCGAGCCGCGCTCGAACTGGTCACCGAGTACCTGGATCCGCGATGACCGCGTGCGAGTCCGGAATGCGGAGGTGGTGACCGTGGTGGACGCCGCGGCCAGAGCTGCTGCCGACGAGATCAGGGTGCAACAACGCGCACTCGCCGCGTCCGCCGGAACCTCCAGCGGCGGAACGGATCCCGCCTACGCGCCGGAGCGGGAGCGATTCGGCGCCTACACCCACGTGGAGATATGGGACCGGGTGCACGAAGCGCTCGATCCCGGCGCGCTCGGCGAGACGGCCGCGGCATGGCAAGCCAACGCCGACGCGGTCGCCGACGCCTTCCAGAGCTTCGCCGACACCGCCAATCGCGAATTCGCCCGCTGGTCAGGGCGATCCGCCGAGGCGGCACAGCGCGCGACGCGCGAGTTCATCAGGGCGGGCGCCGGAGCGCACGACGTGTGCCGGGCGGTGCAGCGCCTCATGGAGCTCAATCGCGATGCGGCGCAGACGATCCGCGCCGCGATCCCGCAACCGCGGCGCTATGCGCCGCTGGACGACCCGGCCGCGGAGGCCGTGTCCGGCGGGCGCCGCAGGATGGACCACGACCTGGCCGCCGCGACGGCCGAGGCCGACGCCCAGGACACCATGACCTACGTCTACACCCCGACCATGCCCGCCTCCGGCGACAGCGTGCCCCGGTTCACCCCGCCGCGCGCCCCCTCCGACGGCGGGGGCGGCGCACGGTGAGATGGGTCCTCACCCCGGACGAATTCACGCATGTCTGGGAAAGCGAAACGAACCTGGACAGGCGACCGTATCCGATCAACATGGTGCCGTCGTCCACCGTGCGCACCGAAACCGAGTACGCCGCATTGCGTTTGCCACAACGGTTCGCCAGGCAGGCCGATCCGGACCTGGCCGCGGCGCTGATGCTGTGCGCGCGCACCGACGCCACCACCATCACCCTCTCCGGCGAACGCAGCGCACCGGGGCGCAACGGCAGCGCCTCCGATGGCGATCGCATCCTGGCGTTCGCCGCGGTGGTGCACAATCACGCGGGCGTGCTGGTCGCCGCGCCGGACAAGGTGACCGTGCAGATGTGTCACGCGCGCAACCTCGGCCAGCGCCTGGTGCAGGTGATCGGCTCGGCGCAGCCGGGACGGCTCGGCGCGATGCGCGAGCCGCAGGACGCGGTGCTCACCATCGAGTCGGCCGACACGCCCTCGGCCAACGGCCAGCGCGGCGCGGCCCGCTTCCGGCAGACGTTGCGCAAGCCGGTGGATTGCCGCGGGTTCATCACCGTGACCGTGGACCCGGACAATCCGATGTCACCTCCGACGCGCCACCGCACCTGGCTCGATTTCACCGGCGACGGCCGCTACCTGCTGACCACCTCGCACGATCTGATCCTCACCCCGGTCACCGACGACGATTTCGCCGTGCAGTTGCTGAGGCTCGCACAGATCCGCTGACGCCGAACGCCGCTCCGGGCGCGGACAGACGTGGTAAGTGTGGTCGATGGTGAAGCACTGGTCTGTCCCGGTCACCGAGGCACTGAAAGCCGACGGTTTGCGGATCGCGGAACTGGCGACCTCGTCGACACCCGGATTCACCGGGGACAAGAAGAATGCCCAGAAGTTGCTGATGCAGCGCGGCGAGGCGCTCTCCGTGCTTCAGGAGAAGCTCTACGCCAACGGGCGCTCCGGCGACAAGCGCAGCGTGCTGCTGGTGTTGCAGGGCATGGACACCGCGGGCAAGGGCGGCATCGTCCGGCACGTCATCGGTTCGGTGGACCCGCAGGGCGTCGACCACGCGGCCTTCGGCGTCCCGACCGACGAGGAGCGGCGGCACCACTACCTGTGGCGCATCCGCAACGCACTGCCGCGCGGCGGCCAGATCGGCGTCTTCGACCGCTCGCACTACGAGGACGTCCTGGTGGTGCGGGTGCACGAGCTGGTACCCCGCGAGGAGTGGGAGCCGCGCTACGACGAGATCAACCAGTTCGAGCGCGAGCTGATCGGCCAGGGCATCACCCTGGTGAAGGTCGCCATGTTCGTCTCGCTGGACGAGCAGAAGAAGCGGCTGTGCCAGCGGCTGGAGCGCCAGGACAAGTACTGGAAGTTCAACCCCTCCGACATCGATGAGCGCGCCTACTGGCCCGCCTACCACGAGGCGTACCAGGCCATGCTGGATCGCACGTCCACCGCCGACGCGCCCTGGTACGTGCTGCCCGCCGACCACAAGTGGTACGCCCGCCTCGCGGTCACCGAACTGCTCATCGATGCGCTGGAGAAGCTGGAACTCGACTGGCCCGCGGCGAATTTCGACATCGCCGAACAACTCCGCCGCTTGGAGCATGCCTAGCCTCGGACCCGATACTGCTCCAGCCGGAGATCCTTGCGCACACATCACCAACGCCTTGGGCACCTCCTCGCCCGCCCCGTCCCGTACGCCGATGACGGCCTCGTCGGCGACGGCGGGATGAGTGAGCAGCGGGCCGTGACACGCTGGTTTCTGCACAGCTGGGTGTTACGAAACCGATTGCTACGAAACGGGCGTCCGCGGAGATAACAGAACACACCGAGGCAATCGGTCGACCCGAACAGGTCCGCCTCGGTGCCCCATGCGGCCCCCGTCGTTCCCCTCCCGGCGGGGGCCGCCCGCCGTGCGCCTCAGATCCGGCGCATCACCGAGACGACCTTGCCGAGAATCACGGCCTCGTCGCCGTCGATGACGTCGTAGGCCGGGTTGCGCGGTTCCAGGTAGACGTGGCCGGTGCGGCGGCGATACACCTTGACGGTGGCTTCCTCGCCGATCATGGCGGCCACGATGTCGCCGGAGTGCGCCTCGCTCTGCTGGCGCACCACCACCGTGTCACCGTCGCAGATGGCGGCGTCGATCATCGAGTCGCCGCGCACGCGGAGCGCGAAAACCGTTCCGCGACCGACCAATTCGCGCGGGAGCGTCAATGTCTCGTCGGTGTGCTGCTCGGCCGGGATCGGTGCGCCCGCGGCGATGTCGCCGACCACGGGAACGGTGACCGCGGCGTCGGAGTGCTCCGCCCGCGCCGCGCCTTGGAGGAACAACCGCACGTCGATCGGGCGCGCCACCGCGGCGCCGCGGCGCAGAAAGCCCCTCTCCTCCAGGTTCTTCAGATGTTTGGAGACCGAGGACGCCGACTTCAGGCCGACCGCATCGCCGATCTGCCTGGTGTTCGGCGGATACCCGTATTCGACGACCCAGTCCCGGATCACGGCAAGGATGCGCTGCTGGCGCGGCGGCAGCGTCGAAGTGTCGAGATGCTCGAAGTCGTATCCGGTCACCCGGGGAATGCTAAGGGCGGGCTCGGACAAACCCCGCACGCGACGCCGGGCGGCCGGTCCGGAGCCGGGCGGCCCCCAGCGCGCGGCCCGTGCCACGCACGTTGCAGCGACGCCGGGCGGCCGGTCCGGAGTGCCGAGCGGCCCGAGACGGTGCAGCGTCCTGCGTTGCGGCGGGAGCACCGCGCGATCAGGCCGGGCCGGGCCGGTGCGCGGTGAGCACCGGCTGAAAGAAGCCGGTCTCCTCCGGCGCATGCCAGGTCGGTTCGGCGAAACCCGCCTCCACGACGAACTCGGTGAGCTGCGCCCTGGTCAGCGCCCAGTACCGCGCGCCGCCCACCCGGACGGCCCAGCCGTCGCCACCCTCGGTGAGGCGGAACATCTCGAAGTCGTAGCGTTCGCCGTCGTCGTCCCAGTGCCAGAGCTGGAAGGTGATCGCGCGCCCCATGACCGACTCGATCGATTTCGGCGGCTGCCCAGCCGGTTTGGCGGCGCGCAGCGCGTCGTAGTCGCGGGTCGTCAGCACCAGCAGACCGCCCGGCCGCAGCACCCGCCACATCTCGCCGAGCGCGGTACCGACCTCGACGGCCGTCAGCAGATGCGGCAACGCGTTGTCGGCACACACCACGGCATCCGCCCACCCGCCGTCGAAGGGCAGCGCCCGCATATCGCCTGCTAACGTCGGCAGCCGCAACCCCCGGGTCCGCGCCTCCTCGGCCGCCCGCGCCGCCGCCACCGGACTCAAATCCATCCCCACCACGGCATGCCCGCACGCCGCCAACCCGATCGCCTGCGTCCCGATCCCACACGCCGCGTCCAAGACGGTCGACGGCCCCGCCCCCAGACGCCCCCGCAATACCCGATCCAACGCCCGCCCCTGCCCCGCGACCGCCGCGGGCCAGTCCTGGTAGAGCAGGTGGTAGTCCCCGGCCAAATGGTCGTAGAAGTCGCGCGCGGTATCCCCGGACATGGCTCAACGGTAGACGGCGAGCGCCGGCGTCCGGGCGCGACAACGCTGCCATCAGTAGGCCGCCCACAGTCGAACGAGCCGTGGCCACGCCAGTACCCTACGTAGTACCCTACATTCTATGAAGACCAAGACGAGCGTGTACCTCGAATCCCAGCAGGCGGCCCGTCTCAAGCAGGCGGCGGAGGAGTCCGGGCGGTCGGAAGCCGATCTCATTCGAGAAGGGATCGACCTCGTTTTGCTCCGCACACACCGGGTTCGCCGAAGCAGGCCATGGCCGTCATTCGACTCCGGGGATCCGAATTTCGCCGCCGACAGTGAGGAATCGCTCGGCGAGGCCTACGGGCGATGAGCTTCTTCATCGCTGACACCTCGGCGATCATCGCGGCCTACGATCGCGCCGCCGAGCTGCAGGATCGCGCGCGCGAATTCCTGGCCACCTCAGTGGCCGTCGTCTCGCCGCTGGTGCTCGATGAGATCGATCATCTGCTGATCGCCCGATTCGGCAAAGACCGTCGCATCGCCGATCTCGTCCTCGACGATCTGCTCACCTCTGCCGAGGAAGGCGCGGTACTCGTCCCACCGATCGATCATGACGATCTTCGAGCGTCGCAGCAGATCATGGGACAGTACCGCGGGCTGCGACTCGATCTCGCCGATGCGGTCAACGTAGTGCTCGCCGAGCGCTACCTGACCAACGACATCCTGACATTGGATGAGAAGGACTTTCGCGCCATCCGGCCACTGACGCCTGCCCACCCCTCGTTTCGGTTGCTGCTCCAAGACGCTTGAGCCGTCGGCGCCGTCGTGGGCCCGCGACGCCGTCGGCCTCGGGCTGAGCGGAGCCGAGGCCCGCTGAGCCTCCGCACGCGACATTTCGGAATCTCTCAGGTTGACGCACGATGATGTGGACCATGCCCGCTCGACGAGGAGTTCCGGAACTACCATCGTGGCGGCAGGCGAAACCGGCAGGCGAGCGAAAGGCGTGGTGAACGCACGGTGAGCAACAATCCGGGACGGACTAATCCGCTGCTGAAGGCGGAGCGCGCCGACCGCAACCGCAAGATCCTCATCCAGGTGGCGGTGGCCGCCGTGCTGATCGGCCTGGTGGCCGCGATCGGCATCGGACTCGCGATCAAGAAGGCGGAGAAGGACGATCCCGGTCCCACCCCGACCATCGCCGCGGCGCAGACGCCGGGCGCCGTCGGCGGCTCGATCACCGACAACGGCTCCATCCGGATCGGCAAGCCCGAGGCGAAGGTCACCGTCCGGTTGGTCGCCGACCTCCAGTGCCCGGCGTGCAAGGCCTTCGAGGCCACCTACGGCAAGGTGCTCGAGGACGCGGTGAGCACCGGCACCGCCGCGGTCGAATACAACATCATCTCGTTCCTGGACAAGGCCTCCACGACCCAGTACTCGACCCGCGCGGCCAACGCCTCCTACTGCGTCGCCGAGCAGGATCCGACCAAGTACCAGACGTGGCTGTCGGCGATGTTCGCCCAGCAGCCGCCGGAGGGCGGCAACGGCCTGCCCGACGAGAAGCTGATCGAGATCGCGAAGTCGGTCGGCTACACCGACGCCGTCGCGAGCTGCATCACCGACGGCACCTACGAGAAGTTCGTCGCGTCCACCACGAACAAGGCCTTCGACGGCGGCATCCAGTCGACGCCGACGGTGTTCGTGAACGGCAAGCAGGTCAACCCGAGCGCGCTCGAGCAGACCATCGCCGCGGCGGCCGCGGGCCAGTGATCGCCGCGCCACCCCGGTCCGCCTGGCTGCTGTTGATCTGCGGCCTCGCGGGCTGGCTCGCCTCGATGGCGCTGACCATCGAGCGGTTCAAGCTCTTCACCGATCCCGGCTACCGTCCCTCGTGCAGCATCAATCCGATCCTGTCCTGCGGCTCGGTCATGGTCACCGATCAGGCCTCGGTGTTCGGGTTCCCGAACCCGCTGCTCGGCATCGTCGCGTTCTCCGTCGTGGTCACGCTCGGCGTCCTCGCGGTGGCCGGGCTCGGGTTCCCGAAGTGGATCTGGGGCGGCCTGTGGCTGGGCACGGTCGCCGGCATCGGCTTCGTCTGCTGGCTCATCTTCCAGAGCCTGTACCGCATCAACGCGCTGTGCCCGTACTGCATGGTGGTCTGGGCGATCGTCACCCCGCTGTTCGCGGTGGCCACCGACCAGCTGTGGGGCGAGTCGCGCGGCCCGCTCCGCGTGCTCGCCGAATGGCGCTGGACCATCGTCGCGCTCTTCTACGCGGTGGTGCTGCTGCTGGTCTTCCTGCGGTTCCAGGATTACTGGCTGAGCCTGTTCTGACCCTGCCGCCTGTGCTGACGCGCTCGCGTCAGTTCGGCGCGCCCTTGCCGAGCACCACGGTCACCGTCCGCTCGACGCCGCCCACGCCGATCACTCCCAGGCGCACCGTGTCGTCGGGCTTGCGCACGTTGATCGCGGCGCGCAGAGCCCGAGCGGTGGTGACCGCCTTGCCGTCGATGGACGTGATCACCTCGCCGTCGGCGAGTCCGGCGGCAGCGGCGGGACTGCCGTAGATCGCGACATCGATGCGCGCGCCGCTCGGCTTCGCGTCGGAGATCAGCACGCCGAGCGTAGCCGTCGGGCCGATGTGCACCGTCTCGGTCGGCGTGCCGGAGCGGATCTGGCGCACCACCCGCATGGCGGCGTCGATCGGCACCGCGTAGCCGTTGGGCTGCCGATCGACCGCCCGGTCGCGATCGCCCGACGCCGCGGTGATCACGCCGACGATCGCACCGCGCCGATCGGCCAGCGCTCCCCCCGACTGCCCCGAACTCACCGCGGCCGCGATCTCCAGCATCCCCGACAGCGCCTTGCGGGAGAGATCGGCCGAGTTCAGCGCGACGATCGTGCTGTCGAGATCGGTGATCTTCCCGGCGATCGCGGTCGGCGGGCCGCCCGTGCCACCCGCGTTGCCGATCGCGAGCACCTCGTCGTCCAACCGCAGATCGGCGGCACTGCCGAGCTGCGCGATCGTGAGTCCGGCGGCGTCGGCCAGCTCGAGCAGGGCGATGTCGGCGCTGGAGTCGTAGCCGAGCACGTTCGCGGAGTAGACCTCCCCCGTGCCGACCGACGTCACGGTGACCGATTCGGCGCCTTTGACCACGTGATGGCTGGTCAGTACCTGTCCATCGGCGGTGAGCACGATGCCCGAGCCCGCGGCCCCCTGACCGAACATCTGGGCGGCGGTGCTGATGTTCACCAGGGCCGGTTTCACGGCGGCCGCGACGGCGACCGGGTCCATCGGCGGGGCGGCTTCGTGCTCCATCGGCGCGACGACCGAGCCAGGGCCGGTGAACGGCCAGCCCGGCAGCTCACCGCGATACCCGAGGAAGCCGGCGAGGCTGAGCAGGGCGACCACGATCAGCGCCAGCGCCCGCCCGCCGCCGCTGCCGCGTCGTCCGTCGTCCATGGCACTCCCGCCTCTGCTACGCCTGACGAATTCCATTGTGGCCGGAGATCTTCACCGTAGATCAGGATTTCCGGCCGTCGCACCCGCCGAGGGTCGGAAAACCGGGCAGGATGGACATCCCCCGCGCTCCCCGGGGCAAACCCGTCTCGGCAAACACGCGGCGTCGCGAAGCCGTATAGGTTGGCAATCCGCGCATGCGACGGTAGGCATGTATTCATGAGCACTGTTGCCGCCGCCTACGCCCTGCCCGCTCCCGACGGAGCCTTCGAGAAGGTCACCATCGAGCGCAGGGAACTCGGTCCGCACGACGTGCTGATCGACGTCAAGTACGCGGGCATCTGTCATTCGGACATCCACACCGCCCGCGACGAATGGGGCGGCACCCGCTACCCGTGCGTGCCGGGCCACGAGATCGCGGGCCTGGTGGCCGCGGTGGGTTCTGCGGTGAGCAAGTACAAGGTCGGCGACCGGGTCGGCGTCGGCTGCATGGTCGACTCCTGCGGTAAGTGCGGTCCGTGCCTGGCCGACGAGGAGCAGTACTGCCAGGTCGGCGCCACCATGACCTACAACTCCGCTGTCGCGCCCGAGGTGCAGCCGGGCGGCTACACCATGGGCGGCTACGCCACCCGGGTCGTGGTGACCGAGAACTTCGTGGTGTCGATCCCGGAGGGCATCGGACTCGACGTGGCCGCGCCGCTGCTGTGCGCGGGCGTCACCCTGTTCTCGCCGCTGCGGCACTGGCAGGCCGGGCCCGGCAAACACGTCGCGATCATCGGCATGGGCGGGCTCGGGCACATCGGCGTGAAGATCGCCGCGGCGATGGGCGCGGAGGTCACCGTGCTGAGCCACTCGCTGAGCAAGCAGGACGACGGCAAGCGGTTCGGCGCGGACCACTACTACGCCACCGGCGACCGCCAGACCTTCCGCGAACTGCGCGGCCGCTTCGACCTCATCCTCAACACGGTCTCGGCCGACCTGCCGCTGGACGACTACATGAAACTGCTGAACCTGGACGGCACCCTGGTGATCCTCGGCCTGCCCGAGAACCCGTTGAGCGTCAAGCCGTTCACCCTCGCCGGCTACCGCAGGTCGCTGTCGGGCTCGATGATCGGCGGTATCGCGCAGACCCAGGAGATGCTGGACTTCTGCGCCCAGCACGGCATCGGCGCCGAGATCGAACTGATCTCCGCCGACGAGATCGACAACGCCTACGACCGCGTCGTCGCCAGCGACGTGCGATACCGCTTCGTCATCGACACCGCGACCATCTAGGAGTACTTCCGGCGGGCACGGGTTCGCGCCGCGCTGGCATGTTGCGGGCGGCCGGACGCGCAGCTCAGTACCGTGGTTTTGTGTCCGCGGATGACCAAGACTCGACCACGCCGAAGTCCGGTGCGGATTCCCACGCGCCCGGGTCCGAGAAGCCGAAGGCCGAGGCGTCGACGTCCGACGTCTCGAACGCGCCGCCGCCGTGGCTGTTGCGCGCCTTCCTGCTCGCCGCCGCCACGGTCGCGGGACTGATCGTCGGGTTCTGGGTGCTCCAGCGGCTGCAGGGTTTGCTGACCGTGCTGATGGTCTCGCTGTTCCTCGCCTTCGCCATCGAGCCCGCGGTCAACTGGCTCGCCGCGCGCGGGGTGCGGCGCGGCATCGCGACGGGCGTGGTGTTCCTCGGCCTGTTGCTGATCGTCGTCGGGTTCCTGTGGACGCTGGGCTCACTGCTCGTCAATCAAGTGACCACGCTGGTGCAGAACGCGCCCGAATACGCCGACCGGATCGTCGACTGGGTCAACAACACCTTCCACACGGAACTGTCCGGCACCGACATACAGAAATACGCGACGGAGTGGAGCGACCAGATCGAGGGCTATCTGGTCGGCCTCGCCGAAAATGCCTGGGGCATCGGAACGGCCGCCATCGGCGCGCTCTTCCAGGGGCTCGGCGTCTTGCTGTTCACCTTCTATTTCGCCGCCGACGGACCGCGCTTCCGCAATGCCGTGTCCTCGCTGCTGCCGCCGCATCGCCAGCGGCACGTGCTGCGCGCCTGGGACATCGCGGTCGACAAGACCGGCGGCTACATCTATTCGCGCGGCCTGCTCGCCGTCTGCTCGACGCTCGCGCACTACGTGGTGCTGCGGATACTCGACGTGCCATCGGCTTTCGCGCTCGCGCTGTGGGTCGGCGTGGTCTCCCAGTTCATTCCGACCGTCGGCACCTACCTGGCGGGCGCGCTTCCGGTGATCGTCGCGATGGTGAACGGCGGCCCCGGCGACGCGCTGTGGATCCTCGGCTTCATCGTCCTGTACCAGCAGTTCGAGAACTACGTGTTGCAGCCGCGCATCACCGCCACCACGCTCGACATGCACCCCGCGGTCGCCTTCGGCGCGGTGATCGCGGGCGCCGCGTTACTCGGGGCCACCGGCGCCCTGCTCGCCATCCCCGTCACCGCGACCGTGCAAGCCTTCGCGGGGGCCTACATCCGGCGCTACGAGGTGGAGACCGACGTCGAATCCCCGGCCCCCGAGCCGCCCAAGCGCAACGGCCGGAACCGGCTGCGGGAATTGATGGTCCGGATTACCCGCGCCTAGCACTGAAGGGTCCGTCGTCCTCCGTCTTGCGATGCGGCGACCGAACACAGTCCCGCGTTTACCGATGCTCCGGTGCGTGTCCGGGCGGCCCAACTGCGCGCGAAAGCAGATCGGAGCGGCAACCGTACAACGGGCCGCCTTCTGTTTCGCTAGGGAAGGCGGCCCGTGCCGTCCCCCGCCGCGACCAAGCGCATGACCGCGTCCACCGACGCTTCGGCGAGTTCGTCGTCCAGCGGCAGGTGGCCGAACAGCGCGCGAAAGTAGATCGGAGCGGCGACGGCGTCGAGGACGAAGTCCATATCGATGTCGGGGCGGACCTCGCCGCGCCGGACCGCCGCGCGTAGTGCGATTTCCGTGGTCTGCCGCCGGGGCTCGAAGACCGTGGCCAGGAAGTGCTCGCGCAGTTCCGGATCATTGCCCAGATCGGCGAGCAGCGCGGGGAGCACCCGATCGAGCGAGGTATCGCGGAGCGCAGCGACGAGATCGCGCATCGCCGCGGTCAGATCGGCGCGCAGGTCGCCGGTGTTCGCGGTGGGCCGCAGGCCGAGGAGATCGGCGACCACCGCCACCACCAGGTGCCGTTTGGAGGGCCAGCGCCGGTAGATCGCGGGACGGTGAATTCCCGATCTGGTGGCCACCCCGCCGATCGAGAGCTCGGCATATCCGTTCTCGCTCAGCAGTTCTCGCGCGGCGATCAGCACCGCCGCATCGATCCGATCGTCGCGCGCGCGGCCTGCCATCAGAACACCGGCCGCGGCATCAACATGACCAGCCAGCCGTCCGGATCGGGAAAAGCCAAGCCGCCGTGCGCCGCCCAGTACGGATTCTCGACGGGCACCGGCTCGACGCCGAATTCACCGAGCCGCTGCGCGACGTCGTACATCTGCGCCTCATCCTCGAAACAGAGGACTAGCAGATTCTCGGAACTCGGTGCGGCGCAGGGACTTCCGTCCACATGCGAGGTGAACTCGAGGTGATACTCGGCGCCGGGCAGACCGAGCATCACACCGTCGTACCCCGCGTGGTTCTCGAATCGGTACAGCTCGCGAAGGCCGAGCCCCTCGACGTAGAACCGCACCACCTCGTCCAGCCGATCCGTCGGCCGCGCGACCCGTACCTGGGCCACCCGTAGCGAATCGGGCCACGCTCGTTCATCCACAGTCATACCCAAATAATACGGTACGGACCGTACCGAAATAGCGGGTTGCGACCGGAACGGAAGCTTCACCTTGGTGGGATCGAACCACTTGGAGGGTGCGCTGGCGTGCACCCTGGGTGTCCTTTCGACGCGATCCGGCGTCGAGCAGTCTGGACGGCGTCATCACGACAGCGGGACCGCCCCGCCACACCGACACGAAGGAGCACCCTCGTATGACCTCGAACCAGCGCTCGACCCGCCGCACCCACCGGTTCGCCCGCGCCATGGCTATCGCCGCGGCGCCCGCCCTACTGGGCGCGGGCCTGCTGACGGCAGGCGTGGCCCAGGCTGGTCAGGACGCCAATCTGGCGACCTGTACCTGGCCCAACCTGGTGTGCGGAGGGCAGGTCGATCTGACCCCCGGCGGCCAGACCGACCTCACCCCGGGCGGCCAGACCAACCTCACTCCCGGCTCATCGACCGAGAATTACGACTCCTACGGTAACTACTACTACTACTGATCACGGTGCCTGCGTGCGGCTCCGCCGCGCTGGCGCCACTCCCTTGGCAGCGAGAGCAATTGCCGACCCACTCGGCTGAGGTACACACCGTAGCGAGTTGAGGTCCCCGCCGCAGAGGCGTGAAAAACAACGGGCCGCGTTTCCATTTCGTGACGGAAAAGCGGCCCGTTTCGGCTGACTATTCGGCCGTCGGCATGCGCCGCCGGATGCGCCGCGCGGCGGCGACCAGATTGCGCAGCGAGGGCTCGAGCTGCCAATAGTGCCGGGTCTTGAGTCCGCCGTCCGGATTGGCCCACAGCCGTTCCGGGGTGACAGCCTCGGCCGCTGCCGTGAGCAGTTCGTCGAGCTCGTCGATGTCCGGGATACGGGCCGAACGGCTTTCGTACACACCGGGACCGACACCGTGGCTCAGGCCGTGGCCCGACGCGCAGTCCTCCTTGAGCGCCTTGAGCACCCATTCGATGGAGCGAGTGGCGACGATCGCGGTGACGTCGGCGTCGAGCTGATCGATCGCCTCCACGACCTCGGCGCGACCGGAATAGCCGATGTGCGTGTGGATCTGGGTCTCCGGCCGCACACCAGAGGTGGCCAGCCGGAACGCGCCGACCGCCCAGCGCAGGTACTCCGCGCGGCCGACGTCGCGCAGCGGCAGCATCTCCCTGATCGCGGGCTCGTCCACCTGGATGATGGCGATGCCCGCCTTTTCCAGATCCACCACCTCGTCACGGATCGCCAGCGCCACCTGGTCGGCGGTCTCGTGCAGCGGCTGGTCTTGCCGCACGAACGAACGCGCGATCATGGTGACCGGGCCGGTCACCATGCCCTTGACCGGCCGGTCGGTGAGCGACTGGGCGTAGGTGATCCACTCCACCGACATCGGCGCCGGGCGCGAGACGTCGCCGTAGATGATCGGCGGTCGCACACAACGGGATCCGTACACCTGCACCCAGCCGAAGTGGGTGGTCGCGAAGCCGTCGAGCAGCTCGGCGAAGTACTGGATCATGTCGTTGCGCTCGTGCTCGCCGTGCACCAGCACGTCGAGGCCGATGTCCTCCTGCAGACGGATGGTGGCCTCGATCTCGGCCTCGATCCGCTTGCGGTACTCGTCGTAGGACAGCCGTCCCTCGCCGAGTTCGTACCGGGCCTGGCGAATTCGGTCGGTCTGCGGGAACGAGCCGAGCGTGGTGGCGGGCACCGGAGGCAGGTTCAGCTTGGCCTGCTGGGCGATTCGGCGCTGCTCGTAGGGCTCGCGCTCGCGCATCTGCGGCGTGATCGCGTAAACCCGTTGGCGCACCGCGTGCTTCTGCTTGAAGTGCACTTCCGTCGGCCGCTTGCGCCACTTCTCCGAGGGACCCTCGGTGAGCGCCTTGGCGAGCGAAACCACCTCGCCCACCTTTTGTTTCGCGAAGGCGAGGCGATCGGCGACGTTGCCCTCGATGTCGTATTCGACGAGCAGGTCGTAGGGCACGTGCAGCAGCGTGCTTCCGGTGGAGACCACCAGATCCGGGCACACCTTGGCCAGTTCGTTGAGGTACTCCAGCGTCACGAAACGGTCTGCGCGCCACACGTTGCGGCCGCTGATCACGCCCGCGTACAGCCGCTTGCGGCGGATGCCGGGCACCTCGGCGAGATCCTCGGGGCGGATGCGGTGGCTGGCCAGGTCCAGACCGATGGCCTCGACATTGGACGCGGCGAGGATGGCCAGCGCCGGTCCGAAATCGCCGTACTGACCGGTGACGAGCATGCGTGGCCGCAGCGGCGCCTTGGACAGCCGCTGGTAGGCCAGCTCGAACGCGGCCAGCTCGGCCTCGCTGCGCTCGCTGGTGAACGCGGGCTCGTCCAGCTGGACGCAGGTGGCGCCGCGCTTGGCGAGGATCTCGAACAGCTCCTCGTAGACCGGGAGCAGCTTGTCGAGCAGGGTCAGCGTGTCGAACTCGGCCTCGCCGGGCACCTGCCCCGCCTTGGAGAGCAGCAGCAGCGAGAGCGGGCCCAGCATGACCGGACGTAGCTCGATGCCGCGCTCCTTGGCCCGGTCGAACTCGTCGAGCAGAGCTTCGGGATGCAGCGAGAAATCGGTCTCGGCGTCGAGTTCGGGCTGGCGGTAGTGGTAGTTGGTGCCGATGTAGCGCACCAGCTCCAGCGGCGGCAGGTCGGGCCGCCCGCGCGCCATCAGGAAGTAGAAGTCCAGCGGCTCCATCACGTCCTGGTAGGGCTGGAACCGCTTCGGCACCGCGCCGAACATCAGCGCGTTGTCCAGCACGTGGTCGTAGAAGGAGAAGGTGTTGCCCGGCACCTGGGTGAGCCCGGTGGCGGCCAGCTCGCTGAACTGCTGTTCCTGGATGTCGCGACCGACCTCGAGCAGTTCCTCACGCGAGAGCGAGCCCCGCCAGTAGGACTCCAGCGCCCGCTTGAGTTCCCGGTGCGGTCCGATCCTGGGATACCCCAGAATGCTCGACCCGTAGCCATCCGTGACGTTGACCATGCGCGGCAACTCCCTTTCGATCACCTGCGCGATATCCGCTCCGCACGGCGGACGACGCACAACACTGCGCTTTCCGGTGTCCGGCCGAGCCGTGCCAACGGCCCGGCATCCTTGCAGCCTATGCCGATTACTACTGCTGTCACTGCGAAGCGCTGGTGGCGGCGCCTCACCTCATTCGGCCCGACCATTGATCGACCGCACATCCACAACACACCCGGCCACCTCAGGGGAGAGTCTCAGGCCGTCAGACTCGGGCTGGCACGACCTCCGACCGATCGCACCATCCACGCACTCCCAGCCACCCCCAGGGCGAGTCTTACGAGCCCGTTCGCGGCCCGTCTCGCGTCCGAGCGGTCGCGACGCATGCGCCGCAGGCGCGAGACGCGACCGCTCGGACGCGAGACACCAGGGGGCCGCGAACACGCGCGCGCCAGCGCGCCAAAAACACAGCCCGCAAACCCGCCCTGGATCACCGAACCATCAACACAGCTAGTTCCCAGGAAAGGTCCAGCATCCTCGCAGATACCTGGCGCACCATGAACTCATGACTGGTGCGCCCGCGGATCAGTCCCCCGAGGCCAGAGTGCTGGTGGTGGACGACGAGCCGATGATCCTCGAACTGCTCTCGGTGAGCCTGCGCTACCAGGGCTTCGAGGTGGAGACCGCGAGCGACGGCGCGCAGGCGCTGGACCGTGCCCGCAGCTTCCGGCCGCAGGCCTTGATCGTCGACGTGATGATGCCTGGCATCGATGGCTTCGGCCTGCTGCCGAGGCTGCGCGCCGACGGCATCGACGCGCCCGTGCTCTTCCTGACCGCCCGCGACGACGTGCAGGACAAAGTGGCGGGCCTGACCTTGGGCGCCGACGACTACATCACCAAGCCGTTCAGCCTGGAGGAGGTGGTGGCCCGGCTGCGGGTGGTGCTGCGCCGCGCCGGGCCCTGCGAATCCGCGAAGGAGAGTTCGCGCATTCGCTTCGAGGACATCGAGCTCGACGACGACACCCACGAGGTGTGGAAGGCGGGCGAGCCGGTCACCCTTTCCCCCACCGAGTTCACCCTGCTGCGGTATTTCATGGTCAACGCGGGCACCGTGCTGAGCAAGCCGCGCATCCTGGATCACGTATGGCGCTACGACTTCGGCGGCGAGGTCGGTGTTGTGGAGACCTACGTGTCGTATCTGCGCAAGAAGGTGGACACCGGCGAGCAGCGACTGATCCACACCTTGCGTGGTGTCGGCTACGTGATGCGGGCGCCGCAGCGCGGCCGCCCGCTGGGCCCGTGAGTATCGGCTCGGTGCGCGCAGACGCCGATCGGAAAGCGCCCGCCGCCAAGCGAACTCGCCCTTCGGCGCAGCGGCGCGCCGCCCGCGAAGCAGGCCGGGCGCGCCGGGCGCGGGAAGCGTTCGCGCAGCGGCTCGGCGCCATCCCCTTGCGGGTGACGCTGGTGGTGGCCCTAGTGGTGTTGGCGGCGCTGGGCCTGCTGGCTTCCGGCTGGGCGGTCACGTCGTCGCTGGAGGTGTCGCTGCTGAACCGCACCGATCAGCAGTTGCACGATGCCGCGATGACCCGCGCCAGGACCGCGCGCCCGCCGCTGCCGCCGCCGACTCCGCCGCCGGATCAGCGCACCGCGCCGAGCCCGTTCTACATCGTCACCGAGAACAAGAACGGCACAGGCACTTTCGTGTTGCAGCCGTTCAATGTCGACGCCACCCCCGATTTGCCGAATCCGCCTTCTCTCGAGCCGGTGACGGTGGGTTCGGTCGGTGATTCCGACGTCCAATGGCGCGTGGTGACCGTGCACCACCAGGACACGATCACCACGATCGCGTTGCCGCTCACCCACAATCAGCAGACCGTCCAGCGGCTGGTGACACTCCAGCTGGTGATCGGCCTCGCCGTTCTCGCCGCGCTCGCGCTGGCCGCGTATTTCGTGATCAGGAGCAGCCTGCGCCCGCTGCGCCGGGTGGAGAACATCGCGGCGGCCATCGCCAGGGGGGATCTGCACCGCCGGGTTCCGGTGCGCGGCACCAACACCGAGGTGGATCGGCTGTCCCGTTCGCTGAACGGCATGCTGGCGCAGATCCAATCCGCGTTCGCGGCGACCGAGGCCTCGGAGGCGGCGGCGAAGAGCTCCGAGGCGAAGATGCGCCGCTTCATCGCCGACGCCAGCCATGAATTACGAACCCCGATCACCACCATTCGCGGTTTCGCCGAGCTGCACCGGCAGGGCGCGGCCACCGATCCCGGGATGTTCATGGACCGGATCGAACGCGAGGCGCAGCGGATGGGCCTGCTGGTGGAGGATCTGCTGATGCTGGCCCGGTTGGACGCGCAGCGCCCGCTGGAGAGCGGCACGGTGGATCTGCTCGCGGTCGCCAGCGACGCGGTGCACAACGCCCGCGCGGTCGCCGCGGCCGCCGATCCGGACGGCCCGCGCCGCCCGATCGCCCTCGAAGTGTGTTCCGGTTCGGGAACTTTGGAAATCAACGGCGACGAGGCCAGGCTGCGCCAAGTGCTGGCGAATCTGCTGAACAACGCCCTCACGCACACCCCGCCGGACGCCTCGGTGACCGTTCGTCTCACGCCCGGCGACGACGACGTGCTGCTCGAGGTGGCCGACACCGGTCCCGGCCTGCCGTCCGAGGAGGCCGAGCGGATCTTCGAGCGCTTCTATCGCACCGACATCTCGCGCGCCCGCGCCAGCGGCGGCACCGGTCTGGGTCTGTCCATCGTGCAGGCGCTGGTCACCGCGCACGGCGGCGACGTGCGGGTCACCAGCACCCCGGGCGCGGGCGCCACATTCACCGTGCGGCTGCCCCGAGACTCCTAGAGCGGCGACTCCTGGATCGAGCGACTCCTAGATCGGCGTCACGGAGTCGACGAGCCAGCGGTCGTCGGTCTTGTCCAGCGCGACCCGCACCCGGCTGCCGGTGGTGGTCCCCTGCGGCGACTCCTTGCTGGTGGTCACCTGATTCAGGTACAGCAGCACCACCGCGTGGTCGCGGTCGGCGGAGACCACGCCGCTCGCCTGGGTGGTGGCCCGCACGGTGAGCTGCTTCTCCTTGGCGCCCGGCGCGATGGCCTGGCTGATCAGCTTCAGGTAGTCCTCGCGAAAGTCGGCGGACAGGTTGTCCGCGGCCTTCGGCAGCACGGTGTCGACGCTGCCGTAGTCATAGCTGAACATGGCCGAGACCGTCCGGTCGGCCGCGGTGACCGCGTCCTGCCTGGCCTGCTCGTCCTGCCGGTCCGACCAGTACCCGAATCCGTTGATGGCCATGACGATCACCGCCGCCAGCGCCACCGCGCCCGCGGCGCCCGCCGCGATCAAGCCCCGTGTTCCGTTCATGCCACGAACTCCACATTCGAGGCGGACAGGCCGGAGTCGGTGCGGGTCACGGTGACCCGGAACCGGTAGAACCGCGTCTGCGGCTCGGCCTGGCCCGCGTTGGTCAGGGTCTGTTTGGCGGCGACGAGCACCTTCGCGGAATCGTCGGCGTCGCTTTCCAGCGCGGCCTCGACGATCTCGCCGTTGGAGACGACCTTGGCCTGCTGCACGATGCTCAGGAACGGATCGACCCGGCCGTCGAATTCGGTCTTGAACTGGCCGGAGGCCATCGAGAGGATCCGGTCGATGTCCTCCTTGGCGGAGTCGGCCCTGATGGTGGTCAGATTCAGAATGGCCTGCCGCGCGGTCTGCACGTAAGCGGTGCGGCGCTCGTCGCGCTCGCCGGCGGCCCTCGCGACGAAGACCGAGGCGACCGCGCCCCCGACGAGGGAGAGGACGAGGACCGCCGCGACGGCCACCGCCACGATGCTTCCGACGACGGACCGGTCGCCGCGCAAGCCTTCGGCGGTGTCGTCCCCGTCGGTGGAACCGGAGGTCTCATCCGAGGACGTCGCCGTCTCGGCCTCGGCCTTACCGAGGTCGGCAGACGGCGCACCGGCGGATTCCACACCCGCCGAAACCTGCACCGGGTCGGCAGCACCGCTGTCCTTCGGCTCGCTCTTCGTCAGCGCGACGGTGTCGGCGTTTTCCACAGCCTCGGCGATCTCGGCGATCTTCGCCTGCCCAGCACTGTCAGCACCTTTCACCGCGCTGTCGGCATTCTTCGCCTGCCCGGCGCTCTCAGCATCTTTCGCCGGCCCCGCGCTGTCAGCATCTTTCGCCGGCCCCGCGCTGTCAGCATCTTTCGCCAGCTCGGCGGTGTCGGCATCCTTTGCCTGCTCAGCGCTGTCGGCATCCTTTGCTCGCTCCGCGCTGTCGGCGGGCTTCGGGCGGTCGGCGCTCTCGGCAGCTTTCGCCTGCCCGGCGCTCTCGCCGGCCTTCGCCTGCCCGGCGGCCTCGGCATCCGCAGTCCGCCCGACACTCTCGGCAGCCTTCACCCGCCCGGCGGTCTCCTCGCCGCCGAGCCGAGCGGCATCCGTCGCCGACTCCTCCGTCACCGCGTCGGCGCCCTCCACGGGCGGGCCCGCCGAGCGAACGGCCCGCCTGCGCGCGCGATGTGCATCTCCGCTGATTTCACTCATCGTTGCTGCTCCTCGAGCATCGCCTGCCAGCTCGGCGGTACCGTGCCGGAACCGCCGGGCCCGACATCACCTTGTCGGTAGGTGCGACCGTCGGTGCCTATGTACACGCCGGTAGCCGGATCGTAGGACTTGGCGGCCGCGGGCGTACTGAACGACGCGGGAGCGACCTGAGTGTCCTCGGGCGCGGGACCGCTCGCGGGCGCCACCGGCCGCGGCGGACCGAACGGCGGGTTGTCGCCGATGGGAACGTAACCGGTGCGGCACAGCTCCGGCGTCGGCGCGCGCACGCCCGGGTACTCCATGCACGGCGTGTTGCGGATACCGCGCACCTCGATGGGCGAGTCCTGCGGAATCTTGCAGTAGAGACCGGGCGGGGTCGGCACGGAGTTCAGTTCGCTCGGCGAGCGGCGCTCGTCTTCGGGCAGGAAGCCGGTGGTGCAGGCGGGCGGATCGTTGATGGTCATCATGAAGTCGACGAGCACGCCGTACTCGACCGGTCCCCGCACCGCGGTCATCAGCGCGGCGACCAATGGCGGGTACACGACCAGGATCTGCTCGAGGCCCGCGTGGTAGATCGTGGTGACCTGCCCCAGGCTGACCAGGTTCGAAAGCAGCAGCGGCAGCGTCGGTTTCAGATCCTGGAACTGCGTGGACACGCGCTGCAAGGCGGCCGGGCCGTCACGCAGGATGTTCGTCAGCGCCGGATCGTGCGCCCGCAGCTGATCGGTCACCGTGGCCAGGTCGGCGGTCCACGACCGGATCGCCGCGTCCGAGCGGATCTGGGTGTCGAGCAGCGGGCCGATCTGCTCGATCAGTTTCTTGGTCGGCTCGCTGCTGTTCTGCGCCTCCTGCACCAGCAACGAAGCGGAGTCGATGAACCGCTGCAGGTCGGGTCCCGCGCCGTTGAACGCGCGGAAGGCCTCGTCGATCACCTGCCGCAGCCGGGTATCGGCCACGCTGGAGAGCAGGCGGTCGGTCTGATCGAGCAGCGTGCCGACGTCCTGCGGCAGCTTGGTGCGCTCCTGCGGGATCACCGCGCCCGCCGCGAGATTGCCGCCCCTGGGGCTTTCCGCCGGAATCAGGTCGACGTACTGCTCGCCGACCGCCGAGACGCTGCGCACCCAGGCGTCGACGTCGGACGGGACCTTGTAGTCGCTGTCGATGGACAGCTTCGCCTCCACGCCCTCCGGCGTGAGCAGGACCTCCTGCACCTTGCCGACATTGGTGCCGCGATAGGCCACGTTGGCGTGCGGGTAGAGGCCGCCGGTCGCGGCCA
The DNA here is from genome assembly GCF_965341865.1 of Nocardia sp. bgisy134. GTDB lineage: Bacteria > Actinomycetota > Actinomycetes > Mycobacteriales > Mycobacteriaceae > Nocardia. The sequence continues at coordinate 124,724 of NZ_CBDQZP010000006.1, forward strand.
GCTGCACGGTGACGTCGTAGCGCCCGATGCCGAACATGGCGGGCAGCTGCACGTAGGTGCCCGCCATGATGGTCAGGCCGATGACGGTCAGCACGGCGAAGATGCCGAGCTGGACGCGGACGAATCGGGTGAGCTTCATCGGCCCGGACTCCCTTGCGGCGCAGTGTCTCCCGCTCCCGGCAGCGGCACGGTCAGGCCGGGAATGGCGGGCAGACCGGGGATCGGCGGCAGACCGGGAATGGTCGGCGTCGGCTGGCCCTGGGCGGGTGGCTGCAGCGGACCGGTCGCCGGGTTGCCGCTTTCGCTGGCGGTGGGCGGCGCGAAGCTGCCGACGATGCCCTCGACGCCGCCGAAGCGGCCGCCGAGCGGGGTGCCGGTGAGCCAGTTCGAGTCCAGGCGCTTGCCCGTCATGTCCACCGTCATGAACAGATTCAGGTAGTCGCCCTTGATCGCCTTGTCGATGTTCTCCATCGGGAACGGGAAGGTGAGCAGGATCTTCAGCGACTCGATGAGGTTGTTTCCGGTGTCGGACAGCTGCCGCAACACCGGCTCCAGACTGGCCAGGTTCGCCTTCAGGTTCTCGCCGCTGGTGCTGATCACCCGCTGCGTCACGTCGCTGAGCTCACCGAGCGCGGTGAGGGCGTGGGTGATGTTCTCCCGCCGGTCGGCGAGCACCGTCAGCGCCGGATGGATGCGCTCGATCGCCGAGCCGAGCACGGCGCGCTGCTGGGCGAGCTGCCCGCCGAGCCGGTCCAGCCCGTTCAGCGCGGCGATGATGTCACCGGTCTGCGCCTCCAGGTTGGTGGTGAGCTCGTTCAGCTGCGGCAGCAGGTCGCGGATCGCGTCCTCGCGTCCGCTCAGCGCGGAATTCAGTTCGCGGGTAATGGTTTCCAGCTGTGCTACGCCGCCGCCGTTGAGCACGACCGACAACGAGGAGAGCACCTGCTCGGTGGTCGGGTACGCCCCGGCACGGTCCAGCGGGATGACGTCGCCCGCCTTCAGCTGGCCTTCGGGCGGCACGTCCGTCGGCGGGGCGAGCTCGATGTGGTTGCTGCCGAGCAGACTGGTCTGACCGATCTTGGCGGTCGCGTTGGCGGGCAGTTTCACGTTGCCGTCCAGCGAGACGGTCACCAGCGCGTGCCAGTTCTGCACCTCGATGCCGGTCACCGTCCCCACTGGGACGTCGTCGACGCGCACCGGCGAATTCTGGGTCAGCGTGGTGACATTCGGCATCTGAATACTGACCTGGTACGAGCCCTCGCCGGTGCCTTCGGCGCCCGGCATCGGCAACGAGTTCAGGCCGTCCCACTGGCAACCGGTGGCGCCGAGGGTCAGCGCGACGCCCATCGCGAGGACGGCGGTCTTGCGCATCGGTCGCATCATCGACCTCCTCCCGGAATGGCCAGGCCCGCAAGCCCGTTCGGCACGGTGATCGGCGCGGGCTGCGGCGTCTGCACCGGAACGCGCTCCTCCAGGCTGGGCGGGCTGTAGACGATCTGGTTGGGGAAGGCGTGCACGCCGGTGGCCGGGTTCAGCATGATCGGCGCGTAGTTCATGGCCAGCGAGTCGATCACCGGCGCGAGGTAGGTGGCACACAGGTCGGCGGAGCGATCCGAATCGTTCTCCTCCAGCGCGCGCACCGAGCCGCACAGGAAGCTCAGCGGGTCGGCCGTGTTGTTCAGCGCGACCGCGCCGGTGATGGTGCCCTGGGCCGGCTTGTAGAGCTGGTAGAAGTTCACCAGCGCCGTGGGACCCGAGTGCAGCACCCGTTCCAGTTCGGGGCGCTTGTCCACCAGGATCTGGGTGGCGTCGGACAGCCGCTGCACGCCCTCGGTGAGCTCGGCTCCGCTGCCGTCCAGGAAACGCTTGACGTCCGCCATCGCGAGGTCCAGATTGTCCAGTCCCGCACCGAGATCCGCCGAGACGCCGGCCAGCACGGAGGACACCGAGGCGAGTCTGCCGCCGAACTGCACGATCTGCTCGTTGCTCGCCGAGAGCACCTCGACGAACTGCTGCAGATTGCGGATGGTGCCGAACAGGTCGGTGCGGCCATCGGAGAGGGTGTTCAGGGTGGCGGAGAGCTCGCGGAGGGTCTCGCGCATCCGGTCGCCGTTGCCGTCCAGGTTGTTCGCGGCGGTGTCGATGAAGCGCCCGAACGAGCCCTGTTCGTCGTCGCCCACCGGGCCCAGAGTCGTTGCCAGCTTGGACAACTCGGCCTTGATGTCGTCCCACTCGACCGGTACGGCGGTGCGCTGGATCGGAATGGTCGCGCCGTCGGCCAGCTTGGGCCCGCCGGTGTAGGCCGGGGCCAGCTGGATGAAGCGGGCCGAGACCAGCGAGGGCGAGATGATCACCGCGCGCGCGTCGGCGGGGATGTCGATGCCGCGGCGGATGGTGAACTCGACCCGGACCTGATCGCGACCCGGCTCGACCTTGTCGATCTCGCCGACGTCGACGCCGAGCACCCGCACGTCGTCGCCGACGTAGAGGCCCGTCGTCGACGGGAAGAACGCGGTGACGGTGGTGGTCCCGATCTTGGTGATGCCGCGATACGCGCCGACCGCCACCAGTGCGGCGACCAGCACGCCCGCGACCACCCACGCCCAGCGCGGGCCTTTCTGAACAACCTTCGGCATTTTCATCGCGGCGGCTCCTGGACCGCAGGCCCGATCGACGGGGGCGGGTTCAAGAAGAAGTTGCGCAGGTCGTCCGGCAGGTGCTGCGGCCACACCAGCGCGTCGACCAACGGCTGCAGACCGACGGAGGTCGCGTTCACCACGTAGGCGTTGAACCACGGACCGTTGCCGACCTGCTCGCCGAGCGCGGCGGCGAACGGGCCGAGCCCGTCGAGCGCCTGGGTGAGGTTGTCGCGGTTGCGCTGAAGCAGGGCGAGCACCGAATTGAGCCGGTCCAGCGCGGGTTTCAGCTGCGCCTCGTTGTCGGCGACCAAGCCGGAAAGCTGCTGGGCGAGCCCGTTCACGTACACGATCAGCTGTTGGATCGCGGTGCGGCGGCGGTCCAGCTCGCCGAGTAGTTCGTTGCCGTCGAGCAGCAGCGCGTTGATCTGGGCGCTGCGGTCGGACAGGATCTTGGTGACGTTCTGCGCCCGCCGCAGCAGTTCGGAGAGCGCCTCGTCGCGCGCGTTGATGCTGCGCGAGAGCTGAGTGACGCCGTCCAGCGCCGCGCGCAGCGGGGCCGGGGTGTCGGCGAAGGTCTCCGAGAGGGCGTCCAGCGTCTCGTCGACCTTCACCATGTCCAGGCCGTGCACCGTGCCCGCCAGATCGCCGAGCGCTTCATTGAGCGAGTACGGCGAGGTGGTGCGCTCCAGCGGAATGGTGTCGTCGCGGCGCAGCGCGCCCTGGCCCTGCGGCAGCAGCTCCAAGGATTTGCGCCCGAGCACGGTGTTGGTCTTGATGGCCGCGGAGGTCTTGTCACCCAAGACGATCGATTCGTCGAGAGTGAACTTCACCAGTACCTTGGCGCCCGCCAGCTCGACATCGTCGACCCGGCCCGAGCGCACGCCGGCGACCTGCACCGGGTCGCCGGGCGCCAGCCCGCCCGCGTCGGCGAAGTAGGCGGTGTAGATCGCGCCGCCGCGGATGAACGGCAGCCGGTCGAACTGCAAGGCCGAGAGCGCCACCGCGATCGCGACGACGATGCCGACGATACCGATCGTGACGGCCGGGGATCGCTCGTTCATTCGGGGGCGCACCTTCCCGTCTCCTGTCCGCCGGGCATGTTGATGTGCAGCGGTTGTCCGTTCGGTCCGTCGACGATGAAGTTCGTGCTGCATATGTAGAGCGCGAGGAAGGAGCCGTAGGAACCGATGCGGATCAGCTTCCGGTAGGTCTCCGGCAGCCGCTCCAGCACCCACTGGACGGTGTCCGAGCCGTTGTCCAGGTTGGTGGCCAGCCTGCCGGTCTGCTCGATCGTGCCGCGCAGGTCCGGGCGGGCCTGGGCGAGCAGGTCGGTGAGGTCGCCGGTGGCGCCCGCGATCCTCGGCAGCGCGTCGCCGATCGGATCACGGTCGGCGGCGAGGCCGCTGACCAACCGCTGCAATTCGGTGAGGGTGGTGTCGAACTGCTCGCCACGCTCATCGATGGTCGCGAGCACGGCGTTCAGGTTGTTGATGACGCTGCCGATCAGCGCGTCGCGCTCGCCGAGCGTCTTGGCGAACGAGCCGCCGCTGTTGAGCAGCGAGACCAGCGTGCCGCCTTGGCCCTGGAAGATCTGCAAGAGCGCGTTGGTCAGGTCGTTCACCTGGCCAGGATCGAGCCCGCGCAGCAGCGGTTTGAAGCCGCCGAGCAGCATGTCCAGGTCCAGCGCGGGCGCGGTCTTGTCCGTGCCGATGGTGCCGCCCTGGCGCAGCTTTTCGGCCGAGCCCGGCCCGTCGAGCAGCTCCATGTACCGGTCGCCGACCAGGTTCTCGTATTTGATCGTCGCGCGGGTGCTGGTGAGCAGCTGGTGCTTGCGGTCGACGTCGAACTCGACGTGCGCCAGGTTGTCCTTGCCCACCTTCACCGAGGTGACCGAGCCGACCGGCACGCCCGCGATGCGCACCTTCGCCCCGGGCAACATGCCCGAAGAGCTGGTGAACACGGCGTGGTATCCGTATTCCCTGGCGAAGCGCATCTGGCTGAACACGATGGCCAGTCCGGCGAAGACCAGCGTCATCACCAGGGTGAAGATGGCCAGCTTCACCGTCGTCGCGGTGTTCTTCACGGCGCGCTCACCCCCGGAAGCCCGGCGAACAGCAGCTGGAACACCTTGGGGCCGTTGAATTCGAGCTTCATCGACGGCACGTAGGGCGTGCCCTCGTTGGTATCGGTGACGATGTAGTTCGCGTGGCTGCCCGGCACCCGGTTGTCCAGCCCCTCACAGCGCGGGCCGCCGGTCGCGTTCACCTTCGGCAGATCCTCCGGAAACTTGTACGGCTCGGCGCCGAACATGAAGTTGGTGTTCATCGTGACGCCCGGCTGCAGACCGCCGAACATCATGTTGGCAATCGGCATCAGCCGCCCGATCGCGTTGATCATGCAGTGCAGGCCGGGCGCGTACTCCTCGAGCAGGCCGGTGGTCGGGCGCAGCAGATCGAGCGCGGTGCCGAGGTTGTTCTCGTTCTCGCGCAGCACCGAGCCCGTGGTGTCGGCCAGGCCGACCAGGTTTGCGAGCACGTCGTCGAGGCCCTGCTGTTCGTCGACCAGCGTCTGGCTGGTGGCTACCGCGTTGTCCACGGTCCGCAGCAAATCACCCACGGTGTCCGCGTACAGGTTCGACACGTCGGCGGTGGCCGCGAAATCCTGTTGCAGTGTCGGCAGCGTCGGGTTGATCTCGCGCAGGTAGACGTCCAGGTTCACCAGCAGCTCGCCGAGGGTCTCGCCGCGGCCCTGCAGCGCGGTGCCGAGGGCGGAGAGCGTCGCGTTCAGCTTCTCCGGCTCCACCTTGGCCAGCACGTCGGACAGATGCTGGAACAGCGTGTTGAACTCGACGGTCACCTGCTCGGCGACGACGGTCGCGCCCGGCTGCAACGATTTCGACGATGCCTGTTCCGGCACAACGAAGTTGACGTACTTCGCGCCGAAAACGGTGGTGGACCTGATGTCGACGCCCGCGTTGGCGGGCACCATCTTCAGCAGTTCGGGGTCTATCGCCAGCTTCAGCTCGGCGCCGTCGTTGTGCTGGGTCACCTCGGAGACCCGGCCGATCTCGACCCCACGCAGCTTCACCTTGGCGTCCGGGTCGAGCACCAGGCCGCTGCGCGGCGCCTCGACCAGCACCGTCGCGGTCTTGGTGAACCCGCCGAGGAACATGGTCAGCGCGATCGCCACCACGGCGACCAGCACGAGCACCATTCCCAGGCCGGCGAGTTTGTATTTGATCTTCTCCATACCGCCCTACCCGGAAAGATGAAAGTTGCCGGAGGTGCCGTAGATGGCCAGCGAGATCAGCAGAGTCACCGTGACCACCGCGACCAGCGAGGCCCGCACCGCGTTGCCGACAGCCACACCCACGCCGACCGGTCCGCCCGCGGCGAAATAGCCGTAATAGGTGTGGATCATCATCACCGCGAGTGCCATGAAGATCGCCTGGGCGAAGGACCAGAGAATGTCGCTGGGGATGAGGAACGTCGAGAAGTAATGGTCGTAGACGCCCGCCGACTGCCCGTAGATCACCACGGTGGCGAACCGCGCCGCCACGAACGAGGCGATCACGGCCAGCGCGTAGAGCGGCACGATCGCGATCATCCCGGCCAGCACCCTGGTGCCGACGAGGAACGGCACCGGCCGGATCGCCATGGTCTCGAGCGCGTCGATCTCCTCCGAGACCCGCATGGCGCCGAGTTGCGCGGTGGACCCCGCGCCGATGGTCGCCGCAAGGCCGATGCCCGAGATCACCGGCGCCGCGATGCGCACGTTGATGAACGCGGAGAAGAAGCCGGTCAGCGCCTCGACGCCGATATTGCCCAGCGAGCTGTAGCCCTGCACAGCGATGGTGCCGCCCGCGAACAGCGTCAGGAAGCCGACGATCACCACCGTGCCGCCGATGACGGCGAGTGCGCCGGTGCCCATGCTGATCTCGGCGATCAGCCGGATGGTCTCGGTTCGGTAGTGGGTCAGGGCGCGCGGCATCGAGGCCAGCGCCTGCGCGTAGAACACGGCGTGCTTGCCCACCGAGTCCAGCGAGTCCGACATCCGGCGCGCCCGCCGCACCGTGCGGGGAAACCGGGACTGGATCACGAAGGCCATCGCGTCACCGCACCGTGAACTTGATGCCGACGGCGGTGACCACCACGTTCACCACGAACAGGGCCATGAAGGCGAAGACGACGGTCTGATTCACCGCATCACCGACACTCTTGGGACCGCCTTTGACGTTCAGGCCGAGGTAACAGGCCACCAGTCCGGCGATCAGCCCGAACAATCCGGCCTTCACTTCGGAGATGATCAGCTCGGGCAGATGGGTGAGCAGCGTGATGCCGTTGACGAAGGCGCCCGGGTTCACGTCCTGCAGATAGACCGAGAACAGGAAGCCGCCGACGATGCCGATCGTGCACACCAGGCTGTTGAGCATGAGCGCGACGAACATCGAGGCCAGCACCCGCGGCACCACCAGCCGCTGCACGGGGTTGATGCCGAGGACGCGCATCGCGTCGATCTCTTCTCGGATGGTGCGCGCGCCCAGGTCCGCGCAGATCGCGGTGGCGCCGGCGCCCGCGACGATGAGCACGGTGACGATCGGTCCGACCTGGGTGACCGAGCCGAAAGCCGCGCCCGCACCACTGAGGTCGGCCGCGCCGATCTCGCGCAAAAGAATGTTCAGCGTGAAGCTCACCAAGACGGTGAACGGGATCGCGACCAGCAGGGTCGGCACGATGGACACGCGCGCGATGAACCAGGACTGATCGATGAACTCACGCGCTTGAAAGGGCCTGCGGACGCTCGCGCGGGCTACCTCGGCGGTGAGTTCGAAGAACCCACCGACGGCCCGCAACGGGACAGCAAGGACCTCGTTCATCCGCGATCCTCCTAGCTCAACTGCACGTACTGCTCATGGCGCGACACGGCACCATGGCCGCGTCGCCGGATTGATTAGAACATGTTCACATGGTCGCCGTGCCGTTTTCGTCACATTTGAACTGCACGTTTTCTAGATGACGGACCTCGAATATGAAACGTGTGTCATACGTAGGCGGTGACGCCTTTGTGAGGCGTCACACACCGGTCACCCATGTCTACCAAGTGCTGGACTCATGATCAACAGCTGGACAGTTGATCAGTTAATCATCGACGACCGAGGCGATCGCCCGGCGATCAGCCGAGTTCGGTCACCGAGGAAGCCGAGAAGGTCTGCCCGGCCGGGCGCTCGGCGAAGTAACCGGAGAGCGTGGCCGCGAGGTCGGCGGAGTCCCACGCCGCCCCGGCGGCGTCGAAGCGCCGCTCGACGACGGGCGCGGCCATCAGCGCCACCATCGGTCCGTAGACCACGAACAACTGCCCGTTGACCGAATCGGCCGCGGGCGAGGCGAGGTAGGCGACCAGACGCGCCACATGATCGGGCGAGAGTGGATCGATTCCGGCTTCGGGGGCCGCACTGAACACGGCTTCGGTCATCGCCGTCCGCGCACGGGGCGCGATCGCGTTGGCCCGCACGCCGTAGCGCGAGAGCGCACGCGCGGCCGAGAGGGTAAGGGCGGTGATGCCCGCCTTGGCCGCACCGTAGTTGGCCTGCCCCTCCGGGCCGAGCAGACCCGCCTCGGAGGAAGTGTTGATCAGGCGGCCGTAGACCGGCGCGCCCGCCTCCTTCGACTTGACACGCCAGTAGGCGGCGGCATTGCGGGACAAGAGGAAATGCCCGCGCAGGTGCACCGCGAGCACCGCGTCGAAGTCCTCGTCGGACATGTTGAACAGCATGCGGTCACGCGTGATGCCCGCGTTGTTGACCACGACGTCCACGCTGCCGAACGCCTCGTTGGCGGTGCGAATCAGCGCGTCGGCCGTGGCGCGCTCCGCGATACTGCCCGCGACGAACTCCGCCTTGGCTCCCAGCGCCCGGATCTCGGCCAGCGTCTCGGCGACCGCGTCGGATTCCGCGAGGTCGTTGACCACCACCGACGCGCCCGCGCCCGCCAGTGCGAGCGCCTCGGCCTTGCCGAGTCCCGCGCCCGCGCCGGTCACGATCGCCACACGGCCCGCCAAGCTCAGATCAGTTTCGTTCACCGGCCCGACTTTAGAACGTGTTCCAACCTACTGGCAAGAAACTTTCACAGAAGCTTCAGCGCGGCTTTCGGGCACTGCGCCACCGCATCCTCGACATCGCCGAGGCGGTCGTCGGGCACCTCGGCGGTCAGGATGTGCAGCTGGTCCTCGTCATCGAGTTCGAACACGTCGGGGGCGATTCCGACACAGATTCCGTTCGCCTCGCACAGATCCCGATCGACACTGACCTTCATGGAAACTCCTTATCTGCGACTCATCTCAAAGCCTACAAGCCTGCGCGGTCACACGCGCCGCCATCGGCCGGATTCCTGGGCAATACTGGAACATGTTTCAGTCGATATGCAATCATCGGGACAAGCGAATCTAACGACATGAGGTTTTGCCATGCGCATTGCGTACACGCCGCAGCAAGAAGAGCTCCGCGCCGAGTTGCGCGACTACTTCGCTCGGCTGATCACACCGGAGCGCCGGGCCGCGCTGAGCGCGACGACCGGTGAGTACGGGCACGGCAATGTCTACCGCGAGGTCGTCCAGGAGATGGGTCGCGACGGCTGGCTGACGCTGGCCTGGCCCAAGGAGTACGGCGGCCAGGACCGGCCGACCATGGACCAGCTGATCTTCACCGACGAGGCCGCCATCGCCGGCGCGCCCGTGCCGTTCCTGACCATCAACTCGGTGGCTCCGACGATCATGCACTACGGCAGCGAGGAACAGAAGAAGTTCTTCCTGCCCAAGATCGCCGCGGGCGAGCTGCACTTCTCCATCGGCTACTCCGAGCCGGGCGCGGGCACCGACCTGGCCAGCCTGCGCACCTCCGCGGTGCGCGACGGCGACGAGTACGTGATCAACGGCCAGAAGATGTGGACCAGCCTGATCGCCTACGCCGACTACGTCTGGCTCGCGGTGCGCACCGACCCGACCGCCAAGAAGCACAAGGGCATCAGCATGCTCATCGTGCCGACCACGGCCGAGGGCTTCTCCTGGACGCCGGTGCACACGATGGCGGGGCCGGACACCAGCGCCACCTACTACCAGGACGTGCGCGTGCCGGTGAGCTCGCTGGTCGGCCAGGAGAACGGCGGCTGGGCGCTGATCACCAACCAGCTCAACCACGAACGCGTCGCGCTCACCTCGGCGGGCCCGCTGACGGTCGCACTGAACCAGACCGTCGAGTGGGCCCGCACCACCAAGGCGGGGGACGGCTCGCGCGTCATCGACAAGGAATGGGTGCAGCTGAACCTGGCCAAGGTGCACGCCAAGGTCGAATACCTCAAGCTGCTGAACTGGGAGATCGCCAGCCGCGCCGACGCGGGCGGCGACGCGGCGCCGCGCCCGTGGGACGCCTCGACCTGCAAGGTCTACGGCACCGAGCTGGCCACCGAGGCGTACCGGCTGCTGATGGAAGTGCTCGGCCCGCAGGCCTATCTGCGCCAGGACTCGCCCGGCGCCGAACTGCGCGGACGCCTGGAGCGTTTCCACCGGGCCGCGCTGATCCTGACCTTCGGCGGCGGCACCAACGAGGTGCAGCGCGACATCATCGCCATGACCGCCCTCCGCCAGCCTGCCGCGGCGCGCTGAGCAGAAAGCAGAGAGACCACCATGGATTTCACCCCCACCGAAGCCCAGCTCGACCTGGCCCGCCTGACCGGCGAGGTGTGCGGCAAGCTCGTCACCGCCGACCGGTTGCGCGCACTCGACGTGGCGGGCCGGTTCGACGAGCCGCTGTGGAAGTCGTTGGCCGAGACCGGCGTGCTGGCCGCGGCGCTGCCGGAGAACGTCGGCGGCAGCGGCCTCGACGCGCTCGAGCAGACCGCGGTGCTGCGCGAACTCGGCAAGTCGGTCGCCGCGGTGCCGTACCTGTGGTCGATCGTGGTCGGCGCGGGCGCGCTGGCGCGGTTCGGTTCCGAGGAACAGCGCGCGCTGGCGACGCGGGCGGGCGAGGGCGGCGCGATCCTCACCGCGGCACTGGCCGAGGAGCACAACTACGAGCCCGCCAAGCCGACCACCGTCGCCCGCGAGAGCGGAGGCGCCTGGCGGTTGACCGGCGCCAAGACCACGGTGCCCTACGCCGACCGCGCCGCGCGAATCCTGGTGCCCGCCACGGTCTCCGGGGTGCCCGCGGTCTTCCTCGTCGACCCCGCCGACGCGTCGGTGCAGGTCACCGCGCAGCAGGTGGTCGACCTCAGCGCGGAATTCGGCGTCGAATTCACCGACACCCCGGCCGAATTGGTCGGCACGGTGGAGGGCGGCGCGGATCTGCTGGACTGGATCCTCACCCGCGCCTGGCTCGGGCTCAGCGCCCAGCAGCTCGGCACCGTCGAGAAGGCGCTCGACCTGGTGGCCGACTACGCCCGCGAGCGCGAGCAGTTCGGCAAGGCCGTCGGCAGCTTCCAGGCCGTCGCACAGCGCCTGGCCGACGCCTACATCGACGTCCAGGGCCTGCGCCTCGCGGTCACCCAGGCCGCCTGGCGGCTGGCCGAGGACCTGCCCGCCGCCGAGGCCGTGCACACCGCCAAGTTCTGGGCCGCCGACGCGGGCCACCGCGTCGCCCACACCGTCGTGCACGTGCACGGCGGCGTCGGCATCGACCGCGACCACATCGTGCACAACTACTTCACCGCCGCCAAGCACAACGAATTCGCCCTCGGCGCAGGCACCGACCACCTCCGCGCCCTCGGCGCCCTCCTCGCCAACCCATCCTGATCCGAACCACCCTGACATCGGCCCGTCGGCACAACCGACGGGCCGATCGCCGTTTCGGGCCGAGAGCCTTCGAGCGCGGGTGCTACACGGCGGGTGGGGTGGAGGTCAGGTAGCGCTGGAGGGTGGGGGCGATGTCGGCTATGAGCTGGGGTGGGGTCATGGCGACGACCGGGGGGATTTGTAGGACGTAGCGGCACAGGGCCAGGCCGAGGAGTTGGGTGACGATGAGGCCACCGCGGCGGGGGGCGTCGGCCGGGTCGCCGAAGCGCAGCACCGCGGGCAGTACCTGTTCGGCGAAGATCACGCGGAAGCGGTCGGAGACGGCGTCGTCGGTGATGGACGAGCGAAGCAGGATCAACAGGACGGTGTTCTGCCGATCCTCCCAGATCGCGAGGAAGCGGCGGATCAGCAACTCGCCCAGCGTGTCCGGCTCGGCGGCGGCCAGATCGGGCAGCTCCAGATCGATGTCGACGGCCGCCGCGAACAGGCCGTCCTTGCTGCCGAAATAGCGCATCACCATGGACGGATCGATGGCGGCGTCGGCGGCGATGGCGCGAATGGTGGCCTTGCGGAACCCTTCGGCGGCGAACCGCGCCCGCGCTGCGTCGAGGATCGCGGCGCGGGTCGCGTCGGAGCGACGGGCAGGGGCGTGATCGGACGACTCTGTCATGCCAACAATTGTAGGCCAACAACTGTTGACATCTGCGCGCGTACCGATCTATCGTTATGACAACAAGCGTTGGCCTACAGATGTTGACCTAGGAGCCACCATGAATGCCCCGCTCCCCCGCACCACCTCCGTACTCGTCGTCGGCGCCGGACCCGCCGGACTCACCGCCGCCATCACCCTCGCGGACGCGGGCGTCGACGTCGTCGTGCTGGACCGGCTCGCCGAGGGCGCCAACACTTCCCGCGCCGCCGTCGTGCACGCCCGCACCCTCGAGGTGCTCGCCGAGCTCGGCATCGCCGACGAACTGATCCTGCGCGGCATCCAGGTTCCGCGTTTCACCGTGCACGACGGCGCGCGCACCCTCGCGACCATCCACTTCGGCAAGCTCCCGACCCCGTACCCGTACACCCTGATGACCCCGCAGGACACCACCGAGGCGGTGCTCCTCGAGCGCCTGCACAAGGCGGGCGGGCAGGTGCACCGGCCGTACGTGGTCACCCGGGTGGTGCAGGAAAACGACGGCGTCACCGTCGAATACACCGACGCCGAGGACACCACGGGCACGATCCGCGCCGACTACGTGATCGGCGCCGACGGCATGCACAGCACCGTGCGCGAACAGGCGGGCATCGGCTTCACCGGCGACACCTACCCGGCCTCGTTCGTCCTGGCCGACGTCCGCATGGCCTGGCCGATCGCCAGGGACGAAGTGGCGCTGCACCTTTCGCCGGAGGGCGTCACGGTGGTCGCGCCGCTGCCCGACGACGCCGAACCCGATCGCTACCGGGTGGTCGCCACCGTGGCCGAAGCGCCCGAACACCCCACCGCCGAGGACATCCAGGCGATCCTCGACGCCCGCGGCCCCGGCGGCGACGTGCGGGTGCGAGAAGTGCTCTGGAGCTCGCGATTCCGCGTGCACCACCGGGTCGCCGACCGCTACCGCGCGGGTCGCGTCCTACTGGCGGGCGACGCCGCGCACGTGCACAGCCCGGCGGGCGGGCAAGGCATGAACACCGGTATCCAGGACGCGGCCGCCCTCGGCCCGTTGCTCGCGCGGGTGCTGGCCGGCGAGCCGCAGACCCTCCTGGACGAGTACGAGGCCACCCGCCGTCCGGTCGCCGTGGAAGTGGTGGCGTTCACCGACCGCATGACGAAGATGGCCACGCTGCGCCCCCGCCTCGCCAGGCTCGCGCGCAACACCGCGCTTTCGACGCTGAGCCGAATCCCCGCGATTCGCACCCGGCTCGCCTTCCGCTTGGCCGAGCTGACGAACCGCTGACCGAAAGACGCACTCGGGCCTCGATATTCGGCACACGGCAAAGGGCCGCCGCGATGATCGCGGCGGCCCCTTCCTGCCCTCGTGACTACTTGGCGCTCGCCTCGGCCTGCTCGTCCGCCGGGCGCTCCTCGGTCTGAGCCTTCGCCCAGCGGTAGTCCGGCTTACCCGCGGGCGAACGCTTGATCTCCTCGACGAACCAGAGGCTGCGCGGCAGCTTGTACGGCGCGATCTCCTTGGTCAGCACCGGACGCAGGTCCTCCAGGGTGGGCCGGTTGTCGCCGCGACACTGCACCACCGCGACGACGCGCTGACCCCAGCGCTCGTCGTCGACGCCGACCACCAGCGCGTCGAAGATCTCGGGGTGCGATTTCAGCGCGCCCTCGACCTCCTCCGGGAAGATCTTCTCGCCGCCGCTGTTGATGCTGACCGAACCGCGGCCGAGCATCGTGACGGTGCCGTCTTCCTCGACCCGCGCGTAATCGCCGGGGATCGAGTAGCGAGTTCCGTTGAACTCCTTGAACGTCGCGGCCGTCTTGGCCTCGTCCTTGTAGTAGCCGAGCGGAATGTGCCCCTTGCGCGCGAGGATGCCGATCTGGCCGGATCCGGCCGCCACCGGATTGCCCTGCTCGTCGAGCACCTCGGTGGAGGCGTCGATCTTCACCCGCGGCCCGCCGGTGTGCGCCGCGCCCTTCGCGACCATGCTCAACCCGCCGAAACCGGTCTCGGACGACCCGATCGAGTCGGTGATCATCCGGTTCGGCAGCAGATCGAGCAGCTTCTCCTTGATGGCGGGCGAGAACAGCGCCGCGCTACTGGCGATCGCGAACAGCGTCGAGAGATCGTAGGGCGCATCGGTTTCCGGGTTGCCCTCGATCAGCGCGTCCAGCATCGGCCTGGCCATGGCGTCGCCGGTGATGAAGATGAGGTTGATGCCGTGGCGGTCGATGTGCTGCCACACGCCGTGCCCGGTGAACTCGGGGATCATCACGGTCTTGCCGCCGCCGAACAGGCTCTGGAAGGTGGCCCACTGGGAGCCGCCGTGGATCATCGGCGGGATCGGGAACCGGGTCATCGGCGGGTTGGCCGCGCCCAGCTTCGCCAGATCCCATTCGTCGGCGACGTATTCGCCGGTGAGGAAGTTGATGCCGCCGCCGAGCACGCGCCACACGTCCTCCTGCCGCCACATCACGCCCTTGGGCATGCCGGTGGTGCCGCCGGTGTAGAGCATGTACAGGTCGTCCGGGGAGCGTTCGCCGAAATCGCGCGCGCCGGAGGACTGCGCGAGGGCCGCTTCGTATTCCACCGAATCCGCTGCGGTGGGGATGGCGCCGGTCGTATCGTCGTCCACAACGATGACGGTGCGCAGTTGCGAGATCGCGGGCCGGACCGCGGCCACCTTGTCGCTGTAGCGGCGCTCGTGAATCAGCGCGACCATGTCCGAATTGTCGAAGATGTATTGCAACTCGTTCTCGACGTATCGGTAGTTCACGTTGATCATCACGGCCCGCGCTTTGAACACCGCGACCATGGCCTCGGCGGCCTCGATGGTGTTGCGCGAGTAGATGCCCACCTTGTCGCCCGGCTGTACGCCTTGTTCCAGCAGGTAGTGCGCCAATTTGTTGGCGCGCTCCTCCAGCTGTGCATAGGTCACCTCACGGCCGTCGTCGGCCAGCGCGACGCGATCGGGCATGAGGTCGATGGCATGTTCGACGAGGTCGGCTATGTTGTGGCTCACACGCTAAAAATAGAACGTGTTACTGTTCTTGACAAGGCTCGAAAGTCAGGAGATCAGCAATGCCGCACTGCCTCGTCGAGAAGCGCGATCACGTTCTCATCGTCACCATGAACCGGCCGGAGGCCCGCAACGCGCTGTCGGCCGAAATGATGGCGATCATGCGCGACGCCTGGGACCAGGTGGACAGCGATCCGGACATCCGGGTGGCGATCCTGACCGGCGCGGGCGGCGCTTTCTGCGCGGGCGCGGACCTCAAGGCGATGACCACTCAGCACCCCGGCGATTCGTTCAAGGGGGGCGGCTGGGACCTGTCCAAGATCGAGGCGCTGCTCAAGGGCCGCAGGCTCACCAAGCCGCTGATCGCGGCGGTCGAGGGCCCGGCCATCGCGGGCGGCACCGAGATCCTCCAGGGCACCGACATCCGCGTGGCGGGCCAGAGCGCGAAGTTCGGTGTGTCCGAGGCGCGCTGGGGCCTGTTCCCGCTCGGTGGCTCCGCGGTGCGCCTGGTGCGCCAGATTCCTTACACCGTCGCCGCCGACATCCTGCTCACCGGCAGGCACGTCACCGCGGCGGAGGCCAAGGAGATCGGCCTGATCGGGCACGTCGTCCCGGACGGCACGGCGCTGGACAAGGCGCTCGAACTGGCCGACCTGATCGCGGCCAACGGCCCGCTCGCGGTGCAGGCGATTCTGCGCACCATCCGCGACACCGAGGCCATGCACGAGGAAGAGGCCTTCAAGATCGACGCCCAGCTCGGCGCCGAGGTCTTCAAGTCGGCCGACGCCAAGGAAGGGCCGAAGGCCTTCGCGGAGAAGCGCAAGCCCACTTTCACCGGTCGGTGAGCGAATACGGCTCGGCCCCCGGCGCGTTCGCGCACGGGGGCCGCGTTGTGTTCCTGCGTCAGTTGGCGCCCGGGTAGTCCATCCAGAACGGCTCCCACTGGTGGCCGTCGGGGTCGATGAAGGTACGGCCGTGCATACCGACCTCGGCCTCCTGGGCGCGCTTCTCCTCGTTGACTTCCTCGGTCGCGCCCGCGGCCACCGCGGCCTCGGTCAGCTGGTCGACCTCCTGCGCGCTGGACAGCGAGAGGGCGTAGCCTGCGGCCGCCGTCGAGACGGTGTCCGCGATCGGGCGCGTGCTGAAGGTCTTGAAGTATTCCCTGGTCAGCAGCATCAGACAGATGTTGTCGTCGATGACTATGCAGGAGGCGTTCACGTCGGTGAAGTCCTGGTTCACCTTCCAGCCCAGTGCCTCGTAGAAGGCCTTCGACCGGTCCAGGTCGGTGACCGGAAGATTGATGAAGATCATCTTGCTGCTCATGTTCTCGTCCTCTCGGGGCGCATCGGCGTGTTCACACATAGAGACGGACCCCGCGGCGCGAACTCATCGCAGCGGCGATCTGTGATCGTCGTCACTCGAATTTCGCCGATCTTGGTCGGCCCGCGACCTGGTTTTCGGGCCTGTTTTGTGTCAGTGGGCTGTGGCATGGTGGCACCCATGAGCGACTCGTCGAGCCCGTCCACCACCCTCTCCCCCGACGTACTCGCGTCGTTCGAGAGCCACCGGCGGGAGCTGTGCGCCTACGCGTACCGCATGCTCGGTTCCTCCTTCGAGGCCGAGGACGCGGTGCAGGAGACTTTCACCAGGGCGTGGAAGTCCTATGACTCCTTCGAGGGCCGGGCCAGCCTGCGGTCCTGGCTGTACCGCATCGCCACCAACGTCTGCCTGGACATGCTCGACGGTCCGCAGCGCCGGGCAAGGCCGATGGATCTGTCCGGCCCGGGTAGGCCGGATTCGCCGCTGCCCGCGCCGCAGCCGGACTACGTCTGGATCGAGCCGATCCCGAATGCCCTTGCCTTCGGGGCGGATCCGGCCGAACACGCGGCCACCAAGGACACCCTGCGCCTGGCCTTCGTCGCGGCATGTCAGCATCTGCCCGCGACCCAGCGCGCCATCCTGATCATGCGCGAGGTGCTGCGCTTCTCGGCGAACGAGACCGCCGAGGCGCTGACCATGTCACCCGCGTCGGTGAACAGCGCCTTGCAGCGCGCCAGGGCCACCATGTCCAAGGTGCAGCCGACCAGCACCGACGGCTACGACGAATCCGACGACAATCAGCGCAAACTGATCGATGACTTCGTCGCCGCCTTCGAGGCCTACGACATGGACACGCTCACCACCCTGCTGAAAGCCGATGTGGCACTGTCCATGCCGCCCTTCGAGCTGTGGATCTCCGGCCCGGACAACGTGGCCGCGTTCATGCTCGGCACCGGCAGCGCCTGCGAGGGATCCCGGATGGTCCGGCTGGAAGGCGCGAACGGGTTGCCGGCTTTCGGCCACTACAAGCCGACCGAGGAGCCGGGCGTCTTCGTGCCGTGGTCGATCACGGTGCTGGAACTGGACGGCGACACGATCGCGGGACTGAACTTCTTCCTGGACACGGAGCGGCTGTTCCCGATGTTCGGGTTGCCGATGGAGTTGCGCGAAGCTGTTGCGTGAGGGGGTTTGCCAAGGGTTGGGTTTCGCCGGTCGACAGTTGGGTTCCGGTGGATGCCCAGGGTCGGGCGGTGGGACCGGCGGCCGGGTTCCACGTTGTCGGCACGTTAGTCGAACGGCCGATCGCGCGACGTGAACCCAGGTTGAGCTGGTCCAATTAGCTTGCCTACCAACGTTTGCCTCGAAGCGGTGCTGGGCACGTCGAGTGCCGTACCCGACGATCCGCCCGGACCAACCCACTACGTACGCGAACCGAACGCGCCCGAAGGCCACCTACCACGTACGCGGGCCAACGAAGCGCCCCGAAACAACCCGACGGCGTACGCGAACCAGCGACGCGCCCGAAGGCCATCTACCGCCTAGGCAAGCCAACGACGCACCGCGAAGACCAACCCCGCCACCGGCGCGAGCCAACGACATCCGCCCGAAGGCACAATCGCACCTACACAACCCAACGACGCGCGCCCCGAACCCCTACGACGCCGACACGTACCTGTCCCGCAACTTCCGCTTGTACAACTTCCCATTCGGGTCGCGGGGCAGCTCCGGCAGGTAGTCGATCGAGCGCGGCATCTTGTACTTCGCCAATCGCGTTGCGGCGAAGGCGAGTATGTCGGCGGTGAGCGCTTCGCTGGGCTCCACGCCGTCCACCGGCTGGACCACGGCCTTCACCTCCTGACCCCAATCCGGGTGCGGGATACCGAAGACCGCGACGTCGGCGACCTTCGGGTGGGTGATGAGCACGCCCTCGATCTCGGCGGGGTAGATGTTCACGCCGCCGGAGAGGATCAGGTCCGAGCGGCGGTCGCACAGGTAGAGGTAGCCGTCCTCGTCGAGATAGCCGATGTCGCCGACGGTGAACAGATCGCCGACCCTGGCGTCGTCGGTCTTGGCCTTGTCGTGGTGGTATTCGAAGCTCGACGCGCCCATCTTCATGTACACCAGGCCGGTCTCACCCACGGGGACCTCGCTGCCGTCCTCCTCGCTGAGCACCTTGATCACCGACCACGGCCACGCCTTGCCGACCGAGCCGGGCTTGCGCAGCCAGTCGGCGCCGTTGATCACCGTGCCGCCGCCCTCGGTCGCCGCGTAGTACTCGGTGACCGTCGGGCCCCACCACTCCAGCATCTGGCGCTTGGTCTCCTGTGGACACGGCGCCGCACCGTGCACCATGCTGCGCAGCGAGGACACGTCGTACTTCGCGCGCACCGCCTCCGGCAGCGCAAGCAGTCGGTGGAATTGGGTGGGCACCATGTGACTGTGGGTGACCCGGTACTTGTCGATCAGGCGCAGCATCTCCTCGGCTTCCCACTTGTCCATGAGAACGAGCTTGTGCCCCAATTGGATCGAAATGGTCGCGAAGTTCAGCACCGCGGTGTGATACAGCGGCGACCCGCAGATGTGCACGTGATCGTCGTAGGGCGCCAGCTCGAACAAGCCGAAGAAGGCGTTGGTGTGCGGCGGGACCACGTCGGGATCGGCGCCGGTCAATGGACGCCGAACTCCCTTGGGACGCCCCGTGGTTCCCGAGGTGTAGAGCATCGGCGCGCCCGTACTGCGCTCGGACGGACGACCGGTGTCGGCCGCGCCGAGCCAGGCCACCGACTTGAAGCCCTCGATCTCACCGACCGAAAAGCGCGCCGTCGGAGGCAGACCCGCCTCGTCGGCGGCGGCCTTCGCGGCGGCGGCGAACCGGTCGCTCGCGAAGAACGCCTTCGCCTCGCTGTCCTGGAGGATGTAGGCCACCTCGGGGCCGGTGAGATGCCAGTTCACCGCCACGATGTAGAGCCCCGACTGGTAGGCCGCGAAGTAGGCGGCGACCGCCTCGACGCAGTTGTGCACCATGCTCACCAGCACGTCGCCCGTCCGCAGGCCGAGGGCGCGCAGCCCGGTGGCGTAGCGGTCGGCGAGCGTGGCCAGTTCGTGATAGGTCACCTCGCGGCCCGAGGGATCGACCATGGCGATCCGATCGGGTTCGGCTTTCGCGATGTTCCACAGGCCGAGAATGTTCACCGACTCCTGCGCAGGGGGATTGTGCGGAGGCGGAGCGGACGGGGCGGGTGAGGCAGTCACCCCATTGAATTTAGAACGCGTTCTACTGATCGACAAGGGGTGCGAGCCGGTGCAATTGCTCGATATCCGGAACCGACACGAGCATCATGGTGACGCCCGCGGCCTCCCAGACCTTCAATTGCTCACGCACATGACCTTCGTCACCGATGATGGCGGTGTCCAGGATCAGCTCGTCCGGGACCACGGCCGCCGCCTCGGCCTTCTTGCCCGCCTGGAACAGCCTGCCGATCTCGTCGACCTCGCGCTCGTAGCCCATCCGCCGGTAGACCTGGGCATGAAAGTTCAGCTCCGGCGCACCCATGCCGCCGATGTAGAGCGCCATGATCCAGCGCATCCGTTCCAGCTCGGCGCCGGGGTCGTCGGTGATCACCACCTGGCAGCTGGCCGCGATCTCGAAGTCCTCGCGCGATCGGCGCGCGCCCACCCTGGCGAAGCCTTCGTCGAGCCAGTCGTTGTACATGTTCGCCAACCGCGGCGCGTAGTAGATCGCCAGCCAGCCGTCGGCGATCTCGGCGGTGAGCGCCACGTTCTTCGGACCTTCCGCGCCCAGCCAGATCGGCAAATCCGCACGTAGCGGGTGCACGATCGGCTTGAGCGGCTTACCGAGCCCGGTCGCGCCCGGCCCGGTGTACGGCAGCGGGTAGTGCGGTCCGTCGCTGGTCACCGGCGCCTCGCGCGCGAGGATGCGGCGGATGATGCCGACGTACTCGCGGGTGCGCTGCAAGGGTTTGGCGAACGGCTGCCCGTACCAGCCCTCCACCACCTGCGGACCGGATACCCCGAGCCCGAGGATCGCACGACCGCCGCTGAGGTGATCGAGGGTCAGCGCGTGCATCGCGGTCGCGGCGGGCGTGCGCGCCGACATCTGCACCACCGAGGTCCCCAGCCGAACCCGCTCGGTCGACGAACCCCACCAGGTGAGCGGACCGAAGGCGTCCGAGCCCCACGATTCGGCGGCGAAGACGGCGTCGAAGCCCGCCTTCTCGGCCGCCACGACCAACTCCCCCGCGTTCCGCGGCGGCTGCGCCATCCAATATCCGAGTTGCAATCCGAACTTCATGGTCGTCCCTTTCCTTGGCAACTTTTACGCGCACGGCCGGAGCGAAGGCGGAGGCACGCCCTTGCCACCAGAATAAGAACCTGTTCTACTCGATAGCGTGACTAAGGGGAATACCGCGTCCGGCGTATTCACGGGTGGGGGCCCGACGAGATGAGCACCGCCGCGAGCTGGGCGGGACGAACCCGGCCCACCGCGTGGCGCGAGGACGGCCGCCGGAACCGCGGCGGGTGATGAAGAGCTGAGAGAAGGTCGGAATTGGACACCAGCACGGCACCCGATGTGCTGAGCGCCCCGCTGCGGGCGCGATTCGACTACACACGGTCGGTGGGACCGACCATCGGCAGATTCCTGACCGGTCTGCGGAGCCGCAGGGTGGTCGGCGTGCGCGGGTCCGACGGCCGGGTTCTGGTGCCGCCGCCCGAGTACGACCCGGTGACCAGCCAGCCGCTGACCGAGTTCGTCGACGTCGCCGACACCGGCACGGTCGCCTCCTGGACCTGGGTGCACGAGCCGCTGCCCGGCCAGCCCTTCGACCGGCCGTTCGCCTGGGCGCTGATCCAGCTGGACGGCGCGGACACCAGCATGCTGCACGCCGTCGACGTCACCGCGCCGGACGAGATGCGGACCGGCATGCGAGTGCGGGCGCGGTGGGCCGCACAGACCGAAGGCAGCATCAAGGACATCGTCTGCTTCGAGCCGGGCGAGCAGTCCACCGCCGAGCCCGCCACCGAAAGCGGCGAGCCGGTCACGATGATCGTCACGCCGATCGATCTGTCCTACAAGCACACCGCTTCCCCGCAGGAGACCGTCTACCTGCGCGGACTCGCCGAGGGCAAGCTGATCGGCGCGCGCACCGACGCCGCGGGCAAGGTGTACTTCCCGCCGCGCGGGGCCAACCCGACCGACGGCAGGCCGACCGACGATTACATCGAACTCTCCGATCACGGCACGGTCACCACGTTCTGCATTGTGAACGTTCCGTTCCTCGGACAGCGCATCAAACCGCCGTACGTCGCGGCCTATGTGCTGCTGGACGGCGCCGACATTCCGGTACTGCATCTCGTACTCGGCTGCGACGCAAGCGAAGTGCGGATGGGCATGCGCGTGAAAGCGGTGTGGAAGCCGCGCGAGGAGTGGGGTCACGGTCTGGAGAACGTCGACCACTTCGAGCCGAGCGGCGAGCCGGACGCCGACTACGAGACCTACAAGCACCACCTGTGAGAGGCGCTTACGTTGACTGACAACGCCACCGACATCGCGGTCGTGGGCTTCGCCCACGCACCGCACGTGCCGGAGACCTTCGGCACCACCAACGGTGTCGAGATGCTGGTGCCCTGCTTCCAGCAGCTCTACTCCGATCTGGGCATCACCAAGTCCGATATCGATTTCTGGTGCTCGGGCTCCTCCGATTACCTTGCCGGACGCGCCTTCTCGTTCATCTCGGCGATCGACGCCATCGGCGCCGTGCCGCCGATCAACGAGTCGCACGTCGAGATGGACGCCGCGTGGGCGCTGTACGAGGCGTTCGTGAAGCTGAAGTCGGGGCAGGCGCGCACCGCGCTGGTCTACGGATTCGGCAAGTCGTCCGCGGGCACACTGCGCCAGGTGCTCACCATGCAGCTCGACCCCTACCTGGTCGCTCCCCTGTGGCCGGACGCGCTGTCCATCGCCGGTCTCCAAGCGCGGGCCGGACTCGACGCGGGCCGCTGGACCGAGCGCGATATGGCCGCGGTGGCGGCGGGCGCTTCCGGTGACGTCGAAAGCTTGCTCGCCACACCGTATGTGGCCGATCCGCTGCGCGCCCACGACTGCGCGCCGATCACCGACGGCGCGGCCGCCATCGTGCTCGCGGTCGGCGATCGCGCCCGCGAGCTGTGCGAGCGGCCCGCCTGGATCACCGGCATGGCGCACCGCGTCGACACCCCGGTGCTCGGCGCTCGCGATCTCACCGCCTCGCCCTCGACTTCCGCTGCGGCACAGGCGGTTACCGGCGGCGACCTGAGCGGCTTCGACATCGCCGAACTGCACGCGCCGTTCAGCCACCAGCAGCTGATCCTCGCCGAGGCCATCGGGCTGAAGCCGGAGACCACCTTGAATCCGTCGGGTGGCGCACTGGCCGCCAACCCGATGTTCGCGGCGGGCTTGGAGCGCATCGGTTTCGCGGCCGAAGCCATCATGGCGGGCACCGCGAACCGCGCGCTCGCCCACGCCACCAGCGGCCCCGCGCTGCAACAGAATCTTGTGACCGTTTTGGAGGGGCAGGTATGAGCGAACGAAGTGAGCGAATCATGTGCCAGCGCGCCACGCGCATGCCGGAGCCGAGCGCCAGCGAGGTGCAGGCATGAGCGAACGAAGTGAGCGAATCATGTGCCAGCGCGCCACGCGCATGCCGGCGCCGAGCGCCAGCGAGGTGCAGGCATGAGCGAACGAAGTGAGCGAATCATGTGCCAGCGCGCCACGCGCATGCCGGCGCCGAGCGCCAGCGAGGTGCAGGCATGAGCGTTCCGGCCGCGGTGCTCGGCACCGGACAAACCCATCACGTGACGAAACGAACCGACGTCTCGATGTCGGGCATGTGCCGCGAAGCAATCGATCGCGCGCTCGCCGACGCCGGGCTCACCATCGCCGATATCGATGCGGTGGTGGTCGGTAAGGCGCCGGACCTGTTCGAGGGCGTCATGATGCCCGAACTGCATATGGCCGACGCGCTCGGCGCGACCGGGAAGCCGCTGCTGCGCGTGCACACCGCAGGCTCGGTGGGCGGTTCCACCGGCGTGGTGGCCGCCAACCTGGTGCAGGCTGGCGTGCACAAGCGGGTGCTCGCGGTGGCGTGGGAGAAGCAGTCGGAGTCGAATGCCATGTGGGCGTTGTCGATTCCGGTGCCGTTCACCATGCCGGTCGGCGCGGGCGCGGGCGGCTACTTCGCCCCGCACGTGCGTTCCTACATCCGCAGGTCCAATGCGCCGTCCCACATCGGTGCGATGGTCGCGGTGAAGGATCGGCGCAATGGCGCCAAGAACCCGCTCGCCCACCTCCAGCAGCCCGACATCACGCTGGAATCGGTGCTCGCCTCGCAGATGCTGTGGGATCCGATCCGCTTCGACGAGACCTGCCCGTCCTCGGACGGCGCGTGCGCGATCGTGCTCGGCGACGCCGAGGCGGCCGCGGCGGTGGAAGCCGAGGGCAAGAAGGTGGCGTGGGTGCACGGCACCGCGATGCGCACCGAGCCGACCACTTTCGCCGGGCGCGACCAGGTCAACCCGCAGGCGGGCCAGGACGCGGCTGCCGCGCTGTGGAAGGCGGCGGGCATCACCGATCCGCTCGAGGAGATCGATGCCGCCGAGATCTACGTGCCGTTCTCCTGGTTCGAGCCGATGTGGCTGGAGAACCTCGGTTTCGCCGCGCCGGGCGACGGCTGGAAGCTCACGGAGAAGGGCGAGACCGAGATCGGCGGACGCATCCCGGTGAACCCGTCGGGTGGCGTGCTGTCCTCCAACCCGATCGGGGCTTCCGGCCTCATCCGGTTCGCGGAGGCGGCCAAGCAGGTGATGGGACGGGCAGGCGACTACCAGGTCGACGGCGCGCGCAAGGCCATGGGCCATGCGTACGGCGGTGGATCCCAGTACTTCTCGATGTGGGTTGTCGGCGCGGAAAAGCCTCGCTGACGCTCGGCTTACTCCGCACCGACCGACGTTGGAGGTCGATCGGGGGCGCTTCGCTTCCCCGATCGACGGATACCTGCCATCAGATACGGAGCTCCTATGACCACCACTACCGAGCATCCCGCCCGCCTCGCCGGACTCGCATCCCAGGCCGCGGTGCGGGCACGGGACAAGGACGCGTGGCTGGATCTGTTCGCCGCCGACGGGATCGTCGAAGATCCCATCGGCCCTTCGGGTTTCGACCCCGAGGGCAAGGGTCACCGCGGCCGTGACGCCATCGCGGCGTTCTGGGACAAGGCGATCGCGCAGACCGAATCGATCGAGTTCCTCTTCGACGATTCCTTCGCCTGTGGCAAGGAGGTGGCCTTCACCGGCACCATCCGCACCCGCATCGGCGGGCATCAGATCGACGCCGAGGGCGTGTTCACCTACAAGGTCGACGACGCGGGCAAGATCGCCGCCCTGCGCGCGTTCTGGGAGGTCGACCGGGCGATCGCGACTACCCGGCGCGTCGACTGATACCGGCTGCCCCTGCTCTCGGGCAGCAGACGAAAGGGCCCTCGAACCGGCTGGGTACTCCGGTTCGAGGGCCCTTTTCGCTCGGTCAGTGCGCGACCGGGCAGCCGCCCTTGGTCTTGTAGTCGACCGGGAATTCCTTGATACCGTTCAGCCACCCGGACCGCAGGCGCTTGGCGTCGCCGAACTTCGTCATATCGGGCAGGTGGTCGGCGATCGCGTTGAAGATCAGATCGATCTCCAGACGGGCCAGGTTCGCGCCGATGCAGAAGTGCGCGCCGGTGCCGCCGAAGGACAGGTGCTGGTTGTCCTTGCGGGTGATGTCGAACTTCTCCGGGTTCTCGAAGACGTCCTCGTCGAAGTTGGCCGAGCGGTACAGCATCACCAGCCGCTGCCCCTTCTTGATCTGCACGCCGCCGAGCTCGGTGTCCTCCAGCGCGGTGCGCTGGAAGGAGGTGACCGGAGTCGCCCAGCGGATGATCTCGTCGGCCGCGGTGGCCGGGCGCTCCTTCTTGAACAGCTCCCACTGGTCGGGGTTGTCCAGGAAGGCCATCATGCCGTGGGTGATGGCGTTGCGGGTGGTCTCGTTGCCTGCGACCGCGAGCATGATGACGAAGAAGCCGAACTCCTCCTCGCTGAGCTTGTCACCGTCGATATCGGCCTCGATCAGCGTGGTCACGATGTCGTCGGCGGGACATGCCTTGCGGGCGGCGGCCATCTGGTAGGCGTAGCCGAGGATCTCGGCGGACGCGGCCACCGGGTCGGCGTCGTTCTCCGGGTCGTCGTAGCCGGTCATCTGGTTGGACCAGGTGAAGACCTTCATCCGGTCTTCCTGCGGAACGCCGATCAGCTCGGCGATCGCTTGCAGCGGCAGCTCGCACGCGACCTGGGTGACGAAATCGCCCGCTCCCGATTCGGCCGCGCTCTTCACGATCTCCTCGGCCCGCGCCGAGAGTTCGGCGCGCAGGCCGTTGATGGCGCGCGGGGTGAAGCCGCGCGAGATGATCTTGCGAAGCTTGGTGTGCTCGGGCGCGTCCATGTTGAGCAGCACGATGCGCTGGAGTTCGATCTGCTCGCGGGTGATGTCGTCGTTGAAGCGCGGGATCGCGGTGTTCTCGAAGCTGGAGAACACCTCGCTGCGCCGCGACACCTCCTTGACGTCGGCGTGCTTGCTCACCACCCAGAAACCCTCGTCCTGGAAGCCACCGGTCTCGGGCGACTGCGGGTTCCACCAGATCGGCGCGGTGCGGCGCAGTTCGGCGAATTCTTCGACCGGAACTCGCTCGGCGTAGATGTCCGGGTCCGTGACGTCGAACCCTTCCGGCAGATTCGGGCGGGCGTTCCGAGTCTCAACCACCAGATGTCTCCTTCGACAAACTGAAACACGTTCTACAATCAATTGCAGCACAGCCGGAAGGACTAGTAAAGAAGCGCAGTACATCCGGCTGGCACACGTTTCAGTTTTGGTCCCCAGAGGAAGGTTCAAGATGGGCACACCCGTCATCGTCGAGGCCGCTCGCACTCCGATCGGCAAGCGCGGCGGCTGGCTATCCGGCCTGCACGCCGCCGAACTCCTCGGCCTGGCCCAGCGCGGACTGCTCGAGCGCGCTCACCTGGACCCGGCCCAGGTGGAGCAGGTCATCGGCGGCTGCGTCACCCAGGCGGGCGAGCAGTCCAACAACGTCACCCGGGTCGCGTGGCTGCACGCCGGACTGCCGTGGCAGGTCGGCGCGACCACGATCGACGCGCAGTGCGGTTCGGCACAGCAGGCCAACCACCTGGTGGCCGGCCTCATCGCCGCAGGTGCGATCGATATCGGCATGGCCTGCGGCGTTGAGGCGATGAGCCGAGTTCCGTTGGGCGCCAACGTCGGCGAGCACGCCGGTCCGCGCAGGCCGGCGTCGTGGAATATCGACCTGCCCAACCAGTTCGAGGCCGCCGAGCGAATTGCCAAGCGGCGCGGCATCTCTCGCGCGGACGTCGACGAATTCG
The DNA here is from genome assembly GCF_965341865.1 of Nocardia sp. bgisy134. Taxonomy (GTDB): domain Bacteria; phylum Actinomycetota; class Actinomycetes; order Mycobacteriales; family Mycobacteriaceae; genus Nocardia. The sequence goes on from NZ_CBDQZP010000006.1 coordinate 151,627, forward strand.
GCGCACGCTCGCAGCGGCTGGCCGGGCAGGCGTGGGCCGAAGGACGCTTCGATCGCGAGGTGCTGTCGGTCACCGCGCCCGCGGTGGACAAGGAAGGCAACCTCACCGGCGAGAAGCTGGACGTGGCCCGGGATCAAGGTCTGCGCGAGACCACCGTGGAGGGCTTGGCCAAGCTGAAGCCGGTCCTGGAGGGCGGCGTGCACACCGCAGGCAGTTCGTCACAGATCTCCGACGGCGCGGCCGCGGTGCTGCTGATGGACGAAAAGGCCGCGCAGCGAGCGGGTTTGCGCCCCCGCGCGCGGATCGTGACTCAGGCACTGGTCGGCGCCGAGCCGGAATTCCATCTCGACGGTCCGGTGCAAGCTTGCACTCGCCTACTGGAGCGTTCCGGGATGAGTATCGGCGACATCGACCTTTTCGAGATCAATGAGGCATTCGCTTCGGTCGCACTTTCGTGGGCTTCTGTACACCAGTCGGACATGGACCGGGTGAATGTCAACGGCGGCGCGATTGCTCTCGGCCATCCGGTCGGGTCCACCGGATCCCGGCTCATCACAACGGCTTTGCACGAACTGGAGCGGACCGGCGGCAGCACGGCAATGGTGCTCATGTGTGCCGGTGGCGCACTGGCGACAGGTACGATCATCGAGAGGTTGTAGCAACTTCAACTAATTCCACTCCCATTTGTTGAACGTTCATCCCAGAGCCCGCAAAACGTGTCGTACGCCACACAGTGACCAGTACGGCCGACTAGATGAGATGTCAGCTATCTTGTCGCTAACATCGCCCTGATCGGGAAGACCCCCGCGACGGGCCAGAACCGGGTCGTACCGCGCCTCCACTAGAGACGTTGGCGCGACCCGCAAACGCAACCGTCCCAGTAGCTTCGCCGACCGCTCACCTAGAAGCTTCAAGGAAATCCTGAATCAGGCGTAGGTTTTCAGTTACTGAGCCGCTAATATCAATGATACGTATCCGAGATAACGACTGTTAGTACAGCGAAGGGAATTGGGCGGCTCACAATGGCTGATTTCGCGGCGCGGCTGAACAAGCTGTTCGAAACCGTGCATCCCCCGGGGCGCAAGCCGCACACCAACGCGGAGGTTGCGGCTGCGCTGACGGCCTCCGGGCATCCGATCTCGAAACCGTATCTCTCGCAGTTGCGGTCGGGCCAACGGACCAACCCGTCGGACGAAACGGTGGCTGCACTGGCCAAGTTCTTCAAGGTCAAGCCGGACTACTTCTTCAACGACATCTATGCCGCCAAGATCGATCACGATCTTGAGCTGCTGTCCCAGCTGCAGGGCTACGGACTGCGTCGGCTGTCGAGTAGGGCGTTCGATCTTTCCGAAGAATCGCAGAACCTTCTCACCTCCATGGCGGAGAAGTTGCGGGCGAGTGAGGGCTTGCCCGAAATTCCTCCGGACGGAACCGAATAAGGTTCTCCCACAGCGCAGCACAGTGCGGCCATCGGTCGCACTGTGCTGCGTTGTGCGCGAACCAGCTCCCGAGGACGGGCAGGCCGGCGCGGCACACGGGTTCCCGCCGAATCCAATTCGGCGGAGTGCGCGCATTCTGTAGCGTCCGCGGATTGCGCGCCGATTCGGATTCCACGCCGTGCAAGAACGTTTGAAAGTGCACCGCTCGATCCATACCGAGCGGGTTGCGATCGCCATTGTGCAAACGCATGCCACACCACAGAAGACAGAGCGAGCAAGTTCCTCGTTCGGTCGATAGCCCCGATTTCCAGGGGCGCATTACATTCCACTGATGGACACGGGTCCAACTTCGATCCCGCGGCCTTATCGTCACGGTGACGATGCCCTCACAGGTCGACGGTGCGCGCGGTGAGCAGTGTAGTCATCCATCCGAGTCGATGTCATCGACGGGTGACCGGGAACACCGATCATCGAAAATCGTGGTGCGGCACGGAGAACGGCGGCCGTCACCACATGCGACGGCGACACCGATGGATGATCACCCGCGTCAGGTCATCGAGAAACCGGCTCCTCCGAGTGCGCGCCTGCGGTGGACTCGTAGGCGCGCGCGATCGCCTGTACCCAGCCGCGCGAACCGACACCCTCCGGCGGCGCGATCCATCGAGCGTCTATCACGATGTCGCCCAACGGATTTCGCGCCCACTCCGCCACCTCGTCGGCGCGCTCGGCGATGGCGTCGGGCGGCGTGCCCGCGGCCACCAACTCGACACCGCCACCCGATTGCAGGTAGAGGGCGTCCATGATCTGGGCGACCTGGTCCGAGGCACGCAGCTGCGTGGAGGTTCCGGTCTGATCGTGCGCCACCACTTCGGGGAACCGGCCGACCATCAGGCGGTGCAGCGACCGAATCTGGCGCAGCAGCACTCTGGCTCGCACCCACAGCTCCACCACGATCCACACCGCGCCGAAAGCGACCAGCAGCGCGGCGATTTCCCACGCGGGCCAGTCCCACGCCGGTTGACCCGCGGGCGCGCGCGGCTCGTCGGTCAGCGCGCGCCGCACCTGAAGCACCGCGAGCACGCCGACCAACGCGGTTCCCCCGGTGTAGATGGCGATGCCGCGGCCGAGCGTCGTCCAGTCCAGGTTGCGCAATCCGGTCACGACGATGAAGATCGCGCCGAGCACGACGAGCAGCCAGCCGAACGTGTACGACCACGACAGCGCGATGGCCACCGCGGTCGTGCCCGCCGCGTAGATCACCATGCCGATCTGGCGCAGGTTGCGCCGCGAGACCACCGGCCACGCCGCGGCGGCCACCACCGAGGTGGCCGTGACGAACGCGAGCCACGCCGAGAGCACGACGCCGTCGGACAGCAGCCCGGAGCGCAGACCATGCGGGCGCAGATTGTCCACGGCGAGGGCGATTTCGGGCACCGCGACCGTCGCGCCGAGCGCTACCGCGGCCACCGCGACGACGATCGCCACCCGCGCCGTCGTCGCGGGTTTCACCAGCACGCGCCCCACGCGCGCGCCCGCGGCCACCCAGACCAGCATGGCCGTCAACCAGAACGTCATCCGAGTGCCTCATCGAATCGAAGGACCGAGACGCCCGCGCCTCGGCTGTTGAAGACGCGCAGCCGGGTCATCAGCATGGCGGCGAAGGTCTCGGCCTCCCATTCGGCCAGCTCGTCGGCGCCGTCGTCGACGATCTGCTGATGGGCGCGCTGGCTCAGCATGTAGGCGATCAGGTCGTCGCCGGCCTCCAGTGTCACCTCCGGTGCGGGCGCGCCCTCGTGGTCGAAGACGATGTGGCCGAGTTCGTGGGCCAGCGTGTGATCGCGGCTGGGCAATGTGGCCGCCAGCACGATGACGTCCCGGTCGGGATAGAACCTGCGCTGGCCGCAGACACCGGGACCCAGCTGGGCACTGGCGATCTCGATTTCCCGCTTACGCTCGTTGGCGATCGCGGCGACCACCTCGTCCAGGGTGGTGGCGTCGTAGTCGGCGGCCACGGCGCACACCGCGTCGACCGCGGCCGCCACCCGCCGGTAGGACCGGGAACTGCTCTGCGTCCTGCTCTCACTCATGCCTGACCCTTCACAACCTCGGGCCGAAGAACTGGGCGCGGGCGGCGTCCACCTTGGCCTGCGCGGCGGAGGCGCTCTGGAAACTGACCACGCCGGAACCGGTTCCGGCGAGCGCGAGGGCGACGAGGCCGCCGACGACCGAGAGCACGTTCGGTTCGGGCAGTCCGTTGTCGGCGCTCGTCGGGCGTACGTCGTGGTTCGGATTCGCGGGCACTTGCGGCGCGGGAGCGGGCGGCGGAGTCTGCTCCGGAACCGCCTTCGCGGCGGGCGGTGCGGCGACCGGGATCGGAGCGAGCTGTGGAGCCGGGCCGTCAGGGACGGGCGGAATGACGAGGGGCGCAGCAGGAGTCGCCGGGACGGGCAGTGTCGGCAGCGGGATCAGCAGGAGCAGCAGTGGGGAGGCGGAGCCGACCGCGGCCGAACCGACGGCGGCGGAACCGACAGCCGCCGACCCCGGACCCGCCGAACCAACACCGGCCGAACCGACACCCGCGGAACCAACGCCCGCCGAACCGACACCCGCGGAACCAACAGCGGCCGAACCGACACCGGCCGAACCGACAGCCGCGGAACCGACAGCGGCAGAGCCGACGGCCGCCGAACCGACAGCGGCAGAGCCGACGGCCGCCGAACCGACAGCGGCAGAGCCGACGGCCGCCGAACCGACAGCGGCAGAACCAACGGCCACCGAACCGACAGCTGCCCCCAGACCCGCCGAACCGGTACCGAGCAACGCAGCCAATCCGGCTGAGCCGGTGCCCAACAACGCACCCAATCCGGCCGACCCGGTACCGAGCACAGCGGCCAACCCGGCGGAACCGGCCGCACCGGCCGAGCCCAATCCGGCTGAGCCCAGTCCGGCGGAACCCGCGGCGGCGGCGGAACCGAGTCCAGCGGAACCCGCGGCGCTTGCCGAGCCGACAGCGGACGAACCGATCTCCTCGGCGGTGGGTTCGGGAGTCATTGGCACCAGCGGCAATCCGGGGCCCGTGATGGAAGCGCTCGACGCGGGGACGCGCGGCTGACCCGGCTCCTCGGGCGGTATGCCACCCGGTTGCGCGAGGGCGGCAACGGAACCGAGTAGCGCAAAACCGGTCACAGCTCCGGCTAGTGCCACCGCACGGAACGTGCGACCAACGGCCATGCGCCAGCCTTCCCCTCTTCGTACAGCGCAGCTATATGCCCGGTCGCAACACCTCATCCGGACTTTTGACGGACGGGTGCCCATAGTAAACCCCCGCCCTGAAAGGCGCAGGGAAAGGATGGCAGCGCACAGCGGCGCCCCGAGGGGACAGGGCTCGCGTCACATGGCGTTAGCTCGAATTTCACTGGGCGAGCCCAGGGCCCGCCCAGCAAACAGATCGATCAGGCTCCGTACACCGGCTCCGGCGGCGCGGCCTTCGCGATGAGGTCCGCGACGACCGGGCCGAGCTCGACGGGCTCCCAGCGCGCGCCGCGATCCACCGCGACGCCGTGCCGCCAGCCGTCGGCCAGCGCGACCTTGCCGCCCTCGACCTCGAACATGCGGCCGGTGACACCGGCGGACTGGGGGCTGCCGAGCCAGACCACCAGCGGCGAGATGTTCTCCGGCGCCATCGCGTCGAACCCGTCCTCGGGCTTGGCCATCGTCTCGGCGAACACGGTCTCGGTCATCCTGGTGCGCGCGGCGGGCGCGATGGCGTTGACGGTCACGCCGTACCGGGCGAATTCAGCGGCGGCGGTCAGGGTCAGCCCGGCGATACCCGCCTTCGCGGCGCCGTAGTTGCCCTGGCCGACGCTGCCCTGCAGGCCTGCGCCGGAGCTGGTGTTGATGATGCGGGCGTCGACCGGACGGCCCGCCTTGCTCTCGCCGCGCCAGTATTCGATGGCGTGACGCATGGTGGCGAAATGGCCCTTGAGGTGCACTCGCACCACCGCGTCCCACTCGTCCTCGCCCAGGTTGACCAGCATCCGGTCGCGCACGAAGCCCGCGTTGTTGACCAACACGTCCAGCCCGCCGAAGGTATCGACTGCCTGCCGGATCAGGTTGCGCGCGCCCGCCCAGTCCGCGATGTCGTCGCCGTTGGCCACGGCTTGGCCGCCCATCGCCTCGATTTCGGCGACCACCTGCTGGGCGGGCGTCTCGACGGTGGCAGCGCCGTCGAGGGCGGAGCCGAGGTCGTTGACCACCACGCGCGCGCCCGCGGCCGCGAAGGCCAGCGCGTGCGCCCGGCCGATACCGCGGCCCGCGCCGGTGACGATGACGGTGCGCCCCGCACAGATCTGCTCGCTCATTACCTGTTGTCCTCTTTCGTTCTGTTCGGGATCAGGCCCGCTGCTGGTCGTGCTCCGCGGTGGACGCGGCAAGGAAGGCGGGGCGCTCGCCGCCACCGTGCACCGGCAGCGAGGCGCCGCTGACGTAGGCGGCGAGGGGCGAGGCCAGGAAGGCGGCGGCGCGGCCGATGTCCTCGGGACGGGCCATCCGGCCGAGCGGAACCGTCGCGGCGACGGCGTCGACGCCCTCGCGGTCGCCGTAGTGCATTTCGGTGAGCTCGGTCTCGACCAGGCCGACCACCAGCGAGTTCACCCTGACCTTCGGGGCCCACTCGACGGCGAGGGATTGGGTCAGGTTGTCGATGCCCGCCTTGGCCGCGCCGTAGGCCGCGGTGCCCGGGGAGGGCCGATGGCCGCTGACGCTGGAGATCATCACGATCGATCCGCCGTCGGACTGTTCCTGCATGACCGCGTTGGCGGCCTGCGAAACCAGTAGCGGGGCGAGGAGATTCAGCTCCACGATCTTGGCGTGGAAGTTCTTGCTCGCGGTGGCGGCGAGCGCGAAGGGGGCGCCGCCCGCGTTGTTCACCAGGTGATCGAGCCGCCCGTGGCGGGCGAGCACCGTGTCGATCATGCCCTGGACCGCGTCGCCGTCGCGGACGTCGCACGGCAGGTATTCGATCTCCCGGCCGTCGTGGACCACCGGGGCGTCGGCCGGGCGCCGGGCGCACGCGACCACCGTCGCACCCGCCGCCAGGAATGTCCTGCTGATCCCCGCGCCTACACCGCGCACTCCGCCGGTGACCAAAACGACGCGATCGGTCAGATCGATTTCGAGTCCCACCGTGCTAACCTACCAAGCAACTGCTTGCTTTGCCAATGCCCGGCGACATCCGGCACGCACCACGAGCTCAGAAACGAAGGACATGCGATGGGGATCAACCGTCACTCCGAATCAACCGGCATCACCGTCGTCACGGTCGACTACCCGCCGGTCAATGCCATCCCGACCGACGGCTGGTTCGCCATCGCCGACGCCGTCCGCGCGGCAGGGCGCGACCCAGAGACCAAGGTCGTGGTACTGCGCGCGGAGAACCGCGGCTTCAACGCGGGCGTCGACATCAAGGAGATCCAGAGCAAGCCGGGCCACCAGGCGCTGATCGACGCCAACCACGGCTGCTTCGAGGCGTTCGCCGCGGTCTACGACTGCCCGGTGCCGGTCATCGCGGTGGTGCAGGGCTTCTGCCTCGGCGGCGGCATCGGCCTGGTCGGCAACGCCGACGTCGTCATCGCCTCCGACGACGCCACCTTCGGCCTGCCCGAGGTGGACCGCGGCGCGCTCGGCGCGGCCACGCACCTCTCCCGGCTGGTCCCCCAGCACCTGATGCGCGCGCTGTTCTACACCGCGAGCACCATCACCGCCCAGCAGCTGCAGCACTACGGCTCGGTGTACCAGGTGGTGCCGCGCGCCGAACTCGACGCCGCCGCCATGGAAGTCGCCAAGAACATCGCGGCCAAGGACGGCCGGGTGATCCGGGCGGCCAAGCGCGCGCTCAACGGCATCGACGTGCAGGACGTGCACCGCAGCTACCGCTACGAGCAGGGCTTCACCTTCGAACTGAACCTGGCGGGCGTCGCCGACGAGATCCGCGCCAGGTTCGAAGACGACCTCGCGGCGCGCAAGGCCGGCGAGTAGCCCGCCCACGGATACAGGAGAACACATGCGGGACAAGCGAATGTCGCTCGACGACGTGGTCGGCGAGCTGCGCAGCGGAATGACCATCGGCATCGGCGGCTGGGGTTCCCGGCGCAAGCCGATGGCGCTGGTGCGGGCCATCCTGCGCTCGGACCTCACCGATCTGACCGTGGTCAGCTACGGCGGCCCCGACCTGGGCCTGCTCTGCTCGGCGGGCAAGGTGCGCAAGGCGTACTACGGGTTCGTGTCGCTGGATTCGGCGCCCTTCTACGATCCGTGGTTCGCCAAGGCGCGCACCGAGGGCGCGATCACGGTCCGCGAAATGGACGAGGGCATGGTCAAGTGCGGTCTACAGGCCGCGGCGGCCCGGCTGCCGTTCCTGCCGATCCGCGCCGGGCTCGGCTCCGCGGTCATGGATTTCTGGGAGGGCGAGCTGAAGACCGTCGCCTCCCCCTACCCGGCCGCCGACGGACGGACCGAAACGCTCGTCGCCATGCCCGCGCTGAATCTCGATGCGGCGCTGGTTCATCTGGACCTCGGCGACAAGCACGGCAATGCCGCCTACACCGGCGTCGACCCCTACTTCGACGATCTGTACTGCCTGTCCGCCGAGCGCCGCTACCTGTCGGTGGATCGGCTGACCGAGACCGAGGAGCTGGTGAAAGCCGTTCCGCAGCAGGCGATCATCCTCAACCGGATGATGGTCGACGGCGTGGTCGAGGCCCCGGGCGGCGCGCACTTCACATTCTCCGGCAGCTACGGCCGGGACGAGAAATTCCAGCGTCACTACGTGGCGGCCGCCAAGACGCCCGAGTCGTGGGCCGAGTTCAAGGCCACGTACCTCGACGTCTCCGAGGACGAATACCAGGCGGCCGTCCGCGCTTTCGCCACGCAGGAGGGCTGACCCGATGACCGACACCACCACGAGCACCCTCGCCGAAGTGTGCGTCGTCGCCTGCGCGGAGATCTTCCGCGGGGCGGGCGAGATCATGGCGAGCCCGATGTCCCCGGTCACCACGATCGGCGCGCGACTGGCCCGGCTTACCTTCGAACCGGATCTGCTGCTCTCCGACGGCGAGGCGCTCTACCTGGCCGAAACGCCCGCGCTCGGCGCGAAAGCCCCCATCGAGGGCTGGATTCCGTTCTCCAAGGTCTTCGACGTGGTCGCCTCCGGTCGACGGCACGTTGTCATGGGCGCCAACCAGATCGACAAGTACGGCAACCAGAACCTGTCCGCCTTCGGCCCGCTCCAGCGGCCGACCAGGCAGATGTTCGGCGTGCGTGGCGCGCCGGGCAACACGATCAACCACGCCACCAGCTATTGGGTGCCCAGGCACACCAACCGGGTGTTCTGCGAGCAGGTCGACATCGTCTCCGGCGTCGGCTACGACAAGATCGACCCGGCCAACCCGGCTTTCCGCTTCCACCACCTGCACCGGGTCGTGAGCAATCTGGGCGTCTTCGATTTCGGCGGGCCCGGCCACACGATGCGCGCCCTCTCGCTGCACCCCGGGGTGAGCCCGGAAGAGGTCGCCGAGAACACCTCGTTCGAGATCGCCGGGCTCGGCGAGGCGGGCGAGACGCGGCTGCCGAGCGCGGAAGAACTGCGGATCATCCGGACGGTGCTGGATCCCAAGGGCATTCGCGACAAGGAAGTGGCCGCATGACCGAGTCAGGGCCCGGAGGAGGCAGCCTGCGTAACCACGTAGGGCCCCTCGGGCATGCACGAAAGGACACCGCGTGACCGGACGCCTGCACACGCCGCTGACCGAATTGGTCGGCGTCGAGCATCCCGTCGTACAGACCGGCATGGGCTGGGTGGCCGGCCCGAGCCTGGTCTCGGCCACCGCCAACGCGGGCGGCCTCGGCATTCTCGCCTCGGCGACCATGACCTTCGCGGAGCTGGAAGCGGCGATCGCGAAGACCAAGTCGCAGACCGACAAACCGTTCGGCGTGAACATCCGCGCCGACGCCACCGACGCGGGCGAGCGCATCGACCTGCTGATCAGGGAGAAGGTGGCGGTCGCCTCGTTCGCGCTCGCGCCGAAGAAGGATCTCATCGCCAAGCTCAAAGACGCAGGCGTCGTGGTGATTCCGTCGATCGGCGCGGCCAAGCACGCGGTGAAGGTGGCCTCCTGGGGCGCCGACGCGGTGATCGTGCAGGGCGGCGAGGGCGGCGGGCACACCGGTCCCGTCGCGACCACGCTGCTGCTGCCCTCGGTGCTCGACGCAGTCGACATCCCGGTCGTCGCGGCGGGCGGTTTCTTCGACGGGCGCGGCCTGGCGGCGGCGCTGGCCTACGGCGCGGCGGGCGTCGCGATGGGCACCCGCTTCCTGCTGACCCAGGAGAGTTCCGTGCCCGACGCGGTGAAACAGGAATACCTGCGCAGGCAGTTGCAGGACACCGTGGTCTCGTTGAAGGTCGACGGCATGCCGCATCGCGTGCTGAACACCGAACTGGTGCAGCGGCTGGAGAATTCGGGCCGCTGGCGTGGCTTGGCCGCGGCGGTGTCGAACGCGGCGCGGTTCAAGAGCATGACCGGCATGAAGTGGTCGACCATGGTCAAGGATGGCCTCGCCATGCGAAAGACCAAGGACCTCAGCTGGTCCCAGGTGATCATGGCCGCCAACACCCCGATGCTGTTGCGCGCCGGGCTCGTCGAGGGCAACACCCAGGCGGGGGTGCTGGCCGCGGGTCAGGTCACCGGCATCATCGACGACCTGCCGACCTGCAAGGAGCTCATCGATCACGTGGTCGCCGACGCGCTGGCGCGGATCGAGGCGATGTCGGCGCTCGCCGGTCGAACGGCTACTCACTGACCCCCGATCAGCATCGACCTACAAGGCCGCTCGATCCCCGATCGAGCGGCCTTGTCATGCCCTGAACCGGCGGGCCAGGCGCGTCGGCGCGATGCGACCGAGCCCGCCGGCACAAGGACCTCGCAGCGGTTTCGCACGCTCCGCAGCCGGTATACGCCCTGCGAGGCGTGTGGAGCATATGCGTGGATCTACTATCTGCCGGTGGGGTTGCGCCGCCTACGCTGACGTTATGGCTTCCACCGTTTGGGCGATCATCACGACGACGCCGAAAATCCGCAGACGCATCGGAGTTGGCATGCGCGCCGCGGAGGACTGACCACAGCGATCACAGCCGTGCCCACGGGTGTCTGCCTCGGCCGCCCAGCCAACCGCTGCCCGCGACCGACGGGCGCATCACCACGAAAACCGCTCCGGGCGAATGGCATTCGCCCGGCGCAGATCGCGATCGGTGCTTACAGGCGCTCGATGATGGTGGCGTTGGCGGTGCCGCCGCCCTCGCAGATGGTCAGCAGGCCGTAGCGGCCGTTGCGGCGCTCCAGCTCGTTGAGCAGGGTGGCGAAGAGCTTGGCTCCGGTGGCGCCGAGCGGGTGGCCCAGCGCGATGGCGCCGCCGTTGACGTTGACCTTCTCCGGGTCGGCGCCGGTCTCCTTCAGCCAGGCGAGCACGACGGGAGCGAAGGCCTCGTTGATCTCCACCACGTCGATGTCGTCGATGGTGAGACCGGTCTTCGCCAGCGCCCACTTGGTGGCCGGGATGGGCGCGGTGAGCATGAAGATCGGGTCGGCGCCGCGCGCGCTGACGTGGTGGATGCGGGCGCGCGGGGTCAGGCCGTATTCCTGCACCGCCCACTCCGAGGCGAGCAGGGTGGCGCTGGCGCCGTCGGAGATCTGGCTGGCCACCGCGGCGGTGAGCGGGCTGCCCTCGGCGAGCGCGGGCAGCGAGGCCATCTTCTCCAGCGAGGTCTCGCGCGGGCCCTGGTCGATCCAGAAATCGCCGACCGGGACGATCTCCTTGTCGAACTTGCCTTCCTTGATGGCCTGGCGGGCGCGCTCGTGGCTGCGCAGCGCCCACTGCTCCATGTCCTGGCGGCTGATACCCCACTTCTCGGCGATCAGCTGCGCGCCGCGGAACTGGGAGACCTCGTCGGTGCCGTACCGGTGGTCCCAGCCCTGCGCGCCGACGAACGGCGACTCGAAGCCGTACTCCTTGCCCGCCAGCATGGCCGCCGAGATCGGGATGGCGCTCATGTTCTGGACGCCGCCTGCGACGATCACCTCGGCGGTGCCGCTCATGATGGCCTGCGCGCCGAAATTGATGGCCTGCTGGGAAGATCCGCACTGCCGGTCGACGGTGACGCCGGGGACTTCCTCCGGGTAGCCCGCGGCCAGCCACATGGTGCGGCCGATGTTGCCCGCCTGCGGACCGACGTTGTCGACGCAGCCGACGATCACGTCATCGACATTGATCGGGTCGATCGGGTTGCGGTCGAGCAGTCCGCGCAGCGCGGCCGCACCCAGATCGGCCGGATGCACACCGGCCAGCGCACCTCCGCGCTTGCCGACGGGGGTGCGCACCGCGTCGATCACGTAGGCGTCCCGCAGCGGGGTGTAAGGGGGACGGTAGTCGTCGGAGCCTGCGGAGACGGCGGGGCGGGTAGGCCCAGCGCGGCGGGCGGAAGGTGCAGACATGGGGTCTCCTAGTCGGTGTGCTGCGAGGCGGTGAGCCCGTCGAGCACGATGGTGAGGTACTGCTTTGCGAGGTTTTCGACGGTGATGGCGCCGCCCGGCTGGTACCAGCGCACGGCGACCCAGACGGTGTCGCGCAGGAAGCGATAGGCCAGTTCGACGTCGAGCTCGGGACGGAAGCTGCCGTCCTCGACACCGTTGGTCAGCACCCGGTGCCAGAGCTCGCGGAACTCGCGGTTGTACTCCGCGATGTAGGCGAAACGCTCCGCGTCGCGCAGGCGTTTGGCCTCGGCCTGGTAGATCGCGACCGCGGCGTGGAAGCGGTCGAACGACTCGTAGGACGCGATCACCAAGGCTTCCAAGGTGTCTCGCGAGCTGAGGCCGGAGCCGACGATCTCGCGGTAGCGGCCGAACAGGTCGTCCAGGAAGCCGCGCAGGATCTCGTCCACCATCGACTCCTTGGAATCGAAGTGGTGGTAGAGGCTCCCGGATAGAATCCCCGCCGCGTCGGCGATATCGCGCACCGTGGTCGCGCGCAGTCCACGCTGGGCGAACAGGTCGGCCGCCAGCGCGAGCAGTTCGTTGCGTCGTGCGGATTTCGAGGCGTCAGGTGCGGTCACGAAGGCCATAATACAACCAAGCATTTGCTTGGTGGTAGTAGGCAACGGCACATCCTGATTCGGCGGGTTTCGGTGGTGCGCTAGCGCAGGGAGTAGCGGATCGGAGAGGAGACCGAGAGGTCGGCGAGGAGGCGGTCGCAGATGACGACCGGGGAGATGCCGGCGCGGGCCATGCGGGCGACTAGCGCCAATCTTCGCTCCGGCGTGTCCCATTCGACGGTCAGTGGCCCGCGGCCGGGGCCCGCGTCGACGGTCGCCATCACCCTGGGCGGGCCGTACGGGACCGGTTCCTCGATGAGCTTCAGCACCATGCCGCGCTGCCAGGCGTGGTAGGCGTCCATATCGGCGCCGACCACCAGTTTGTCGGTGGCCGCGCACAGACCCTGCGCGATCTCGTCGGCGACGGCGCCGCGGTCGAAGTGATGTTTGCGGCAGCGGCGCAGCACCTCGATCAGATCGGCGCGGACCTCGCGCAGCAGCGCGGTCTGGCGCTGTCGCCGCCGATCCTGGTCCGAGGGAACCCCGGCGGGAGACCGCAGTCCGATCCGGCTGGCGCGAGCGTTGTCGCGCACCATGTCGGCGCGCAACGCGGCTCTCGGGTCTCGTTCGACTTCGCTCTCGTCGATCGCGAACCGCTCGAGAATCTGCGCGGCCCGGCACGCCGTCGCCCGCGCGGACTCGTGGTTCATGAGCTCGGCGCCGAGCGTCAGGGCAGCGAGAACCATGCTGTCCAGCCTGCGCCTGGCCAACACGACCTCGCGTACGACATCGAGTTCTAGTTGTTCGCGGGCAGGTGGGCGATCCGGGCCCATAGCCAACGCCCCTTACGAAATTGCGGGATCCGTCCTTCCCCAGCATGGCACACCCCAGCCCCGCGCGCGCCACCCTTTTTCACCTGATCGGGCGCCCATTTCCGGGGAGGGAAGCGGACGCCCGAAGGCGATCTCAATCGGGCGCCTCAGGCCCGCTGACTGCTCACCGAAACGACCTCGCCGGTGAGGTAGCTGGTGTAGTCGCTGGCCAGCATGGCGATGGTCGCGGCCACCTCCCACGGCTCGGCCGCGCGGCCGAAAGCCTCTCGTTCGGAGAGCTGATCCAGCAGCTCCGTCGAGCTGACCTTGTCGAGGAACGCGTGCCGCGCGATGCTCGGCGAGACGGCGTTGATCCGCACGCCGAGCTCGGCGGCCTCGACCGCGCTGCACCGGGTCAGCGCCATCACACCGGCCTTGGCCGCGGCGTAGTGCGCCTGCCCGTACTGCGCGCGCCAGCCGAGGACGCTGGCGTTGTTCACGATGACGCCGCCGTGGCCCGCCGAACGGAAGTAGGCCAGCGCGGCGCGGGTGCACCGGAAGGTGCCGTTGAGCGTGATGTCCAAGACGCGGTCCCACTGCTCGTCGGTCATGTCGACCACCGGCGTCTCACCGCCGAGGCCCGCGTTGTTGACCATGATGTCGATGCGGCCGAGCACTTCCGCCGCGCCGCGCACCAGCGCGTCCACCTGCTCGGTGCTCTGCACATCGCAGGCGATCGCGGCGACCCGGCGATCCGGGAACTCGCCCTTCAGCTCGACCTCGGTCTCGGCGAGCCTGCGCTCGTGCCAATCGGAGACGACCACGTCGGCGCCCTCGGCGAGCAGCCTGCGCGCGGTCGCCGAGCCGATGCCGGTCCCGGCGGCCGCGGTGACGACGGCGACGCGTCCGGTCAGCAGGCCGTGCCCGGCGACGGGCTCAGGGGCGACCGAAAGGGGCCGCGCCGTCACGGCCGGGCCTCGCGCGGCAGACCGAGCACGCGCTCGGAGATGATGTTGCGCTGCACTTCGTTCGAACCTCCGTAGATGGTGTCGGCGCGGGTGAACAGATACAGCCGCTGCCATTCGTTGAGATCGTCGTCCTCGTCGGCCACCAGGCCGCGCGCGCCGAGCACGGCCATGGCCAGTTCGCCGAGGCCGCGGTGCCAATTGGCCCAGAGCAGCTTGGCGACCGAGGCCTGTCCGCCGTCGTCGACGCCGGTGCCTTCCATGGTGCGCAGCGCGTGCGCGCGCAGCACCCGCAGACCCACCCAGGCCCGGTCGATCCGGTCGGCGATGAGCGGGTCGTCGGCCACGCCGATGCGGCGGGCCAGCGCCTCGATGTCGGCCAGTTCCCTGGCGAAGCGGATCTGCTGGCCGAGGGTGGAGATGCCGCGTTCGAAGGTCAGTGTGCCCATCGCGATGCGCCAGCCGTCGCCCGGCGCGCCGACGACCAGGTCGGCGGCGGTGCGCGCGTCGTCGAAGAAGACCTCGTTGAATTCCGAGGTCCCGGTGAGCTGGATGATCGGGCGCACCTCGATACCCGGCTGCTTCATGGGAACGAGCAGGTACGACAGGCCCTTGTGGCGGGACGAGCCCTTCTCGGTGCGCGCCACCACGAAGCACCAGTCGGCCACGTGGGCCAGCGAGGTCCAGATCTTCTGGCCGTTGATGGACCATTCGTCGCCGTCGAGGTGCGCGGCGGTGCTGATGGCGGCCAGGTCCGAGCCCGCACCCGGTTCCGAGTAGCCCTGGCACCACAGCTCGGTGACGTTGCGGATGCCGGGCAGGAAACGGTCCTTCTGCGCCTGGGTGCCGAAGGCGAGCAGGGTCGGGCCGAGCAGCTCCTCCCCCACGTGCGAGACCCGCGCGGGCGCGTTCGCCTTGGCGTATTCCTCGTGGAAGATCACCTGCTGACGCACGGTGGCCTCGCGACCGCCGTACTCCTTGGGCCAGCCGAGGCAGGTCCACCCGGAGGCGGCCAGGTGCCGGTCCCAGGCCAGGCGCTCGTCGAACGCCTCGTGTTCGCGGCCTGGACCGCCTAGTCCGCGCAGTTCGCGGAATTCTCCGTCGAGATTCTCGGCCAGCCATTCCCGCACTTCGGCGGAAAACCGCGCGTCCTGCGCGGCAGTGTCGGAATCTGAGGTCTGGATCGCAACCACGACGGTAGGATAACCTACCAAGCACTTGCTTTGTAGAGTGCATGCATAAGTACTCGCGTGAACGGTGAGGAACGCCCGTGACAACCCCTGCACAAACGACACCGATGGCCCTGCACGATGCCGCTCGGACGTTCGGTGCCGCCCCGGCGCTCGCCGACGGCGACGTCCGTCTCGACTGGACCCAGCTGTTGGCCGTGGTCCAGCAGACGGCGCGTGCGCTGATCGCCCGCGGCGTGCAGTCCGGCGACCGGGTGGCCATGTGGGCGCCGAACACCCACCACTGGGTGGTCGCCGCGCTGGCCGCGCACTACGCCGGCGCGGCGCTGGTACCGCTGAACACCCGCTACGTCGCCGACGAGGCCGCGGACGTGCTGTCGAGAGTCGACGCGAAGGCGCTGTTCATCGCGGGCGCCTTCCTCGGCCGCGACCGGCTGGCCGAACTGCGCGCCGCCGCGCCGGAATTGGCGATTCCGACGATCGTGGTGATCCCCGTCGAACCGGGCGGCGAGACGACGAGCACCGATCCGAGCGTGCTGAACTGGTCGGATCTCGCGGTGATCGCCGAGACCGTCCCGGTCGAGGACGCCGAGAAGCGCGCCGCCGCCGTCGACGCCGAGGACATCTCCGACATCCTGTTCACCTCGGGCACCACCGGCCGCAGCAAGGGCACGCTCGTCGCGCACCGGCAGGCGCTGTCGGTGGTGCGCGCCTGGGCCGAGTGCACCACCTTGAACAGCGACGACCGCTACCTCGTCGTCAGCCCGTTCTTCCACAACTTCGGCTACAAGGCAGGCATCCTCGCCTGCCTGGTCACCGGCGCGGCGATCATCCCGCAGGCCACCTTCGACGTGCCGCAGACGATGCGGCTGGTCGGCCGGGAGAAGATCACCGTGCTGCCCGGCCCGCCGACGATCTACCAGACCATCCTGGACTTCCCCGACCGCGGCTCCTACGACCTGAGCACGCTGCGGGTGGCCGTCACCGGCGCCGCGACGGTGCCGGTGGTGCTGGTCGAGCGGATGCGGTCCGAGCTCGAATTCGCCGTCGTCATCACCGGTTACGGCCTGTCGGAGGCGGCCGGGTTCGGCACCATGTGCCGCGCCGACGACGACGCCGAGACCGTAGCCAACACCTGCGGCAGGCCCATCGCGGGCTTCGAGCTGAAGCTCAGCGAGGCGGGCGAGGTACTGCTGCGCGGCTCGAACGTCATGCTCGGCTACCTCGACGATCCGCAGAGCACCGCCGAGACCATCGATGCCGAGGGCTGGCTGCACACCGGCGACATCGGCGCGCTCGACGAACGCGGATACCTCAGGATCACCGACCGGCTCAAGGACATGTACATCTCCGGCGGCTTCAACGTCTATCCGGCCGAGATCGAGCAGGCGCTCGCCCGGCTCGACGGCGTGGCCGAGTCGGCGGTCGTCGGCGTGCCCGATACCAGGATGGGCGAGGTGGGCAAGGCCTACGTGGTGCGCAAGTCGGGCTCGTCGCTCACCGAGGACCAGGTGCTCGCTCACGCCACCACCGTGCTGGCCAACTTCAAGGTGCCGCGCTTCGTCGAATTCCGCGACCAGCTGCCCTACAGCGCCGCCGGGAAAGTGCTCAAGCGTCAACTACGTGAGGAGAAGTCGTAATGTCAGACCAACCGGAGAACGGCGCCGTGCCGGACGAAGGCGAGGTCGTCACCTACGAGCGCCGCGGCCGGGTCGCGATCGTCACGATGAACCGGCCCGACTACCGCAACGCGCAGAACTCGGTGATGACCTACGCGCTCGACGCCGCCTTCCAACGCGCCGTCGAGGACGACGAGGTCGGCGTGATCGTGTTGGCGGGCAACGGCAAACACTTCAGCGCCGGGCACGACATCGGCACACCGGGCCGCGACCACCACGTGCGCTACGACAACAAGGCCGTCCTGTGGTGGGACCACGTCGACAAGCAAGGCGGCGACCAGCGGTTCGCCAGGGAGTCCGAGGTGTACCTCGGCATGTGCCGTCGCTGGCGGGAGATCCCCAAGCCGACCATCGCCATGGTGCAGGGCGCCTGCATCGCGGGCGGGCTGATGCTGGCGTGGGTGTGCGATCTGATCGTCGCCTCCGACGACGCGTTCTTCTCCGATCCCGTGGTGCGCATGGGCATTCCCGGCGTCGAGTACTTCGCGCACCCGTGGGTGATGGGCCCGCGCGCGGCCAAGGAGTTCCTCTTCACCGGCGATCGCTTCGGCGCGGCGCAGGCCAAGGAGTGGGGCATGGTCAACCGGGTGGTCCCGCGCGCCGAACTGGAGGCCGAGACCATGGCGCTGGCCGAGAAGATCTCCGCCATGCCGCGTTTCGGCCTCGCGCTCACCAAGAAGGCGGTCAACCAGGCCGAGGACCTGATGGGCATGCGCACCGGCATGGACTCGGTCTTCGGGCTGCACCACTTCGCGCACGCGCACAACGCCGAGGTCGGCGCGGACTCACTGGGCGGCATGAACGCCAAGACGATGAAGGCCAGTGCGAGCACGGCCGAACAGAACAGGACGACGTAGTGGATCTGGATCTGGACCAGGCGACCCAGGAATTCCAGCGGGAGGTCCGCGAATTCCTGGCCGCCGCGAAACCCTCGGCGCCGCTGCCTTCGATGGACACGAAGGCCGGGTTCGAGGCGCACCGCGACTGGGAGCGCACCCTGGCCGACGCGCGGCTTTCGGTGGTCTCCTGGCCGCAGGAGTACGGCGGGCGCGACGCCTCGCTGCTGGAGTGGGTGCTGTTCGAGGAGGAGTACTACGCCGCCGGTGCGCCGGGGCGGGTCAGCCAGAACGGCATCTTCCTGCTGGCGCCGACGTTGTTCGAGCACGGCACCGCCGAGCAGCTCGACCGCATCATGCCGCGGATGGCGCGCGGCGACGACATCTGGGCGCAGGCCTGGTCGGAGCCCGAGGCGGGCAGCGACCTGGCGGGCATCCGGTCGACGGCGCGCCGCACCGAGGGCGGCTGGCTGCTGAGCGGCCAGAAGACGTGGAGCTCGCGAGCGGCGTTCGCGGACTGGGCCTTCGGCCTGTTCCGCAGCGATCCCGAGGCGGAGCGGCACAAGGGCCTCACGTACGTGATGTTCCCGCTCACCGCCGACGGCGTCTCGGTGCGGCCGATCCCGCAGCTGGACGGTGAGCCCGGCTTCGCCGAGATCTTCCTCGACGACGTCTTCGTGCCGGACCGCGACGTGATCGGCGCGCCCGGCGAGGGCTGGCGGGTGGCCATGAGCACCTCGAGCAACGAACGCGGGCTCTCGCTGCGCAGTCCCGGCCGGTTCACCGCGACCGCGCGACGGCTCGCCGACCTGTGGCTGGACAGCGGCGATCGCACCAACACCGCCCAGCGCGATGCCGTGGTCGACGCGTGGATCCGCAGCGAGGCCTACCGCTTGCACACCTTCGGCACCGTCACCCGGTTGAACGAGGGCGGCAAGCTCGGCGCGGAATCCTCGATCACCAAGGTGTTCTGGTCCGAACTCGACATCGCCATGCACGAGACCGCGCTCGACGTGCTCGGCCCGGCGGCCGAGCGGTCCGGACCGTGGACCGACGGCTACCTGTTCTCGCTGTCCGGCCCGATCTACGCGGGCACCAACGAGATCCAGCGCAACATCATCGCCGAGCGCATCCTCGGCCTACCCCGCGAAGCCCGGCGGGAGAAATGAGCATGATCATGCAGGTGACATCCCTCGCATTGCGACACCGCGGGTACGCCCAACGTTTGGTTTCGAGCGAAGCGAGACCGAGCATCGCCGTTCGTGGCCCGGCTCGGCGTTCGGCTGCCGCCGCGTACGCGACGAAGGAGCAAGCGGCGGTGGCCGAACGCCGAGCCACCCGAGGGCCACGACGCGCCGCCGAAGGCGGCGCCATCGAACACAGGAACGGCCGATGAGATTCGCGCTGAGTCCGGAACAGACCGATTTCGCCGCAAGCCTGCGCAAGCTGCTGGACGCCGGGCGCACGCCGACCGCGGTGCGCGCCTGGGCGAGCGGCGATTCGCGGCCAGGCCGCGCGCTGATCGGGCAGCTGGCGGGCGCGGGCGTGCTCGGCCTCGCGGTCGACGAGGCGTACGGCGGTGTCGGCGCCGATCCGATCGACCTCGTGGTCGCGTTCGTGGAGATCGGCCGGTCCGCCGCGCCGGGACCGTTGGTCGAGACCGCCGCCGCGATTCCCGTTCTGCTCCAGTCGCTTCCGAAATCCGACGCGGCCGAGCGCTGGCTGCCCGGGCTCGCCGAGGGCACCGCGCTCGGCACGGTCGCCTTCGCCACCCCTGGACTCGATCCGGTCGCGCTCGACGCCGACGCCGCCGATGTGACGCTGCTCGTCGACGGCGGGCAGGTGTTCCTCGGTGAGCGCGGCGCGGCGATCCGCTCGGTCGACCCCGCGCGGAAGTTGTTCGCGGTGACGGCCGCCGAGCTCGTCGCCACCGACGACCGGGTGCTGGAGGCGGGCGCGGTCGCGTTCGACACCGGCGCGCTCGCCGCCGCCGCCCAGCTGCTCGGCGCGGGCCGGGCGCTGCTGCACGCGGCGACCGAATACGCCAAGCAGCGCAAGCAGTTCGGCAAGCCGATCGGCGAATTCCAGGCCGTGAAGCAGAAGCTCGCCGATGTGCTCATCGCGCTCGACCTGGCCGAGCCGCTGCTCTACCGCGCCGCGCTCACCATGGGCGAGCCGACCCGCAGCCGTGACGTGTCCGCCGCGATACTGGCCTGCGGCGACGCCGCGCACACCGCCGCGCGCGCCGCGTTGCAGGTGCACGGGGCGATCGGCTACACCGCCGAGTACGACCTGTCGCTGTGGCTGACCAAGGTCACCGCGCTGCGCGCCGCGTGGGGAGCGCCGGATCTGCACCGCGCCAGGATCGCCCGCGCCCTGCGCGACGAGGCCGTCCGGGACCGTGCGCTGCGAGGCACCGCATGACCGCCGCCGAACACCAGGAATTCGCCGCCTCGGTACGCGCGCTGCTCACCAAGCACGCGGGACGCGACGCGGTGCGCGCCGCGATGGACACCGAACTGGGCTACGACCCGAAACTCTGGCGGCTGCTCTGCGAGCAGATCGGCGTCGCGGCGCTGGCCGTGCCGGAGGAGTACGGCGGCTTCGGCGCGTCGCTCGTCGAATCCCTGCTCGTGGTGGGCGAATTGGGCCGGACGCTGGCGGGTGTGCCGATGCTCGGTTCGGCCGTGCTCGGCGCGCAGGCCGTGCTGCTCTCCGGTGACGAGGAAGCCTGCGCCCGGTTGCTGCCCGGCGTCGCGGAAGGCACGACCACGCTGGCGGTCTGCTGGGCGAACGCGACCGGCTGGGATACGCCTGGCGTCCACGCCGAGGGCGAGTCTCTCTCCGGCACGGCGCATTACGTGCTCGACGGGGCCCACGCGGACACGCTGATCGTGCTCACGCCGACCGGGTTGTTCGAGGTCGAGGCCACCGCGGCGGGCATCACCCGGCGTCCGGTCGCGACCATGGACCCGACGCGCAAGCTCACCGAGATCGGCTTCGACGGTGTGGTCGCACACAAGCTCGGCACGAACGATCCGGATGCCGTCGCGGCGCGGCTGCGCGAGATCGGGTGGGCCGCAGTGGCCGCCGAGCAGGTCGGCGCGGCGGAGCAGTGCCTGGAGACGACGGTCGAATACACCAAGTCCCGGGTGCAGTTCGGGCGAGTGATCGGCAGTTTCCAGGCGCTCAAGCACCGGATGGCCGATATGTACGTGCTGCTGGAGTCGGCCAAGTCCGCGTCCTACGCCGCCACCGCCGCGGTGGCCGCCGACCTGCCATCGGCCGCCGAGGACGTGTGGGTCGCGCGGGTGCAGTGCTCGGAGGCGCTCACCGAGATCGTGTCCGAGACCGTGCAATTGCACGGCGGCATCGCCATCACCTGGGAGCACGACGCGCACCTGTTCTTCAAACGCGCGCACGGCGACGCCCAGCTCTTCGGCACGCCCCACCGCCCCCTCACTCACAGCAACTGAACCAATCCCGAAGGCCCCGGCTGTCCGCCGGGGCCTTTGTCATTCCCAGTGGCTGCTCACCTCGGTTCGCACAGGCACTGTCCGTGTACGAAACCCGCGCGAGACCGGTGTGTCGGCGACGGTGGGCTATCTCACGGGTAATAGATAGTTAGCTTATGTAATAATATTTCCGTGCAGCATGCTCCCGTGACGACTTCAGACATCGTGGTCGATCTTCTCGTGACCGCGGGCAGGCTGACCCGGCTGGCCGGGGTGATCGGCGACGACGATCTGCCGCGCGCCGTCCTGCGGGCCCTTGCCGTTCTCGACGAGCGTGGCGCGGTGCGGGTCAGCGAATTCGCCAGGATCGACCGATGCTCCCAACCGGCGGCAACGGCGCTGCTCGGCAGGCTCGTCGAGGACGGATTCGCGACAAGGACCAAGGACCCCGAGGACTCGAGGGCGGTCGTCATCGACCTCACCCCGGCCGGACGCGAGCGACTGGCACAGGCGCGCGCCGCCTACGGCACGGCCATGGCCTCCCGGCTCGCCGAATTCGACGTCGAACGACTCGCGCGAATGGAAACCGATCTGAACGAACTGCTGGAAGCGCTGAAAAAGAGTGCGCCCCAGCACTATCCGTCGAGGGAAAACCGATGAACACCCTAGTGGACACCGGCGCCGCCACCGGCGCGCCAGCGTCGACCAAACAGCCCAAAGCGGTCTGGGCGGTCGCCTTCGCCAGCGTCATCGCCTTCATGGGCATCGGCCTGGTCGACCCGATCCTCGAGCCGATCGGCGAACAGCTGCACGCCTCACCGTCGCAGGTGTCGCTGCTGTTCACCAGCTACATGCTGGTGACGGGCGTGGCGATGCTGACGACCGGCGTGGTCTCCAGCCGGTTCGGCGCGAAGAAGACACTGCTGGCGGGCTTGGCCATCATCGTGGTGTTCGCCGCGCTGGCGGGCATGTCCGACACTGTCGCGCAGATCGTCGGCTTCCGCGCGGGCTGGGGCCTCGGCAACGCGCTGTTCATCGCCACCGCGCTGGCCACCATCGTCGGCGCGGCCAGCGGCGGCGTCGCACGCGCCATCATCCTGTACGAGGCGGCGCTCGGCATCGGCATCGCGACCGGCCCGCTGGTCGGCGGCGTGCTCGGCGGAATCAGCTGGCGCGGCCCGTTCTTCGGCGTCTCGGTGCTGATGGCCATCGCGTTCGTCTGCCTCGTCGTCCTGCTGCCCGAGGGCCCGAAGCCCGCGCACCGCACGTCGCTCGCCGCGCCGTTCCAGGCGCTGCGCCACCGCGGCCTGCTCACCGTCAGCATCACCGCGCTGCTCTACAACTTCGGCTTCTTCACCCTGCTCGCCTACACCCCTTTCCCGCTGGACATGGGCACCTACGCGATCGGGTTCATCTTCTGCGGCTGGGGCATTCTGCTCGCGCTGGCCTCGGTCTTCCTCGCGCCCGGTCTGCAACGCCGCTCCGGGACGCTGCCGATGATGGCTCTCGCGCTCGGACTGTTCGCGGCGGACCTGGCGGTGATGGCGCTGTTCGCGGAGAACAAGACGGTGCTGATCGTCGGCACCGTGCTCGCTGGCCTGTTCCTCGGCGTGAACAACACCCTGATCACCGAGGCCGTGATGATCTCCGCGCCGGTGGAGCGGTCCACCGCCTCGGCGGCCTACAGCTTCGTCCGGTTCGCGGGCGGCGCCGCAGCGCCGTGGCTGGCAGGCAAGCTCGGGGAGCACAGCATCGCGCTGCCGTTCTGGGTGGGCGCGGCCTGCACCGCGGCGGCCGTCCTCGTCCTCGTCGTCGGGCGCGCCGCGCTCGCCCACATCGACGACCACGATCCCGCGCCGCACTCGGTGGAGGAGGCGCAGGCGATCACCGTCGGCGACTGAATTCCGATACCTCACGGGCCCCGCTGTTCCGGCGGGGCCCGTGGGCGTTTCGCGATCCGACGCCCCGGAACCTGTCACCTGGTCGGCGTACCGTCGAGAATATGACCGAAGAGCAGCGAGGCCGCGTCAAGATCGCGACCAGCCAGAAGCGCGTCCGGGTGTACCTCGGCGGGCACCTGGTGGCCGATACGGACCGCCCGGTGCTGGTGTGGGAGATCCCCTACTACCCCACCTACTACCTTCCCGTCGCCGATCTGCGCGCCAAACTCGAGCCGAACGGCGAGACCACCCACTCCCCGAGCCGTGGCGAGGCCATGGTGTACGACGTGATCGTCGACGGCGTCACCGCGGCCGGCGGCGCCCTGCGCTACCACGATTCCCCGCTACCGGAACTGAACGAACTGGTGCGGCTGGACTGGGACGCCATGGACGAATGGTTCGAAGAGGACGAGCCGGTGTACGTCCACGCGCGCGATCCGTACTCGCGCATCGACATCCTCGGCAGTTCGCGGCACATCCGGATAGAGATCGGCGGCGTCGTCGTCGCGGACTCCCACACCCCGCGCATCCTCTTCGAAACCGGCCTTCCCGCACGCTATTATCTGCCCCTCACCGACGTCCGCCTCGACCTCTTGCACCCCTCCGACACCCACTCCCGGTGCCCCTACAAAGGCACCGCCGACTACTGGACCGTCCGCATCGGCGAGAAGGAATACCCCGACTTCGCCTGGATCTACCGCACTCCGCTACCAGAGAGCCAGAAGATCGCGGGCCTGGCCTGCTTCTACAACGAGAAGGTGGATGTCTGGATCGACGGCGTCCTCGAAGAACGCCCCCGCTCCCCGTTCAGCTGAAAACCTCGACGCCGTATATATCACCTGATATCTTCGATATACGCGGAGATATCAGGAGGTGCGTCATGGCACGGACAGTGATCGACCTCGATGACGAACTCGTCGCCGATGTCGCCAAGGAACTCGGCACCGGAACGAAGAAGGACACCGTCAACGCGGCTCTCCGGGAAGTCCTGGAAAACCGCCGCCGCGCACTGGCTCTCACCCGGCTGCAAGACGCCGTCGCGGAGGGTGCTTTCGATCTGGACATCCTCGAGAACAAGCGGAACTACCGGCGGTGAGCGCGGCGCGCTTCCTCCTCGACACGAGCGCACTGGTTCCGATCATGCGCCAAGACCCGGAGGCCTTCGCCTGGCAGCGCGCCGTCGCCGCGGGACTCGTCGCCATCTGCCCGATCGTGGAACTCGAATTCTTCTACACCGCCCGCTCCCACGCCGACCGCGAACGCACGATCGACGACATGCGCGTGCTCTTCGGCTGGGAGCCGGTCGACGACCGCGCCTACACGCGGGCCTGGGAAGTCCAGGGCGAATTGACCAAACGCGGAAAGCACCGCAGCGCAGGCCCGGTCGACCTCGTCCTCGCCGCGACCGCCGAACTCCGCGGCCTCACCCTCCTGCACCGCGACCACGACTTCGACCAGATCGTCGCGATCACCGGCCAAGACCACCGCTGGCTCGGCACCGGCGACAACGACCTGGACTGACCTGGCCCGGTATCAGCCCCGCTGAGGAATGCCTCGCCACCGCGATGCTCGGCGATGACCACCCTGGCGCCCCGGGAGAACCAGCGGCTAAACCCAGAGGAACCGGCGTGACAGCCGCACCCAGCTGACCAACTGCACGAGGTACAAGAGAACGCCGCCGGACCAGGCGAGCCAATGCCATACGGTCCGCAGGGTAGGCGCGGCCCAGATGAGGCCGACCAATGGCACGATCGGAATGATCAGCATGAAGGCCATACGCATAGGGAATTGGCTCCACCCGGTCTGGTAGACAGTCGCCCGGATATAGTCCTCCCATCCGAAAACACGCTCGTCCCCGGACTTTTCGACGATGACCGGACGAAGGCGACCGTTGATGTACTCGCCCATGTGCTGCGCGTGGATCGTGTAGGTCTGGTAGAGCAGGCCGAGGGCCACCGACACGTAGGGGATCGCCAGCAGCAGTTGCGGCGCACCCCGCTCCGACAGCACGAACGCGGCGATCGCGGTGCTGAGCGTGATGTTCAGATTCATAACGGTCCGCTGGCCGCGTCCGATTTCGTCCAGCTCGTTGCGCAACGCGACGAATTCGGCCAAGGCGGCGTCCAGTACCCGCCGCGCCGAATCGTCCCGAGCATTCGTGCCCATGGGATCTCCCCTCCCCGAGCGGGCGGCGACCCATTCGCACCGCTCACACCATGATGCCGGACAACTTCCCGACTGGGGTTCACTTTCCGCCCGCAGTCGTCGCCGAACAGCGAGCACGATGCAGGGGAACTGCTACCGCGGCATCACACGGCGATCGGGGGTTGGGTCGGGGTGTGGCGGTATTGGCCTGGGGCCTGGCCGTATTCGCGTTTGAAGGCTTTGGCGAAGGCGAATTCGGAGGTGTAGCCGACTCTGCGGGCGATGGTGTGCAGGGCGGCGTCGGTGTCGCGGAGGAGGCGGGCCGCGGTGAGCAGGCGCCAGCGGGTGACGTAGGAGAGCGGGGGTTCGCCGATGGTGGCGGTGAAGCGGCGGGCCAGGGTGGCGCGCGAGACGCCCGCGATGTCGCTGAGGTCGGGCACGGTCCACGGGCGGGCCGGGTCCTCGTGCACGGCGCGCAGCGCGGCGGCGACGGCCGGATCGGCGAACGCGCCCGCCCATCCGGTGGTGTGGGCGTCGGCCTGTTCGTCGAACCAGGCACGCAGGATGAACAGCAACATGGTCTCGAGGAGCGTGGCCACCGCGGCATCGCTGCCCTGACGGGGTTCGGCGATCTCGGCGAGGAGCAGGTCCACCGCGCCGCGCAGAGCCGGGTGGCGGCCGGGGCGGGCGGGCAGATGGATGAACTCGGGCAGTTCGTCGAGCAGCGGGTGCGATCGCTGCCTGCCGAGTTCGTAGGCGCCGCAGAGTAATTCGGACCGAACGCCGGGACCGGGAAGTTCGCGCGGCTCACCGGGCAGCGCGGTTTCGGTGACGGGCGAGTCGAGACTGTCGACCAGATCGTGATCGGCGCCGCGCGGCATGAACAGCACGTCGCCGACGCCGAGCGCCAGCGGCTCGCCGCCGGGCGGGACGAGCCAGCACGACCCGCGCAGCACGACGTGGAATCCGGCACCGGGCACCACCGGATAGCGACGGCCCCACGGCGCGTGCCGGATGAACAGACCGGAGGCGGGATTGCCCGTGCGAATCGCGGCGATGGTCTCGCTGAGAACGTCCACGACACAACCATACGCTCAAATAGTGAGCGTTTCAGATATAAGTACGAGCATCTAAGCCATTCATATGCTCACATTGCCGCAATAAGTTGTGAATCATGACAACGCAGACCAGCTCCCCCACCATCGCCGTCTACGGCGCCACCGGCCACACCGGCAGCTACCTGCTCGCCGAGCTGCACCGCCGCGGCCTCACCCCGATCCTGGTGGGCCGCAACGCCGATCGCCTGCGTGCCGCCGCCGTGGCCGCGAATCTTCCGGACGCCGAGATCCGCGTCGCCGAACTCACCGACCACGCCGCCCTTGTCGCCGCGTTCACCGGCGCCGACGCCGTGATCAGCAGCCTGTCGGCCTACGTGCGCAACGGCGAACCGGTGCTGGCGGCCAGCATCGCGGCGGGCGCGCACTACACCGACATCTCCGGCGAGCAGCTGTTCTTGAAGAAGGTCTTCGACGACTACGCCACGGCGGCGGAAGCGGCGGGCGTCACCGTCGTCGCCGGCAGCACCGACAACAACGTGCCCGCCGACCTGCTCGCCCACCTCGTCGCGCGCCGGGTGAACGGCCCGGCCGAGATCGTCGTCAGCCACCTGAGCAAGAGCAGGGGCAACGGCTCGAAGGGCAGCGCCAAGACCGTGTTCGCCAGCCTGGACTGGTTCCGCGACGGCGGTTGGCACTTCGCCGCCGGAGAACTCAGGACCGGCTCCACCGCAAAGCATTCCGAGATGACCTTCCCCGGCGAGTCGGCGCCGACCTCGGTCGGAAAATTCCCGCAGCCACCGGTGCTCACCATCCCGAGGCACACCGAAGTCGCGTCCGTCGAGGGCGTGCTGGCCGCGGACATCCTCGCCACCCTCGGCTCGTTCACCGAGCAGCTCATCGAGCAGATCCCGGATGCGCCGAGTTCGGACCTGCGCTACGAGGTGATCGTGGACGCCCACGGCACCGACGGCCGCGTGGTGCGCGGTGTCGTCGAGGGCGTCGACTCCTACCGCGACTCCGCGCTGCTCGCCGTCGAGATCGCGACCAGGCTTGCCGCGGGGACGACGAAGCCGGGCGCACTGGCGGTGGCCGAAGCGTTCGACCCCGCGGAGTTCCTGGATTCCCTGGCCCGCTTCGACATCACCTGGCGCATAGAGGAATTCTGACCTCAGGCCGTGGCGAGTTCCGCCAGAGCACGTGGAGTATTCGCTCACCGCGCTCGGGAAATCGTTGGAAGAACCGCTTGCCGCGATCTGCGTGTGGGCGGTCGAACACGGCGACGGGCATAGAGTCGGGGTATGACCGACGACCGGCCTGCCCTGGCCATCGCACTCGACCTGGCGCCACACCCCGAGGGGGGCTGGTATCGCCAAACATGGCGAAGCCCAGTGGAATTCACGCCACCCGGCTATCCGGGAGCGCGAGCTGCCGCCACGATGATCCATTTCCTGCTGATGCCGGGAGAACGCTCGGCCCCGCACACGGTGCGCTCGGACGAGCTGTGGCTCTGGCACCGCGGCGGACCACTCGCGCTCGACATCGGTGGCGAGGAAGTCGTCCTCGGACCCGATGTCGAGCGCGGTCAGCTGTTGCAAGCCGTGGTCCCCGGCGGAGTAAGCCAGGCGGCGCGGCCGCTCGGCGACGAGTACGTCCTGGTCAGCTGCCTCGTCGCGCCGGGCTTCGACTTCGAGGACTTCCGGCTCGACTGAGATTTACTTCGGAACGTCGATCACGCCCTCGTCGACCGCCCACTTGATGGTCTTCTCCAGCTGCGGGCAGGTGTCGGGACGACCCGGACGGCTGCCCGACGCGGCGAGCTCGGCGAAGACCGGGCAGTGCGTTTCGGGCGGCTCGGTCCACTGCACCGAGGTCTGGTGCGAGCTCGATTTGCGCACCAGCACCTCACTGCGGCAGGCCTGACACCGCAACGGCGTCAGGCCTTCCTCCAGATAGGTCTGCTTGTCGACCACGGTCTGGGCCTGCACCGCCGCCCGCCGCGCGGGCTGATCGGCGAAGTCCGGCGCCTTGGCCCAGGTCGCAGCCATCAGACGCCTGCCTCGGCTTCCTTCGTCGCCGCTTCTTCGGCTTCGTGCTTGCGCCGCAGATTCTCCGCGACCTCGGCCTCCCACGCCTCGTTCGCCTTGGTGGTGTCCACCTCGAACTCGAAGCGCTGGGTCATCTTCTCGGTCACGTCGGCGACGTCGACGTAGAACTGGTCGTACCAGCGGCGCAGCTGGTAGACCGGCCCGTCCTCCTCGCACAGCAGCGGGTTCTCGACCTTGGACTTGTGCTTCCAGATCTCGACGTCCTGCAGGAAGCCGACGCTGATGCCCTCGGTCATCTTCTCGGCCAGCTTGTCGGCCATCGCGCCGTCGACGCCCTTCGGCTTCTCCAGCGAGATGCCCCACTGCAGGACGAAGGAATCCTGTGTCACCGGGTAGTGGCAGTTGATCAGGACGCTCTTGACCTCGTAACCGCTGTAGATGTTGACCAGCGGGTTGATCATGTACGAGGGCCCGAAGTACGAGGCTTCCGACTTCAGCAGGGTGTCGCCGCCGTACTTGGAGGCCATGCCGATGTCGGGACGGCCCTTGGTCTCCAGGAACTGGGTGGCGATGTGTCCTTCGAAGACGTTCTTGAAGTACGTCGGGAACGCGAAGTGGATGTAGAAGAAGTGGGCCATGTCGACCACGTTGTCGATGATCTCGCGGCAGTTGGCGCCCTCGATGAGCATCGAGTTCCACGTCCAGTCGGTCCACCCGCTGTCGAGCTCGTCGGTCGGGTTGCCGTTCGCGTCGGTGTACGGACCCTCGATGTGCGGGATGGTGATCTCCGGCGGCGGCTCGTTGCCCTCGTGGTCGTGCCAGACGAACAGCTGACCGTTGCGCTCGAGCGTGGTCCACTTCCTGGTGCGCGCGAGCGGGGGGACGCGGCGCGCGTAGGGGATCGAGCTGCACTTGCCGTTGACGCCGGACCAGCGCCAGTCGTGGAACGGGCAGGCGATGTCGTCGCCCTTGACCTCGCCCATGCTCAGGTCGCCGCCCATGTGCCTGCAGTAGGCGTCGAGCACCCGCAGTTCGCCCGCGCTGTCGGCCCAGATCACCAGTTTGGTGCCGAACACGTTCACCGCGTGCGGCTTACCGTCCCGGTACGTCTTGGCCAGGCCGAGGCAATGCCATCCCCGTGCATAGCGGGTAGGCGCCGAGCCGACATCCAGCTCCCTGGGCTTGCCACCGCTCCCTTTGGGGGTAACTGCCATCGCGATTCCTCCTCCTTCTGTACTAGAACACGTTACAAAAATGTCGCGTTCCATGCCAGCGATTCGGGTCACTTCCTGCGCATGTCCATCCACGACCTGCGATGAACGCCGGTTCTCGACATAAATAAGAACCTGTTCTAGTCTCAGAGGCAAATGAGTACCGGTTACCAATCCGACCAGGCAGGAGCAGGTCCCGAGATGACGCAAGAAGTGACCGAGCGGGTCGAAGCGCTGTTGCCGACGCTGCGTGAGCGCGCGCAGGAGGCCGAGGACCTGCGGCGCATCCCCGACGAATCGATCAAGGCGCTCCAAGAGACCGGCTTCTTCCGGCTGCTACAGCCCAAGCAGTGGGGCGGATACGCCGCCGATCCGGTCGTCTTCTACGACACCGTCCGCAAGCTCGCCAGCGCGTGCGGGTCCACCGGCTGGGTGGCGGGCATCGTCGGCGTGCACAACTGGCACCTCGCGCTGTTCGACCAGCAGGCGCAAGAGGACGTGTGGGGCGAGGACACCGAAGTGCGGATCTCCTCCTCCTATGCCCCGATGGGCGCGGGCACGGTCGTGGAGGGCGGCTACATCGTCAAGGGCGCGTGGGCCTGGTCCTCGGGCTCCGACCACGCCACCTGGGCGGTGCTCGGCGGTCCGGTCATCAAGGACGGCAAGCCGGTGGACTTCGGCAGCTTCCTCATCCCCCGCACCGAGTACCGCATCGACGACGTATGGAACGTGGTCGGCCTGCGCGGCACCGGCTCCAATACCGTTGTCGTGGAAGACGTTTTCGTGCCGAAGCACCGGTTCCTCAGCTTCCGGGCGATGAGCGAGCTGAAATCGCCCGGCCTGGAGCAGAACCCGGATCCGGTTTACAAGATGCCGTGGGGCACCATCCATCCCACCACCATCTCCGCGCCGATCGTCGGCATGGCCTACGGCGCCTACGCCGCGCACGTCGAGCACCAGGGCAAGCGGGTGCGCGCGGCCTTCGCAGGCGAGAAGGCCAAGGACGATCCGTTCACCAAGGTCAGGGTCGCCGAGGCCGCCAGCGACATCGACGCGGCCTGGCGCCAGCTCTCCGGCAACGTCGCCGACGAATACGCGCTGCTGACGGCGGGCAAGGAGATTCCGTTCGACCTGCGGGTGCGGGCCCGCCGCGACCAGGTGCGCGCCACCGGACGGGCGATCGCCTCCATCGACAAGCTCTTCGAAGCCTCGGGTGCCACGGCGCTGGCGAACGGCACTCCGCTGCAGCGCTTCTGGCGCGACGCGCACGCGGGCCGGGTGCACGCGGCCAACGATCCCGAGCGGGCCTACGTCATGTACGGCACGCACGAGTTCGGGCTCCCGGTCACCGACGGCATGGTGTAGGCGGCATCGTGACCACCACTGCTGAACTCACCTTCGAATCGACCTCGCGTTACGCGCAGGTCCGGCCGGATCTGCGCCTGCACTACCACGAGGCGGGCAGCGGCAACGGGCCGACGATCGTGCTGCTGCACGGCGGCGGGCCCGGCGCGTCGTCCTGGTCGAATTTCGCACGGAACATCCCCGTGCTGGCGCAGAATTTCCATGTGCTCGCGGTGGATCAGCCCGGTTTCGGCAAGTCGGACAAGCCGGTCGATCATCCGCAGTACTTCGCGCACTCCGCGTCGGCGCTGAAGGATCTGCTCGACCACTTGCAGATCACCGACCGGGTGCACATCCTCGGCAATTCGCTCGGCGGCGGCGCCGCGGTCCGGTTCGCGCTCGACTACCCGGACCGCGCGGGCAAGCTGGTGCTGATGGGCCCCGGCGGGCTGAGCCTGAACGCCTTCGCGCCGGACCCGACCGAGGGCGTGAAACTGCTCTCGCGCTTCAACTTCGAGCCGACCAGGGCGAATCTCGAAGCGTTCCTGCGGATCATGGTCTTCGACCAGAAGCTGATCACCGAAGAACTCATCGACCAGCGCTTCGAATCGGCCAAGACCCCCGAGGCGCTGGCCGCGACCCGCGCGATGGGCAAGTCGTTCTCCGGGCCCGATTTCGAGCTCGGGATGCTCTGGCGCGACGCCTACAAGCTGCGCCAGCCGGTGCTGCTCATCTGGGGCCGCGAGGACCGGGTCAACCCGCTCGACGGCGCCATCATCGCCACAAAGATGATTCCGCGGGTGCAGCTGCACGTGTTCGGCGGCTGCGGGCATTGGGCACAGTTGGAGAAGTTCCACGAATTCAACCGGCTGGCAACGGACTTCCTGTCCGGATCCGGCAAGGAGAAGTAGATCATGGGCATTCGATCGCTCGGCTATCTGCGCATCGAGGCCACCGATATGGCGGCCTGGCGCGAGTACGGCCTCAAGGTGCTCGGCATGGTGGAGGGCAAGGGTTCGGTCCCGGACGCGCTCTACCTGCGAATGGACGAATTCCCGGCCCGGCTGGTGATCGTCCCCGGTGACAAGGACCGGCTCCAGGTCTCCGGCTGGGAGACCGCCAATGCCGAAGAACTGCAAGACATCCGGAATCGGTTGGACGCCGCGGGCGTGCCCTACAAGGAGGGCAGCGCGGCGGAGAAGGCCGATCGGCGCGTCTACGAGCTGATCAGCTTCGAGGACCCGTCGGGCAACGTGCTCGAGGCGTTCCACGGCGTCGCGCTGGAGCACCGGCGGGTGGTCAGCCCGTACGGGCACCGGTTCGTCACCGAGGAGCAGGGTCTCGGCCACGTGGTGCTCAGCACCTCCGACGACAAGGCCGCGCTGGAGTTCTACCGCGACGTGCTCGGGTTCCGGCTGCGCGACTCGATGCGGCTGCCACCGCAGATGGTCGGCCGTCCCGCCGACGGCGAACCAGCCTGGCTGCGGTTCTTCGGCTGCAATCCGCGCCACCACTCGCTGGCGTTCCTGCCGATGCCGACACCGAGCGGCATCGTCCACCTGATGCTCGAGGTGGAGAACGCCGACGACGTCGGCCTGTGCCTGGATCGCGCGCTGCGCAAGAAGGTCAAGATGTCGGCCACCCTCGGCAGGCACGTCAACGACAAGATGCTGTCCTTCTACATGAAGACGCCGGGCGGCTTCGATGTCGAATTCGGCTGTGAGGGACTGGAAGTCGACGACCACGACTGGATCGCCAGGGAGTCCACCGCCGTGAGCCTGTGGGGCCACGACTTCACGGTGGGCCAGCGCCAGCAATGACGGACGGGGTGAGCGAGCCTGTGATGGAGACGAAACCGACCGTCGACGCGCATCCGGTGATCGATGCGCGCCAGTTCCGCAATGTGCTCGGGCAGTTCTGCACCGGCATCACCGTCATCACCGCCTTCGGCGACGACGCGGCGCCGATCGGCTTCGCCTGTCAATCGTTCGCCGCCCTGTCCCTCGATCCCCCGCTGGTGCTGTTCTGCCCCACCAAGGCGTCGCGCTCCTGGGCGGCGATCGAGAAATCAGGACGCTTCTGCGTCAACATCCTCGCCGAGGAACAACAGCAGCTGTGTGCCCGCTTCGGCTCCCGCGAACCCGACAAGTTCGCCGGAACCCCGTGGCACACATCGGAACTGGAGCTCCCGGTACTGGACGACGCGCTGGCCACGATCCAGTGCACGGTGGACAGCGTCGTCGACGGCGGCGATCACTACATCGTGATCGGCCGCGTGCAGGTCCTGTCGGAGTCCACGGACTCCGGCAGGCCCCTGCTGTTCTATCGCGGTCAGTACACCGCCATCGAGCCGGAGAAGACCGTGCCCGCGCCGTGGCGCGCCGATCTCGACCACTTCCTCACCACGACCACGCTGGACACCTGGCTGTGAGGCCGGTTCAGCGGTAGGGCGTACCCCCGGCTGCGCTAATAGACGGTTCCCTCCACGGTGGCGGCGTATTGCGCCCACTTCTGCACGCCGTCGGCGTGGTCGGGGCAGGTGTTGTCGCCCGCACGGAAGCCTCGCGCCACCTTGCCCGGCAAGGGAAGCCGGACGATCCGGCGGGGGCGCGACCGCTCGGCGCGCCACACCTCCGCCAGCTCCGCCATGGTCAGTACCTCGGGGCCGCCGAAATCGGGGGCGCGACCGAGCGGCGGCCCTTGGATCAGTTCGGCGATGCGCGCCGCGACGTCCACCGTGGCGACCGGCTGGAACCGGAAGTCCAACGGCAGCGGGGCGATCGGCAGACCTTCGACGCGCTGCAGGATCTCGGCGATCAGTTCGTGGAACTGCGTCGCACGCAGAATCGTGTGCGGCACGCTGCTTTCGGTGATCACCTGCTCGCAGGCGAGCTTGTTCCGGTAGTAGCGGAACGGGATGCGGTCGATGCCGACGATCGAGACGTACAACAGGTGGCCGACGTCCTTCGCGGCCGCGAGGAGATTGCGGGTCTGCTCGATATCGGGTCCGCCGAATTTGCGGAAATCCGAGGCCGCGTGCACCACGGCGTCCACACCGGCCACGGCCTCTGCCACGCCTTCCCCCGTTTGCAGGTCGCCCACGTGCGTGCCCGCGCCAGGGCGGCGCGAGAGGACCCGCACGTCGTGCCCCTCCTCGCGCAGCAACGACACGATGTGCCTGCCCAACGCTCCGGTTCCTCCGGTCACAAGAATGCTGCTCATGACTGACGTCTACTCCGCAAACATGGGGCGACACAAGGTCCCGGCCGCGCGAGTTCGGTAACAAACTGCTCAATCGGTGAGCGCTTTAGAGCGGATGATCGACAGGTGAGACCACCCCTCGCACCCTGGGAGACCACGATGAACCAGCTCACCGAGATCCACGCTTTCGCCGACTCCGCGCAGTGGGAGTCGTGGCTCGCGGCCAACCACGACCGGTCGACCGGGGTCTGGCTGAAGATCGCGAAGAAGCACACGGCGGGCGCCGCGATCTCCATCGCCGAGGCGCTCGACGGCGCCCTCTGCTACGGCTGGATCGACAGCCACCGCCGCGGTCTCGACGCGGACCATTACCTCCAGCGCTACTCCCCGCGCCGCCCGAAGAGCCCGTGGTCGCTGGTCAATGTCCGCAAGGTGGAGGCGTTGATCACCGCGGGACGCCTGCGCGATCCTGGCTGGGCGGCGGTTCGCGCGGCGCGCGCCGACGGACGGTGGTCCGCCGCCTACGAACCCCAGCGCAGCGCGACAGTTCCCGCGGACCTTTCGGCCGCACTGGCGCAAAACCCGCTGGCGCGCACCAGGTTCGACGGTCTCGGCCGGTCCGAGCAGTACGCGCTGTTCCTACCGTTGATGAAGGCGCGCACCGACGCCGAACGCGCCGCCCGACTCGGGCGCGCGATCGACGAACTCGGTCGCGCCGCCGACTGACTCCCTCGGCGTGTGTCGGCCAAGGCGTCGACGCGTACGCGAACGGCGATCAGCCGCTGCTCGGCACCGGCACTCGAACACGGCGTCACTCCTCGGGCGGTTCGAGCAAGAACGCCGACGCCCGGGCGACCACCTCGCGACGACTGCGATCACCGTGATCGGCGGCCAGGAGGTGTTTGCCGACCGCGAGGCAGAAGGCGAGCATGCTGCGTGCCTCGATCTCGTCGGGGTCGGTGCAGTAGGTGCCGAACAGCCGGCGCAGATAGCCCATCCGTTCGTTGTCCACCCGACGCAAGCGCGCGGCGACCGCCGCGTCGCGCCGGGCCCAGTCGCGCACGGCGAGGTCGATCGGCCGCAGGCGATCGTCGGAGAAGGTGAGCAGGCCCGCGCGCTGGATCTTCGTCCGCGCGTCGCCGCCCTCCTGTTCGACCTGCTCGATCACCGCCTCGGTGCTCTCTCGCTCCCAGGTGTCGAGCATTTCCTCCAGCAGGGCGTTGCGGTCGGCGAAGTGCCCGTAGAACCCGCCCTTGGTGACGCCGAGCGCCGTGGCGAGGTTCTCGATCCGCACGGCGTCCGGGCCGCCCGCCGCGAGAGCGGTGAGCCCCTGCTCGATCCATCGGCTGCGGGGTGTCCGTGTGACGGCGACCATGCCTTCAGTATCGCCGAGGGTGTCGACACCGCCTCGCGAGCGGTCTACTATCGATTATGTACGCCATCGTATATTTGAAAGCTGTTGCGGCATAAGTCGATTGACGATGCCGTCGGCTGTCGTGAGAGGAGGCCGACATGACGGTCGGCATGTGGACGTCGCCTTCGACGCCCAGGAGCGACGCCCGCGCGAAATCCTGAGACTCCGTTCCCTGTCCTGAGAGCGAGGCCCGAAATGAAGATCCCCAACACCGCGCACACCGAGCGCCCATGGCGCATCCATGAGATCGCCCCCGATTTCGTTGTGGAGGATGTGTGGGCGCTGCCGACACCGGGCGGTCCGGACGACCTGCCGCGCCTGGTGCGGCTCATCACGACCGATCACGACACCCCGCAACCTCTCGTCTTCCGCGTCCTGTTCGACATCCGCTGGAAACTCGGCGCGCTGCTCGGCTGGGACGACCCCGATTCGGCGGTGGGCGCGCGGGTCGTCTCGCTGCGCGAGCGGCTGCCCGACGACCTGCGCGACGGCCCGTGCGGTCCCGACAACGAGGGGTATCCATTCACCTCGGTGTATCTCACCGAGAACGAGTGGGCGGCCGAGATGGCCAACCGCACCGTCCACACGGTGATGCATATCGGCTGGGTGCCCGACGAATCCGGCGGTTATCGCGGGCAGATGGCGGTGCTCGTCAAGCCGAACGGGCTCTTCGGCAAGGCGTACATGGCCGCGATCGCGCCATTTCGGTACGTGCTGGTGTA
Organism: Nocardia sp. bgisy134; assembly: GCF_965341865.1. Lineage (GTDB taxonomy): Bacteria > Actinomycetota > Actinomycetes > Mycobacteriales > Mycobacteriaceae > Nocardia. The sequence goes on from NZ_CBDQZP010000006.1 coordinate 188,223, forward strand.
TCCCGCGCTCATGCGGATCTTCGAGCGCGGCTGGCAGCGGCAGTCCGCGTAGCTCGGTTCGCGATTCGGTCGGCGGACTCGCGGCGGGCCGCTTCGAGGAGGGAATCCAGCAGGCGGACGCGGCGGTCGAAGAACTGGACGGCGGCGACCGGCTCCTCGGCCTGCGCAGCGATGTCGCCGACCTCGACGACATCGACGCGCTGGCGGACACCCTCCGCGACCGCTACGGCCGCCTCGACGTGCTCTTCGCCAACGCGGGCGTCGCGGCCTTCCAGCCGACCGCCGACATCACCGAAGCCGAATTCGACAAGGTCGTCGACATCAACTTCAAGGGCGTCTTCTTCACCGTTCAGAAGACCCTGCCGCTGCTGGCCGACCACGCGGCCGTCGTCGTCAACGCCTCCTGGGCCCTGCACCGCGGCGTTCCCGGCGCGTCCCTCTACTCCGCGACCAAAGCCGCCGTGCACAACCTCACCCGCGCCCTCGCCGCCGAATTGGCCCCGAGGGGAATCCGCGTCAACTCCGTCAGCCCCGGCTACATCGAAACCCCCTCCTACCGCGACAACGTCTCCCCTGAGGCCAAAGCCGCCGCCATCACCGCCGTGGCCGCGGGCCGCCTCGGCACCCCCGAAGACATCGCCGACGCCGTAGCCTTCCTCGCCTCCCCCGAAGCCTCCTACATCAACGGCCAAGATCTCCTGGTCGACGGCGGCCTCATCACAGCCATCCCGGAACGCATGCTGTAGCCGGGGCCGCATCGCCCTCCGCGAAGGCCGGTGCGGTGCATCGTAAACAATTCGATTCGATGCACCGTCGGCACTGGATAGAGTTGAACCATGTCGCTACTCGGTCGCATCACCACAGACCCCGAGATCTGCCACGGCAAGCCCGTGCTCCGGGGGCTGCGGTATCCGGTCGAGATGCTGCTCGAGCTCTTGGCATCGGGGATGCGCCCTGACGAGATTCTCGGCGATTACCCGGATCTCGAGTACGAGGACATCCTCGCAGCGCTCGAGTACGCCGCCGTGGTGACGGCGCAGCGGACAACCATCCCCTTCGACGCCGCGTGAATTTCCTCGTCGACGCACAGCTTCCCCGCCAGCTCGTCACTTTGCTGTCGCCTGCTGGCCACGACGCCGTGCACACCAGCGACTTCCCGCTGGGAAACCGCACGCCGGATTCCGTGATCGCGACCCGCGCCGACCGAGAGGGCCGGGTTGTCATTACGAAGGATCGCGACTTCTGGGTCAGCCATGTCATCAAGAAGTGCCCCAAGCCGGTACTCATCGTCGCGACAGGCAACACGACCAACAAGGCACTCTTGGAAATCTTTGCCGTGCACCTCGGCGAAGTGGTGGGTCTGCTGGAATCCTGCCCAGTCGTGGAGATGGGGCGAGATCGGCTGATCGGCCACGGATACCGAGACGAGCCGCGGCAAGACCTCGGCGAGTGAGGACCACTCCTGTCACGCGACGAGGCTGCGCTACTCGCGGATCGCGGGCGCGATCAATCCCGCATCCTTCCAGCTCTGAGAGCAGGTCCAGTCCGAGAGAAGCGTAGCTATCACAACTGCTCTTCTCGGCCTTCGCCTGGGTGGGACTCTCCGATACCCGAAGGCATCACCTCGTACGCAGGCGCGTGTCTACGGATTCGCAGGCGCGGGCACGTGCATCCGCTAATATAAGCTCCAACTTATCAAAGGAGGTTGTCATGCCCTTGTTGACTGATCCCACGGGGATCGCCGGGCTTGTGGTTCGTGAGGTTCGTACCGGGTCGAGGGGTGGGGAGACGACGCGGATCGCGGTGGCTCGGCGGAGTTATCCGACCGATCAGGCCGATCTGTGGGACGCGTTGACGAACGGGGAGCGGATTCCGCGGTGGTTCCTGCCGGTGAGCGGGGAGCTGGCGGTCGGTGGGCGGTATCAGCTCGAGGGGAACGCGAACGGGGTGATCGAGGAGTGCGAGGCACCGCGGCGGTTCGCGGTGACCTGGGAGATGGGGCCGCAGGTGTCGTGGCTGACGGTCACGCTGAGCCCGAACGAGGACGGGACGCTGCTGCAACTGGAGCACGAAGCGCCGGTGGATCCCGAATTCTGGGCGCAGTACGGTCCGGGCGCCGTCGGCGTCGGCTGGGATCTCGCGCTCATGGGTCTGGGTCTGCACCTGGCGAGTTCTGCGGTGCTCGACGCCGCCGAGGTGCTGACCTTCCACACGACTCCCGAGGGCATCGCGTTCATCCGGGCGGCGGCCGAGGGGTGGGCGGACGCGGCGGTGGCGGACGGCGACGACCCGACCGCGGCGATCACGGCAGCGAACCAGACGGTGACCTTCTACACCACCGAGCCCGAGGACGGCGCCGAGTCCTGATGGCCGCTTCTCCGGCGAAGATCTTCGAGGCGCTCGGCGATCCGATCCGCCGCTACATTCTCGAACTGGTCGCGGCGGGCGAGCAGCCCGCGGGCGCGGTGGTCGCCGCGGTGCAGCAGTACACCTCGATCTCCCAGCCCGGCGTCTCCCAGCATCTGAAGGTGCTGCGCGACGCCGAGCTGGTGAGCGTGCGGGCCGAGGGCACCCGCCGCCTGTACGCCCTCGACCCCGCGGGCGTGGACGCGGCCCGCGCCTGGCTGACCGCGCTGACCGAACCGCTCCACCAGTTCACCCAGCCGCTCGACGCCCTCGCCACCGAAATCGCACGCGGAAAAAGGGCCCGCCGCACCACCGCATCGCCTGGTGCCGAGGCGCAGCGGAATGCCGTCACGCCTGACGAACGCACAGCGGGATGACATCGCCGCCGATCGACCGGCGGCCAAGTGGAGCAGCGCTCGAATCAGTAGGCGATGAAAAGGATCTCGTCGCGCGAGTAATCGTGCCCCGGGTGGTTCTCCGCCAGATGCGCCTTCGTCTTCGCGACGAGATCGTCCTCGTCGGTCCCGACGATGGCCTCGCCGCAGGGGCAGTTCAGGTTTCGCTTCATCATCCGTCCTAGGTCGTAGTCGACAGGTCGCGCGGACTCGACGCTACCCGCCGCGTGCCGCCAACTGAATGAGCAATCGTGTGAACAGGGGCAATTCGGATACGAGATCTACGGCTTCCTGGCCAGGCCCGCGACGATGAGCTGCTCCCAGACCGTGAGTTCGCGGACGGCGGTCGGGCCTTGGACGGGCTCGGGCCGCCACTGCGAGACGGGGACGATGCCGGGCTCGAGGATCTCGAGATCACCGAACAGCGCGGCGATCTCCTCGTCGGTGCGCCAGCGCCCACGGCCGAAGGTGGCCTGCAACTTCGCCTCGACCGCCGCCGTCTCGGCGTTGTGCCCCGAGCGGAAGTGCGAGATGAATACCGCGCTGCCGGAGGGGATCTGGTCGCTCCAGAAGCGAACGACGTCGGCGGGATCCTCGTCGTCGTTGAGGTGATGCAGGATCGCGCTGAAGATGACGGCGACCGGCTGATCGAAATCGATCAGCCCGGTGACCTCGGGATGCTCGCGAATCGTCTTCGGGTCGCGGACGTCGGCCTGGATGACGACCGTCCGCTCGTCGGCCGCCAGCAGCGCGCGTCCGTGCGCGAGCACGATGGGATCGTTGTCGATATAGGCCACCTTGGCATCGGGAATGTGCCGCTGCGCGACCTGGTGCACGTTGTCGGAGGTGGGCAGACCGCTGCCGAGGTCGATGAACTGCCGCAGGCCCGCCTGTGCGAGTTCGCCTACGGCGCGCACCAATACCTGCCGGTTGGAGGTGGCGATCACCACCGAACCGGGGAGGTTGTTCTTGAAGTGGTCGCCGATCTCCTGGTCGACGGGGTAGTAGTCCTTACCGCCGAGCAGATAGTCGTAGACCCGAGCGATGCTGGGCTTGGACTGATCGATCGCGTTGGAGCTGTCGGTCACTTTCGCACCCCCGATTCACCGGACAATGTGTGCCCAATAGTAGGAGATGGCGACTGCCGTGACAGGCGCTCGGCGTCCGACTGTCCAGAACCGCAGACGAATTCGACCGCCGAAGGCCTCGGCGAACCGAAGCGGGCGGTCGGGCGACCGGGCCCGCGAGCGATGGCGAACCACCCGCGGGCCGGTCGCTTCACTGGTCAGGCGGAGACGGCCTGCTGTTCGCGCTGCAACTCCAGCGCGATATCGATGAGCTGGTCTTCCTGACCGCCGACGAGCTTGCGCTTGCCCGCGCGCACGAGCATCTCGGCGGCGGAGACGCCGTAGCGTTCGGCCTGACGCTCGGCGTGCTTGAGGAAGCTGGAGTAGACACCGGCGTAGCCCATCATCAGGGCCTGGCGGTCCAGCAGGCATTCCTGCGGCATGGCCGGGCGGACGACGTCCTCGGCGGCGTCGGCGATGGCGAAGAAATCGATGCCGGTGCTGATGCCGAGCTTGTCGCACACGCCGACCAGTGCCTCGACCGGCGTGTTGCCCGCGCCCGCGCCGAAACGCCGTGCGCTGCCGTCGATCTGGGTGGCGCCCGCGCGGATGGCGTAGATGGAGTTCGCCACGGCGAGGTCGAGGTTCTCGTGGCCGTGGAAACCGACCTGGGCATCATTGCCGAGTTCCGCGACGACGGCCGCGACGCGGTCGGAAACCTGCTCCAGGACAAGAGCTCCCGCGGAATCGACGATGTACACGCATTGGCAGCCCGCGTCGGCCATGATGCGCGCCTGCGCGGCGAGCACCTCGGGCGGCTGGGTGTGCGACATCATCAGGAAGCCGACGGTTTCCAGCCCGAGTTCACGGGCGAGGCCGAAGTGCTGGATGGAGACGTCGGCCTCGGTGCAGTGGGTGGCGATGCGGCAGATGGACGCGCCGTTGTCCTGGGAGACCTTGATGTCCTCCTTGACGCCGACGCCGGGCAGCATGAGCACCGCGATCTTGGCCTGCGTGGCGGTCTCGGCGGCGATCTTCACCAGCTCCTGCTCGGGAGTCTTGGAGAAGCCGTAGTTGAACGAGGAACCGCCGAGCCCGTCGCCGTGGGTCACCTCGATGACCGGAACGCCCGCGCCGTCGAGCGCCGCGACGATGTCACGCACCTCGGTGGCGGTGAACTGGTGGCGCTTGTGGTGCGAGCCGTCACGCAGCGAGGTGTCGGTGACGCGGATATCGAGTTCTGCTGAATATGCCATGGGGAACGCTCCTTACACCCGGGCCGATCGTGCTGTGTCTGATTCGTCGCCTCGCTGCGCTCGGCTCACCTGCTTCGCGATGACCTCGCCGACCTGGGTGGCCGCGGCGGTCATGATGTCGAGGTTGCCCGCGTACGGCGGCAGGAAGTCGCCCGCGCCCTCGACCTCGACGAAGACCGAGACCTTCGCCAGGCCACCGGAAACCACCGACGGCTCGTCGAACTGCGGTTCGTTCAGCAGGCGGTAGCCGGGCACGTACTGCTGGATGTCGGCGACCATCCGGTGGATGGAGTCGGCGATCGCGTCGGTGTCGGCGTCCTCCGGAATGGCGCAGAAGATGGTGTCGCGCATGATCATCGGCGGCTCGGCCGGGTTCAGGATGATGATCGCCTTGCCGCGCTCGGCGCCGCCGATGGTCTCGACGCCGCGGCTGGTGGTCTTGGTGAACTCGTCGATGTTGGCGCGGGTGCCCGGCCCGGCGGACACCGACGACACCGAGGCGACGATCTCGGCGTACGGCACCGGTACGACGCGGGAGACGGCCGCCACGATCGGGATGGTGGCCTGACCACCACAGGTGATCATGTTGACGTTCGGCGCGTCCAGGTTGGCGCCGAGGTTCACCGGCGGCACCACGGCGGGGCCGACCGCAGCCGGGGTGAGGTCCACCGCGCGGATACCCGCCTCGGCGTACCTCGGCGCGGCGGCGCGGTGCACGTAGGCGGAGGTGGCCTCGAAAACCAGGTCGGGCAGTTCGGATTGGCCGAGCAGCCAGTCGACGCCCTCGTGCGAGGTCTCCAGCCCGAGCCCGCGGGCCCGCTTCAGGCCCTCGCTCTCCGGATCGATGCCGATCATCCAGCGCGGCTCGATGGCCTCCGAGCGCAGCAGCTTGTAGAGCAGATCGGTGCTGATGTTGCCGGACCCGACGATCGCGGCGGTTACGGTCCTGTCGGACACGGTTGGCCTCCTTGGGGATGGCGGCCGGCGAAGCCGGCGGGGGTGGGCTCTGGGGGTTGGCAGCCGGCGAAGCCGGCGGGGCGGGTGGGCTCTGGGGGTTGGCAGCCGGCGAAGCCGGCGGGGCGGGTGGGCTCTGTGGTGGACTCAGGTGAAATGCAGTCGGACCGAACCGAGTCCGGCGAACTCGGCGTGGAACTGGTCGCCGGGACGGGCGTCGATGGCGCGGGTGCAGGAGCCGGGCAGCACGACGTCGCCCTTTTTCAGCCGCACCCCGAACGAGGCGACCTTGCGCGCCAGCCAGGCCACCGCGATGACCGGGTCGCCGAGCACCGCGTCGCTGCGGCCCTCCGCGACGACCTCGCCGTTGCGGGTGAGCACCGCGTCGATGGCCTTGATGTCGATGTCCTTCGGCGCGACGCGCTCGGGTCCGAGCACGTAGCCCGCCGAGGACGCGTTGTCCGAGATGGTGTCGCACAGGCCGATGTTCCAGTCCTTGATCCTGGAATCGATCAGCTCGATCGAGGGCGCGTAGGCGACCGTCGCGGCGAGCACGTCCTCCTCGGTGCAGTCCGCGCCGGGCAGGTCGGCGCCGAGCACGAACCCGACCTCGACCTCGACGCGCGGGAACAGGTAGCGGCCCGCCTCGACCGGAACGTCTTCGAACACTTGCATTTCCGCGAGCAGATGTCCGTAGTCGGGCTCGTCCACGCCCATCATCTGCTGCATGGCCTTGGACGAGAGGCCGACCTTGTGGCCGACCACGCGCGCGCCGCTGTCGAGCCTGCGGCGGATGTTGATCAGCTGGATCTCGTAGGCGTCGACCACGTCGATGTCGGGGTATCGCGCGACCAGCGGGTCGATGGCGACCCGATCGTTCTCGGCCCGCGCGAGTTCGTCGGCGAGTTCGGTTCGTACCGCGTCGGTCAGCACGCTAGTTTCCTTCCACTGTTGCTTTTTCGAGGACGGCCTGTTCGCTCGCCGCGGACCGTCCCGCGCGGCGACCGGAGAAGACGCAGTCGGCCAGCGACAGACCGCTGACATAGGAGTCCGAGCAGATGCCGACGGCGGTCCGGCCCGCGGCGTACAGGCCGGGAATGTTGTCGCCGTCAGCGGTTTTCACCGCGCCCGTCCGCTCGTCGACGACCACGCCGCCGAGGGTGAGCATCGGGCACGGGTTGGTCAGGCTCGGTTTGATCCCCACATCCAACAGCCAGTACGGGCCGCTGCGCACGGGTTCGGTGAACTCGGCGGGCTTGCCGGCCGGATCGGGCGCGCCGTTCGCGATGGCGGCGTTGTGCGCGTCGACGGTCGCGCGCAGCCCGGCCGGATCGATGCCCGCCTTGGCCGCGGCGACTTCCAGCGTCGCGCCGCGCACCGCGCTGCGGCGCATCACCTCGAACTGGGCGCGCTGGAACCAGGTCGCCTGGGTGCGGATCTGCCGGATCGCGGTGCGCATCAGGTTCGCGTCGGCGAGCAGCCAGCCTTTGCCTTCGTGCTCGTTGATCAGCGCATGGCCGACCGCCGCGCCGTAGCGGGTCTCGTCGATCACCCGGCGACCGTGCGCGTCGACCAGCACCGAGCCGGTGAAAGCGCTGGGCGGCAGGATGAATCGCCAGGCCGAGACGTTGCCCATGCGGTCGGTGGCCGCACCGGCCGTGCGCGCCATCAGGATGCCGCTGCCGTCGTCGCCGGTGGTGCCGAGCGCGAGACCGGCGCGATACTGCGGGCCGTATTCGGCGAGCATGGCGCGGTTGGCGATGAAGCCGCCCGCGCTGACGATCACGCCGCGCCGCGCCTGCACGCGAATCGTCGTGCCGTACCGGCGATCGAGCACCTCGAGGCGCTGCTCCATCGACTTGCGCAGCGGCGGATAGTAGATGCCGGGCTTGGCGGCGAGCTTGGCCATGCGGCTGTAGCGTTCCCTGATCCGGCCGGGCGCATCGCGCAGCGACCGGCACTCGACGCCGATCACCGCGCCGTTACTGTCGGTGATCAATCGCGTTGCCGTGGTGAGTGTTTCGACGCGCACACCGCGACGCGAGGCCGAGGCCGCGAGCGGACCGGTGAGCTGCTTGCCCGAGGTGCCCTTGCCCTTGACGCGGTGGCCGCGCTGCGCGGGTTCGGCGACCTCGCGGCCGTAGCCGGAGACCTCGCTGCCGGAGTAGTACAGGTAGTAGCTGTCGTTCGGATACGAGGTCTTGTACGGGCAGAGCGAGGCTTCGAAGGGCACGCCGTGCCCCTTCAGCCACTCGATCATCGCCGGGCTCTCGTCCACGAAGCGGCGCAGGGTGGCCGGTGTGACGGCCGCGCCGACCTCGCGTTCCAGATACGCGAGCATCTGCTCCGGGGTATCGTCCACCCCGGCCTCGCGCTGCACCGACGTACCGCCGCCCGCGTAGATGATGCCGCCGGACAGCGCGGACGCGCCGCCGCCGGTGAACCGTTCCAACACCAGCACCTGCGCGCCCGCCTCCGTCGCCTCCAGCGCGGCGGACGCGCCCGCGGCGCCGTATCCGACGACGACAACGTCAGCGGTCAGGTCCCATTCGAGGCCCATGTACTTCACTCCGGTCCGAAACTGAAACAAGTTTCCTCGACAAATGGAACGCCGAGCAAGTCTTCTGCCACACAACATAGACCAATGGCGCGTCCATTCTATAACGTGTTCTACATGACAGATCCGGTTCTCGAGCCACACAGCTACGACGTGGTGGTCGTCGGCAGCGGCGCCGCGGGTATGACCGCCGCCCTCACCGCCGCTCACCACGGCCTCAGCGCGGTCATCATCGAAAAGGCCGCGCACTACGGCGGGTCGACCGCGCGCTCCGGTGGCGGCGTGTGGATCCCTGGCAACAAGGCGCTGCGCGCGTCGGGTCGCCCCGACGATCGCGAGGACGCACGCACCTACCTGCACAGCATCGTCGGCGATGTCGTGCCCAAGGATCGGATCGACACCTACATCGACCGCGGCGCCGAGGCCTTCGACTTCGTGCTCGACCACACCCCGCTGAAGATGAAGTGGGTGCCCGGGTATTCGGACTACTACCCGGAGGCGCCCGGCGGTCTCGGCGAAGGACGCTCCTGCGAGCCCAAGCCGTTCAACCTGAAGGTCCTCGGCGCGGAGCGGGAAAACCTGGAACCGCCCTACGCCAAGGCGCCGCTGAACGTGGTGGTCATGCAGGCGGATTTCGTTCGCCTCAACCTCATTCGCCGCCACCCGAAGGGCATGATGCGGGCGATGCGCGTCGGCGCGCGCACGTACTGGGCCAAGTTCACCGGCAAGCACATCGTCGGCATGGGCCAGGCCATCATCGCCGCCATGCGCAAGGGGCTGCTCGACGCGAACGTGCCGGTGCTGCTGAACACTCCGATGACCAAGCTCATCGTGGAGGACGGCGTGGTCACCGGCGTCGAGGCGATGCGGGACGGCAAGCCGGTCGTGTTCACCGCGCGCCACGGCGTCGTGCTCGGCAGCGGCGGCTTCGAGCACAACGCGGAGATGCGGGCGAAGTACCAGCGCCAGCCCATCACCACCGAGTGGACGACCGGTGCGACGGCGAACACCGGCGACGGCATCCTGGCGGGCATCGAGGCGGGCGGCGCGATCGACTTCATGGAGGACGCCTGGTGGGGGCCGACCGTTTTCAAGGGCGGCAGGCCGTGGTTCGCCCTGGCCGAGCGCAATCTGCCCGGCTGCGTCATCGTCAACCACGACGGCAAGCGATTCGGTAATGAGTCCGCTCCTTACGTCGAGGCTGGGCACACCATGTACGGCGGCGAATACGGGCAGGGTGAAGGTCCCGGGGAGAACATCCCCGCGTGGCTGGTGTTCGACCAGCGCTACCGGAACCGCTACATCTTCGCCGGACTACAGCCTGGTCTGCGCTTTCCGTCCCGCTGGATGGAAAACGACAACATCGTCAAGGCCGACAGTCTCGAGGAGCTGGCCGCCGCGATCGGCGTGCCCGCCGAGAATCTGAGCGCCACCGTCGCGCGGTTCAACACCTTCGCCGAGACGGGCACCGACGAGGACTTCGGTCGCGGCAACAGCCACTACGACCGGTACTACGGCGACCCCACCGTGAAGCCGAACCCCTGCCTCGCCGGCCTGGTCCAAGGGCCGTTCTACGCGGCCAAGATGGTGCCCGGCGACCTCGGCACCAAGGGCGGTCTGGTCGCCGACTCCGCCGGCCGGGTGCTCCGCGAAGACGGCAGCACCGTCGAGGGCCTCTACGCCTCGGGCAACTGCTCGACACCGGTCATGGGCCACACCTACGCCGGGCCCGGCGCGACCATCGGCCCCGCCATCGCCTTCGGCTACCTCGCCGTCCTCGACATCGCCGAGCGCAAACAGGACCAGCCCGCCGCGGCGACCTCCGAGGCGTAGGGCAATGCCTTTGCCACACGGGTCTCACACGGTTCACACAGGCAGCGCCTCTGCGAACCGTGTGCGCCGTCTGTGGCAGCCACCCTCTCGCCTGGGGCGAAACCATGTCGTGTCCTCGCAGACGTTTCGCACGCTTCGCACAGGTTGTACGCCCTGCGAAGCGTGCGGAGGGTCTGCGAGGAACTGATCGGGGCCGGCTCCGTGGTAGCCGGGGTCGCTCGGTTACAGGCGGCGGGCCGCTGTCGCGCTGCGCGGTGGCCGGGCGTGGTTCGGTTCCGTTCGAGGGGCCGCTGTCCCGGCGAGTGGGTATGGCATTGCTAGAGAGGCGCGCCTGGCCGCAGGATCGATTCGTGGGCCGGGCGGCCGAATCCGTCCACAACCATGCACAAGGAGAACTGATGCCCATCGACCCGAAGATCGCACTCGGCGCGGAGCTGCCGAGCCGGGAGTTCGCGTGGACGCCGTCGGATGTGCAGCTCTATCAGCTCGGGCTCGGCGCGGGTGCGCGGTGGACGGAGGCGGACGAGCTGCGCTACCTGGACGACCGGGAGCCGCAGGTGCTGCCGACGTTCGCGACCGTGGCGCAGACCTTGCACGAGACCGAGCCGCCCAAGGTGAGCTTCCCCGGCATCGACATCGACCTGGCGAAGGTGGTGCACGGACACCAGGAGGTGGAGGTGCACCGGCCGATCCCCGCCGCGGGCAAGGCGACGAGCACCGGGCGGATCAGCGAGATCTGGGACAAGGGCTCGGCCGCGGTGGTCGTGCAGGAGCACACCATCACCGGCTCCGACGGCGCGCCGCTGTGGACTACCCGCTCCTCCATCTTCGCCAAGGGCGAGGGCGGTTTCGGCGGCGAACGCGGGCCGAGCACCAAGTCGGAACTGCCCGATCGCGCCCCGGATTTCGACGTCACCACGCGCACGCTGCCGCAGCAGGCGCTGCTGTACCGGATGCTCGGCGACCGCAATCCGCTGCACTCCGATCCCGAGTTCGCTCGCGCCGCCGGTTTCCCCAATCCGATCCTGCACGGCCTGTGCACGTACGGAATCGTCTGCAAGACCGCCACCGACACCGCCCTGGATTCCGACGCGACCCGCGTCACCGGTTTCCGCGCGCGCTTCGCCGGTGTGCTCTACCCGGGCGAGACCATCCGGACCCGCATCTGGCGCACCGACGGTGAGCTCGTCATCGCCGCGACGGTGGTCGAGCGCGAGGACGCCCCGGTGCTCGCGGACGTCAGCCTGAAGTTCAGGTAGACGCCCGCGCGGCTCGTTCGGACGCCCGCCGTCGCAAACCTTGCGATCGCGTTCGGTGCCGCCGGGCGAGCCACTTCGGCCGCCGTCGCGTGGGTACGCACGACGGCGGCCGGGGCAAGGGCCGGTCGATGCCTGTGACCGACCCAGCCGACGGCCCGACTACCGCGAACGCAGCGGATACCGACGACTCAGCCAGCCGGCGGTCCGACTATTTCCTCGACCCTGTTGCGGCGGGGCCCGAGTCCTTGGATCACCAAGGCGTACAACATGATTACGACGACCGGCGCGATCGCCGGGGCCCAGGCCAGACGCAGCGGGAGCAGGGCCGCGCCCACCGCGCAGGCTGCGAAGCCGACGGCGCCGACGACCGAGGGCAGGGTGGTCGGGACGACGCCGATCGGTGCGGTCACGGTGGCCGCGTTCAGCAGGTAGGTGGTGGCGACCAGACCCGTTGCGGCGGCGGCGAGTACGCCGGTGTCGGCCCAGGCGAGCGCGCCGATCGCGACGAGGACGGCGGCGACCGCGGCGGGTCTGAACCACCAGCCCGCGACCACCAGGATCAGCGCGGGAATGCCCGCGAGCGGCGCCATCAGGATCACCGAGGCGACGAGCAGGACGCCGGCGAGGACGGCGAGGAATCTGGTCATCGGCGCACCCGCACGGTGCGACGGTGTTCGGGCAGCAGGCGCATGATCTCGTCGAGCCTGGCGTCCTGCGCCCACGGCACGATGTCGACGCCGACCGTGCCCATGTCGCGGTACATGGAGGCGCGTTCCAGCTGCCACATGCGGGCCAGCGTCGGGTCGAGGCCCTCGCGAAACGGCGTGCCGCGCAACACGTCCACCACCACCACGACGTGCCCGCGCTTGCGCAGATCGATCAGCGCCAGCGCGAACTGCGTGTCGAGCAGCGTGGTGAACGCCACCACGATCGCGCCGACCGGCACCGCGGCGTGCGGGGCCAGGGTGCCGGTGGTGGGGATGTGCTCGTCGCCCACGTCGAGCACGGTGTCGACGATGCGGTAGAACTGACGCCGCCCGATGTCGGGGCGCAGCCAGCGCGGACGCTGGCCGAGGCAGACCACGGCGGTCCGGTCGCCCGCCTGCAGAGTGGACTGCACGACCTGGGCCGCGCCGCGCACCGACAGCTCGAGCGAATCGGTCGCCGGGCCGGGCGCCTGCTGCGAGGTGTCGACCAGCACGACGACGTCGGCGGACCGGTTGGTCAGCCGCTCGGTGACATAGAGCCGACCGCGCCGGGCGCTCACCGGCCAGTTCACGATCCGCAGCTGATCGCCCGGCGCGTAGGCGCGGATGTCGGCGTACTCCACGCCGGGCCCGTGGCGACGGGTCAGGTGGGTGCCGAGCCGTTCGGGAAGTTCGGTGCGCGGCAAACGCATTCGCTGTGGATCGGTCACCGGGTAGACGAACAACTGTCCCGCGGGCAGCGTCGCGGTGGCGATGGCAAGTCCCGCCGGGCTGAGCGCGGACACCCGCACCGACACCGGGTAGCGGCCCCAGCGCCGGGCCTCCAGCGCCAGCCGCAGCCTGGCGGGCGCCGCCCCGGAGTCGCTCGCCTCTTCGATCTCGACCCCGAGCTCTGGTGCCGCCTGCGGTTTCAGGCGCAGCAGCGCGTGCCCCGACTCCACGAAGGCGGCGACGGTGAGCACCACCTCCTCGGTCTCGAAGCAGCGCAGGGTGCCGCCGCCGTCGACCTGAATCCTGGTCCGCGACTGCTGCCACGACGCGGTCGCGAGCACGCCGAGCAGCGGCGCGGCGAAGACCACCAGCTGCCAGCGCGCGGCGATCACTGCGACCACCAGCGCCACCGCGGCGCAGCCCGCCAGCATGTACACCAGAGGCGCGGGACGCCACCGCAATTCGGCCTCGACGGTGGCGCTCGCGTCGCGGTGCCTGGAGCGGGTCATGTCTGGGTGGCGCGCGGGACCGGCAGGCGGCGCAGCAGTTCGGCGATCACGTCCTCGCCGCGGATCCGGCGCACCCACATCTCGGGGCGCAGTGTGATCCGGTGCGCCATGGCCGGAATCGCGAGCGCCTTGACGTCTTCCGGGATGACGTAGTCCCGGCCGAGCAGCAGCGCGCGGGCCCGCGACATCTGCACCAGATCCAGTTCGGCGCGGGGACTCGCGCCCACCTCGACCTGCGGATGCCCGCGGGTCGCGCCGGCCAGGGCGACGACGTAGCCGACCACGTCGGGGTGCACCGTGACGTATTCGACCGACTGCCGCATCTCCAGCAGCCCATTGGCGTCCACCACCTGCCCGACCTGCGGCGGCGTCGCGCCGCGTTCCAGGCGCCTGCGGATCATCTGGGTCTCGTCGTGCTCGGAGAGATATCCGAGCCGCAGCTGGATGGCGAAACGGTCCAGCTGCGCCTCGGGCAGCGGGTAGGTGCCCTCGTATTCGATGGGGTTGTCGGTGGCGAGCACGATGAACGGCTGCGGCAGCGGGAAGGTCTCGCCGTCGATGCTGACCTGTCCCTCCGCCATCGCCTCCAGCAGCGCGGCCTGGGTCTTCGGCGGGGTGCGGTTCACCTCGTCGGCCAGCAGCACGTTGGTGAACACCGGACCGCGACGGAAGTTGAACCGCCCCGAGTTCATGTCGTAGATGGTCGAGCCGAGCAGGTCGGCGGGCAGCAGGTCGGGAGTGAACTGCACCCGGGTGAAGTCGAGGCCGAGCGCGGCGGCGAAGGACCTCGCGATCAGTGTCTTGCCGAGTCCGGGCAGGTCCTCGATGAGGACGTGCCCACCGGACAGCACAGCGATCATGATCAGCTGCATTTCGTCGCGTTTGCCCACGATGACGCGGGACAGCTCCCGCAGCACCGCATCGGTGCGCTGGACGGTCACGTCCAGTGGCATCGTCATTTGTCTACTCGCACTTGCTCAACCCATTTCACATTCTCTGCAGACGGCGCAGGATCTCGTCCAGCGCCGCCCGACCCGGTGCGCGCGTCGTCTGATCGCGCAGTGCCGAGTTCGCCGGATCCACCCAGCGCCACAGTTCCGGTCCGAACTGCAGAATCCCGGCCGTTTCGGTCGCCCTGCGGTTCTTGGCTACCCGCATGCCCGTGGACAACTCGAATTCTTTGGCAAGTAGTGGACGCAGGTGCCGATCCCAGTCGGCGCGGCTGCCGTCGGCCCGGTCGGCCAGCATCTGCGCCCGCGCCTGCCAGCGGTTCAGCATCTCCAGCGGGCCGTTCTCGATGTCGTCGGCATGGTCGTCGCGCTCCGCGTTCTCGCGCTCGCGCAACGTCCAGATCAGCTGGAAGAGCGCGAGGGCGACCGGGACGGCGGCGAGCAGCAGCATGGCGCCGCGCGCTTTGCCGAACGCGATCAGTTCGAGCACCACCACCGCGAGTATCGCGGCCGCGGCGATCCCCGCCCTGTTCATTCGGCCATCACCTCCCCTTGCAGATCGGCGAGCACGATGCGCAGCAGTTGTTCGGCGCGCATGCGCTGCCACTCCAGCATCGAGTGCGGGCTGAATCTGGCCTCCTCGAACAGCGAGACCAGCTCGCGCGCGGAGGCGTCGTGCAGCGCGCCGCGCTCGAACGCGCGCGCCAGCACTTCCATCGGGGTGTCGGAAGCCAACGGGGCGGCGGCCCGGTCGACGGTGAGGCCGCGCTCCATCGCGACGTAGCAGGCGATGATGGCGGTGCGCGGGTCCTGGCCCGGCGCGTTCATCGCGGCCAGACCCATTTCGGCGGCCCTGGCCAGCGAGTCGACCACGGTCGCCGGGGTGGGAGCCTCCGGCGGCGGCGCGGGGACGGGCTTGCGACGGGCCGTCGCCGCGACCACCACGAGGCCGACCAGCGCCACGCCGAGCAACACACCAGCGGCGACGATCGTCAGCACCAGGCTGGTGCCGGTCAGGCTTTCCGCTCCGCCTGGCTGGGGCGGCGGTGTGGTCGGAAGGTGTTCGGGCGGCGCGCCCTCCCCAGTGGCGGGCGAGGGCTCAGCGGGCTGAACTTGCCTGCCCGCGCCGACGAAGAACACGGCGGAAGCCGCGGCGAGCACCAACGAGAGACCGGCCAGCGCCGCGAGCACCAGCAGGCCGACGCGACCGAGCTTCCACTGCCGACGCTCGCGCTCGCGATCCGGTTCGGGCATGGCGAGCGGCAGCCGGTGCTGGCTGGCGATCACACCCGCCAGCAGGATCACCACGGAAACCGTGAGCAGCACCGGCATCAGGGCCACGGCGAGCGCGTTGGGCCCCGAGCCACGATCGGCGGTCTCGACCGCGCCGGGGATGTGCCCACGCAGCGTGATCGCGGCAACGGCCAGCAGCGTGATCAGCACGATCACGCGCGATATCGCCGCTCGCGCCCGGACCACCAGCGTTACCACCAAACCTGAGTACTGCTCGAAACAGCCACATAGTTACATGCCGAGCGGTCCGCTCGGGAGGGAATCGAATACTTCGGATCGCCTCCGTTTTAACTGGGTTACCGGCGAGTCGCCGCAGGTCGGCCCACTACCAAGCGGCGGCGGTCACCGGTTGTGAGATCTCACAGAGACGGCTGGCGGTGCGCGAAATATCCGGAACGCCGACCACGCCGTCGACCAGCTCCGGCAGCGGCGCGGCGGCGCACAGCGTCAGTTCCAGATCGGCGTCGTAGAGCACGTCGACGAGGTTCGCCAGGCGCATCGCCCAGTCCGGCGGCACCTCCCGCAACCGGGGCACGTCCTCGATCGTCCAGCGCCGGAAACGCTGAGCCAGCAGCACGTAGTCGGCGGCCGAGGTGGCGGCGCCGCAGAGCGCGGTGAAATCGACGGTGATCGCGTCGCCGTCCACCGCGCGTGCCCGCAGCGTGCGGTCGCCGATCGGGACCTCGACCACGCCCTCGGTGGGCGCGCACCCGATCAGGTAGCGGCCCGCCCTGAAACCGCTCGCAGCGTCGCGCAGATGCAGCGTGCGGTAGTCGGTGGGTCCGTCCACCGAGATCACGTCCAAGCGCTCGACGATGCGCGCGATGGTCGGCAGGAACCGATCGTGGAACAGCGGATTCGGCAGCAGCTGCTCGGGCGGGTAGTTCGAGGTGAGCACGAGCGCGATACGGCGGGCGAACAGCGCGTCCAGCATGCGGGCGATGAGCATCGCGTCACCGATGTCGTGCACGTGGAACTCGTCGAAGCACACCAGGCGGGCGGCGCCGAGCAGGCGCTCGATCGCGGTGTCGATGGATCCGGATTCGTGTGCGGCGGTGTGTAATTCGGCGAAGAACCGGTGGAAATGGTAGCGCTTCACACGGTCGGGAGCGACGGTGGCGAGGAAGCGGTCCATCAGCATGGTCTTGCCGCGGCCGGGTCGTCCGTACAGGTAGACCCCGCGCGCGCCCTTGACCGGACGACCGCGCCCGTCCACCAGGCGAGCCAGCCGGTCGGCGGCCGCGCGCTGATCCGCGTCGAGTTCGATCGTCATCCGAGCCTCCCATCTCTACAGATGTAGAGTCCTCTACAGTTGTAGAGCACGGAGCGGGACTCGACCAGGGAAGGTGACGATGTCCACAACCGACCGGCGCATCCTGATCGTCGACGCGGCCATCGAACTGATCGCCCGCCGCGGGATTCGCGCGCTGACGCATCGCGCGCTGGACACGGCACTGGAGCTGCCGCCCGGATCGTCCTCGTATTACTTCCGCACCAAACGCGCGCTGATCGAGGCGATCGCCGACCGGATCTCCGCCCGTTCCCGCAGCGATTTCGTCGGGGCGGAATTCGCCGCACCCGAGACGGCCGACCTGCCGTCCGTCGCCCACGGCATCGCGGTCTGGCTGGACCGGCTCCTCCTCGAACGCCGCGACCATCTGATCGCCCGGCACGCCCTGATCGTCGACCTGATCGGCGATCCAGAACTGCACACTCGGCTGAGCAACAGCCTCTTCTCACTGGAAGGCGCGCGGGAACTGTTCCGCGCCAACGACTTCCCCGACCCGGACACCGCCGCCGCCGACTTCATCGCTGTCCTGGAGGGCGCGGTCTTCGACCGCTTCGGGGGCAACCGCAGCAGCCTCCCGCCCGGCACACCCGCCAGCGTCAGCCAGCTGACCACTCTCCTATCCACCTACCTCCACCGCTGACCTGCCACCTCGCAGACCCTCCGCACGCCTCGCAGACCGCACAACCTGCGCGAAGCGTGCAGAAGGTCTGTGACGTCGATGTATATGGGCCACAGCGACGCTTCGTCAGGCTCCGCTGCGACTGGCCACACATCTTTCGCACTCTTCACATAGGCACCGCCTATGCGGGGCGGGTGGTGGGTGTGTGGGAGCTAGACGGACCAGCCGCGTTGGGAGTAGGTGGCGCCGGTGAAGTAGGCGCGGATGCCTGCGGCGGGGTACTCGATGAGGTTATGGGGCAACGCGGTCAGGGGGAACCAGGCGAGCTCGTAGCTCTTGTCCGGCTCGCGATTGATCGGCTCGCCGGACCAGGTCACGGCTTCGAAGAAGAGGCCGATGCGGGCTTCTCGGCCCGGGGAGACGACGTGCGCGGTGTGGATGTGGCGCAGATCCGTGGGATCGACGACAACGCCGATCTCCTCCATCGCCTCGCGGGCCGTGGCCTCGGTGGCCGACTCCCCCGTCTCGAGCTTGCCCGCGGGCAGGTGCCAGCGCCCGTCGAACTCGTCCGCGCTGCGCCGCTTGCTCAACAGCACTTCGCCCGCGCGGACGAGCAGGATGTGGACGTCGACGATGTGCCGGTCGGTCATGAGACTCCTCCCGTGGCGGCGAGTGTGCCGCTCCAACCTACGGGTTGGACCCTCCGTCGTTCCGGCGAACGCCGGGCACCGGTGGGACAGCCGACGCCGTGGCGGGGCCGGACCCCGGCGTTCGGCGGAACGACGGAGGCGATCCGAATCAGTTGGCGCTGAGCACCAGACCGGAGGTCGGCACGCCGGTGCCCGCGGTGACCACGATGTTGCGCAGCGCGTCGACCTGGTTGACCGACGTGCCGCGAATCTGGCGCACCGCCTCGGCGATGCCGTTCATGCCGTGGATGTACGCCTCGCCCAGCTGGCCGCCGTGCGTGTTGAGCGGCAGCCTGCCGCCGAGCTCGATCGCGCCGTCCTTGACGAACTCCTTGGCCTCGCCCCGACCACAGAACCCGAGTTCCTCGAGCTGCATGAGCACGAACGGGGTGAAGTGGTCGTAGAGGATCGCGGCCTGCATGTCCTGCGGGCCCAATCCGCTTTGCGCCCAAAGCTGTTCGCCGACGAGGCCCATCTCCGGCAGGCCGGACATGGCGTCGCGGTAGTAGCTGGTCATCACGTACTGGTCCGCGCCGGAACCCTGCGCGGCTCCGGCGATCACCGCGGGCCGCTGCGGCAGGTCGCGGGCCCGCTCCACGCTCGTCACCACGATGGCCACGCCACCGTCGGACTCCTGGCAGCAGTCGAGCAGGTGCAGCGGTTCGGCGATCCAGCGCGAATTCTGGTGGTCTTCCAAGGTGATCGGCTTGCCGTAGAAGAAGGCGTCCGGGTTCACCGCGGCGTGCTTGCGGTCGGCGACGGCGACCCGGCCGAAATCCTCGCTGGTCGCGCCGTAGACGTGCATGTAGCGGCGCGCCACCATGGCGACCTGGGCGGCGGGCGTGCCGAGCCCCTGGGGATAGGACCAGCCCGCGTCGATGCCCGACGAGGTCGGCGCGGTGGCCAGCGCCGTGGAGAACTGGCCGAACCGCGACACCGAGCGCTCGTTGAAGGCGCGGTAGGCGACCACCACCTCGGCGACGCCGGTGGCCACCGCCATGGCGGCCTGCTGCACGGTCGCGCAGGCCGCGCCACCGCCGTAACCGATGTGGCTGAAGAACTTCAGCTGCGGAATGCCCGTCGCCCTCGCGACCGCCGCCTGTGTGTTGGTGTCCATGGTGAAGGTGGTCAGCCCGTCCACGTCGGCGGGCGTCAGGCCCGCGTCCGCGAGGGCGGCCGTGACCGCCTCGGCCGCCAGCCGCAACTCGCTGCGACCGGAGTCCTTGGAGAAATCGGTGGCGCCGATGCCGACGATGGCGGCGCGTCCCGACAGAGCCTCAGTCATTCGTACCCCGCAGAGCGATGACGACTTTCGCCGTGATGTGGTCGCCGAGGCTGTCTCGCCCGACGACGTCGATGTGGACGTCCTCGCCAACGACCGCGCTCACCGTGCCGGTGAGGGTCAACGTGTCGCCCGCGTACAGCGGCACCCCGAGGCGCAGCGCGATCGACTTCACGATGGCGCGCGGGCCCGCCCAGTCGGTGACGAAGCGCTGCACCAGGCCGGTGTCGGTGAGGATGTTGACGAAGATGTCCTTGGATCCGCGCGCGACGGCCTTGTCCCTGTCGTGGTGCACGTCCTGGAAATCGCGGGTGGCGATGGCCGTGCTGATCACGAAGGTCGGGTCGGCGTGCACGACCAGTTCCGGCAGCGTCGCGCCGACCTGCGCGGCGGTGGGCTCACCCGTCACCCGACCACCACCCCTCACCGAATCGCTTCGCGATGCTGTCGTCATTTGTTCACCGTCCAATACGGCAGGACGGCCTCGTCGTCGAGCTTCTCGAACTCCACCCGCACCGGCAGGCCGACCTCGACCTCGGCCGGATCGATGCCACGCAGTTCACCGAGCATGCGCACGCCCTCCTCCAATTCGACCAGCGCGACCACGAACGGCAGCTGCCGCCCCGGCACTTTCGGCGCGTGATGCACGACGTAGCTGAACACCGTGCCGCGCCCCGAGGCGACCACGTACTCGGTCGGCTCGGACTTGTCCTGCCACAGCGCGGGGACCGGCGGATGCCTCAGCGTGCCGTCCGGCAGCTTCTGGATCCGCAGTTCGCCGAGCTTCGTTCCTTCCCAGAAGAATTCGGTGTCGTGCGAGACCAGCGGCTTGACCCGCTCGCCCGCGGGCTGCGCCGGAGCGGCAGCCGTGCCCGGCGCGAATTTCAGGATCCGGAACAGCATTTCGGTGACGAGCTCGTCGCCCACCCGCCACGAAGTGCGGAAGGTGACGAACCAGCCGTCGCCGAGCCCGGTGCGCTTGGGTCCCGTGATGGTCTCCAGCCGACTGGTGACGGTCACCTGTTCGCCGGGCACCAGGTAGCGGTGGTAGATCTGCTCGCAATTGGTGCCGACCACCGAGGTGAAGCCCGCCTCGTCGAGCAGTTCGGTGGTGGCGCCCATCGGATCGTCCTCCGGGCGAACACCGTTGAGCCCGAACATGGTCCACACTTGCGCCATCGCGGGCGGCGCGACGATGCCAGGGTGGCCCGCGGCGCGAGCGACGGCCTCGTCGACGTAGATGGGGTTGGTGTCGCCGATGGCCTCGACCCAGTTGTTGATCATCGGCTGATTCACCGGGTCGCGCGCGAGGCGCGGCGCGCACTCGCCCGCCGCGATGATCTTCTCGGCGGCGGCGACGATCGCTTCCGGCGTTGACGTGTCCGGCACGACGCGGCTCCTTCTTCCTATCGGGGTACTCGCGGCAGGTTCAGTCCGGCGGTGGCGACGAGCTCGCGCATGATCTCGTTGACGCCGCCGCCGAAGGTCACCACGAGGTTCTGTTTGGTGCGCCGGTCCAGCCAGGTGAGCAGTTCGGCGGTGGCGGGCTCGGCCGGATCGCCGTGGCGGCCGACGATCTCCTCGGCCAGGCGGCCCGCTTCCTGGAGTGACTCGGTGGAGAACACCTTGGTGGCCGAAGCGTCGGCGATGACCTGCGACTGGTCGCCGTCCGGGCTCTTGTCGGCGGCCGCGACCTGCCAGTTCAGCAGTTCGTTCAGCCGGACCATGGCGTGCATACGGCCCAGCGACCGCTGCACGTCGGATTCGACGAGCAGCCCGCGCGGTCGCGCCCAGTCGCGCACCCGGTCGTAGAGCTGTTCGATCTTGCCGGACGGGCCGAGGCTCACCCGCTCGTGATTGAGCTGGGTGGTGATCAGCCGCCAGCCCCGGTTCTCCTCGCCGACCAGCATGTCGGCCGGGACGCGGACGTTGTCGAAATAGGTGGCGTTGGTGTGGTGGGCGCCGTCGCAGGTGATGATCGGCGTCCAGGAGTAGCCGGGATCCTCGGTGTCCACGATCAGGATCGTGATGCCGCGGTGGCGCGAGTCCGCCGTGCCGGTGCGGCAGGCCAGCCAGACGTAGTCGGCTTCGTGCGCGCCGGTGGTGAAGATCTTCTGCCCGTTGACGATCCAGTCGCCCGAGGCATCGCGGACGGCGCTGGTGCGCAGCGAGGCCAGGTCGGTGCCCGCCTCCGGCTCGGAGTAGCCGATCGCGAAATGGATATCGCCGGAAAGGATTCCGGGCAGGAACTTCTGCTTCTGCGCGTCGGTGCCGTAGGTCTGCAAGGTCGGTCCGACGGTCAGCAGCGTCACCAGCGGCAGCGGGACGTCGGCCCGTACCGCCTCGTTGAAGAAGATCTGCTGTTCGACGGGCCCGAAACCCTGCCCGCCGTATTCCTTCGGCCAGCCGACCCCGAGCCAACCGTCGCGGCCCATGCGCCGCACGACGGCGCGGTAGGCGTCGCCGTGCCGGTTCACCGCCATCTCGGCCTCCTCTTCGGGAGTGACGAGATCGGCGAAGTAGGTGCGGAGTTCGTCGCGCAGCGCGCGCTGCTCGGCGGTCAGATCGATGAACATCTTGCTCCTAAGCGATCCAGACGGAACGACGCGCCGCCGAGCCAGCGGGCGATGTCCTTGGCCTGGGAGTAGTAGCGGTGCATCGGATGGGTCACGTCGACGCCGAGACCTCCGTGCAGGTGATGACACTTCTGCATGGCGGCGGGCAGCTCGGAGGCCACGGTATAGGCGAGCACGTCGAGGTCGTCGTCGACGCGCTCCAGGTGCGCGGAACCGGTGTCGGGCTGCGAAAGCGCCCAGTTCGCCGAGACGGCCGCGGCGTGCAGGGTGCGGGAGACCACGTACAGGTCGGCGATCTGCTGGGCCACCGCCTGGAATTCGGCCAGCGGCCGGTCGAACTGGCGGCGCACCCGCAGGTGTTCGGCGGTGAGCACCAGTGCGCCCTTCAGCAGGCCGTCGGCGACCGAGCCGATGCTCGCGACGGCCAGCCGGTGCAATCGCGGGAGGCCGCCGGGGAGCAACTGCTCGGCCGGGATCTCCACGTTGTCCAGCAGGACACTGCCCTCGGGCAGGCCGCCCGAGGACGGTGAGGGCGTCACGGTCAGTCCGGCGGCATCGCGGTCGACGAGCGCGATGCCGGAATCGGTGGGGATCAGCAGCCAGCGCGCCTGCTCGGCATAGGGCACCGCGACCTTGCGCCCGCTGACCCGCACGACGGACCCTTCGGCGACCGCGGTCGTCTTCGGTGTCGCGGCGAACGGCGCGCCGGGTTCGCTGAGCGCCGCGGTGAGCACCGCGCCCTTCGCGACCTCCGGATAGATCCGTTCGGCCACCGCGTCGGGCAGCACGGGCAGCAGCGCGAGCAGCCCGAAACCGAGCGTCGGCAGGGCGGGCACCGCCACCGCGTCGGTGGCCAGCTCGGTGAGCAGCACGGAGATCTCCGGCAGGCCCATACCGTCGCCGCCGAAGCGCTCCGGCAGCGCGACCCCGAGCAGGCCCGAGTCGACGAGGCTCGGCCACAGCTCGATATCGCGTGCGGATTCGCGCTCCAGCAAACTCACTACCACTTCGGCGACGGCGTCCTGGCCCTCGTCCCTGGTGAAGTCCACGATGTTCTCCAGTTAACTCGGTATCGCCCGGTGATTCCTTGGGGGGTGGTCGGGCGACGGGTGGGCTCGTCGACTAACTGTCCGCATCGCGAGGCAGCCCGAGAATCCGCTCACCGGCCACGGTGAGCAGGATCTGCTCGGTGCCTCCCGCGATGGAAAGACAACGGGTGAGCAGGAATTCGGTCACCTCGTCCGAATCCTGCGCACCGTTCGGTCCCGCCGCCTCGACGGCGAACTCCGCCACCGCCTGGCGGTGCCGCACACCCACCAGCTTGCGCACACTGCTCTGCGCGCCGGGGTCGGCGCCCGCCAGCATCGCGACGGCGGCCCGCTGCTCGAGCAGCAGCCCGGCGATGGCCTCGGCGACGAAGCCGCCGAGCCGGTCGTTCCTCAGCTCCGCGCCGGGCCCGGTGGCGGGCAGCTTGGCGATGAGCTCCTCCAGCACCGGCCCGATCCCGTTGCCGCCCATCGCGACTCGTTCGGTGGACAGCGTGGAGCGGGCGATCTTCCACCCGTTGTTCAGCGCACCGACCAGGCAGTCGTCCGGCACGAAGACGTCGTCGAGGAACACCTCGCTGAATCGCGCCTCGCCGGTGATCTGCACCAGCGGCCGGACCTCGAGCCCCTTGCTGCGCATGTCGACGAGGAAGTAGGAGATGCCGCGATGCTTGGGCGCGTCGGCGTCGGTGCGCGCCAGGCAGATGCCCCAGTTCGCCTTGTCGCCCAACGAAGTCCAGACCTTCTGGCCGTTCAGCACCCAGCCGCCGTCGACCCGCTTGGCGGTGGTGCGCAGGGCGGCGAGGTCGGAGCCCGCGCCAGGCTCGCTGAACAGCTGGCACCACACCACCTCGCCGCGCAGCGTCGGCCAGGCGAAGCGATCGATCTGCTCCTGGGTGCCGTGCTGCAACAGCGTCGGGATGGCCCAGCCGCCGATGGCGAGGTCGGGCGCGGTGAGGCCGGCGCGGCGCAACTCCTCGGAGATCACGAGGCCGGTCATCGGATCGGCGCCGCGACCGTAGGGCGCGGGCCAGTGCGGCATCGCCAGTCCCGCGTCCACCAGGGCGTCGCGCCGCTGGCCGACCGGGAGAGCCGCGATCGCGGCGACCTCGGCGGCCAGGTCGGTGGCGGCCGAGCCGTCCACGCCCTCGGCGGCGAAGACCCGGTCGGCGCCGGTGGTGCGGCGCATGCCCGACCGCGTCAGCTCGGTGACCCTGGCCCGCCAGCGGGCCGAGCCGCCGAGCAACTGGCGCAGCGCCGTGGCCCTGCGCAGGTAGAAGTGGGCGTCGTGTTCCCAGGTGAAGCCGATGCCGCCGAGCACCTGGATGCAGTCCTTGGCGGTCTCCACCGCGGCGTCCAGCGCGATGGCCGCGGCGATGGCGGCCGCGATCGGCAGTTCGGCGCCGCCCTCGTCGACGGCCGCGGCGGCGTCCAGCGCGACCGAGCGGATCAGCTCGGTGCGGCACAGCATCCACGCGCAGATGTGCTTGACCGCCTGGAAGGAACCGATCTTGCGGCCGAACTGCTCACGCACCTTGGCGTATTCGACCGCGGTGTCGAGGCACCAGCCCGCCAGACCGGCGAGCTCCGCGGCGACGAGTGCCACGAGCAGATCTTCGACCCGGTGCGCCGAGGCGAACATCCGCTCGGCGGGCACCGCGACCTCGGCGCAGTGCACCCTGGCCAGCGGGGTGCTCGGATCGGCGGAGGCCAGTACCTCGATCCGCAGCCCCGCGGCGTCCGGCGGCACCAAGCACCAGCGCGGACCGTCGGGACTGTCGACGGGAAGCAACACGGCGGTTCCCGTGGCGGCCCCGAGCACGAATTCCCAGACACCGGTGAGCAACACCTCATCGGCGCCTGCGGGTACGCTGACACCCGTCACGGACGAAATGTCCGGACCGGCAACGACGTCGAGCGCGATACCGCACGGCAGGTCCTCGGCGAGGGCGCCCGCGGTGACCAGGTTGGCCAGGGCGGTGCTGAGCACCGGCCCGCCCACCAGATCGTGCGCCGCCTGCTCCAGCAGCACGGCGAGATCGGCGACCGACCCACCGGCGCCACCCGCGTCCTCGGCGACCGCGACCCGGAAGATCCCGAGTTCGGCCAGCGCGGGCCAGTACGCGCGCCAGAACCCGACCGGCTCGGCTCGCATCGTTGCAATCGGACGGACCGATCCGGCCCAGCCCCGCATCGACTCCTGAACGGCTTTATGCTCGTCAGTGGTGGCGATGGTCACACTCCAACCCGCCTTTCCGGCGTGACTCCCACACCTAGAACATGTTCTAATATCCTTGCCGTGCGGAAGTCAAGAGACGGCCATCCGTATCGGTCAGCACCGCGCGCCAGGCCGACGTACGACGTTCGAGGAAAGGACCCTTTTCGATGGCCAGCCCCTCCCGCTCGCAGCCCGCCGACGCGAGCGCCGCCCGCCCAGCGACCGTCACGACGCTCAGCGAGGACGATCTGAGCTCGGCCGCGCAGCGCGAGCGACGCAAGCGCATCCTGGACGCGACGCTGGCGCTGGCCTCCAAGGGCGGATACGACGCGGTGCAGATGCGCGCCGTCGCCGAGCGCGCGGATGTGGCCGTCGGCACCCTCTACCGGTACTTCCCGTCCAAGGTGCACCTGCTGGTCTCGGCGCTGGCCAGGGAGTTCGAGCAGATCGAGGGCAAACGCAAGCCGCTTGCCGGAACGACGCCGCAGGAGCGCATGCACCTGCTGCTCACCCAGATCACCCGGATGATGCAGCGCGACCCGCTGCTCACCGAGGCCATGACGCGCGCGTTCATGTTCGCCGACGCCTCGGCCGCGGCCGAAGTGGATCGCGTCGGCAAGGTGATGGATCGGGTTTTCGCCCGCGCCATGAACGACGGAGAACCGACCGAGCGGCAACTGGCCATTGCTCGCGTCATCAGTGACGTGTGGCTTTCCAATCTGGTGGCGTGGCTCACTCGACGGGCTTCGGCGACCGATGTCACAGACCGTCTCGAACTGACCGTGGATCTTCTGCTCGGAGACCAAGCGGCGAAATAGCCGGATGCGATAACTCGCTCCCTCTGAATCGGATCGACGAGTCCGGTCGCCGGGCAGACTGCCCGCGACCGGACTACCGTGGTGTTATGCCGCGCTTGCCTCTGCACGCGGAGCAGACCGCGAACCGTCATGTCCGACAAAGCGACTCATATCCGGCCGATCCGCCGGAAGGAAACGGCTCGGCCGTGACGGCCCTCGTGATCGCCGTGCGACCCGACTCCGCTCGGGTCCGCGGAAAGTTACTTGCTGGTTACCTGTGCGTTAACTGGGCAAATCCCGATAACCGGGTTGCAATCGTGCGCACGCATACCGGCGCACTGCGGTGCGGTGAATTCAACCCAGTATTGTTTTGCCCGCCCCTGAAACAACTCCTCCGATCACTAGGTTGGATGCGTGAGCGCACAGGATCTGCCACAGGAACTTCGACGAGCTTTGTCGACGGTCGCGCGCGAGCCACGGCTCTTGGTCGCGTCGGACTACGACGGGACATTGGCCCCGATCGTGTCCGACCCGACCAAGGCGTATCCGCACCGAGAATCGGTGAGCGCGCTACGCGCTCTCGCCGGACTCACCGGGACGACGGCGGCCGTGATCTCCGGCCGCGCGCTGCGTGATCTCGCGGCACTCTCCCGGCTTCCGGTCGAGGTGCAACTGATCGGTAGCCACGGTTCGGAGTTCGACGTCGGCTTCGTGCACGCGATCGACAACGACGCCAAACAGCTGCTCCAGGAAGTGCAGAACTCCCTGTCGCAGATCGCCGCGGGCAATCCGGGCGTCACCGTCGAGATCAAGCCGGCCAGCATCGCGCTGCACGTGCGCAACGCCAGCCCCGAGATCGGCCGCAGGGCGCTGACCACGGTGCGCCAGGGTCCGGCCTGCTGGGTCGGCGTACAGGTCACCGAGGGCAAGGCCGTCATCGAGCTGGCCGTCGTCCCCACCGACAAGGGCAACGCGCTCGACACCATCCGCCACCAAGAGGGCGCGACCGCCGCGGTGTTCTTCGGCGACGACGTCACCGACGAGAAGGCCTTCCGCGTGCTCTCCGGCCCGGACGTCGGCATCAAGGTCGGCGAGGG
Source organism: Nocardia sp. bgisy134 (assembly GCF_965341865.1). GTDB lineage: Bacteria > Actinomycetota > Actinomycetes > Mycobacteriales > Mycobacteriaceae > Nocardia. Next base: position 215,735 of record NZ_CBDQZP010000006.1, read on the forward strand.
CGACAGCATGGCCAAGTACCGGGTGGCCAGCACGGAGGCGGTCGCGTGCGCGCTGGCCTTCCTGCTGGAGGAACGGCGCACCTGGCTGGCAGGCGCGAGCGCGCCGCGCATCGAGCGACTGACCATGCTGTCCAGCCCGCGCTCGTTGGCGCTGCTCACCCCCGATGCCACGGTCACCTGGTTCTGCCACCCGGAGCCGGATTCCGCCGCGGTGTTCGCGCACCTGCTCGGCGGACCGCAGGCGGGCCACTTCACCGTCGCGCCGGAGCGGCCGGGGCTGCCGCTCTCGCAGCGCTACGTGGACGGCACCATGACCGTCGAAACCCGTTGGGCCAGTTTGCAAGTCGTCGACTACTTGCCGCACGACGTGACGCCGAACCGTACCGATCTGACCCGGGTGATCTCGGGCGTGGCCAAGGCGGTCGTCACCTTCGCGCCGCGGCCGGAATTCGGCCAGGTGCCGGTGTCGCTCGAACCCGATCCGGCGGGCCTGCGGGTGCGCGGTACCAACGACCCGATGGTGCTGCGCTCCCCCGGTGTCCGGTGGGAGATCGAGAGCGACGGAACGCACGATGTCGCACGCGCCGTGGTCGACCCGGCGAACGGCCCGATCGTGCTGGAACTGCGCTGCGGCACACATGATCTCGCGCCCGCGATGACCGGCGAGCCGGAACGCCGCAGGGAGGCGCAGCGGTATTGGTCGGAGTGGTCGAGCGCGCTGGAGCTGCCGCCGCTGAAGCCGGATCTGATGAAGCGCTCCGCACTCACCCTGCGCGGGCTGGTGCACGCGCCGTCCGGCTCGATCCTCGCCGCGGCCACCACCTCGCTACCCGAGGACATCGGCGGCATCCGCAACTGGGACTACCGCTACTGCTGGCTGCGCGACGCCGCGCTCACCGCGCAGGCGCTGGTCAACCTCGGCTCGCTCGCCGAGGCCGAGCAGTTCCTCGGCTGGGTGCACCGCGTGCTGGAGACGCTGCCCGGACCCGAGCGGCTGCACCCGCTGTACACCATCTACGGCGAGACGCTGCCGCCCGAGGCCGTCATCGACCAGCTCCCCGGGTACGCCGGGTCGCGCCCGGTGCGCGTCGGCAACGCCGCGAACATGCAGGTGCAGCTGGACGTCTTCGGACCGATCGTCGACCTGATCGCGACGCTGGCGCACGCACGCGAGCGCAAGGGCGTCACCGATCCGGCCAAGGCGCTGCCGGACGCCGACTGGGAACTGGTGCACGCCATGGTCTCGGCGGTGCAGCGTCGCTGGACCGAGCCCGACCACGGCATCTGGGAGATCCGCGGCAACCCGCGCCACCACGTGTACTCGAAGGTGATGGGCTGGCTGACGGCCGACCGGGCGCTGACGCTGGCGCAGAAGTTCGACCGGCAGGTCGAGCCGGAGTGGATCGAGCTGCGCGACACCATCGCCGAGGAGGTCAAGACCAAGGGCTGGAACGACGAGGTCCAGTCGTTCACCGCGGCCTACGACGGCACCGACCTGGACGCGGCCACCCTGCACATCGGCCTGAGCGGGCTGATCGATCCCTCCGACCCACGCTTCGCCGCGACGGTCGTGGCCACCGAGGCCGAGCTGCGCAGCGGGTCGACCGTGTACCGCTACCACCACGACGACGGCCTGCCGGGCGGAGAAGGTGGATTCCACCTGTGCGCGGCCTGGCTGGTCGAGGCGTACCTGCTGATCGGCAAGCGTTCGGACGCCGAGGCGCTGTTCGCCCAGCTGGTCGACGTGGCGGGACCGACCGGGCTGCTCAGCGAGGAGTACGACCCGGTGGCCGAGCGGTCGCTGGGCAACCACCCGCAGGCCTACAGCCACCTCGGTCTGCTGCGCTGCGCGCAGCTGCTGGCACAGCCCGTGGAGGTGCTCGTCTAGAGGTCACGGACCGGCCGTCGAGGCCCGCGGACCATCCGGTTCGCGGGCCTCGGCGTTTCCCGGGGCGGCTTTCGGCAGCGATGTGGCGGTGGCCGGGCGGTGGCCGGGTTGCACGGGGCTGATAAAGTCAAACGGTAACGATTTCCATTATGTTCTGGAGCACTCATCCTGCTCTGTTCGTATCGCCAGGAGTGCTTCCGCGTGAGTAGCCGAATTGCCTCGAAGTTCGCCGGCATCGCCGTGGGGGTGGCGACCGCCCTCGCGCTGACCGCCTGCGGCAGCTCCGATGACTCGGGCAAACCGCAGGTCGTCGCCTCGACCGATGTGTGGGGCGATATCGCCGCCACCGTCGCCGGTCCCGACGCGACCGTCACCTCGATCATCACCGACCCCGCCGCCGACCCGCACTCGCACGAGACCTCGGCGGTCGAGTCGGCGAAGATCAGCGACGCCGACCTGATCGTCTACAACGGCGGCGGCTACGACGAATTCATCGAGAAGGCCATCTCCGGCAAGGGCAAGCGGGCCGTCGACGCCTTCGAGTCCCGCGCCGACAAGAGCGACGAGAACGAGCACGTCTGGTACGACGTGGCCACCGTCGGCACGGTCGCCGACATGATCGCGGGCGCGCTCGGCGAGATCGACTCCGCGCACGCCGCCGACTACACCGCCCGTGCCGCCGCCTTCAAGTCGCAGCTGGGCGGGATCACCGCGGCCACCGGCGCGCTCGCCGCCCAGCACCCGAAGACGCCGGTGTTGCAGACCGAACCGCTCGCCTACTACCTGCTGCGCGCCGCCGGCGCGGAGGACCGCACCCCGCACGAGTTCCAGGAGGCGATCGAGCAGGAGACCGATCCCGCGCCCGCGGCCGTCGCGGAAACCCGGGATCTGCTCACCGGCAAGCAGGTTCGCGCGCTCGTCTACAACGTGCAGACCCAGGACAAGATCACCCGCGACCTGCGCGAGCTGGCCGTGACGAACGGCGTCGCCGTCGTCGAGGTGACCGAAACCCTCCCCGAGGGAATGGATTACATTCAGTGGCAGACCAAGAACACCGAAGCGCTGGCCGAAGCGCTGGGCTGATCGACGAGCAGCTGATCGAGATGTCCACGAGCAAGGGAGCCGCGCTGACCGAGCACACCGCACCGGTGCGTCCGCGGCTCGTCGACACCGACGGGACGGCGGCCGTCCGCCTCGACGACGCCCGGCTGTCGTTCGGCGACCGCACCCTCTGGCAAGGGCTCGATCTCGAGGTGGCTCCCGGCGAGTTCATCGCCGTGCTCGGCCCCAACGGCTCCGGCAAGACCTCGCTGCTCAAGGTGCTCCTCGGCCAGCTCGCCCTCGGCTCCGGCCGGGCGTTCGTCGCCGGATCGCCTGCGCGCGCGGGCAATCCCGATATCGGCTATGTGCCGCAACAGAAGACGATCGACGCGGGCGTGCAGCTGCGCGGCGTCGACCTGGTCGGCCTCGGCGTCGACGGGCACCGCTGGGGCCTCGGCCTGCGCGGGCGGGCCGAACGCAAACGCAAGGTGGACGCCGCCATCGCGGCCGTCGGCGCGGAGAAGTTCGCGAACGCGCCACTGGAATCCATGTCGGGCGGCGAGCAGCAGCGCCTGCGCGTGGCGCAAGCACTGGTCGGCGACCCGAAGGTGCTGCTCTGTGACGAACCGCTGCTCAGCCTCGACCTGGCCAACCAGCGACTGGTCGCCGAGCTCATCGACCGGCGCAGGCGCAGCCACGACACCGCGGTGCTCTTCGTGACCCACGAGATCAATCCGATTCTGCCGCTGGTGGACCGGGTGCTGTACCTGGTGGACGGCCAGTTCCGGATCGGCGCGCCCGACGAGGTGATGACCTCCGAGGTGCTCTCCGAGCTGTACCAGACCGAGGTCGACGTGCTGCGGGTGCGCGGGCGGCTGGTGGTGGTCGGCACCGGTGACACCATGGACGCCCTCGGCGCGGCAGGCGCGCAGCACTGCCACGCCGAACCCGATACGAGAGGGGTTCGGGCATGAGCGAACGCAGTGAGCGAATCATGTGCCAGCGCGCCTCGCGCATGCTGGAGCCGAGCGTCAGCGAGGCGAAGGCATGAGCGAACGCAGTGAGCGAATCATGTGCCAGCGCGCCTCGCGCATGCTGGAGCCGAGCGTCAGCGAGGCGAAGGCATGAGCGAACGCAGTGAGCGAATCATGTGCCAGCGCGCCTCGGGCATGCCGGAGCCGAGCTTCAGCGAGGTTCGGGCATGACCGGCAAACTCGCCGATGTCTTCTCGAAGATGTTCGACCTGTCCACCACGGTCGATCTGCTCTCCTACGACTTCGTCCAGCAGGCGGTGCTGGCGGCGGCCCTGCTCGGGCTGCTCGCCGGGGCGATCGGTCCGCTGATCATCAGCAGGCAGATGTCGTTCGCGGTGCACGGCACCAGCGAGCTGTCGCTCACCGGCGCGGCCGCGGCGCTGCTCGCCGGGATCGGAGTCGGGCTCGGGGCGATCATCGGGTCGGTGGTGGCCGCCGTGCTGTTCGGCGTGCTCGGGACCCGTGCGCGGGAACGCGATTCGGTGATCGCGGTGGTGCTCTCGTTCGGGCTCGGGCTCTCCGTGCTGTTCCTCTGGCTCGGGCCGGAGCGCGCCGGATCCAAGTTCTCGCTGCTGACCGGTCAGGTGGTCAGCGTCGGATACAGCGGTCTCGCGCTGCTCATCACCTGCACGGTGCTGGTGCTCGGCGTGCTCGCGGTGATCTACCGGCCGCTGCTGTTCGCCAGCTCGGATCCGGAAGTCGCGGTGGCGCGCGGTGTGCCGGTGCGTGCCCTCGCGGTGATCTTCGCCGTGCTGCTCGGCATCACCGCGGCCTTCGGCGTCCAGATCGTCGGCGCGCTGCTCGTGCTCGCGCTGCTCATCACCCCCGCAGCGGCCGCCGCCCAGCTCACCGCCAACCCGGCCCGCGCGACGATCCTGGCGATCGTCTTCGCCGAACTCGCCGCGGTCGGCGGCATCCTGCTGTCCCTGGCCCCCGGCGTTCCGGTGTCGACCTTCGTCACGGCGATCTCGTTCTCGATCTACGTGGTCTGCCGGGTGATCGGCAACCGCCGCCGCCAGCTGGCGCGATTTCGCTGAATCGGTGCCGATCGGTCGGGTAGGCCGCCGATCGTGCACAGCACGTCGTATACGGCTTGATGCGACACCGCATCTGGTTCGACGGCCCCAGTCGGCGATCGGATTTGAGCCGATTTGTCACCGACCGGGGTCGCTGGCACGCTGTGAGGTGCCGACGGCATCCGAGCGGCGTGGGGGATGGCGATGACCACGGAGATGAACGCAGAAGCGCGCGCGGAGCGGGCCGAACTGGCAGACCTGTTGGCGAGCCTCTCCGACAACCAGTGGCAGGCGCCAAGCCTCTGTTCGCAGTGGCGGGTGCGCGACGTGGCGGCGCACGTGATCGGCTACGGCGAGCTGACGCCGATGAGGTTTGCCTGCCGCCGCGCCCGCGGCTGGTCGCTGGCTCGGATCAATGCGGCCGATGTCGCGAGATACCTCGACGCGAGCCCAGAGCAGTTGGTCGAGCTGATCCGCGCTCGGCAGCAACCAGTCGGCCTGACCGCCTGGTTCGGCGGGCGGGTCGCTCTTGCCGAGGCGATGATTCATCACCAGGACATTCGGCGGCCCTTGGGACTGGCGCGAACAATCCCGCCGGTTCGACTGCGCGCGGCACTCGACTTCGTCCGCTTCGCACCGCTGATCCGGGGTGCGTGGCTGGTGCGTGGACTGCGACTGGTCGCCACCGACATCGACTGGACCTTCGGCGCCGGGCCGGAGGTACGCGGCACCGGTGAGGCGCTGCTCATGGCGATGGCAGCGCGGCCCTCGGCCCTCGATGATCTGACCGGTCCCGGACATACGCGACTCGTGCGGCGCGTCTGAGTCCCCGGACAGGTCGACCGCCTCGTCGTGCCGCGCTGAGCTGCGGCCCGACATACCGTCAGCGGCGGCGCGCCTCATGGCGATTGCGCTCATCATGTCGTTTGGGCAATGCGGCCGTGGACGTTACAACGCCGGTAATGGGCGGGGCGTGGGTCACTGGTCGGTGAGGCCTACCGCAGTGCGGAGGCGGGCTAGGGCTTCGGCCCTCGGTAGGGTCGCGCCATGATGGAAGGCGGCTTTGTAGGTTTCCTGACCTAGTCGGTCGGTGAGGGAGTTCGCCAAGGTGGTGAGGCGGGGTTCGCCCGCGTCGAAGTCGCCGCGGAGGGACGCGCTGAGGCCGAGGGCTTCCGCGGCGTCCTCGGGGGCGTTCTCGAGTGTGCGCAGTTCGGCGAGCAGTTCGGCGACGTGGGCGGTGTTGGCGGCGTCGGCCCAGGCGAACAGGCCCGCGGCAGCGCGGGGAAAGAGCGCGCGGGCCGCGGTCGCATCGCCCTCGGCGAGACGGTTGGCCAGGCGGGCGGCGGTGACGAGATCGGCGGCCATGGCGTCCGGGAGGCCGAGCCGGTCGGCGATCGCCGCGAGCTCGTCGATCGTGCGGTCGGCGGCGGGCACGTCGCCCGCGCGACGGTGCCATTCGGCGAGCGCGAAGAGGGTCTCCGCGGCGCTGCGCCGGTGGCCTCGCTCGGTGGCCTGCCGTCGCATCGCCTCGATATCGCGCAGCGCGCCGTCCAGGTCGCCCGCGCGCATGCGTTCGGCGGTGAGCCGGGCGCGGCAGTGGAACAGATCGTCTTGGCCGCCGAGTTCGCTGCTGACCGCGACGCCCTTCTCGAAGACCGCGATGGCGTCGTCGTGTTCGCCGCGCAGCGAGTGATCGCGGCCGACAGCCAGCAGCGCCATACCGAGCCCCCAGCGATCGCCCACCGCCGCGAACCCGCGCAGCGCCGCGGCACGGTCTTCGGTCCCCGCACGCCGATCGCCCTGTTCTGTCCACACGTGATCCCGGGCCCAGTGCGCGCAGGACCGCACCCACGGGTCCGGCGCGGCCAGCGCCCGATCGAGCACGCGTGCGCCGAGGTCGTCGGCGCCCGCCGACGCGGCGAGCAGCGGAACCCAGAGCAACAGGGCCGGGTGGAAGTCGAGCGCGCCCGCCACCTCGCCGTCCTCGATCAACGTCCGCACCGCGACGCTTTCCGTGATCGGCGCGCCCGCGAGCAACTGGATCAGCCGCAGTGCGGCCCGCTCGCGCTCGGGCAGCGCGTCGTCGAGGCGCAGTACGGCGGCGAGGAAGGTCTCGAACTGGGTGCCCATGCCGCGGATGCCCCAGTACCAGAACAACGCGCCGACGAAACGCGATGCGCGCAGGCCGTCACCGTTGTGGAGCGTGGATCGCAGTGCGGCTACCAGATTTTCGTGTTCCGCGTCGAGAATCGCCATGGCGCGCAGCTGGTCTCGGGTGCGCAGCGACGGCTCGTGCCGCTCGGCCAGCGCCAGGTAGTGTTCGGCGAAGCGATCGGCGAGGTCGTCACCGGTCTCCTCCAGCCGGTCGGCCGCGTAGGCGCGGATGGTCGCGAGCATGCGATAGCGCGGCTCGGGGTCGCCGGAGACCGTGAGGACGGACTTCTCCACCAGCGCGTCGGCCACATACAGCACGTCCTCGCCGGGCAGGGTCGCATCGGCGCAGATCTCCTCCAATGCCTCCAGCTTCGCGCCGCCGGGAAACAGCGAGAGTCTGCGCGCCAGTGTCCGTTCCGGCTCGGTGAGCAGGTCCCAGCTCCAAGCCACCAGGGCGAGCAGCGTGCGCTGGCGCGGTTGTGCGGTGCGGCTGCCCGAGGTCAGCAGCCGGAAGCGATCGTCGAGTCTGCGCGCGATCTGCTCGACGCTCATCGAACGCAGCTTGGCCGCCGCGAGCTCGAGCGCCAGCGGCAGGCCATCGAGCTGACGGCAGATGTCCACTACCGGCCCGGCCGTCTCGGCGTCCAAGACGAAATCGGGGCGGGCCGCGATCGCCCTGTCCAGGAACAGCCGCACCGCGGCGGCATCGGCGACACCGGCGAGTTCGACTGCCTCGCCGGGCAATTCGAGCGGACCGAGCTGGTACAGCGCCTCGCCGGCGATGGCGAGCGGCTCACGGCTGGTCGCGAGAATCCGCAGCTGCGGAAGCCTTTCGAGGAGGCCGTCGGCCAGTTCCGCGGCGGACTCGATCAGATGCTCGCAGTTGTCGAGCACCAGCACCGCGGGACCGACGTCGAGCAGTTCGGCGATACGGTCGGGTCCGGTGAGCGGCTGCGTCGGCCGGTTGTCGGACACCCGCAGGTCCCAGGAACCCAGCGCGCCGAGCACGGTGTCGGTCAGCTGTTCCGGGGTACTCACGCCGGCCAGCGGGACGAACCAGACCCGGCCGCGTTCGTGAGCCCGGTGCCGGGTGACCGTTTCGACCGCCACCCGGGTCTTGCCCGCCCCGCCGGGGCCGACCAGCGTGACGAGACGTCCCGCGTCGAGCAACTCGGCGACCCGCGCCAGCTCGCGTTCCCGTCCGACGAAATTGGTGAGCGGCAACGGAATTCGGTTCACCGTCGGCTCCGGTCGCGGCGCGGGGCGATCAAGCTCGCCGCGCAGCAGGGCCAGGTGGACCTCCCGCAGTTCGGCGGACGGATCGACGCCGAGTTCGTCGCCGAGCCGCTCGCGAATCTGTTCGTAGACGGCCAGTGCGTCGGACTGGCGGCCCGCGGCCGAGAGCGCGCGCATGCGCAGCCCGGCCAGTCGCTCGGCGAGCGGGCGTTCGGCGGCGGCCGCTTCCAGGTCGGCGAGGACGTCGGCGTGCCTGCCGAGTCGGATCTCGATGTCGTAATTGTCCTCGGCGACGGTGGATTTCAGCTCTTCCAGCCGCGCGACCGCGAGATCGGCGAACGGGGCGTCGCGCACATCGGCGAGCGCGGGCCCCCGCCAGAGCGCGAGCGCGTCGGCCAGCGTGGCTCCCGCCGCCGCCACCTTGCCCGCCGCCAGGTCGCGGCGGCCGTCGGCGGCGATGGACTCGAAGCGGTGCGCGTCCACATCCTCGGGGCGCACCGACAGCCGGTAGCCGCCGGGACCGAGTTCGAGTGTGCCCGCGCCGCGTAAGGCCTTGCGCAGCCGGGAAACCAATGCCTGCAACGCACCGGCCGCTTCGGCGGGCGGCTGCTCGCCCCACAGCCCGTCGACGAGCGCGTCCACCGAGACCGGCCGTCCCGCCTCCAGCGCCAGCCTGGCCAGCAGCATTCGCAGCCGCACACCACCGAGATCGAGAGGCGACCCGTCGTCGGCGAAGGCGGCGATCGGACCGAGCAGAGCAACACGCACGGCGTCCAGCCTGTCAGAAATGTCCGGGGCTGGATGACACACACCTTCCGAACGCCTCACACAGGCGGTGCCTATGCAAGGCGTGTGCATGGTGTGCGACAACGTCAGCGGTGAGGTGGTCGGGGATTGACCGTGCGCTGCCGGCGCATTGCAACCCGCTACGGCGACGCCGGCCACCACGGTGGCCGACTGTGGTGGCGGAGGGAGCTGGCTTGGTGGGCGGAGGCGGAGGCTGGGGTCCTGGATGCGACGAAACCCGGTCCCGCGCAATGCGGAACCGGGCTTCGGGTCGAGGTGCGTCAGGCGGCGATCAGAGCGACGAGGACCAGGATCGAGCCGCCGAAGACGATCGCGTGGCGGGCGTTCTGCAGCCACGGCATCACCCAGCGCGGGAAGGCGTTCTCGGCGGCCGCGAGGAAGCGGCGGGCGTCGATGCGGGCGAGTTCCGGGTCGCCGGTTTTGGCGAAGGCGTGCTCGATGCTCTTGGCGGCGGTCAGGTTGCTGTAGAGGATGACGATGTTGACGATCACCACGAGCACCTGGCAGATCCAGGTCAGCGTCTGGCCCCACGGGACGGCGGCCAGGTTCAGTCCGGCCAGCGCGACCATGACCAGCGCGATGGACAACGGCGCCCAGGTCTCGTGGCCGCCCGCGTCGAAGCGCATGCCGTGTTCGGCGAGCACGCCGGGCCGGACGCCCTGGCGGTTCAGTTCCGCCTCGGCGGCGGCCTTCGCGGCGGCGCCGTAGCGGTGGCGCACCAGGGGGATGCTCACGAAGGCGGCGGCGATCAGCAGTTGGGCGATGGCGGCGACGGTCAGCATGGTGGTTCTCCTCATCCGGTTCTTCGGTCCTGCGGGGCGGGGCCGGTGGGGCCCGCGCTCTCGATGAACCAAAGATGCGCGGCCCGGCTGACAGGCCGCCGACATCGCGCCGACAGGGCTTGTCAGTGCAGGTAGACGGGTCGCGACGCGCTATCGAACCTCTGTGATGGCAGCCGCCTTCAGTCAACGGCGGCGGGTTTCGTATGCTCGGACTCACCCGCCGCCGAACGAATGGTGACCAACGATGATCGACTTTTCGATTCCCGCCGAACTCGCCGCCGAACGCGACCGCGTCCGCCAGTTCGTGATCGACAAAATCGTCCCGTTCGAGCGCGATCCGCGCCTGACCGCGCACGGGCCCACCGACGAACTCCGCCAGGAGCTGGTGGAACTCGCCCGCGCGGAGAAGCTGCTGACGGTGCAGGCCCCCGAGGCGCTCGGCGGGCGCGGCCTGAGCCACGTCGAACAGGCCGTCATCTACGAGGCGGCGGGCTGGTCCACCCTCGGCCCGATCGCGATGAACTGCGCGGCGCCCGACGAGGGCAACATGTTCCTGCTGTCCAAGGTCGCGAATCAGGAGCAGATCGACCGCTACCTGATGCCGGTGATCAACGGACACCAGCGCTCGGTCTTCGCGATGACCGAACCCGAGGGCGCGGGCTCCGACCCGGCGCAGCTGGCCACCGAGGCCGTTTTCGACGGCGAGAACTTCACCGTCAACGGCCGCAAATGGCTGATCACCGGCGCCAACGGCGCCAAGACCTGGATCATCATGGCCCGCCTCGCCGCCAACCCGCACCTGCCCGAAGGGCCCACGCTGTTCCTCACCGACGGCGACCAGCCCGGCATCGTCATCGAGCGCACGATGAACACGATGGACCGCAACTACGTCGCGGGGCACGGCGTCGTCCGGTTCGACAACCTGGTGCTGCCCAAGTCGGCGCTGCTCGGCGAGGCCGGGCAGGCGCTGCGCTACGCCCAGCTGCGGCTGGCACCGGCCCGGCTCACGCACTGCATGCGCTGGCTCGGCGCGGCCGAACGGGCACAGAGCATCGCGATCCAGCACGCCAAGACCCGCACCGCGTTCGGCAAGCCGATCGGCGAACACGAGGGTGTGTCGTTCATGTTGGCGGACAACGAGATCGCGCTGCACCAGTGCCGCCTGACCATCTGGCACGCCTGCTGGCTCATGGACCAGGGCGAGAAGGCGCGGCACGAGAGCTCGATCGCGAAGTCCTACGTCTCCGAGGAACTGTTCAAGGTCGCCGACCGCTGCGTGCAGGTGCTCGGCGGCATCGGCATCAGCGACGAGACGGTGGTCGAAATGATCTTCCGCGACATGCGCGCCTTCCGCCTCTACGACGGACCCACCGAAGTCCACAAGTACGCGATCGGCCGCAAGATCCTGCGCTGACACTCCACTGGTAGCGCGGCACGCCCAAGGACCCAACGCTGTGTCCTCCGCGCTCCCCAACCATCGCGAGGGCGAGTCTGACGAGCCCGTTCGCGGCCGTCTCGCTTCCCAGCGGCCGAGATGCATGCGCCGCAGGCGCGAATCTCGGCTGCTGGGACGCGAGACACAAGGGGCCGCGAACCCGCGCGCGCCAGCGCGCCAACAGCACAGTGCCAGCGCGCCGACAACACACCCGTTACCATCCTGTGGCATGAGTTCGGAATTGCTCGTCGATGTCTCTTCGGGCATCGCCGTCCTCACGCTCAACCGGCCCGCCCAGCAGAATGCCTTCACTCCGGCCATGGCCGCTGAGCTCGGTGCGGCGCTGCAACGCTGCGACAGCGAGGATGCGATCCGAGCGGTCGTGATCACCGGGACGCCGCCCGCGTTCTGCGCGGGCGCGGATCTATCGAATCGGGTGGGCGAGGTCAGCGCCACCATCGAGCCTGCGCCGTGGCGGGTGCGCAAGCCCGTGATCGCCGCGGTCAACGGGCACGCGGTCGGCATCGGGCTGGCACTGGCGCTGCAATGCGATCTGCGGTACATGGCGCGCGACGCGGTATACGGGCTGAACCAGGTGCGCCGCGGTGTGCTCGCCGACGGCTACGCGCACTGGACCCTGCCCAGGCTGGTCGGCATGGCCAATGCCGCCGACATCATGCTGACGGGCCGCACCTTCGACGGTGACGAGGCCAAGGCGATGGGCCTGGCCAACGCGTGCCTCGCGGGCAGCGAGGTGCTGGATACCGCGCTGTCGGTGGCGCACGATCTGGTCAACGGTTCGGCGCCGCTGCCCGTGGCGTTGTCCAAGCGCCTGCTCTGGGAGGGCCTCGGGATGAGCCCTGCCATGGTCGGTCAGCTCGAGTCGGAACTCAACGCCCACGTCGGCAAGAGCGTCGACGGCGGAGAGGCGATGGCCGCGTTCCGCGACCGAAGGCAGCCCAACTGGACCGGGAGCATCAGTTCCGAATGGCCCACCTGGGACAGCAGCGCCGACGCCGAGCGGCCGATCCTCGACTGAGCTGGGGCCGTGACGGACTACATCCGGCAGTCGCTAAGCGTTGCCGCCCAGCGTGATCAGTAGGAACGCGATCGCCATCAGGACCATCAGCACGGTGCCGACGACGCCGAGGATGTAGCCGACCAACACCTGGGCGCGGCCGCCGATCGCGCCGCCGGACTGCTCGATCTGGTCGAGGGCGCGCTTGCCCAACGCCCACGCCACCGGGCCGAGCGCCCCGCAGCACAGGATGCTTGCCGCGCCGAGAAACAACACGGCCGTGGCATTCGGATGCTCGACCGGCGAACCGATGGGCTGGTTGGGTATCACCACTCGCCGAATTCTACGGGGCTCCCAGGGATCTCCGCGTATTTTGCGGATCGCGCAAGGCACGGGGCGTTTCGCCGCGGCCTGGAAGTGGGCCATCCGGCGCGGTGGCCCCTCCTCCTCGAATCATTTGTCGCGTACGGGCTTTCGGCCCCGCGCGCGAATCGTCAAGCGCGGCGCTGACGAGCGATCTCGGCGAGCACGACGCCTGCCGCCACCGACGCGTTCAGCGACTCGACTGCCCCCGCCATCGGGATGCTCAGGATGCTGTCGCAGTTCTCCCTGACCAGGCGCGAAAGCCCCTTGCCCTCGGAGCCGACCACGATCACCGTCGGCGCGGTGCCGTCGAACTCGTCGAGCGTGGTGTCGCCGCCCATGTCCAGGCCGACCACCTGGAAGCCCTGGTTGGCCCAATCCTTCAGCGTGCGAGTCAGATTCGTGGCCCGCGCGACCGGGAGCCTGGCCGCGGCGCCCGCGCTGGTGCGCCACGCGACGGCGGTGACGCTGGCGCTGCGCCGCTGCGGGATGAGCACGCCCTGGCCGCCGAACGCCGCCACGGAGCGGATCACCGCGCCGAGATTGCGCGGATCGGAGATGTTGTCCAGCGCGACGAGCAACGCGGGCTCGGCCGAGCCGCGCACCCGGTCCACCAGATCGTCCGGGTGGGCGTAGCGGTACGGCGGCACCTGCAGGGCAACACCCTGGTGCATGCCGCTGTTGCTCATCCGGTCCAGATCGGTGCGCGGCACCTCGAGGATGGAGATGCCCGCGTTGGCGGCGGTCTGCACGCTCTCGGTGAGCCGCTCGTCGTTCTCGGTGCCGACCGCGACGAACAGCGCCGTCGCCGGGACGCCCGCGCGCAGACATTCGACCACCGGGTTGCGGCCGAGCACCAACTCGGGACCGTCCTCGGTCTTGCGACCCGCGGGGCGGCCCGCCGCACCCGCGCGACCGGTCGGGCGTCCCTGAGCCGCCGCCTTGGCCTGGGCCTTGGCGCGTTTGGCCGCGGGATGCTTGGTCCGCGCCTCGGCGGGCGGTGTGGCGCCGCGCCCCTCGAGCCCGCGCCTGCGCTTGCCGCCGGAACCGACGACCGCGCCCTTCTTGCTTCCTGTCTTGCGCACCGCGCCGCGGCGCTGCGAATTCCCTGCCATCAGTTCGCCTTTCCGCGCCCGCTGCCCAGTGACCACTGGGGTCCCTCGGCGGTGTCGGTCACCTCGATGCCCGCGGCGACGAGGCGGTCGCGCACGGCGTCGGCGGTGGCCCAATCCTTGTCGGCGCGGGCCTGTTGACGACGGTCGAGCTCGGCGCCGACCAGCACGTCGAGCGCCTCCTGCGCCGCCGAGTTGTCTTCCGGGCTGTACCACTGCGGGTCGAACGGGCACACCCCGAGGATGTTCAGCATGGCCCGCACCTGCCCGGCCAGCTCCCGCGCGGTGTCGACCGCACCCACCTCGAGCGCCTTGTTGCCCTCGTGCACCACGTGATGCACCTCGGCAAGCGCGCGCGGCACGGCCAGGTTGTCGTCCATCGCCTCGGCGAACGCGTCGGTCCACTTGCCGACCGGGATCTCGCCGACCCGCTCGGTGACCCGGTGGATGAACGCCTCGATGCGCTGGTAGGAGGCCGCGGCGTCGTACAGCGCCTTGTCCGAGTACTCCAGCATCGACCCGTAGTGCGCGCTGCCGAGGTAGAACCGAAGTTCAACGGGGCGAACCTTTTTCAGCACGTTCGGCACGGAAAGCACATTGCCGAGCGACTTGGACATCTTCTCGCCGCCCATGGTCACCCAGCCGTTGTGCAGCCAGTACTGCGCGAATCCGTCGCCCGCGGCCTTGGACTGGGCGATCTCGTTCTCGTGGTGCGGGAACACCAGATCCATACCGCCGCAATGGATATCGAATTCCGGACCGAGGTAGAACTCGGCCATGGCCGAGCACTCCAGGTGCCAGCCGGGGCGGCCGGGGCCCCACGGCGAGGGCCAGCTCGGCTCGCCGGGCTTGGCCGCCTTCCACAGCGTGAAATCGCGCGGGTCGCGCTTGCCCGCGCCCGCGCTCTCGCCCTGGTGCACGTCGTCGAGCCGGTGGCCGGACAGCTTGCCGTAGTCCGGGTAGCTCTGCACGTCGAAGTAGACGTTGCCCTCGGAGGCGTAGGAGTGCCCGCGGTCGATGAGCCGCTGCATCAGATCGACCATCTGGGTGATGTGGCCGGTGGCCCGCGGCTCCGCGGACGGCGGCTGCACGCCGAGCATCTGGTAGGCCCGGTCGAAGGCGCGCTCGTAGGTCGCCGCCCACTCCCACCACGGACGGCCCGCCTCGGCGGCCTTGTTCAGAATCTTGTCGTCGATATCGGTGACGTTGCGGATGAAGTACACGTCGTAGTCGTGGGCCAGCAGCCAGCGGCGCAGCACGTCGAACGCGACGCCGCTGCGCACGTGACCGATATGAGGTTCCCCCTGCACGGTGGCGCCACAGAGGTACACCGAAGCACGGCCGGGAACCAGCGGCGCGAAATCGCGCATGGTTCGGCGTTCGGTGTCAAAAAGGCGCAGTGTCACGGCAGCCGATCTTAGCCGGTCGTAGCAGGGCGTTCGTCCCCCGGCTCGACCAAACCCCGCTGTGGTGCTATATGCGGGCTTGTAGCAACGCGGTGGCGATCGAGGCGACACCCTCCCCGCGTCCGGTCAGACCGAGCCCGTCGGTGGTGGTTCCCGACACCGAGACCGGGGCGCCGAGCAGTTCGCCCAGCACCCGCTGCGCCTCGGCGCGACGCGGCCCGATCTTCGGTTTATTGCCGATGACCTGCACCGCAGCGTTGACGATGTCGAATCCTGCCTCGTCGAGCAGCCTGCGTACCTCGGTCAGCATCGTCGCGCCGGAGACGCCCTCCCACTCGGGGCGGCCCGTACCGAACACCGCGCCCACATCACCCAGCCCGGCCGCGGAGAGCAATGCGTCACAGAGCGCGTGCGCGGCGACGTCGCCGTCGGAGTGGCCCGCGCAGCCGTCGGCGCCGTCGAACAGCAGACCCGCCATCCAGCACGGACGACCGGGTTCGAGGGGGTGCACGTCGCTGCCGATACCAACTCGCATGGTCACGACGTTCTCATACGCTGCGCGCCGCGTTGCACACCGTCTCGGCGAGCATGAGGTCCAGCGGGGTGGTGATCTTGAAGGCCATCGGGTCGCCGGGAATGGTGCGCACCTCGGCACCGAGCCGCTCGACGAGTCCGGCGTCGTCGGTCGCGAGCACGTTCGTCTCGTAGGCGGCGTGCAGGAGCTCGGCGGCGAAGCCCTGCGGGGTCTGGATCGCCCGCAGCGCGGCGCGATCGGGGGTGCCGGTCACCACGCCGTCCGGGTCGACGGACTTGACGGTGTCGACGACTGGAAGGGCGGGAACCACCGCTCGATGACCCGCCCGCAACTCGGCCGCGACCCGGGCGATCAACTCGGGCGGGGTGAGCGCGCGGGCGGCGTCGTGCACCAGGAAATATCCCGCGTCCGGCGCGGCGGCGAGACCGGCGCGCACCGAATCGGTGCGCTCGGCGCCGCCGACGACCACGCGCACCGCGTCCGAGGGCGGCAGCAGGGCGACTGCGCTCTCGGCCAGTTCGGCGGGGACGATCACGATGATCCGGTCTACCGCCCCGGAGGCCAGCAGGCCGTCCACGGCCAGCCGGACCATGGGTGTACCGCCGACTGCGACGAACGCCTTGGGCATGTTCTCGCCCAAACGAACGCCGCGGCCGGCGGCAGGAACCAAGGCAACGACAGGACTGTCGCTGTCAGAGTTGTTCACGGTCAGGAAGCCGCTGCGAGAACCTCGTCGAGCAGCGTCTCGGCCTTGCCGTCATCGGTACCCTCGGCAAGCGCGAGTTCACCGACCAAGATTTGGCGGGCCTTCGCCAGCATGCGCTTCTCGCCGGCGGACAGCCCACGATCCTGCTCCCGACGCCACAGGTCGCGGACGACCTCGGCCACCTTGTTCACATCGCCGGAGGCGAGCTTCTCCAGGTTGGCCTTGTAGCGGCGAGACCAGTTGGTCGGCTCCTCGGTGTGCGGCGCGCGCAGCACCTGAAAGACCCGGTCGAGACCCTCCTGGCCCACGACATCGCGCACGCCGACATATTCGGCGTTTTCCGCGGGTACGCGAACAGTCAGATCGCCTTGGGCGACCTTCAGGACCAGATACTCTTTTTGCACACCCTTGATGGTGCGAGTCTCGATTGCTTCGATCAGCGCCGCTCCGTGGTGGGGGTAAACGACGGTGTCTCCGACCTTAAAAATCATGTGTCCCGTGCCCCTTTCGATGTTCACAGTTTAACATGCGACTCGATAACGGCGCGATCAACTGTGCAGGTCAGGGCCACAACGAGCGGACCGAGGGGGTTGACAGAACCCGGTCGTTGTGCATTACGTTGTGCCAGAACGAGTTATCCACCGGCGCCACCTTGCCCGTGTCCCGCCAGGCGCCTCCGCACTCGGCCCGCAACCGCACCGCCGGGCCACCGAACCGTTATGCAACGGATGCCGACCGTCGGCGGTGTCGCCGGGCCGAGATCCCGGCCCGACCGATGGGTCCCCTGGGTCGACTACTACGCTGCCTAGTTACTACTCTCCGTAGCGGAGTGATCCCGGTCGACATGGAGGACAACCCGTGACTGCCCTGAAAGCTGTGACCGCCTCGTCGGTGGCGCGGAAGCCCCGTCTCATGGTGACTGTCGCCGCACTCGCCGCGGGCGCGGCGCTCGCCCTGTCCGGCTGCGGCGCGGGTCAGGTCTCCCAGACCGCGAACCAGGCCCCGGCGGTCAACGGCAACAACGCCGAGGTCGAGGACATCTCGCTGCGGAACGTGCACATCGTGTACCCGTCCGAGGGCTACACCAACGTCAAGGGCGGCAAGGCGCTCATCGCGCTGTCCATCGTGAACAACAGCGAGACCGTCACCGACGAGCTCACCAGCGTCACCACCGACCTCGGCCCGGTGAAGATCACCCCGCCGTCGGGTCAGTCCGCGGTGAAGCTGGAGCCGCAGCAGACCGTCGTCGCGGCGTCCGCCCAGCACAGCGACAAGAGCGCGACCGACTCGCACGGCACCGACACCCACGGCACCGACACCCACGGTTCGGACAGCCACGGCGCGCAGCCGACCGGACAGAAGACCGCCGATCCCGAGGCCAAGCCCGCCACCATCGAGATCACCGGTCTGACCAAGGACATCACCCCCGGCCTGACCTACACCGTCTCGTTCAACTTCAAGGAGAACGGCACCGTCCAGGTCCAGGTGCCGGTCGACGCGGGCACCGAGGCCGAGCGCCACGAGTCCGACAAGTCGGGCCCGGCCGAAGGCGGCGCCCACGGCGGCGGCCACTGAGCCGTCCGTCCGACGCGGACCGAGAACGAAGGCTGTCGCACCCGGTGCGGCAGCCTTTTCTATACCCGCCACGTCCGGCGGGGATCTGTCGGGCCCGGTACGTAAGGTGCGCCTGTGGCAAAGATAAAGCCGATCTTCCGGTGCTCCGCCTGCTCGCACGAGGTGGCGAAGTGGGTGGGCAAGTGCCCGGACTGCGGGGCGTGGGGCACGGTGGACGAGGTGGCCGTCTCGGCCGCGTCGGCCGCTGCGCCGGGGAGGCGCGCCATGCTGCCGAGCACCGCGGCGGCCCCGATCTCCACAATCGATTCGAAGGTCACCAAGGCGAGGCCGACCGGTGTCGGCGAGCTGGACCGGGTGCTCGGCGGCGGGGTGGTCGCGGGCTCGGTGGTGCTGCTTTCCGGCGAACCCGGTGTCGGCAAGTCGACGCTGCTGCTCGAGGTCGCGCACCGGTGGGCGAAGCAGCGCGACGAGAAGTCGCTGTACGTGACGGCCGAGGAGTCCGCAGGGCAGGTCCGGCTGCGCGCGGACCGCACCAGCGCGGTGCACGAACGGGTGTACCTGGCCGCTGAGTCGGATCTGTCGATCGTGCTCGGACACGTCGAGCAGGTGCGGCCGACGCTGCTGGTGGTCGACTCCGTGCAGACCATGCTCGCGCCGGACGTGGACGGGGTCATCGGCGGCGTCACCCAGGTGCGCGCGGTGACGGCGGCGCTCACCTCGCTGGCCAAGGCGAGCGGAATCGCCGTGCTGCTGGTGGGGCACGTGACCAAGGACGGCAACGTGGCGGGCCCGCGCACCCTCGAACACCTGGTGGACGTGGTCTTGCAGTTCGAGGGCGACAGGAACTCCACGCTGCGCATGGTGCGCGGCATCAAGAACCGCTTCGGCAGCGCCGACGAGGTGGGCTGCTTCGAGTTGCACGAGGACGGCATCGCGGGCGTCGACGACCCGTCGGGGCTGTTCCTGCACCACCGCACCGATTCGGTGCCCGGCACCGCGGTCACCGTCGCGATGGATGGCAAACGGCCGCTGGTCGGCGAGGTACAGGGCTTGACGGTGAAGACCGAGATTCCGGCGCCGCGCCGCGCGGTCAGCGGGCTCGACTACAACCGAGTCGCCATGGTGCTCGCGGTGTTGCAGAGCCGCGGCCGGGTCTTCCTCGGCAAGCACGACGTCTACGCGGCGACAGTCGGCGGGATGCGGCTCGTCGAACCCGCCGCCGACCTGGCCATCGCGCTGGCCATCGCCAGCGCCGAATCCGACACCGCGCTGCCGCCGGGCTGGGTGATACTCGGCGAGGTCGGCCTCGCGGGAGAGGTACGCAAAGTGACCGGCCTGGCACGTAGGCTTGCCGAGGCTCAGCGACTCGGGTTCACCACCGCGCTGGTGCCGCCGGGGCTGGATCGAGTGAAGGGCGGGGGCATGAAGATTCACGAGGTGACCGACGTCGGCTCGGCGTTGCGGATCAGCGGTCTGCGGGCGCGGCGGGCGGCACGGACCGAGGCGGCCGAGTGATTCCGGGGCGGTGGGCCGCGTATCTGCTCGGCAAGCCGGCCCCCGTCGCGCCCCGTCCTCAGGTCCCGGTCACCAGGAACCGGCTCGCCGAGATCGTCACCAGGCTCGCGCCGGGCACGCCGCTGCGGGACGGACTGGAACGCATTCAGCGCGGCCGCACCGGCGGCCTGATCGTGCTCGGCCACGACGACGACGTCGAGCGCCTCTGCGACGGCGGCTTCGAGCTGGACGTCGAATTCGCGCCGACCAGGTTGCGCGAGCTGTCGAAGATGGACGGCGCGGTGGTGCTCTCCACCGACGGCGCCCGCATCCTGCGCGCCAACGTGCACCTGGTGCCCGATCCGAACCTGCCGAGCGCGGAATCCGGCACCCGGCATCGAGCCGCGGAACGGACGGCCGCCCAGACCGGCTACCCGGTGATCGCGGTGAGCAAGTCGATGCGCACGGTGACGCTGTACGTCGACGACGTGCGCCATCTGGTCGAGCCCTCGGCCACCATCCTGGGCAGGGCGAACCAGGCGCTCGGCACGCTGGAGCGCTACAAGGCCCGCCTGGATCAGGTGTGCGAGCAACTCTCCGAGAGCGAGATCGAGAACGTCGTCACCCTGCGCGACGCGTTGTCCGCGGCCCAGCGCCTGGAACTGGTGCGCCGCCTGGCCAAGGAGATCGAGCAGAGCGTGCTGGAACTCGGGGCGGACGGTCGCCAGCTCGCGCTGCAATTGGAGGATCTGGTCGGCGACAGCGCGTGGCTTCGCGAGCTGCTCATCCGCGACTACCTGGCGGACGAGCCCGCCCCGGCCACGGTGGATCGCGCGCTGGCGGGCCTCGACCTGCTCACCGACGCCGAACTGCTCGACCTCACCAATCTGGCCGCGCCGTTCGGCCATCCGAACACCATCGAGGCGCTCGACCTGCCGATGCGTCCGCGCGGCTACCGGGTGCTCACCCGGATCCCCCGGCTGCGCTTCACCCACATCGAATCGCTGGTCGACTCGTTCGGCTCGTTGCAGGGGCTGCTCGTGGCCACCGCGAGCGATCTACAGTCCGTCGACGGGATCGGGGTGCCGAGGGCGCGGCAGATTCGCGAGGGACTGACCCGCCTCGCCGAAGCGGGCGTGGACAATTCGTTCGACCGGAACCGGTGAAGCCGCTCAGGCGATGTTGAACGGCTCGGCCGCGCTGCGCACCGAACCTAATTGCGCGACAACCGAATACGCCCCTGGCGGGACCGGAACACGCTCGCCCGCGCAATTCGGTTGCGAGGTGGAGCCGGACCAGGTGACCTGGAACGCGGCCTGTTCACCGCGATTCATGTTGCGCACGTCGGGCTGACCGTCCGGGTAGCAGTCCGTGCTCGACCACAGCCTGCGGCTGCCGTCGAGGGTGTACACCGAGATCTGCTGCAGCCCGGAGCCGACATCGCGCGAGCAGGTCACCGAGGAGATGTTGGTGATCACGATGCCGAACACCGGCTGCTCACCCGCCTTATAGGTGGGCTGCTCGACGGTCACCTTCACCGCGAGCGATTGATCGGGGCACTGCCCCGCCGCCGCCGGAACCGCGCTCGGCACCGGACTTCCCGAAGACTTCGGCGCGTCGGCCGGGGACTTGGCCGCATCGCCCGACTTCTTCACCGACGAGGTCGAACTCGACGCGACCGGTTTGGCGTCACCGGGCGAGCCGCCACCGCGGACGGCCATCACCGCCAGCCAAATCACCAGCGCGAGCGCCACGACCAGGATCCCGATGGCGAAAACGCGACGACGCCAGTAGATCTCCGGAGGCAGCGGTCCAGTCGGTTCCAGCACGATTCAAACTTACGGGCAGCACCGGGCGCGGTGTCTCAGGACCTCGGCGTGTCGGATGGGACGACGCCACGGTGCCGGGTGTATGACACCCGGCACGCTGGGGAAACTCCGCACGGAACCGGTTCAGACGACCTCGCCGATGTTGCCGACGACACGCTGCAATTGGACCTGACCTTCGGCCAGTTTGTAAGTCACACAGGCGATGGCCAGCTCGCCGGTCGCGACCCGCTGGGAAATGATCATCGACCGCTGCATCAGCAGCCTGCTGGTCTCCACGACGTGCCTGGCCTCCATCTCGTCCACGCTGGAGAGGCCCTCGCGGCGGCCGATCAGGATGGAGGGCGACACCTTCTCGACGACGCTGCGGATGAATCCGCCTGGCACCTCGCCGCCGTCGAGCGCGTCGATGGTCGCTTTCACCGCGCCGCAGCTGTCGTGTCCGAGGACCACGATCAGCGGCACGTTCAGGACCTGCACGCCGTACTCGATCGAGCCGAGCACCGAACTGTCCACCACGTGGCCCGCGGTGCGCACGACGAACATGTCGCCGAGCCCTTGGTCGAAGATCAACTCCGCCGCCACACGCGAGTCGCCGCAACCGAACACGATGGCGGAAGGATGCTGACCGCCGACGAGCTTCGCCCGGTCGGCAGCCCCCTGACTAGGATGCAACAGCGTGCCGTTGACGAAACGCTCGTTGCCCTCGCGGAGGGACTTCCAGGCGCTGATCGGGTTTGAATCAGACATACCGACCATTGTGCACAACGCGTTCGCTACCAGCGAGTCGGTTTCGTTACGGGTCGGCAAATATGGACTGTCCGCCGAGCGGCGGAGACGGTGAGGGCAATGCGTAGCGGCACTGGTCGGGCCACCCCGGCCCGGCAACAACCCGGCGATCGCGGCATCGACCCCGACGCGCTGTTGGACTGGTACACCGAGACCGCCCGCGACCTGCCGTGGCGACGCCCCGGCGTCACCGCGTGGCAGATCTTGATGAGCGAGATCATGCTGCAGCAGACGCCGGTGGTGCGGGTCGAGCCGATCTGGCTGGAGTGGGTGGCGCGCTGGCCGGTGCCGTCGGCGATGGCCGCGTCCTCCCAGGCCGAGGTGCTGCGCGCATGGGGCAAGCTCGGCTATCCGCGGCGGGCGCTGCGGCTGCACGAGTGCGCGCGGGTGCTCGCGGCCGAACACGGCGACGAGGTCCCCGCCGACGTGGACGTGCTGCTCGGGCTGCCGGGCATCGGCGCGTACACCGCGCGGGCGGTCGCCTGCTTCGCCTACGGCCAGCGCGTGCCGGTGGTGGACACCAACGTGCGCCGGGTGGTCGCGCGCGCCGTGCACGGCCGCGCCGAGGCGGGCAACCCCGCGGCACGCGACCTGGCCGAGACCGAGGCACTGCTGCCCGCGAAAATCGACCGCGCCGCACGGTTTTCCGCGGCGCTGATGGAGCTCGGCGCGACGGTGTGCACCGCGCGCACGCCCGACTGCGCGCGATGCCCGTTGCCCGTCTGCGCCTGGGTGACCGCGGGCCGTCCGGTGTCGGAGGTGGTGCGCCGCACCCAGAAGTACGAGGGCACCGACCGCCAGGCGCGCGGCCGCCTGCTCGATGTGCTGCGCGCCGCGAGCGGCCCGGTGGAACGGATGCGCCTCGACCTGGCCTGGACCCGGGATCCCGGCCAACGCGACCGGGCGCTGGATTCGCTGCTGATCGATGGGTTGATCGAGCAGACGGCCGACGGGCTGTTCGCACTCGCCGGTGAGGGAGATAGTTAGCGGCGCCGCAGGTCGCGGCGCGGATCAGGCCAGAACCCGGCCGAGAAAGCGCTCCACCTCGGCGCGGTAGCGCTCCGGCTGATCGTCGTGGACCAGATGCCCGGCGTCCGGGATCAGCACGTACTCCGCGTTCGGATTGGTCGCGGCCATCTCTCGCATCTGCCCGGCCGGGGTGATGGTGTGCTCGCCCTCGATGAGCAGCACCGGGACGCGCACCGCCCGCCACTGCTCCCAGAAATGGCGGGTGCCCCACTCTTCGGAGATGTCACGGAAGGTCGCGACCGAGCCGTGCAGCCGGTACCCGTCCGGCCCGTGCTCGAAGGAGTTCAGGAAGTAGCGCCCGGCGACCGGCCCGAAGTACTCGAGCACCGACTCGGCGTCCGGGAACGGCTGCGGCCACGCCTCGATCATGGCGGCCCAGTCGGCGGCGGTGCGGCCGGTGAAATCGGGGGCGATGTCCTCGACCACCAGCGCGCGCACCCGCTCCGGATACTGCGCGGCGAAGACCCAGCCGTGCAGCGCCCCCATCGAATGACCGATGACCACTATCGGCTCGGTGATCTCCTCGGTGGCTTCGGCGAGATCGGCGACGAACGCCTCGGTGGTCAGTTCCTGCGGCGCCGGCCGACCATGGCCCGCCGCGTCGAAGGTGTAGACGTGCCCGTGGCGGCGCAGCCAGTCCAGCTGATCGCCCCAGGTGCGTGCGCTGCCCATCAATCCGTGCAGCAGCAGGATCGGGACGCCTGCTCCGCCTTCGTCGTACCACATCGGCTCGATTGTGCCCCCGGGCTCGTCCCGGCGCGCGCCCGCCCGCGCACGGGCGACGTATTGTCGAGGTCATGGCTGTTGTGAAGATCAACGCGATCGAGGTCCCCGAAGGCGCAGGACCCGAGCTGGAGAAGCGCTTCGCGCACCGCGCGCATGCGGTGGAGAACTCGCCCGGCTTCCTCGGCTTCCAGTTGCTGCGCCCGATCGCGGGCGAGAACCGCTACTTCGTCGTGACCCAGTGGGATTCCGAGGAATCCTTCGCCGCGTGGCGGGACGGTCCCGCGCGCGCCGCACACGCGGGCAGCGGCGACAAGAAGCCGGTCGCCACCGGCGCTTCGCTGCTCGAATTCGAGGTCGTCCTCGACGTCGCGGCCAAGCCCGCGTCCTGAACCGAACGGGTAACGACTCGCCCACACCGTGGTCAACAGGTTTCGATCGTGTTGACGACGGGCGCACGATGGTGTCACAGTTCGAGGTGACCAAGCGAGGGTGATGCGGTAATTCCGGTGTGATTCCGGAGCGGTCGCGCCACTGTGTTCCACGCATCGAGTCCGGTCCCAGCCGTGCAGGCCGGGGCGGGCGCGGTGCCGGAAAGCCAGACACCGGCACCGTCGCACCACCCATCTCACGGGACGCGAAAGCGTTCCCCCGGACGCGAAGTCCGGTCGGGACGTATCCCTAGGAGGACTCGAATGGCCATCGCGCATACACCGAGCCGGGCAACCGAATCTCTGGCAACCGTGCTCGTCACGGTAGGTGTCGTTCTTCTCGCACTGCTCACGCTGTACCTGGTCGGCTTCGATCAGGGCGCCATCTCGCGCAGCGGGATGTTCATGCACGAGCTGATGCACGACGGACGTCACTTGCTGGGTGTTCCGTGCCACTGAATCAACCCACCCCGCCGACTCCGTCGGCTGCCGTCCCCCCGGCAGATTCCCTCAAAACCCTGCTGCTGCGCGGCCTGCTCGCCGGTCTGATCGCCGGCCTGCTGGCCGCCACAGTGGGCTATTTCGTCGGCGAACCCAAGGTCGACGCCGCCATCGCCATCGAAGAGGCGAACGCGGCCACCGAGGAGTCGCACCACGCTCCCGAAGAACCCGCCGCGGGCCACTCCCACGGTGACGAGGAGGAGCCGCTGGTCAGCCGGTCCGGACAGAAGTTCGGGCAGTTCCTCGCGCTCGGCCTCAGCGGTCTCGCCTTCGGCGCGATCTTCGCCTCGGTCGCGCATTTCGCGCGGCGCCACACCGACCTGTCCGGTCCGAAACTCGCGATCGGACTCGGAGTAGCGGGTTGGGCCGCGATCGTCGCGGTGCCGTTCTTCAAGTACCCGGCGAACCCGCCCGCGGTCGGCGATCCGGAGACCATCAACGATCGCACCCTGCTCTGGGTGGCCTCGGTGCTGCTCGGCCTCGCGGCCGTGGGCGCCGCGGTGTACGCGTACAAGCTGCTGCGCGGGCAGCTGGACACCGTCCGGCTGATCGCGGGTGCGGCGGCGTTCGCGCTGATCACCACGCTGGGCTACGTCCTGCTGCCCGGTGTCGACGAGGTGGCCGCCGACTTCCCGCCGAGCCTGCTGTGGCAGTTCCGGGTCGCGTCGCTGGCCGTCTCCGCCACGCTGTGGGCGGCGCTCGGTCTCGGATTCGCGGCGCTCACCGAGTTCGCGCAGCGCACTAGCACCCCGGTACGGGGTGAGGTCGCTACCGCGGGCTGATCCGCGTCCAGAAGATCTGGGGCAGTGTCGGTTTCATGACCGGCACTGCCCTTTTTCGTTCCACCCGCGCTGTACCGCGTCCGGTGGCGCTGGCCGCCGCGGCTTTCGTCGTCGCCCTGCTCGCCGGGGTCGCCGAGGCGCTGGCGCGGGCGGCGATGACGCTCGATCGCCCGGACGCCGACGTATCGGGCCTCGCCCTCGAATCGGCTGTGCGCGGCGCGATCTACCTCGTCGTGTTCACGGTCGTGGTGCGGATGACGCGCGGCGGCCGGATCGCCAGGCTCGCGCTCGCGCTCGGCCTCGGCGTCCTCGGTCTGGCCTCGCTGCTCGTCGAACCGCTGACGACGCTCGCGGCCGACGGGCTCGACCTTTCTGTCACCGCGAGCTCGCTCACCCTCGGAACCCTGCGCGCGATCCACGTGCTCGCCGTGCTCGTCGCGATTCCCGCCATGTACGCACCCGGCGCTCGCGAGTACTTCGCCCGCCGCGCGACCCCATGACTCCCCGCACTTCCCGCCGACGCGAGAGGTGCGGAGAATCAAGCGGTCACGCCAGGGCGGCGTCCAGGCTGATGGTGTCCACGCCCGCCAGCGCCTTGGAGACCGGGCAGCCCGCCTTGGCGGCCTCGGCGGCGGCCAGGAATCCGGCGGCGTCCAGACCGGAGACCCGGCCGCGGACGGTCAGCTTGATCGCGGTGATGCGGAAGCCGCCCGCCGGGTCGGGGCCGAGGGTGACGTCGGCGGTCACGTCGAGGCTCTCGGGAGTGCCGCCCGCGTTGCCGATCTGCGCCGAGAGCGCCATGGCGTAGCAGGAGGAGTGCGCGGCCGCGATCAGTTCCTCGGGGCTGGTGGTGCCATCGGCGAACTCCGCGGAACGCTTCGGGAACGAGACGTCGTACTTGCCGACGCCCGAACTGGCCAGCTCGACCTGACCGGAGCCGTCCTGGAGACCACCGGTCCATGCGGTGCGGGCGGTACGTGTTGGCATCATTGTCCTTTCACCAAGTGAGCCGAACTTCGCACGCTAGAACCTACCCGCACACCCGAGACCACGGGCACCGCTTCGGCGAGCCAGCCGTCAGCCGATCGCGCCGAGCTTGCTGTCGAGCTGCTCGAGCACCTGCGGCCACGCTTCGCGGTGCCGGTCTCGGGCCGCCTCGCTCGCAAACCCGGCGTGGCGCAGGCGAAGCCGGATGCCGCGCGGTTGTTTGAGGAACTGCACGCTCACCACGGTCTCGGCGCCCTCGGTGCCGCCTTCGCCGGTGACCCAGGTCAGCTCGACGAGGCGCTCGGGCTCCAGCCGCAAGAAGCGCCCGTAGTGCGGGTTGCGCCTGCCCTCGAATTCGGTCTCGAAGAAGAACGGCTCGTTCACCTCGGGCCTCATCCGCACCGAATCCGGGGCGGCGAACCAGATGTCGAACCCCTGCGTCCACGCGGCGTAGAGCAGGCCGGGCGATGACTTCATCACCCGCTCCACGGTGAGCTCGTGGGGCCGTGTGGACAGATCCGGGAGGCGAACTGACTGGTCGACCATCACCGGACCATACCCGCGCGGCCCCAGCCCCCACAGCATTTGCCCCGTGACCGGCTGCGGTCACTCGGGATTGGTCACCCTCGCCAGCACGATGCCGCCGAGGATCAGCGCGAGCGCGAGCACCCGGCCCGCGCTGAGCGGGTCACGGTGCACGACGATGCCGAGACCGATCGCGCCCACCGCGCCGATGCCGGTGAACACGGCGTAGGCGGTGCCGACGGGCAATGTCTGCATGGACCTGGACAGCAGATACACCGCCAGGCTGCCCAGCGCGAAGCACACCAGGGTGGGCAGCGGCCGGGTGAAGTTCTCGGTCGGTTTGATGCTCTGCGACCAGACGATCTCGACCAGACCCGCGAGACCCAATGTCAGCCAGTTCATTTCAGTACATCCCGCCGAGCGATCGCGCGGTGTCGAGCGCCTTCGCGTAGGAGCCGTCGTGTTCGGCGCGACGGTCGGCCAGCGCGGGGTCCTGGCGCGAATTGGCCAGTTCGGCGTGCACGAAAACGGTGTCGGTCACCGCGAAGTGGCCCGCGAAGAAGTCGCGCAGATAGCGCTCCTGATAGTCGAAGGCTGCCTTGGGCGCACCGGGCGAATAGCTGCCGCCCCGCGCGGAGACGACCACGAATCGACGGTGGCCCAGCGACATTCGCGGGAAGGTGAGCTGGTCCAGCCAGGCCTTCAGCGCGGCGGGAATCGAGTAGTTGTACATCGGGGTGCCGATCAGGATCACGTCGGCGGCGAGCACCTCGTCCAAGAGCGGGCGAAGAACCTCGAGCGCCGCGGCCTGCGCCGGAGTCGTCACCAGTGCGTCGAGCTCGGCAGGGTCGAAGCCGCCGCGCGCGAGCACCGCGTCGCACAGCTCGGTCCACGCCTCGCCGATGAACGGCACGGGTCGCGCGGCGAGATCCCGGTATCGGTACTCGCCGTCCGGGTGTTCGGCCCGCCAGGCCGCGGCGAACTCCGCGCTCAGCTCCCGGCTGATCGAGCGCCGCCGGGCGCTCGCGTCGAGGTGCAACAAGGTGCTCATGATTCAACCCTTCAATCAAACGGACACATCGTCCAGTTGCGACGCTAACAATCAACCGGACAGATTGTCCACTTATTCCGGATTCGGCTAGAGTCGCTGTCATGGATGCCCGATCCGACCTGCTCACCGGCGCTCCGCTCGACCATCCGCCGAGCGAACGCGCGGACGCGGCACGCAACCGCGCCAAGGTCCTCGCCGCCGCCGCGGAGCTCTTCGCCCGGCGCGATCCCCGCACGGTGACCATGGACGACATCGCCAAAGCCGCCGGCGTCGGCCGCGGCACGCTGTACCGCCGCTACCCCGACACGAATTCGATCGCCATCGCCCTACTGGACGAGCACGAGCGCGCCCTCCAGGAGCGCCTGCTGCACGGCGACCCGCCGCTCGGGCCCGGCGCACCCCCCGCCGAGCGCCTGGCCGCTTTCTACGAGGCGATGGTCGAACTGCTCGACAATCACGCCCACCTGGCGCTCGGCGCCGAAACGGGCGGTGCGCGCTTCACCACCGGCGCGTACGGCTTCTGGTACGCCCACGTCCGCGCACTGCTGCTGGCGGCGAACATCGACGAACCAGACGCGCTGATCGATCCCCTGCTGGCCCCGCTCGCCGCCGAGGTCTACACCGCACAACGCGAGCGCGGGCTCACGCCGTCGGCCATCGCCCAAGCCCTGACCCACATCGCCCACGCACTCCTGAACAAACCCCGATAGACCCCGATAGACCCCGCCGCGCTTCGGCAGCGCGGACCTGGGTGGGCCGACTGTCGATGGAAGAACAAGCACGGCGCGTCGCACATCGAATACACGCCTCGCGGACCGTGGAAGGCCTGCGAGGCGCGGAAACCCTTTGCGAAGCTGGGCTTCCCGATCAGGTCAGGTCGCGGCGGTGGATGAGGGTGAGGGTGGCCGCCGCGAAGAAGACAGCGTAGAGGGCCAGCAGAGTCAGGGATTCGGTGCGGGACAAGGTGTCCAGGACGCCGGGGGTGGCCGGACCGCCTACCGTGCGCATGGCCCCGGCGAGGGAGCCCGCGGCGGTTCCGGGGAGGCGGTCGGTCAGCGCGGCGATCGGGGCGAAGATCGCGGACGTCGCGCGCAGGAGGTTCTCCACGACCAGCACCCAGACCAGGCCGAGACCGACGGCGAGGGCGGGGCCGCGGGCGAGCGCGCCGATCAGGGCGCCCGCGAGTGTCCACATGCCGAGAATGGCTGTGCCGGTGAGGAGTCCGTCGAAGACGCGGGCCGCGCTCGGCAGCGCGAGGGATTGCGACTCAGTGCTCGCGATCAGGGCGGCCACTCCGGTGTCCACCGCGAACGCCACGCACACCAGCGCGACGACCACCAACGCCAGGCCGATCAGCAGTCCGCCGACCGCCGCCGACCGCGAGGGCCCTTGGGTGAGCACGGTCTTCCAGGTGCCCCAGCCGTATCCGCTCCCGACGGCCAGCGCACCGAGGATCAGCATGAGCGCGCCGCCGAACATCGCCATGCCCTGGGTGAACACCTCGGGCACCGCCGCGGGCAACATCTGTTGCAGCAGCACGTCTTTCGGAAGCCCGTCGGACATCGCGCTCTGCTCGCCGGAGGTGTAGGCCAGATAGTTGAACAGGTAGGAGAACGTGAGGTTCAACAGAATCCACGTCCCCAGCACGATCCAGAACGCGGGCCAACCGCGCAGCCGCAACAGTTCCGCGCGGGCGCTCGCCACCAGGTCGGTCATCGCATCGCTCCTTCGGTGATCTCGAAGAACACTTCCTCCAGGGACCTCTCGTCCACGCGCAGCTCGAACAGATCGGCTCCGGCATCGATGACAGCGCGGGCGACCACCGGCGCGGCACTCGCGTCCACCTCGATGCGGATGCCCGCGCTGCCGAGCAGTGCAGCTGCGTCATCGGAAAGCGCCACCCTCCCCTCGCGCAGCGCAGATTCGCCGCGCAGCGCTACCTCACCCCTGCTCAGCTGCAATTCGCTGCCGCGCAGCGCTCTCTCGTCCTTCCGCAGCGGCAGTTCGTCACTGCGCCGCGCGGATTCGCCGCCGCGGGGCGCTATATCGGCAACGCGTAGCACCACCTCCGCGCCGAGCGCGCCCCGCACCGCCGCGATCGCCGATTCCATCGGCTCCGCGCGCAGCAACAGGGAAGCGGCGCCGCGTAATTCGGCCACCGTGGACTCGGCGATGAGCTTGCCGCCGGAGATGACGCCGACTCGATCGCAGATTTCCTGCACCTCGGTCAGCAGGTGGCTGGACAGCAGCACGGTGTGCCCGTCGGCGGCCAATTCCGTGATCAGCTCTCGCATTTCGGCCATTCCCGCTGGATCGAGGCCGTTGGTGGGCTCGTCGAGGATCAGCAGATCGGGGCGGCCGAGCAGGGCCGCGCCGACTCCCAAGCGCTGCTTCATGCCGAGGGAGTAGGTGCGGAACTTGTCGTCGGCGCGATCGGCGAGGCCTACGCGGTCCAGCGCGTCCGCCACCTCAGGGCGGCCGAGCCCGCGATATTTCGCGAGAACTCGCAGGTTGTCGCGGCCGGAGAGGTACGGGTAGAAACCGGGGCTCTCGATCAGGGCGCCGATCCGGCGCAGCACCGCGGGGTCGCCCGGTGCGCCGCCGAGCACGGTCGCGACGCCCGCGCTCGGCCGGATGAGCCCGGCCAGCATGCGCAGCGTGGTGGTCTTGCCCGCGCCGTTCGGGCCGAGGAAGCCGTAGATCTCCCCCGCGGCGACGCGCATGCCGACATCGTCGACGGCGAGGTGCTCTCCGTAGCGTTTGGTCAGCCCGGAGGTGACCACGATGGAATTCGTCATGCCTCGAGAATCCCGCGCTGAGCTGGTGCGACGCATCCGTCGCGCGGCGATGCCCGGCGTACGTATCGCGACCTGATCCACCCGCCGCCTCCGTCCGCGCCCCGGACGTAGGCGGGGAATACGTGCGGTGACGGACGCCGATCGGCGGTCGGCCGCTTAGGCTGCAAGGGTGAGTGCGCCAGGCATAGCGAATCGTGGCTCGGTCGTATGGGACTGGGGCCTCGCGTTCATCGTCGCGGTAGTCCAGTTGGCCGGGAGTCGCGGCGCCAATATGCACCAGACCGGCACGCAGTCGCTGGATGTGCTCGGCTACCTGCTGCTGCTCGCCGGGCCGATCGCATTGCTCTTCCGGCGCACTCAGCCGTTGCCGGTGCTGGTTGTCACGCTCGCCGCGTGCGGGATCTACCTGGCCCTCGGCTACGGATACGGTCCGATCTTCCTTTCGCTGGTGATCGCCTTCCTCACCGCCGCGACGATCGGATCCCGTTGGTGGACATATCCGCTCATGCCCGTCGGCTACGCGGCCTTCGTCTGGCCGCTGCCCGCGCTGCTCGGCAAATCGGTGAACGGCTGGCAGATCTTCGGGATCATGGCGTGGCTGATCGTGCTCGTCGGCGCGGCCGAGGGGTTGCGCCAGCGCAAGGTCGCGCTGGAGGCCCGCAGGCAGCGCGTGGAGGCCGCCCGGCGCGACGAGCAGCTGCGGCGCGAACGCCGCGCCACCGAGGAGCGGCTGGCCATCGCCAGGGAACTGCACGACGTGCTGGCTCACAGTCTTTCGCTGATCAACGTGCAGTCCTCGGTGGCGCTGGAACTGTTCGACAAGAGGCCGCAGCAGGCACGGACGGCGCTGGCCGCGATCAAGGCGGCAAGCAAGGAATCTCTCGCCGAGGTGCACACGCTGCTGGAGACCATCCGCACCGGTGCGACGATGGATGACCCCGAACCCGAAGCGAATTCGATCGAGGCGGCCCGTTCCTCGCGCGGTCGCCGCGGTGTCCGGCGCGGCGCGGCCGGCGAACGGCGGGAATCCGACGCGGCGGACTCCGGCAGGCTGCCGCGCAACGCCGCACCGGCCCGCAAGCAGGAAGCGCCGCGCGCGCCCGCCCCCAGCATCGCAGATCTGGACACGCTGCTCCAGCGGGCTCGCGACGCCGGACTGACCGTGCAGACCCGCGTGATCGGCGAACCGCAGAAGCTGCCCAGTGTGATCGATGTGGCCGCGGCCCGGATCATCCAGGAATCCCTGACCAACGTGGTGCGCCACGCACCCGGCGCGAGCGCGACGGTCACCGTCCGCTACGCCGCCGGTTCGGTGGATCTCACCATCGACAACACCCGTCCCACCGCGCCCGTGCTCCGGTCCGGTTCGAGCGGCGGCAACGGCATCATTGGCATGCGCGAGCGGGCACACGCCCTCGGCGGCGCGCTCACCGCGGGCCCGCGGCCCAGCGGCGGATTCCGGGTCGCGGCCCGGCTGCCCAGCCAGACCGAGCCCGTGCAGCGTCCCGCACCCCGGCCCGCCGAACCATCGTCCCGGCCCGCCGAACCCGCGCCTCCGGCGACCGGGTCAACGACCGGGACCGAGACCGGGACAACGACCGCGACTGGGACCGGGACAACGACCGCGACTGGGACCGCGACAGCGAGGAACGGGGTCTCGGCGGACACTACAACGGAACAGAAGGAGCGCAACGGCTCCGCCTCGGCCTCCTCCGGCGGCGCGGATATCTCGTCCCCAGGCAAGGCGACCGAACCGGCAACGCAGAACGTCACCGCGTCCGTCGCCGACTCCGCGGACCCGAATGTTCGCAACGGCTCCGCGCGCCCGGTCCCCGACGACGCGGAGGCCCCGATCGGGCCGCGAACGCAGAACGACGCCGCCACCGAAGACACGAGCCCCGCGACCGACGACCCGCAGGCCCGCAACTGCACTGCCACCAAAGCCACGGATCCCGCGACCGACGACCGGAACGCCCGCAACAGCACCACCGTCGCAGACTCGAACACCGCGACCAACAACCCGCAGGCCCGCAACAGCGCCGCCGCAGGCTCGGACACCGCAACCAACGACCGAACAGCCTGCAACGGCACCACCGACGGAAACTCGGGCGCCTCGACCGACCACCCGAAGGCCAGCAACGGCATCACCGCCGCAGATACGAACACTGCAACCAACGACCGAACAGCCCACAATGGCACCACCGACGCGGACTTGGACACCACAACCGACGACCGAACAGCCCGCAACGGCACCACCGCCGCAGACTCCGACACCCCGACCAACGACCGAACAGCCCGCAACGGCACCACCGCCGGAAACTCCAACACCCCGACCAACGACCGAACGGCCCCCGACGACGGAGACTCGGACGCGGCGACCGACGACCGGAAGGTCCGTACCGGCTCCGCGCCGGCGTCCCCCAGCCACGCGAGCGCGACCGAACAGAGTCCGCGCAGCTCAGCGCCTTCCGGAGACACCGCGGAGACATGATGGACGAGCGCGCACCGCGATGGGAGGCACGATGAGCATTCGGGTGCTGGTCGCCGACGATCAGGCGCTGGTGCGCGGCGGCTTCGTCGCGCTGTTGAACGCGCAGGACGACATCGAGGTGGTCGGCGAGGCCGACAACGGCGAGCAGGCGGTGCGCATGACCCGCGCGCTCCGGCCGGACGTGGTGCTGATGGACATCCGCATGCCCGTGCTCGACGGACTGTGCGCGACCAGGATGATCGCCGAGGACCCCAAGCTCGCCGAGGTCCGCGTGGTGGTGCTGACCACCTTCGAGCTGGACGAATACGTCTTCGAGGCGATGCGTTCCGGCGCGACCGGCTTCCTCGTCAAACACACCGAACCCGCCGATCTGCTGCGAGCCGTGCGCGTGGTGGCCGCTGGCGACGCCCTGCTCTCCCCTGGCGTCACCCGCCGCCTGATCGCGGAATTCTCCGCGCACGCCAAACAACCGCCGCCCGCCGCGCTGAACGAACTCACCGACCGCGAGCGCGAGGTGATGACCCTGGTCGCCGAGGGCCTCACCAACGCCGAAATCGGCGAACGCCTGTTCATGAGCCCCGCAACGGCCCGCACTCACGTGAGCCGCATCCTCACCAAACTGAACGCCCGCGACCGCACCCAGCTGGTCGTCCTGGCCTACGAATCCGGCCTGGTCCGCCCGGGCTGGCAGTAACCGCTCCCAGCCCGCCCCGGGGCGGCAGCCCCGCTATGAGTGCCCGGTCGTGGACGTGGTGTTGGGGTGACCGCACAGGAACGCCGCTGCCACTTGGGCGGCGTCGTGCAGGCGGGAGGGGGCGTAGGGGGTGCGTTCGAGGACCCAGACGCCTTGGAGGAAGACCAGGAGGAAGCGGGCCAGCGCACGTGGATCGCGGTCGGCGGCCAGTTCGCCTTGCTCGGCTGCGCGCGTGAACGCCGAGGTGAACGCGGTTTCCCAGCTTGCCCAACCGGATTCGACCAGTTCGGCGATATCGGGGTCTCGGGCGGCGAGTTCGACGGCGGTATTGGACACCAAACAGCCCAGGTAGCGGTGTTCGACGCAGGCTTCGGTGACGAAGCGGTCGATGAGCGCTCGGATGGCGGGCAGGGCAGGACCCGGCTGCGAGAGTGCGGTGGTGATCCGTTCGTCGGCCAGTTCCAGATAGCGCTGCAGCGCCTTGGTGAACAGTTCGTGTTTGCAGCCGAAGGCGGCGTAGATGCTGGCCTTGGCTATGCCGAGATGTTGCACCAGATCTGCCATCGAGGTGGCTTCGAACCCGCGCTGCCAGAACAGATCCATGGCGAGGTCCAGTACGACGTCCGGGTCGAATTCCTTGGTGCGCGCCATGTTTCGAGATCCTACTATTGCGACCGATCGGTCAAATATGTGAACATGGGCCGTCACACACACCGCTGACACGCGCGCGGTTCAGCGTCCACGTCACGCGGCATGGCGCGTCTGTGCCGCGTGACTCGGCGTCTGCGTCGGGCGTAATGCGCACGCAGTGAATGTCGGGCAATTCATGAGCGGCGGATATCGGCAAACCGCCAGTTGTTCGGGGTTGCCGGGTCGAGGAGTACGTCGGCAGGCGTAGCTGGATCAGGGACGCGCGGCCGATGTGTCGGATGGGTTACGACGCGCACGCTCGGAGCATGACTCTTTTCACGCAATCGGAAGCACTCACTCTGCTGGCGGACCATTATGACGGCGGCTGGCATCCGTGGCCGTTCTTCTGGATCTTCCCGCTATTGTTCTGGCTCACCTTCCTCGTCCTGATATTCCTGGCGCGCAACCGCTTCCGCCGACACACCGGAATCGGCGTGCTGCGCGACGCTTTCGCGCGCGGTGAGGTCACCGAGGCGCAATATCGGGAGCGGTTGGCCGTACTCCGCGAGACCGGGCGCTGAAAGGCGACGTGATGAAGTTCGGCATGATCGTCACCCCGCGTTCGGGTGCGCAGTGGGTCGACGCGGTGCGGGCGGCCGAAAAACAGGGCTACCGAACGATTCTGCTGCCCGACACGTTGTACACGCCGTCGCCGCTGCCGATGCTGGCGGCGGCCGCTGCGGTCACCGGCACGGTGCGGCTGCGTCCCAACGTGCTGGCGGCCCCGCTGCGACACAGTGCCGCGCTGGTGCGAGAAGTGGCTGCGCTACAGCTGCTTTCGGACGGACGCTTCGAGCTCGGCATCGGCGTGGGCCGTCCGGATGCGGCGGGCGAGGCCGAGAGGCTCGGCATGCCTTGGGGTTCCGCGCAGGGGCGTCGCGAGCAGCTGCTCGAGGCGGTCGCCGCGGTCCGCGCGGCCGTCGATCCCACCCCGGAGATCGTGGTTGCGGCGAGCGGTCCACGCATGCTCGCCGCCGCGGCCCAGATCGCCGACCGCATCGTGCTCGCGACCCAGCCCGGCGCCACCGAAACGGAATGGGCCGAGATGGTGCGCGTCGTGCGCGAGAACACCGACCGCGACATCCCTTTCACCCACCAACTCTTCGGCATCGGCGACCGCGTGCCGTTCTGGCTCGAAAAACACCTCGGCCTCACCACCGACGGACTGCGTGACGCGGGCGCGGCCGCACTGCTGCCGGAAGATCCGGCCGAAGCCGCCGACCTGATCGAATATCGAAGGGAGAAGTACGGAATCGACGAGCTCGTGGTCCCCGACGAACTCGCTCGAGACTTCGCACCGAACCTGCACCGCTGCGACACATCGGCCGCGGATCGATAGGCGGCGTGCACTACACGGCGCTGGGCCGCCCGATCGGCTCGGTCCGAAGCGTCGCACTCTGCGGGCCCGTCCGTCTCCCGGCGAGACCTGTCGGTCGAGTCGATTACATTCCGTCTCGATCATCGAGGAAGACAATCGGATCGGAATTCGGCGGCCCCGGCGAATTCCGTGGGAGCGGGGAAGCAATGGGAGTGATCCTGTCGTTCACCAAGGTCACGAGCGAGCAATTGAGCTGCCTGATCGTGGCGAGTCCACAAGCGCAGGAGGAGCTCTCGCAGCTCGAGCGGACCGACGGCGATCCCAGCGGCTATCTGGACAAGGCCTGGGACGGGCTGCGCTACCTGCTCGAGGCGGCCGCGACAGGGGTTGATCTGTGCGATGACAGCCTGCCCCTCGACGAGGACGAGGAGTACTACGGATGGCCCGCCGAGTTGGTCGGCCGGACGGCCGAACGGCTGCGGGCCACACCGTTCACCGCGCTCGCCGCGCACTACGATCCCGCCGCCATGGACGAGGCGAACATCTACCCGCGCATCTGGACCAGGGACGGCGACGCGGGACTCGGCTATCTCCAGTTCCACTACGCGACTCTCGCCGCCTTCTTCGCCGACGCCGCGAAGTCGGGCTCCGCGGCGGTCATGCACTTCGGCTGAGCGAGAACACGGCAAAAGGCCCGCCCCCAACGAATTCGTTGGGGGCGGGCCTTCTCGTCGTTACTTACTCGCCGGAGGCGGCCTCGGTGGCGTTGCCCTCGCCCGCGCCGGTCAGCACGACCTCGGGCTTCTCCTCGACGGCCGTCTTGGTCAGCTTCGCCTTGCCGGTGAAGGTGAACTTGGCGTCCTCGCCGGAGCCCTCGCCGTCCCAGCCTTCCACATCCACAAGGATCGTTTGGCCTGGGCCGATCTCGCCGAAGAGGATCTTCTCCGACAGCTGGTCCTCGATCTCGCGCTGGATGGTGCGGCGCAGCGGCCGGGCACCGAGCACGGGGTCGAAGCCACGCTTGGCGAGCAGGCTCTTGCCCTTCTCCGTGAGCTCGATCGCCATGTCCTTGTTCTTCAGCTGCGTGGCGACGCGGCCGATCATCAGGTCCACCATCTCGACGATCTGATCGGTCGTGAGCTGGTGGAAGACGATCACGTCGTCGATGCGGTTGAGGAACTCGGGGCGGAAGTGCTTCTTCAGCTCGTCGTTGACCTTGAGCTTCATCCGCTCGTAGTTCGAACCCTCGTTGTTGGACTGGGTGAAGCCCAGGCCCACGGCCTTCGAGATGTCCGAAGTGCCGAGGTTCGAGGTGAAGATCAGCACCGTGTTCTTGAAGTCCACGGTCCGGCCCTGGCCGTCGGTGAGGCGGCCGTCCTCCAGGACCTGCAACAGGGTGTTGTAGATCTCCTGGTGGGCCTTCTCGATCTCGTCGAACAGCACGACCGAGAACGGCTTGCGGCGCACCTTCTCGGTGAGCTGGCCGCCCTCCTCGTAGCCGACGTAGCCCGGAGGGGCACCGAAGAGCCGCGAGGCGGTGAAGCGGTCGTGGAACTCGCCCATGTCGATCTGGATGAGCGCGTCGTCGTCGCCGAACAGGAAGTTCGCCAGCGCCTTGGACAGCTCGGTCTTACCGACACCGGACGGGCCGGCGAAGATGAACGAGCCGGACGGACGCTTCGGATCCTTCAGGCCGGCACGAGTGCGGCGGATCGCCTTGGAGACGGCCTTGACGGCGTCCTCCTGGCCGATGATCCGCTTGTGCAGCTCGTCCTCCATACGGAGCAGACGGGTGGTCTCCTCCTCGGTGAGCTTGAACACCGGGATACCGGTCCAGTTGGCGAGGACCTCCGCGATCTGCTCGTCGTCGACCTCGGCCACGACGTCCAAATCACCGGAACGCCACTGCTTCTCACGCTCGGCGCGCTTGGCGACGAGCTGCTTCTCCTTGTCACGCAGCCGCGCAGCCTTCTCGAAGTCCTGCGCGTCGATCGCGGATTCCTTCTCACGGCGCGCGTCGGCGATCTTGTCGTCGAACTCGCGCAGGTCCGGCGGCGCGGTCATCCGGCGGATGCGCATCCGCGCGCCCGCCTCGTCGATCAGGTCGATCGCCTTGTCCGGCAGGAACCGGTCGTTGATGTAGCGGTCGGCCAGCGTCGCGGCGGCGACCAGCGCGCCGTCGGTGATGGACACCCGGTGGTGCGCCTCGTAGCGGTCGCGCAGACCCTTGAGGATGTTGATGGTGTGCTCGACGGTCGGCTCGCCCACCTGGACCGGCTGGAACCGGCGCTCCAGGGCGGCGTCCTTCTCGATGTACTTGCGGTACTCGTCGAGCGTGGTGGCGCCGATGGTCTGCAGCTCGCCGCGGGCCAGCTTCGGCTTCAGGATCGAGGCCGCGTCGATGGCGCCCTCGGCCGCGCCCGCACCGACCAGCGTGTGCAGCTCGTCGATGAACAGGATGATGTCGCCGCGGGTGTTGATCTCCTTGAGCACCTTCTTCAGGCGCTCTTCGAAGTCACCGCGGTAGCGGCTGCCCGCGACCAGCGAACCCAGGTCGAGGGTGTAGAGCTGCTTGTCCTTGAGCGTCTCGGGCACCTCGCCGTTGACGATCGCCTGCGCGAGGCCCTCGACGACGGCGGTCTTGCCGACGCCGGGCTCGCCGATCAGCACCGGGTTGTTCTTGGTGCGGCGGCTCAGCACCTGCATGACGCGCTCGATCTCCTTCGAGCGGCCGATGACCGGGTCGAGCTTGCCCTCCAGCGCGGCCTGGGTCAGGTTGCGGCCGAACTGGTCGAGCACCAGCGAGGTGGACGGGGTCCCGGCCTCGCCGCGGGAGCCGGACTCTACCGGCTCCTTGCCCTGGTACCCGGACAGCAGCTGGATGACCTGCTGGCGGACCCGGTTGAGGTCGGCGCCGAGCTTGACGAGCACCTGCGCCGCGACACCCTCGCCCTCACGGATGAGGCCGAGCAGGATGTGCTCGGTGCCGATGTAGTTGTGGCCGAGCTGCAGCGCCTCACGCAGGCTCAGCTCCAGCACCTTCTTGGCGCGCGGGGTGAACGGGATGTGACCGGACGGGGCCTGCTGACCCTGGCCGATGATCTCCTCCACCTGGCTGCGCACACCCTCCAGCGAGATGCCAAGAGACTCCAGCGACTTCGCCGCGACACCCTCGCCCTCGTGGATGAGGCCAAGCAGGATGTGCTCGGTGCCGATGTAGTTGTGGTTGAGCATCCGGGCCTCTTCTTGGGCCAGGACAACGACACGCCTCGCGCGGTCGGTGAACCTCTCGAACATCGCTCCCTCACTCTCCTGCTCAGACCTTCAGTGGCGTCCGACGCTTCAGTGCTGTGCGCAACCTGTGGTCGTCAGCCTGCCATGAAGCCCGGGGCTTGCGGCCCCCGCCATCCACTCTAGTTGGCGGGGGTTCGCGCCGCCTCCAGTCCACCCTATTGGGGACCAGCGACAGCACGGTCATTCACTCATAACGTGAGCGTTGCGGGTTTCGTTTCCGATCCGGTTTTGCCAACAGCGAACAGTCGCAGACCCCGCCGGTGCCGCCCCGATCCAAGGCCGTCGTCGCCCTTGAACGCCCGTTGCAGTGAAAACGACCGAATCCGTCCCGGTGTTCCCGAGAAGCCCGGCCCTCGGCGAAAGCGAAGCCGCGCACGTCGAACGCCACCGGTCTTCCGCCCCTCGAACCCCACCCTGTCCGACCGTAGGCGGACGCACGACCAGCATCGCGAGGGTCCCGCGCTCGAACCGGACACCGCCGTGGCGGAGGCGCCGACAGGGCATCACCGGAGGACCTCCGGCTACCAACCCAGCCACAGCTGAAGCGGGACCACCCACGCCCGTCGAACGCTCCGAGCCGAAGTTCGTTCGTCAACCAGCGTGTGGCCGAGGCGAGCGCGCAGGCACGCACGACAAGACCGTGCGCGGCCGGAACGAAGGCGAAAGACCGCCTAGCCCGTGAACGGCGGGACGTACTCGCACGGCACCTGCCGCGGGTGGGACGGGTCGAGCGCGTTCAGGACGAATTTGGCCGCTCGCGGGCTGCCCGCGATCCCCGCGTGTTCGGAGTAATCCTGGGCGCATCCGTCCTGGACCACGACATTGGTGACATTCGGCCCGGGAACCAGGCCTGCCGTGTACGGGACGACCGACTGGTCGAGCCGGGTCGCGATATTCGTGTAGTCGACGGCGGGGTGATAGACGCCGTCGGCGTTCATCAATTTCAGGAATGGGGAGCCCGCGATGACCTGGGCGCAGGCCTGGCACCACCAGGCGCCCACCGCGAGGTCGAACGCCGCGGTCACGCCGAGGCGGGCGGCGTAGGCGGCCGCGTCGCCGAGACCCGCCGCGTTGCTCCCGAGCCACGGTGGCGCGAGGCCGACCAGCTTGTCCACCTTGCTCGCGCCGCCGAGCCGCTTGATGTAGTAGTTGCCGATGAAATTGCCCTGCGAGTGGCCGATGAGGTCCACCTTCGCGGCACCGGTCGCGGCAAGCACACGGTCGACGAAGGCGGCGAGCTCGGGCCCGCTCTGCTCCATCGGCCGCAGACCACCGACCGCGGACATCGGCCATGGCAGGGGATGCGCACCGTAGGTCAGTGCGTACACGCAGTAGCCCTCGTTGGCGAGCAAGGGCGCGTACACGCCCCAATTCGTCTGCGCCCCACCGCCGGTGCCGTGCACGAGGACCACCGGATTGGGGTGCTGGGCATTCGGACGGCAGGACCAGTTGTTCGAGCCCGGCAGCGATCCGCCCGGGCGGGACAGCTCGGCCGGGATGCCCGAGAAGAAGTCGTAGACGACTGGATAGCGATCGGCGTTCGCGGAGCCGGCCGCGCTGATCCACAGCGCGGCCAACATGAAGACAACAACGAACGGAACTGGAACACGTCGCATGGAGCCTCCAATTCTGGAAGTTGCTGAGAAGAAGCTACCGAGGACGTGTCCCAGTTACTGCCGATACCGGCGGGTAACTTTCGTAACCCGCCTACGGCCTGCGAATCAGCCGAGCCGGTGCGTCGCCGCGGCCGGCGCGGCGAAGGCGGTGACGCGCCGCGCGTCGTCCGAGCCCGCGGCTTCGCTCTTGCCCTGCTGGACGCCCGCCGCGAACAGCGCGCCGCACAGCACCAGGAAGGCCAGCGTGTGCACGACCGCGCGGATCACGTTGTAGCGCACCCAGGCGGACTCGTAGTCGGCTCGGACGGCGGCCATGTCGGCGATCTGCGACGGGTCGCCCGCCGCGGCCAGCTGGTCGTTGAGCGGGACGTTGAAGCCTGCGGTCACCGCGAAGGCGATCACGTTGAGCACCACGGCGATCGCGATCCAGACCAGGGTCGCCCGGTGCTCCTTGCCGAGGTGCAGCACCGCGGCGAGGATGGCGAATCCGACGGCGCCGAGGAACGCGATCATGAACCAGGGATTGATGATGACCACGTTGATCTTCTGCATCAGGTCGACGATGGTCCGGTCGTCGGAGCGGTTCAGCGCGGGCATCACCGAGATGGCGTAGGCGTAGAACACACCCGCGGTCAGACCCGTCGCCAGCACGGCCGCCACCAGCGCGGTTATTCTCAGCGCGAACATTCGATTTCTCCTGCCTCACAGTCCGGTCCGAGTCGTTCGGTCCGGCGTCGAGGACAAGTCAACCGTGAACGGGCCCGCCGCTCCATCTTCGAGACGCTCGGCTGCTTAAGCGGGCGTCCACGGGCGCGATGCGGTTCAGAGATCCCGGTCCGAGATGATGCCGCTCTGCATGGCCAGCGCCGCCAGCCGCACCCGCTTCTGGTTCTGCGGCAGGCTCTCCACTCCGAACTTGGCGAACAGCGCGCGCAGGTGGGTCTTGATGGCGTCGACGCTCAGGAACAGTTCCTCGGCGATCTGCTGATTGGAGGCCGGGGTCGCGAAGCCCGTGCCGTTCTTGTACGGACGGCACAGCGCGACGAGCACCGAGCGCTGGGTCTCGGTGAGCGAACGGAGCGTGGGAATCGAGCCGGTGGAGGTGCGGGTGGCGTCGTCGGCGACGGCGCCGAAATCGTGGAAGGAGACCAGCGAGGTGCCCACCCGGATCTTGTCGCCGGCCATCAGCCGGCGCCTGCCGACCACGCGCTCCCCGTTGACGAAGGTGCCGTTACGGGAAAGACCGTCGTCGACGATCGTCCAGTGCGCGCCCAAGTATTCGATCGACGCGTGCAGCCGGGACACCTCGGCGTCCCAGCGCAGCGCCAGATCGGCCTGCGGTGAGCGGCCGATGGTGACGCGCTGCTGATCCGGGCTCAACAAGAGCTCCTGCTGACGGCCCGAATCATCGGTGAATCGCAACAATGATCCGACGAATCCAGTCACTGCGCCGATACCTCATCTCTCCATACCGCCAGTGACGACCTTCGCACGTTTCCATGGTGCCCCGTCCGGGTATCACGAGCAAGATCGTCAACCCAGTCGACATCCTCGTCTCGCCCGCGGCCCGAGCGAATGCGAAGGTGCGCCTGACCGGCGCCGCCGGACGAAGTCCGTCCCGAGCCTCGCGCATGGCCGGAGCGAATGCGAAGGAACGCCCATATCGAAGAACTATCACAAACGCTGCTGCCGCCCGGGCGTCGCACGATTCGCCCAGGCGGCAGCGGTCGGAAAAGAACTAGCCCTTCGCGGCCTTGTTGTACGCGTCGGTGATGTCGGCGGAGATACGGCCGCGGGCGGAGACCTTGTGGCCATTCCGGCGCGCCCACTCGCGAATTGCCGCACTTTGTTCCCGGTCGATGGAGACCCGGCTCTTCGGGGCGGCGGCGGTGCCCGCGGCGGCCTTCACGCGGCGGCGGCCGCTCACCCGACGCGCGCTGGAAACCCACTGCTCCAGCCCGTCACGCAGCTTCGCGGCATTTGCCGACGACAGGTCGATCTCGTACGACACACCGTCGATCGCAAACTCGATGGTCTCGTCCGCGATGGACTCACCGTCGACATCGTCGATCAGGCTAACGGTGACCTTCTTTGCCATGAGATGAACGTCCTCTCGAAATCGTGCGACCCGCATACTAGGCCGATTACCCGAGGCAAGAATACCTCGAATTCGGAAAATTCCAAGACGAGACTTCGGCTATCGAAACGAACCCGACTCTGTTTGATTTGCGTGTTCGCCTGCCGCTGCCTGGTTACGCTCCGGCACCGTCTCCGCGCCGGTCGCTCACACCTCGCTGAGTGACCGGACGCACAATTGGGAACAGTATCGTTTCGCGGATTCCCAATCCCGTCAGTGCCATCAACAACCGATCGATTCCCATACCGGTTCCCGTTGTCGGCGGCATGCCGTGCTCCATCGCGGCAAGGAAGTCCTCGTCCAGCGCCATTGCCTCGTCGTCGCCCTGCGCGGCCAGCCGCGCCTGATCCACGAACCGCTCGCGCTGGATCACGGGATCCACCAACTCCGAATAGCCGGTGGCCAACTCGAAGCCACGGACATACAGATCCCACTTCTCGGTAACTCCGGGCTTGCTGCGGTGCTGCCGAGTCAGCGGTGAGGTCTCGACCGGGAAGTCACGCACGAATGTCGGCGCATAGAGCTTGTCGCCGTACTCGTGCTCCCACAGTTCTTCGACAAGTTTGCCGTGACCGTAGCCCTTGCCCTCCGGAATTTCCAGTCCAACCCGATCGGCGAGTGCCAGCAATTCCTCGACCGAAGTTTCCGGGGTGACTCGGACACCGAGCGCATCGGACAGCGAAGGGTACATCTCGACGGTTGCCCACTCGCCCCGAAGATCGTATTCGGTACCGTCCGCGAGGGTTACCACCTGTGTGCCGAAAGCCTCTTGCGCGACTTCCTGCACCAATTCCCGGATCATCTTCGCGGAGTCGTCGTAGGTGCCATAGGCC
Organism: Nocardia sp. bgisy134; assembly: GCF_965341865.1. Taxonomy (GTDB): domain Bacteria; phylum Actinomycetota; class Actinomycetes; order Mycobacteriales; family Mycobacteriaceae; genus Nocardia. The sequence continues at coordinate 259,852 of NZ_CBDQZP010000006.1, forward strand.
TCATACGTTTCCAACATTGCGAACTCCGGCGAATGCGTGGAGTCGGCGCCTTCGTTGCGGAAGTTCCGGTTGACCTCGAAGACCTTCTCCAAACCGCCGACCACGCAGCGCTTCAGGAACAGTTCCGGCGCAATGCGCAGGTAGAGGTCCATATCGAGGGCATTGGAACGGGTGACGAACGGCCGGGCCGCCGCGCCGCCGTGCAGCGTCTGCAGCATCGGCGTCTCCACCTCGAGGAACCCGCGGCGTTCCAGCGCGGCGCGCAGCGCACGCACCACAGCGACCCTGGTGCGGGCCATCTCCCTGGCCTCGGGACGCACGATCAGGTCGACATAGCGCTGCCGGACCCTCGACTCCTCGTTCATCTCCTTGTGCGCCACCGGCAACGGCCGCAGCGCCTTCGCCGACATGGACCAGGAATCGGCCATAACGCTCAATTCGCCCGTGCGCGAGGCGATGACCTCACCGTGCACGAAAACGAAGTCACCGAGGTCGACATCGGCCTTCCAGGCCGCCAGCGCGTCCGCTCCGACGCCGTTGAGGCTGATCATGGCTTGCAGCTTGGTGCCGTCGCCCTCCTGCAGCGTGGCGAAACACAGCTTGCCGGTATTGCGCAGGAAAATGACGCGCCCCACGACGCCGGCCTGCTGACCGGTCTGGGTGTCGGCGGGCAGATCGGGAAAGGCGGCCCGAATATCGGCCAGTGTGTGCGTCCGCGCGACGACCACGGGGTACGCCTCGACGCCGCTCGCGAGCAGCCGCTCACGCTTCTCCCTGCGAATCCGCATCTGTTCCGGAACGTCGTCTGCTTCCGGGGCGGGACGGCTGGTTTGCGCCGCAGGAACCGAACCCGCGGAGCGACCGGACGAGGGCGTGTTCGGGGTGCTCACATCGGACAACCCTAGCGTGCACCGGAAATCGTTTTGCGGCCTGCCCGGGCTCCGCCCGATAGTAACGAATCGGCATCGGTTTTCGGCACGCACCCCGGGCGCGTTTCAGCGGGCCGCCTTCGGAACGAAAGCCGCCGGAAAACCGAAACCGATTGCGCTACCTCCTATTTCGAGATAGAAGGAATCGCGCGGTGAATTACAACGAGGCGAGCGAGGTGACCTCACGAGCGAAGTGCGGCGCCCGGCTGGCAATGGTGAGCAGGCCCGCCGCCTTGAGCGCCTGGTAACCGCCGATCAGATCGGTGGCCCTGTGTAGCCCGAGTTGTTGCAGCGAGGCGGCGGCCAGGCTGGAGGTGTAACCCTCGGAGCAGACGACGATCCATTCCACATCGTGATCCGCGGCCAGTGCCAAACGCGCCGAACTGGTCGGATCGAGCCGCCATTCCAGCACATTCCGTTCGATCACCAAGGCGCCGGGCAGCGTTCCCTCCCGGCCCCGCTGCGCCTGCGGACGGATGTCCACCAGAATGGCGCCCCTGGCGAGCGCCGCGGGCAATTCGAACGCGTAGATCCTGTCGAGTTGAGCACGCGCGTTGTCGAGCATCTGATCGATGGTCAAACTGCTCATGCCTGCACCTCGCTGGCGCTCGGTTCCGGCATGCGCAAGGCGCGCTGACTCATGGTTCGCTCACTTCGTTCGCTCATCAGATATCACCTTCGGGCTGGTCGGTGAGGACGGTTCGGGTGCGCCGCAGGGTGCCGTGGCCGGTCACCTCGTAGTAGGACATGGCGGTCAGCGGCGGGGAATACGCGTGCACGCTCAGCGTCGGGTCGAGCGGGCCCGCGGATTCCGCGGCGGCCGGTGCGCGCATCACGTCGTGCACCCAGCCGATGGGGAAAGAAGCCTGATCGCCCGCGGTCAGCGTGCGGCTGCGCAATTCCGTTCCATTCCAACGGAATTCCGAGAGAGCGCCACTGAGCACGGTGAGCGCGCCCAGCGATCCGGCGTGATCGTGCAATTCGGTGGACTTGTCCGGCGTCCAGCTGATCAGCCAGACGTCGACCTCGTCGTCGGAGAGCAGCCGGGTCGCCCAGCGCTCGTCGGCGGGCCAGACGCCGCCCGTGGGCAGCAGATGGTCGTAGCGGCCCGCGAGCACGTCCTCGGCGCCCTCGTCGGTCAGCCGGAGCAGATCGGCGGGGCGAAGCCGGGTCGGGAGTGCGGGCGCAACTGCGCGATCCACCGGCGGCCGGGCCGACAGGCTGTCACGTGCTGACGTAAGGGAAAGAACAGAGGAACGCATGAGCGCATCTCCAGGAGGTGGGGATCGGTCGAGGGACTCGCGGTCGGCCTCGATCGGTCGAGGCCGGAATCAGCCTCGACAACACTCCTGGGTGCTCACACGGAAAGACACGTCGGCGAGTCTAGCAGCGGTGTTCGCGGGAGCAACAGTCCCTCCCGGGGTGATCCACACCCCACCCCGGGTTCCGCGATCAGGATTTGCGGCGCTGCTGGTTGCGTTCGTAGACCAGGCGCAGGCCGGTCAGCGTCAGGTGCGGCTCGTGGTGTTCGATCGTCTCCGATTCCGGCACGATCAACGGCGCGCTGATGCCGGTGGCGACCACGGCCACATCGTCGCCCGCGAAGGCGTCGAGTTCGTCGCGGATCCGGTCGATCAGACCGTCCACCAGCCCGGCGAATCCGAATACCGCACCGGACTGGATCGCCTCCACGGTGTTCTTGCCGACCACCGAACGCGGGCGCGCCAGCTCGACGCGGCGCAGCGCGGCTCGCTCGATGAGCGCTTCACTGGAGATGGCGACGCCCGGCGCGATGACGCCGCCGAGGAACTCGCCCTTGGCGGAGACCAGGTCCACGGTGGTCGCGGTGCCGAAATCGACCACGATCGCGGCCGAGCCGAAGCGCTGCTGGGCGGCGAGCGCGTTCACGATCCGGTCCGCGCCGATCTCCTTCGGATTGTCCACCAGCAGCGGAATGCCCGTCCGCACACCGGGTTCCACGACCACGTTCGGCACGTGCGACCAGTACCGCTCCAGCATGGCGCGCAGTTCGTGCAGCACCGGCGGCACCGTCGACAGTGCCGCGACGCCGATCACCTCGTCCAGCTGGGCGCCGACGAGTCCGCGCACCTGCATGGCGAACTCGTCCGCGGTCAGCAGTGGATTGGTGTGCATCCGCCAGTGCCGCGCCAGCTTGGCGTGCGAGCCGCTGCCGGAGAACAGGCCGAGCTCGATGCTGGTGTTGCGGACGTCGATGGTCAGCAGCATTGCTCACCCGACTTTCGAATTCGGCGCCGTCAGGCGAAAACCACGGGGATGGCAGCCGGCGAAGCCGGCGGGGCGGGTGAGCGCAGCGAGCGTGGCGAGGTGAGGCCGGAGCCCTCAGGGGCGTGCGCCGGATCGGAGCCGAGCTCGATCGGGCGGTTGCGCTCGTCGACGAAGACGACCTTGGGGTCGTATTCGGCGATCTCCTTTTCGTCCATCATCCCGTAGGCGATCAGGATCACCAGGTCGCCGGGGTGGACCAGGTGCGCGGCGGCGCCGTTGATGCCGATGACGCCGGAACCGCGCTCACCCGCGATCACGTAGGTCTCCAGGCGGGCGCCGTTGTCGATGTCGACGATGCAGACCTGCTCGCCCTCGAGCAGATCGGCGGCGTCCAGCAGATCCTGGTCCACCGTCACCGAGCCGACGTAGTGCAGGTCGGCGTGGGTCACGGTGGCGCGGTGGATCTTGGACTTCATCATGGTGCGCAACATCTTCGTCGTCGCCTTTCTAGAAAGCTGCCGGTTCCGGCTGGGATGCGAGAGTGGGGTGGCCGTCGATCGGGGCGCCGAGGGTGACGGCGACGTTGTCGATCAGCCGGGTGGCGCCGACCTTGGCGGCCACCAGCAACCGGGCATTGCCGGAGACAGGGGCCGGGCCGAGGGTCGAGGAACGCACCTCGAGGTAGTCGACGTCGACGCCGGGCACGGCATCGAGCACGGCGCGGGCGGCGGCCACCACGCCCTCGGCGCCCAGGCCGCCCGCGTGCCTGCCCGCCGACAGCGCCGCGGAGAGGGCGAGCGCGGCCTCGCGCTGCGCCGGATCGAGATAGCGATTACGCGAGGAGAGCGCGAGACCGTCCTGCTCGCGCACGGTCGGCACCGCGACGATCTTCACGTCGAAGTTCAAGTCGCGCACCATCTGCCGGATCAGCGTGAGCTGCTGGTAGTCCTTCTCGCCGAAGAACGCCTCGCTCGGCCGCGCGATCTGCAGCAGCTTGGCCACCACGGTGAGCATGCCGGCGAAATGCGTCGGGCGGCTCGCGCCCTCCAGCTCCGCGCCGACCGGGCCGGGCTGCACCGTGGTGCGCGGACCGTCGGGGTACATGTCCGACGCGCTCGGGGCGAACACCAGGTCGACGCCCTCGGCGCGCAGCAGCTCCACGTCGGCGTCCAGGGTGCGCGGGTACTTGTCCAGGTCCTCGTTCGCGGCGAACTGCAGCGGGTTCACGAAGACGGAGACGATCACCACCTGATTGGTCCGCTTCGCGCGGCGCACGATCTCCAGGTGTCCCTCGTGCAGCGCGCCCATGGTCGGCACGAGACCGACGGTGCGGCCGACGCCGCGCAACGCCTTCGCCACCGCGGCGACCACGCTCGGGTCGTGGTGCACGGTCAGTTCGCCGGCCCGGTAGGCGCTCTGCTCGATTCGGCGCTCCCGGGGCCCTCCGTGGTTACGCATGCTGCCTCCTCCGGGCCCGTCGCTCGCGCCGGGCAACTTCGGATCCATCAACGGCGTCCTTCCAGAAGCTCGATCAGGGCGGGATTGGTTTTGGCTCGTTCGGCGGTGCGCAGCGACATGGCGCGATACCCGGCGGCGAGCCTGCCGTCCACGGCGGCAATGGCGTCGAGGTGGGCCGCGACGGCCTCGGCGTCACCGCGCGCCACCGGGCCGGTCAGCGCGGCCTGGCCGCGGCGCAGCGCGTTGTCCAGCGCCGCCGACGCGAGCGGGGCGAGCAGCCGCTCGGCCAAGCCGTTCGGCTGGTCGTCCACGATCTGCTGCCCGAGCAGACCGGGACCGGACAGTGCCTCGCGCAACGCGTCCACCGCGTCGAGCACGACCGTCACCAGATGATTGCTGCCGTGCGCGAGCGCCGCGTGATAGAGCGCCCGGTGCTCCTCCGACACGCGCACCGGCTCGCCGCCCATCTCGATCACCAGCGACTGCGCGATCGCATAGCCGATGTCGTCGGCGGCGGTGATGCCGAAGCAGGCATTGCCCAGCCTGCTGATGTCCTCGTCGTGGCCGGTGAAGGTCATCGCGGGGTGGATCGCCAGCGGCAGCGCGCCGACCTCGGCCAAGGGCGCGAGCACGCCGACGCCGTTCGCGCCCGACGTGTGCGCCACGATGGTGCCGCGCCGCACCACGCCCGCGGACGCCAGACCGCGCGCCAGCCCCGCCAGCTCGGTATCGGGCACCGCCAGCAGCAACAGCTCACTGCGCGCGGCGACCTCCTCGACCGGCAGGATCTCCGAATCGGGCAGCCGGAGCCGGGCACGATGCTTGGAGGCATCGGAAATGGCCGAGACGCCGAATACGACGTGCCCGGCTCGCTCGAGCGCGGCGCCGAGCGCGGAACCCACTCGTCCCGCCGAGACGATTCCCACCGTCAGGCGTGCGGGCGCAGGGTCGAAGCCCGAAGCCGCGTTGTCAGAAGTCACACTTCTCGAGGTCAACACTGTCCTCTCGATGTCGTTCCAGTCCCGCGCCGCGGGTACCAGACGTTACGACCCGAGGATATCGGCCCGAAGTTTGCCGATGCCATGCCCCCCGACCGTGATTTGAAGAACAGTGTCTTTGGCGCGCTGGCGCGCGCGGGTTCGTAAGACTCGCCCTGGGGGTGGCTGGGAGTCCGGGGGTCGGCCTGTTTGTTCCTAGGTTTCGCGACTGGCGTGCGCAGCGTTCGTGTCGCTTGCCAACGGTCGTGAAGGTTGTCAGCCGTGGCCGTTCTGTTCCGACTGGAGGTTGGCCATGATCTCCGCGACCGAGAGGCGGCGGGAGGCGTTGCCGGAGTCGGTGTCGGGGTCGACGCGGCGGCGACGGCGGGAACTCGCGGTGCCGACGGTGGGTGCGGGCTGCGGGGTGGGTAGTGGTCCGATGGTCGGGCGCGGGGCGGAGTCGCCGTCCATCGGGGGGAGGCGCGGCGGGACGGACGATTCGGCGGGCGCTTCCTGGCGCTCGACCGGGTCGGTGAAGGCGTCGGACCAGCCGCCGGGGACGCTCGCCTGCTCGGGAGTGTGGGTGCGGTGGTCGGTCGCGTCGTTCCGGTACCCGTTCTGGTACTGGGCGTTCGGGTATCCGGCGTCCTCGTAGTCGGCGTACTCGTCGTCGCGGTAGTCGCCTTCGGGGTAATCGGCTTCGGAGTAGTCGTCTTCCGGGTAGTCGTCGACCGAGACGACCGCGGTCTCGGCGGTGACCGGCTCGTCGAAGGGACTTGCGAAGACGGGGGGCGCCGGGTGACCGGGTTCGAAGATCGGGGTCACCGCGCTGCGCGAGTGCTGCTGGTGCGGACCGGCCCATCCGTTGGCATTCGCGGAGCTATCGTTCGCCGGATCGCCGTAACCGCTCGTCAGCTCCTGGATTCGGGTGGCATCGGCGCGCAGTGCCGGGCGATCCATCGGCAGATCGCCGTCGAAGAGGCGTTGCAGACTCTGCCGCAACACCGTCAACTCGGCCCGCAGCGCGGCCATCTCCGCCGCGTCGGCGCCCACTTCCTCGCGCACCCTGGTCTCGACCCCGAGCTCGTATTCACGCCGCGCGGTGATCTCGCGCTCGAGCTGCAGTTCGTACACCGTCTGCAGATCACGCACCTTCGCCTTGTCGACATCGGCGTCTTTGCGGTACTTGGTGGCGGCCAGCGCGCCGATCGCGGCCGCCCACAGGGCGGCGATCAGACCGATCCTGATGAACTGCAGGCTATTGCTGAACACCAGGAAAACACTGGCAATCAGACCGAGCAGTATCACAGCGCCGACGAACAGTTTTCCCGCTTGATCCCGTCGTGGACGGGAAGTGCTGCTACGGGAGGGTGAAACCATGCACGCCAGGGTAGCGGGGTTGGCGGTCCACGCCCAGAAACTGGTCTGTCGCTTCCATTCGGAATATTCGCTAAGTAGTTGCCGGTTCGTCCGGCGGCTCGTCGGGCGCCCGGCAGCAATACTCGAGCCACAGCGCGGCGGCCACCAGCGCGATGCCTGCCAGCATGCCGACGATCGCGCCGGGCGAATCGGCGGCGGCCGCGCGCAGGGTGCCGCGCTGCGGGAAGACCCAGCACAGGAAACCGAGCCAGACGCCTGCCGCGATCGAACCCACCTGTAGCGACGCCTTCGCCAGCGCCACGGCGCGCGCCACGGTGATCGGATGCAGCTGGTGCCGACCGTCCCCGATCTCTTGGTCGTTGACCCTGGCGCGGATGACGAAGGCGAGCGCCACCTCGATGGCGGCCACCGGATACAGCGAAGCGCCCGCGTAGACGGAGATCGGCGGGAAGTTCGCGTAGGCGACCCTGGTGGCGATCCACGCGACGACCGCGGCGATCAGCACGTTGGCCCCGAGATCGAGCGCACGGGTCGGCTTGAGTTTCACGACGCGGCTCCCCCCGCGGTCCGGTGCAGCGACAGCTCGGTCCGGTGCACGCCTGCGCGCTCGTCGGCGGCGAGCGCGGCGAGCCATTCCCGGATCGGCCGGTCCACGCCCTCGACGGTCAGCCGCGCCTCGGGTTCCACGTCCAGCCACGGGATCAGCACGAAGGCTCGGTTGTTCGCCTGCGGATGCGGCAGCGTCAGCTCCGGATCGGCGCTGACGCACGGCACCGGCCCCGACGGACCAGGCTCGGCGCACCACACCACGTCCACGTCGAGAGTGCGTGCGCCCCAACGCACCTCGCGCACCCGGTGCGCGGCCCGCTCGAATTCCTGTCCACGGCGCAGCCAGCCGAGACAGTCCAGCTCCGGATCGTCCACCAGCACTACGGCATTGAGGAAATCGCCTTGGTCGACGCCGCCCCACGGCGCGGTCGAGTAGACCGGCGACACCGCGACGACGCGATCCGCGAGCCCGTCGACCACACTGCGCAGATGCGCGAGGCGATCCCCCATGTTCGAGCCGATCGACAGGACGGCGCGACTCATTCGGCGCCCTCGCGGACGCGTGCGGTCACCACGCGAACATCGGCGAAGGTGTGCGGGATGGGGGCCGACGGCTTGTGCACCACCGCCTCCACCGCACGGATGCGCGGATCGGTCATCACATCGTCGGCGATCTCGGCGACCACCGTCTCGATCAGATTGCGCGGTGTGCCCTGCACGATCCGCACCGCACGCTCGGCCAGCGCGCCGTAATCCACCGTGGCGGCCAGGTCGTCGGAGGCCGCGGCCGCCGTGAAATCCACCCACACGGTGAGATCGACCACGAACTCCTGGCCGTCGCGGCGCTCGTGCTCGAAGACCCCGTGGCGTCCGAACGCGCGCAACCCGCGCAGCTCGATCCGGTCCGGCCCGGACGGTAGAGCGCGATGCTCCCCCGGTCGGCCCTCGTGGGTCACCGGTGCGGTGGGCGGGTTCATCCGAGGGCTCCTCGCGAGGTCGGCCGGGCGGCACGCTGCCAGGCGTCGGTGACGGCGATCGCGTCCAGCGAGGCGCGCACGTCGTGCACGCGAACTCCCCAGGCGCCGTGCAGAGCGGCCAGGGCCGAGACCGTGGCGGTGGCGACCTCCCTGCCGTCCGGCGGCCGCGGGCCGTCGGCGTCGGCGAGCAGGGCGCCGAGGAAGCGTTTGCGTGAAGCGCCGATGAGTATCGGCAGGCCGTCGGCGACGAATTCGGGCAGCGCGCCGAGCAGCGCCCAGTTGTGGTCGGCGTTCTTGGCGAAACCGAGACCGGGATCGAGGATCAGCCGCGACGGGTCGACCCCCGCGGCGGCGGCCAGCTCGACCTGCGCGGTCAGCTCGGCGCGCACCTCGGCCACGACGTCGTCGTAGTGATCCGCTGGGCCGGTGTGCCGGTAGTCCGCGCCCGCCCGCCAGTGCATGAGGATCCACGGAACATCAGCGGCGGCAACGACTTTCACCATCTCGGGATCGGCGCGACCGCCGGAGACGTCGTTGATCACCGAGACGCCCGCGTTCAGCGCCGCCTCGGCCACACTCGCCCGCATGGTGTCCACGCTGGTCGGCACGCCCGCCGCCACCAGACCGCGAATGACCGGCGCGACCCTGGCCGCCTCGGTCTCCGGGTCGACGCGGTCCGCGCCCGGCCTGGTCGACTCACCGCCGACGTCGATGATGTCGGCGCCCGCCCGGTACAGCTCGATGCCGTGCTCGATCGCGAGGCCACGATCGAGATAGCGCCCACCGTCGGAGAACGAATCGCTGGTGACGTTCACGACGCCCATCACCACGCAGCGGCGGCCGCCGCGCGCTATGACGTTCGTGCGACCGGACACCGCGGCCTCCCTCACCGGCGCAGGATCAGTTCGAGTGCCTCGGCGCGCGAGGCGGCGTTGGTCTGCAGCAGGCCGCGCACGGCCGACGTGGTGGTGCTCGCGCCCGGCTTGCGGATGCCGCGCATGGCCATGCACAGGTGCTCGGCCTCCACCACGACGATCGCGCCGCGCGGCTCCAGCTTGCGCATGATGGCGTCGGCGATCTGGCTGGTCAGCCGCTCCTGCACCTGCGGACGTTTGGCGTAGAGGTCGACCAGCCTGGCCAGTTTGGACAGGCCGGTGACCCGGCCGTGCTCGCCCGGGATGTACCCGACGTGGGCGACGCCGTGGAAGGACACCAGGTGATGCTCGCAGGTGGAGTACATCGGAATGTCGCGCACCAGCACGAGCTCCTGGTGTCCCTCGTCGAACGTGGTGTTCAGCACCGCGTCCGGCTCCTGGTAGAGCCCGGCGAAGGTCTCGCGGTAGGCGCGCGCCACGCGGGCGGGCGTTTCGATCAGGCCGGGACGGTCCGGATCCTCACCGATCGCGATCAGCAATTCCCGAACGGCAGCTTCGGCCCGGTCCTGGTCGAACGGCCGCCCCGTCTCGAGTGCGACCAGTTCGGACCGGGTCGGCACAGGCGCGGAATCGTAGCGCTCGACCTCGTCGCGACCGTTGAGCGCCGAGCCGACGGCTTGGTTGTTGGCCGACAATCGAGGACACCTCCAAAATCTCGGGCGCCGGCAATCACTCGGCACCCCGATGGTCGAGCGTAATCGGCGCCCGCTCAGCGCCGTCCGTTCGGTCCATCCCACTCATGGTTCTCGCCCTCGCCGCGCTGGCTGGAACGACCCGGCTCCTCGTAGCCGTCGTGGCCGTAGCCACCGCGCTCCTGGCCGGAAGCGTCCTGCTGCGGGTTGCTCCACGGCTGGTAGCCGTGCCGGGACTCGCCCGGCTCGCTCCAGCCGCCGCCGTAACCCGGCTGGCCGGCGGGCTGCTGCGATTCCTCCCGCGGCGGCCAGCCCGGGGCCGACCAACCGGCCGGAGCGCCGTAGTCCGGACGCGAGCCGTGCGTGCCGCCCTGACGCGGGTACGCCTGGGTCGGCGCATGCGGCGCCGGGTAGCCGCCGGACGCGGGCTGGCCCGGGTAGCCGTACTGCGGCTCGGGGTGGCGGCCGCCGTCCTGCGGATAACCGTTGGCGGGCACGGCCTCCCGCTGAGTGGCGGCGGCCAGCGACGGCTGCACCGGCTCCGGCGGCCAGGACTCGCCGCGTTCGGCGGCCATCTCGCCCGGCGTCTTCACCGGCGGCTTGTCCGAGGGGACGCGCTCGCCGAAGTCGTTGAACGCGGTGATCCTCGGGCGCTTCTCCACCGCGGCGAGGACCTCCTCGAGATCCTTGCGGTGCAGGGTCTCGCGCTCCAGCAGAGCGGTGGCCAGGTCGTCGAGCACGTCGCGGTACTCGTTCAGGATCGCCCACGCCTCGGTGTGCGCGGCCTCGATGAGGTTGCGCACCTCCTCGTCGATCTCGCGTGCGACCTCGTGTGAGTAGTCCGAGCCCATGCCCATCGACCGGCCGAGGAACGGGTCGCCCTGCTCCTGGCCGTAGCGGACGGCGCCCAGGCGCGCGCTCATGCCGTACTCGGTGACCATCGCGCGGGCGATCTTGGTGGCCTGGTCGATATCGGAGGACGCGCCGGTGGTCGGCTCGTGGAACACCAGTTCCTCGGCCGCGCGGCCGCCCATCGCCATGACCAGGCGGGCGATCATCTCCGAGCGGGTCATCAGGCCCTTGTCGTCCTCGGGCACCGTCATGGCGTGGCCGCCGGTGCGGCCGCGGGCCAGGATGGTGACCTTGTAGACCGGCTCGATGTCGGGCATCGCCCAGGCCGCCAGGGTGTGGCCGCCCTCGTGGTAGGCGGTGATCTTCTTCTCGTGCTCGCTGATGATGCGGCTCTTGCGGCGCGGGCCGCCGATCACGCGGTCGACGGATTCCTCCAGCGACTCACCGGTGATGACCGCGCCGTTCTCGCGTGCGGTGAGCAGCGCGGCCTCGTTGATGACGTTGGCCAGATCGGCGCCGGACATGCCGACGGTCCGCTTGGCCAGGCCGTCCAGGTCGGCCTCGGTGGAGATCGGCTTGCCCTGCGAGTGCACCCGCAGGATCGCGCGGCGACCGGCCAGGTCGGGGTTGCTTACCGGGATCTGCCGGTCGAAGCGGCCGGGGCGCAGCAGCGCGGGGTCGAGGATGTCGGGGCGGTTGGTCGCGGCGATCAGGATGATGCCGGTGCGGTCGCCGAAGCCGTCCATCTCGACGAGCAGCTGGTTCAGCGTCTGCTCGCGCTCATCGTGACCACCGCCGAGGCCGGCGCCGCGCTGGCGGCCGACCGCGTCGATCTCGTCGACGAAAATGATGCACGGGCTGTTCTGCTTGGCCTGCTCGAACAGGTCGCGCACGCGGGAGGCGCCGACACCGACGAACATCTCGACGAAGTCCGAACCGGAGATGGTGAAGAAGGGCACACCCGCCTCGCCCGCGACGGCGCGCGCGAGCAGCGTCTTACCGGTGCCGGGCGGGCCGTAGAGCAGAACGCCCTTGGGAATCTTCGCGCCCAGCGCCTGGTAGCGCACGGGGTTCTGCAGGAAGTCCTTGATCTCGTAGAGCTCTTCGACGGCCTCGTCGGCGCCCGCCACGTCGGCGAACGTGGTCTTGGGCATGTCCTTGGACAGCTGCTTGGCCTTGGATTTGCCGAAGCCCATCATGCCGCCGCGGCCGCCGCCCTGCATGCGGGCCATCACGAAGATGAACAGGCCGAGCAGGATCACCATCGGCAGCACGAACAGCAGGATCTGGGTGAACCAGCTCTCCTGCTTGACCTCGGTGTTGTAGGGCGCGCCGGACTTCTGCACGGCGTCGAAGATCTGCGCCGAGGTCTCACCGCCGCCCGGGTACTTCGCGATGATCTTGTTCTGGCCGCCGGTCGCGTCGTTGCCGTTGTTCAGCTCGATGCGCAGCTGCTGTTCGCGGTCGTCGATCTGGACGTTCTTGACGTTGCCCTTGTCGTCCAGCTGGCTCAACGCAACGGAGGTATCGACGCTCTTCCAGCCGCGCGTGTCATTGCCGAAGTAGCTGAACGCATAGATCACGAGCAAGATGCCCGAGACTATGGCCAGGGTGCGGAACACTGTCTTGCGGTTCATAGAGCGTAGGCCGGGCGGCCAGTCCTTTCCGGTGTCTCCGGGTTCTGCCTAGCGAAACGTCGGGCGCGTCGTGGTGCATTCCGCCCGGTCCTACCCGATTCCGGGAGGGTTCGGATGCGGACAAGCCACGTTACCGCGTACGGTCTACTCGATACATCGCGCAGTTCGGCAGTTGGTGCAGTTCGACAGGTAAACGGTCGGAGGACGACGGTGGTTCCCGATTCCTCGCTCCGGTTTACCTCGAGTGGTCACAATCATGGCATGTTCGGCCTATCGTGAGCGACGACACAACATCGCGGCGCGACCGACGGGCACAGAGGCGGACCCCAAAAGGCCCCGGGAGCGCCGCGCGAAACAACACAGCGGCGTGAACGATGGGCACGAAGGCGGCAGCTTGTGTACGACCCCGAAGGGCCTCGGGAAGACCGCGCAATACAACCGCACGCAATACCAGACAGCGGTGTGAACGATGGGCACGCGGCGCCGCGGAACAGAGACGACAGCGGCGCGCGAGCGACACAGGGACGTGACGGCTCGCATCACGACGAAGAGCCCCGGGAACACCGCACCTCGGACAAGAGCGCAGGGGGTATGGACATAGTCGAGCTACGGACACCCACAGCGATAGTGCGCCACGGCCGCGGACGGCTGATCGTTCTGCGACCGGGCAGCGAGGGCGAGCGCGTCTTGGACGTGCCGGTCACCGACCTGCTCAAGGTACGACTCAGCCGACGCGCGGACGATGCCGTCGTCATCGAGATCTATCTGCGCTATCCGACGCCGGTGCTCACGGGCGTACCCGCCGACCGCACGCCGCTTCCCGTACTGATCGCCGAGCACGACGTGCCCGCGGCGGCCGAGATCGTGGAGCGGATCAACGACCAGATCATGGCCGCCCAGCGCATCGACGTGGCGGCGCCCGACCTGAGCCCGCCCGCGCCGACCTGGACCAAGACCGGGCCGACCCGCGCGGACGTGGATCGCGCGGTGCGCAGGATGGCGCCGCGGCGGGAGGCCAAGCCCGCGATCGCGGCGCTGCATCGCTACGTCACGGCCGACGAGTACGTACTGGAGACCGCGGTCACCGTGGCGCACCCGCCTGTCGGCACCGGTCCCGGCCTGCTCGCCGTGACCACAGGACGCCTGCTGTTCATCTCGATCGGTCCGGGCGACCGCTACGCGCACGAGCTGCCCATCCCGGCGGTGCTGTGGGCCAGGTCCACCGAGGGCGCGCCCGTTGCGCCGGGCGAGATCGGCGCGGCACGCGGCGAGACCGGCGTCGAGGTGCACGACGGCAACCTCACCATGCACTTCACCGGCACTGACCGCGCCGACACCGAGCGGGTGACGTGCGCGGTGAACTTCGCGGTCCGCCGCGACTCCGCCGACGGCGCGGCCGGGCCCGCCGATCCCGGTGTGGCGCAGCTGTATTCGGAATGGGAACTGCTCGTCGAGCGGCATTCGCTCGGCATGGTCGACGACGGGCAGTTCCAGCGCTACGGCCGCGGAATCCTGCGTTCCCTCCCGGACTCCGTAGCGACTCCCTGACCGCTCATGCCTGCGCCTCGCTGACGCTCGGCTCAGGCATGCGCGGAGCGCGCTGGCACATGGTTCGCTCACTACGTTCGCTCACGCCTGGTCCGGCCCCTTGTCGTTCAGCGCGATGCGGCGCCAGGGGCTGGTCGGGCGGGTCCACAGCCGAAGCAGTTCCATGCGCCGGTCCACGCCGCCGTTCTTGAGTTCGGCCAGGTCCTCGCAGGCCTGCCAGTAGGTCCAGCCGGCGAGATAGGCGTCGCCGAACTGGCGCCAGTTGCGGTATTTGCGCTGCGCCAGCGGCAGTGCGCGCATGAGGTATCCCCAGGCCACGTCGGCTTCCAGATAGCCCGCCGTGAACGCCATGCGCGCGACCGCGACGACGCGAGCCAGATCCCAGGCGTGGATGTCGGTGGGCAGCGGGCGAGCCAGGTGGTCGGTGAAGCCGATCTTGATGGCCTGGGACCAGATGTCGTAGTCGCGGACCAGCGCCTCGGGGTTGTCCATGCCGCGGAACGAGCCGACCTGGCGCAGGAACGCGCGATGCCGGTCGGCGCGTTCGCCGAAGCGGTCGCGTTCGCTGGCGTTGATCGACGCCATGACGAGCGGATGCACCATCGCGTAAAGGGGAGCGTGCATACCGTCCAGCAACTGCTCCATCGACGCCTGCGCCTCGGTGCCGTCGGTGATGCCCCAGGCGCCGGTGAGGGTGTCGATGGCCAGCTCCCTGCGATCACCGAGCGGATGCTCCCGTTCGGGACCGAGCAGCAGGGCGTCGTGGAAGGCGTCCCAGCGGGCGGAGTAGAAACCGCCGAGCGAGAGGGCGCGCAGCTCGTCGTCGGATATCGCGGCACCGGACCAGTGGTCCTCTTCCCGCTTGTCGAGCTCTTCGTACGGGAAGGTCGTCAACGTGGGTATACCGCGGGGTGGCATGCCTCCGATTGTTCCCCATGGATCCGCTCTGGGCTGTGCTTATCGCCGACGCGTCCGCATCTTCGCGAGCGATGTCCCCAACTTCGCGAGAGAATTTCGACGCGCCTGTTTCTTGCCCTGACGCATCGGCGGACAGAGGGCTACTGTGCACGCATGTGTAAGAGCATCACCGTCCTGCGTGGCCTGGAACCTGCCGCTACCGAGCAGGAAATCTACGCTGCCGCACTGCAGTACGTGCGCAAGGTCGGTGGGGTTTCCGGCCTCAGCAGCACGACCAAAGCGGCCGTGGACAAAGCGGTGGCGACCATCGCCGCGGCGACAACGACGCTGCTCGCGGAGCTGCCGGACACCACAATCGCGCCGTCCACCGAACCGGCGGTGCGGCGATCCGAGCTGGACTAGACAGGGCCTAGACCCCGTAGGCCTCCACGCAGGCGAGCGCGACCTCCAACGGCAGGCTGCGCTGCTCGATCGGATGGCCGAGCAGTTCCTCGATCCGCTGGATTCGGTAGCGGACGGTGTTCTTGTGTACCCCGAGCAGTTTCGCCGTGGCCTCCGGGCTGCGATGACTGGCGAGGTAGGCGTGCAGGGTCCGGCGCAACCGGACCGCGTTGGCGTCGGAGCCGGCGAGCTCGCGCAGCTCGCGGTGGATCAGGCCGCGCATGGCGGCCTCGTCCGCTCCGGCGAGATAGGCGATCTCGACATCGCGGTAGGCGGTGACGCGCGTCCCGTCACCGGGGGCCAGCTCCGCGACGTGCCGCGCCGCGACCGCTTCCCGATGGCTGGAGCGGAAACCCTCCGCCCGCGCGGCGGGCACCCCGACAGCGATCCGCACCGGCGCGGACACGTGGGCGGCGAGGAGCTTCTCGAGCCTGCCGGGAGCGGCGAGATCGGAGGCGTGCGCCGCGTCGTCGAGACCGGCCCACGCCCACATCCCGCTGGCCCCGGAGGGCACGGTGAGCAGTAGCGCGCTGCCGAGTTCGGCGGCCACCCGCGCGGCTGCGCGGTCGAGCAGCCCGGTCGACTCCCCGTCACCGCCGGGTTCGGATTCGTCGGTCCACAGCACGAAAGCGAGATGCTGCCTGCCGAGCCGGTAACCGAGCCGGATCGAGGCCTGGTCGGCGTCGATGTCCTCCCCGGACAGCAGCGCGTGCACGGTCTCGGTGCGCCGGTTCAGCGCCGCGCGCAGCACCCGCTCACGCTCCTCCATATAGGTGTCGGTGAGCAGTTCCACCGACATGCTGACCCATTTGGTCGACCGGTCGAACAGCCGCAGCATGACGGCGCGCTCGATCTCCTGCGGTACGTCGCGCTGCTCGACGGCGTCGGTCATGTAGTCGAGCACCGCCTCCATGCCCGCGTGGTAGGTGCGCAGCAGCAGTCGCAGGTCGAAGCCGCGGCGGGCGATGGTGCGCGCGAAGGCGTGCGCTTCCTCGGGTAACGCGAATTCGAATGTGTCGCTGGTCAACCCGCTCAGCATGGTCCTGGCGTGCGCCCTCGTGCTCGCGGCGAGGTCGCGGCTCATGTCGCGATCGGCCAGTTCCGGCACCCGCGCGACGATCGCGCCGTCGAGCCGGTCGACGACCTGATCGAGCGTGTCGGTCCGCATCGTCTCGTAGACGTAGTCGGCCAGCCAGTCGCGCACCACCGCGCTGTTCGGCCCGACGCGAACGCCCGGTCCCGAAGCGCCGGACGCACCTTCGACATTTTGTACTTTCGACACAATTCGACCCGTTCCGCTTGACAAGATGGGCCAAGAAACTCGCTCACCATTGTGTCACGATCATAGTTCAGTGAGCTGGTTCACAGCGCCGAGCGACTGGGCGCACACAACGTCAGTGGGAGACAGCAGTGACCAACACCGAGTCCTCGCCGAGCACGGCGAAGAAGGCGTCCGCGCGCAAACCTGTCGCGAAGAAGGACGCGCCCGCCGTCATCGAGGTACGCAATCCCGGCACCGGCCAGATCGTCGGCACGGTACCCGCGCAGAGCGCCGACGAGGTCGCGGCGAAGGTGCGCGAACTGCGGCTCTACCAGCCGGAGTGGGAGGCCATCGGCGCCGAGGGCCGCAAGGAATGGCTGCTGAAACTCCAGGACTGGCTGATCGACAACACCGAGCATCTCGCCGACGTGCTCCAGTCCGAGACCTCCAAGCCGCGCGCCGACGCCCTCATCGATCCGTCCTTCGGCGCCGACCTGATCGGCTACTACGCGCGCCGCGCAGGCAAGTTCCTCGCCGACGACCACCCGTCGCCGCACAGTCCGCTGGCCCGCGTCAAGAAGCTCACCACCGCCTACCGGCCGTACCCGGTGGTCGGCGTCATCACCCCGTGGAACTTCCCGCTGGCCATGCCGGTGATGGATGTGATCCCGGCGCTCGCCGCGGGCGCCGCGGTGATCCTCAAGCCGTCCGAGGTCACCCCGCTGTCCGCGCTCGAATTGGCAAGGGGCTGGGCGGAGATCGGCGCGCCGCCGGTGTTCACCGTGGTCACCGGCGCGGGCGAGACCGGAGCCGCCGTGGTCGGCAATGCCGATTACCTCCAGTTCACCGGCTCCACCGCTACCGGCCGCAAGATCGCGGCGGCGTGTGTGGAGCGGATGATTCCGTACAGCCTCGAACTCGGCGGCAAGGATCCGGCCATCGTGCTCGCCGACGCGGACCTCGATCGCGCGGCGCACGGCATCGCCTTCGGCGGCATGTTCAACGCGGGTCAGGTGTGCATCTCGGTCGAGCGCGTCTACGTCGAAGCGCCCGTCTACGACGAGTTCGTCGCCAAGCTGACCGCCAATGTGCAGGCGCTGCGCCAGGGCATCGACGGTCGCGAGCTGAAGCACGACGTGGGCGCGCTGGCCAACGAGAACCAGGTGAACATCGTGCAGCGCCACGTCGATGAGGCGGTCGCGGCGGGCGCGAAGGTGCTCACCGGCGGCAAGCGCACCGGCCAGGGCACCTTCTTCGAGCCGACGGTGCTCGTCGACGTGGATCACAGCATGTCGTGCGTGGCCGAGGAGACGTTCGGCCCGACGCTGCCGGTGATGAAGGTCGCCGACGAGGCCGAGGCGATCCGGCTGGCCAACGATTCCGTCTACGGCCTGTCGGCCTCGGTGTGGACCGGTGACAAGGAGCGCGGCGAGCGCATCGCCCGCCAGCTGAACGCGGGCGCGGTGAACATCAACGACGTCTTCGCCAACCTGTTCAGCTACGCGCTGCCGATGGGCGGCTGGGGGCTGTCCGGCGTCGGCGCGCGCTGGGGCGGTGCCAACGGCGTGCGCAAGTACTGCCGCCAGCAGGCGATCACCAAGCCGATCCTGCCCACCCAGCAGAAGGAACTGTTCTGGTACCCGTACCAGAACATCAAGCTGCTCACCGCGCTGGGCGCCATGCGTGCCGCGGGCGCGCGCGGCCTGCGCCGCATCGACATCCCCGCACTGCTGAAGCTCAAGGGAGACAACAAGTGACCGACCCGGCGAAGATCCGAGGCAAAGTCGTCGTCATCACCGGCGGCGCTCGCGGCATCGGCCTGGCCACCGCCAGCGCGTTGCAGGCGCTCGGCGCCAAGATCGCGATCGGCGATGTCGACGAGACCACCGTCAAGGAATCCGGCGTCGCGCGCGGCTTCGAGCTGTACGGCAAGCTCGACGTCACCGACGCGAACTCGTTCGAGTCGTTCCTGGACGAGGTCGAGCGCACCCTCGGCCCGATCGACGTGCTCATCAACAACGCGGGCATCATGCCGACCGGCAAGCTGGTCGACGAGCCGGATCAGATCACCCGCCGCATCCTGGACATCAACGTCTACGGGGTGATCCTCGGCTCCAAGCTGGCGCTGGCCAGGATGCTGCCGCGCCGCAGCGGGCACGTCATCAACGTCGCCTCGCTCGCGGGCGAGACGCACATCCCCGGGCTGGCCACCTACAACGCCAGCAAGCACGCGGTGCTCGGCTTCACCGACACTCTCCGCGAGGAGTACCGCGACACGGGCGTGCGTTTCTCCTCGGTGCTGCCGACGCTGACCAACACCGAGCTCGGCTCCGGTGTGTCCGCGCCGAAGCTGCTGCGGCCCGCCGAGCCGGAGGAGATCGCCGACGCGATCGTCGGGCTGATCGAGACGCCGCGGTCCAAGGTCAGGGTCACCGCGGTGGCCGGGATCATCTCCCAGGTCGTCGGCCTGCTGCCGGAAGCCGTCGGCGACGGTATCGCGCGGGCGCTGGGCTCGAGTCGCGCGTTCCTCGACGACGTGGACGCCGACAAGCGCAAGGCCTACGAGGAACGAGCACGGGGCGTGTAAAGCCACCCGGGCGGGTCGGAAGGCGCTGTGATCACGGTTTGCCGTCGATCACAGCGCCTTCGTCATGTGTGCCGGATGTCGCACCCGGCGGGGTGGCTGGTGGCAGCCGCCGTCACTCGTTCTATGCAACCATACGGTCAAATTGTGACCAATATCACTCATTTCGGCCGTAACAAGATCCACCCGGTCAGCGACTGGTTTCTGTTCGGTGACTGAGTTAGCGGATCGCGCGGGGCCGTCCACAACGCAGATCACGGATCTGTAACATAAGCGCTGGTCAAGCGACCAAGGTATGCGGGCGGCGCCAATGCCGAGGCGGGTGCCGGAAATTCGCCGAGCCGATGGTGCAGATGACCACGTCAGGCAATATGCTGTCCCTAACAAACCTGCCGACTGTTTCGGCACCCGTATCCAAACTTTTCGGCCTGATAAGGCTGGAAATTGAGGACTGATTCTGATAGCAAGGGGCTATGGACCCGCATTTGCGCGACCTGCGGTATTTCGTCGCCGTCGCTGAGGAACTTCATTTCACCAACGCCGCTCAGCGGCTGCATATCGCACAACCGACTCTGTCGCGTCAGATCCGTCAGCTGGAACGCCAGCTCGACGTGGTCCTGTTCGACCGCAACCAGCGCAGTGTCGCGCTGACCGTCGCAGGCAAGGAATTGCTCGAAGGCGCCCGCAAGATCCTCGAACTCTGGGAGGTCACCAACGTCTCCCTGCAAGAGGCGGGCGAGGTGCTGCGCGTCGGCATCCAGTCCGCGCTCGGCCGCGGACTCCTCAACGACCTGGAGAGCGCCAGCGGCCACCGGCTGGCGCTGCACGCCGCCTCCTGGACCGACCCGTCCAGCGGTCTGGCCGGTCGGCAGGCCGACCTGGCCCTGGTCTGGCTGCCGCTGCCGGACCCGAACCGGTACCGCTGGGAAGTCCTGCGCACCGAGCCGCGCTGGGTGCTGCTACCGGAGAACCACCCGCTGGCCGATCAGGAGGCCATCGACTTCGCCGACCTGCTCGACGAGCCGTTCATCGCGCTGCCCTCCGAGGCGGGCGCGGTGCGCGACTTCTGGCTGGGCAACGACGCGCGCAACGGCCGCCAGCCCAAGATCGGCGCCGAGGCGGCCACGCCCGAGGACAAGCTGGAGGCCGTGAGCCTCGGTCTCGGTGTCTGCCTGCTCGCCGAGAACAACGTGCCGATGTACCGCTGGCCGGGCCTCACCGCGCGGCCGCTGATCGGACTCGCCCCGTGCGAGCTCGCGGTCGCGTGGCGGGCCGACGACGCTCGTCCGACCATCCTGGAATTCGCGGCGCGCGCCGTCGAGGGTGGCTTCTCCACCCAGCAGCCACTGGCCAGCTGACGTTTCCCGGCGCACCGTCAGCGCACGGTGCGCCGCCAGGGGTGCAGCAGTTCGAGTTGGGCGGAAAGGCGCAGCACGGTGGCTTCGCTGCCGGGCGGACCGGCCAGCTGGGCGGCGACCGGCGTGCCGGAGTAGGGGTGCATGCCCATCGGCACGGAGGCGGCGGGCCAGCCGACCAGATTCCAGATCGGCGTGAACGGCGAGAAGCGGAAGCCGGTGAGCACATTGGCGAGCCAGCCTCTGCGGTGCCAGGCGCGCGCCCGCGGGGGCGCGGTGGCCAGCGTGGGAGTGATCACCACGTCGTAGTCTTCGAAGAATTCGAGCAGCCGGGCTTCGATGCGGTCGACCTGGGCGGCCCGCACCAGCCCGAGCCGCTGGACGAAGCGGCCGATCGCCAGATGACGGCGGGTGCGCGATTGCAGACGTTCGGGATGGGCGAGGGTGGCGGCCTCGGGCAGCGCCACCGTCAGCCAGCGGAGCAGCAGTGCGAGTACGGCGTCGCCGTAGGGCAGCGCGGTCGTCTCCACCCGGTGTCCCGCGGCCGCTGCGACGGCCGCGGCTTTGCGCGCGGCGGCGGCCCAGTGCGGGTCGACGCGGGCCAGCCGGGAGGGCGGTGTGACGACCAGCGCGATGCGTAGTCGGCCGGGCGGTTCCAGGTCGGCTAGGTCCGGACGGGCGGCCATGACCGATAGCGCGAGCGCGGCGTCGCCGACGGTCGTCGCGAGCACGCCGTTCTCCACCATGCCGGCCCACGAGTCGACGCCGACCTCCGCGGGCACGGTGTGCCTGCCCGGCTTGATTCCGTAGACGCCACAGCTGGCCGCGGGGATGCGCACCGAGCCGAGGCCGTCGTTGCCGTGCGCCACCGGAACGAATCCCGCCGCGACCGCCGCGGCCGCGCCGCCCGAGGACCCACCCGTGCTGCGCGTGATGTCCCACGGATTCCTGGCGGTCCGGTGCTGGTCGTCGGTGGTCGCCCAGAGCCCGAGCTCCGGGGTCGTGGTGAGTCCGACGACGACGGCGCCCGCGTCGCGCAGCCTGCGCACCACCGGGTGGTCGGCCGTGGCCTCGCCGGTGTCGGTCGCGGCCGAACCGCACAGCACCGTTTCGCCCGTCACCGGGATGTTGTGCTTGATCGCCACCGGCACGCCCGCCAGCGGCAGCACGTCCAGATCCTCGCGCTGCTCCAGCGCGATGGCCTCGGCGACGGCGCGCTTGGCGCGCACCACGCTGAACGCGCCCGTTGTCGCGTCCTCGGTGGTGATGAGCTCGATAGCCGCGTCGACGACCTCGGTGGGCCTCAGCGAGCCCTCCCGCACAGCCGCGGCGATGACCGCCGCAGGCCCCCGCGGCGCCTCTGCTTCCCCGCCGGAATGCGGCCCCCCTGGCTCGCTCTCGCCCATGCGTACCTCCTGGGCGGACGGTTTTTCCGTACTAGCGGTTTCGGTGATTGCAGCCAAGCCCTCCGCTACCGCCGTAGCCTTGTTGTGCATGTGCTGATTCGCCCCCGTCGCATCGTCGTCGAAATCGGGTGATCCGCTGTTGTGGCGCAAGTTATCATTCCCGATACCGCTCGGGGGACGATGACGTCGGGTGTGGCGGATTTTATCCGGTACACCCAGCGATCGACAGTGCGGATTTCCCGATCATCCGCCACAGCTAGCAGGTCCGAGAATGAGTGCCGACTCCGATAGAAATACCCGTCCGGACACGGCTTCCGACACCGAGGCCGACGGCCGGTTGCGCAGATCCGATCTCGTCGCGGTCGAGGCCTTCGCCGCGGCGTGGGCCGCCGTGCTCGGCATCGCCCCAGATGAGGGGCCCGGACTACTCCCCGAGATCAGCGCGTTCCTCCCCGACGCGCGGACCCTGCGCCGTCAGGCGCTGATCGAACTGATCCGGGTGGATATGCGGTACCGGTGGCTGCGCAAGGCCGCGGCAGGACCGCCTCGTCCGGAAACACCCCCGCCAACGCCGCGGCGCAAACGATTGGCCGAATACTGCGCCGAATTCCCCGAGCTCGAACCACAGAACATACCAGCCGGTTTGGTGTACGAGGAATTCGTCGTCCGCCGTCAGAGCGGCGAGCGCGTCGACCCGCGGGAATGTCTGCTCGAATATCCGTCCCAAGCGGCCGAGTTACGCGATCTTCTGAATGCCGACGACATCGACCAGAGCACCCGCTGGGCCCCGCTGGAGGAATCGTTGCGAGCGCCGGGCGAGGACTTCGGCAGCACCGGCGGTGACGCCACCCGCGCCGCGCTCGACGACGCCACCCGCACCGCGCTCGCGTCCACCACTCCGCCTGATCGCACCGACGCGCTGAACCAAAACACCGCATCGGTTCGTGGTAGAGGCGTGAATCCCACGGCGGAGGCAACGAGTACCGCCGATCTGACCGGAACCGCAACCGCGATCGGCACCACGATGGGTACCGGGCCGGGTCGTCTCGACCCCCTGGACCGCATCGAGGTCGGCCAGCGCGTCGACGACTTCGACCTGCTGACCGGTCTGGGCAGCGGTGCGTTCGCCCGGGTCTTCCTGGCCAGGCAGCGCTCCATGCAGCGGCTCGTCGCGGTGAAGATCTCCGCCGACCGCGGCACCGAGCCGCAGACCCTCGCCCAGCTCGACCACGACTACATCGTGCGGGTCTTCGACCAGCGGCTGCTCGACGCGGGCGAAACGAGCGGGACCGCGCGGCGGTTGCGCCTGCTCTACATGCAGTTCCTCCCCGGCGGCACGCTGCTCGGCGTGTTGCGTTGGGTGCGCGCCACCTCGCCGGAGGAACGCAGCGGCCGGCTGCTGCTCGACGCGGTGGACGCGGCGATGGAGGAGAAGGGCGAGATCCGCCCGACCGATTCCAGCGTGCGCGCCGAGATCGCCACACTGAGCTGGCCGGAGACCGTCGCCTGGCTGGGCCGCAGGCTGGCCGAGGCGCTCGACTACGCCTCCGCGCACGGCGTGCTGCACCGCGACGTGAAGCCGGCCAACGTGCTGCTCACCGCCGAGGCCGTGCCGAAGCTCGCCGACTTCAACATCAGCTTCAGCCGCAATGTGGAGGGCACCAGCCCGGTCGCCTACTTCGGCGGCTCGCTGGCCTACATGTCGCCCGAACAGCTGGAGGCCTGTCATCCCGGCCGCGAGCGTTCCGCCGCCGACCTCGACACCCGCTCGGATATCTTCTCGCTCGGCGTGGTGCTGTGGGAACTGCTCACCGGCGCGAAGCCCTTCGACGACACCACCGCCGGCGCGGGCACCCGCGGCGACGACACCACGCTGGAGGCGATGCTGGAGCGGCGCAGCGTCGGGGTGGACGCCGCGGCGCAGGAGCGGATACCGAAGGACTGTCCCGCGGCACTGCGCCGCGTGCTGATGACCTGCCTGCGACCCGAGCGCAGCGAACGCTGGTCCGACGGCGCGACGCTGGCCAAACAGCTCGACCTGTGCCTGGACGAACGCGCGCGCGACCTGGTCGACCCGAAGCCGGGCAGCTGGCGGCAGCGGTTGCAGCCCTACATCATCCCGGTGCTGATCGTGGCGATCGCGCTGCCGAACATGCTGGCCTCGCTCTACAACATCCAGCACAACCAGAACCTCATCGTGGACCGAATGCCCGAGGACGCTCAGAGCACCTTCCTGATCATCACCGGTGTGGTGAACGCGGTGTTCTTTCCGATCGGGTTCTTCACCATCATCTACTCGTCGCGCTACGTACTCTCGGTGACCAAGGGGCTGCGCAAAGGCAAACGCTACGACCCGGACACCTTGCGCCGCGCCAGAACCGACACGTTGCGGCTCGGCGAGACAGCGGTGCTCATCCCGTTCCTGCTGTGGCTGCTCGCCGCGTTCACCTTCCCGATCGCGATGCAGCTGTCCACCGGCGGCATTCCCGCCCGCGCGGTAGTGCACTTCATGGCCTCGCTGCTGGTCTGCGGCGCGATCGCGGCGTCGTACCCGTTCTTCCTCGCGACCTTCTACCTGATCCGCAGCATCTATCCGATCTTCCTGCGGCACGGGGACATCAGCGTCGAGGACGCGGACCGGCTGCGCGGACTCGACCGGCGGGCCAACGGCTACCTGGCGATCGCCGCCTCGGTGCCGCTGCTCGCGGTGGCCGGGGTGACCTTCCTGCCGCCCGAAGACATCCCCATGGTGATCTTCGCGGTGCGTGTGCTGTGCGCGGGCGCCATCGTCGCCTTCGTCGGGTCGTATCTGCTGTTCCGTGCCCTCGAGGCGGACCTGCGCGCGCTGGAGCGGGTGGTCGCCAGCGGCGAGACCGGCCCGCAGCAGGGTGCGCAACGTCGCGCGCGCCGGTACGACAGTCGGCCGCGCGCCGCCGCGGAGCGGCCGTGACCGTCGCGCCCGTGAACCCGGTCGCCCGCTTCACCGCCGATTGGCAGCGCTGCCTGCGCGGTGCGGGCGCGAACCCACCGCGCCTGGCCGACTACGTTCCCGACGGCACCGAGGTCAGGGTCGCGGTGCTCGCCGACCTGGTCCGCATCGACCTGCGGCACCGCTGGGGCGGCCGCGGGCCCGCGAAGCGCATCGAGGAGTACCGCAAGGAATTTCCCGAGGTCGGCAACAGTCCGGAGCTGGTCGACCTGGTGTGCGAGGAATTCATCGCCCGGCGCGGCCGCGGTCCGCTCCCGCTGGAGGAGTTCCTCGCGGAGTACCCCGAACTGGCCGACGCGGTGCGCGACCGGCTCACCGGCGACCACTATCACTCGGGAATGGTGCACGTCGATCGCGACCCCGGCGAACTCGCGCCAGGGCAGCGGATCGATGATTTCGACCTGCGGACCGAACTGGGCCGCGGCCGCGCCGGACGGGTGTTCCTGGCCAGGCAGCGGTCCATGCAGCGGGTGGTCGCGGTGCGGGTGGCCACGGCGGGCGGCGCGGACCCGCAGCCGATGGTCCAGCTCGATCACCCCCATATCGTCCGGGTATTCGACGAGCGGGTGCTCACCTCCGGCGGCGAGATCAGCAGCCTCGTCTACATGCAGTACCTGCCCGGCGGCACCGCGGCGGAGTTGTTGCGGCGTCGCCGCGCGGCCGACGCGGAGATGGGCGGCGCGCTGCTGCTCGGCGCGCTGGACGCGGCGATCGAGGCGAAGGGCGAGATCCGGCCCTCGGACTCCCTGGTGCGCGCCGAGCTCGCCACGCTCAGCTGGCCGGAAACGGTGGCCTGGATCGGCCGCCGCCTCGCCGACGCGGTGGGATACGCCGACCGTCACGGCATCGCCCACCACGCCATCGACCCGGCCAACGTGCTGTTCACCAGCGAGGGCATCCCCAAACTCGCCGACTTCACCCCCGGCGAAAGCACCGCCGCGCCGCCCGATTCCTCTGCCGCGCTGCGCGATTGGCTGGCCTATCGGTCTCCGGAACAGCTCGCCGCCGCGCTCGATCCCGACACCCCCGCGCCCGACACCCGCAGCGACCTCTACGCGCTCGGCGTCCTGCTGTGGGAATTGCTGACCGGAACACGACCTTTCGCCGACGAACCCGCCACCGTCGAGGCCGCCCTTCGCACGCGCCGAGCGGGGGTGCTCGCGGCGGCGCTGGCGCAGCTGCCCGCCGACTGCCCGCCCGCACTGCGCCGCGTCCTGCTGACCTGCCTGGAGCCCGATCCGCGGCGGCGCTGGCCGAGCGGCGCGGTGCTGGCCGAGCAGCTGGATCTGTGCCTCGACCCGCGGGCCCGCGACCTGGTCGACCCGCCCGAGCGCAGCTGGCGGGTGCGGCTGCGGGCCTGGCGCGTGGTGCTGGTCGGCCTGGCCATCGCGGTGCCCAACCTGCTGGCCTCGGCCTACAACATCGACCACAACAACATGCTCATGCACAGCAGGCAGTCCGCACAGGCGCAGCGGCAGTTCGAGATCTACTCGGTGATCGTCAACGGCCTCGGCTTCGCCATCAGCACGGTGCTGCTCGTCTACCTGGCCAGATACCTGATCACGGTGCCGCACGGGTTGGCAGCCGGCGTCCGCTACGACAAGGACGTGCTGCGCAAGGCACGCGCCGAGGCCGTGCGACTCGGGGACCGGGCCGCGCTGATCATCTTCACGCTGTGGCTGCTCTCCGGCCTCGTCTATCCGCTCGCCCTGCGCGGCACCACCGACCAGGTATCGGCCAGTGACTACACGCATTTCATGATCCTGCACACGGTCTCCGGCGTCATCGCGATGACGTATCCGTTCCTGCTGATGAACTTCTACATCGTTCGCTGCATCTACCCGATGTTCTTGGGTCAGGGCGGAATCGAACGAGCCGAGGCCGAGGATCTGCGCGCGCTGCGCCGCCGCAGTGGCTTGTATGTGCTGCTCGCCGCATCGGTTCCGCTCATCGCGGTCGCGGGGTCGACCCTGTTGAGCACCCCGGACCTGACCAAGATCATCGTCTCGCTGCGGATAATGTGCATCGCGAGCATCGTCACCTTCGTCGTGGTCTACCTGTTGTTCCGCGCCATGGAACGGGATCTGGACGCGCTGCGGCGCGTGACGGCGCCGGGTCTGTAGCCACGCACCCAGGAGCGCGATGAAGCCACCGTTCGACAGGCTGGTCAGCCTGTCGCATGTGCACGATCCGGCGACCGCGCCGATCTTTCCCGGCGATCCGGAATTCCGAATTGACGTCGTCGCCACCGTGGCCGACGACGGCTACTACCTGCGGTACATCCAGCAGGGCGAGCACACCGGGACCCATTGGGGCGCACCGATCCACTTCCATGCCGACGGGCTCGCCGCCGACGAACTGGAACCCGCCGACCTGCTGCTGCCCGCCGTGCGCATAGACGTGCGCGAGCAGTGCGCGGCGGACCGCGATTACGCCGTCACGGTGGACGATCTGCGGCGGTGGGAGTCGCAGCAAGGCCGCATCCCGGACGGCGCCGCGGTGATCGCGTGGACCGGATGGGACGCCAAATGGGGTGGGCCGGAATTCGTCGGCACCGGCGAATCGGCAGGTCGCCAGCCGGGTTTCGCGGTCGAGACGATGGAATGGCTGCTGCGCACCGGGCGGCTCGGCACACGCGGCGCACTCGGCATCGACACCTTCGGCCCCGACCTCGGCGCCGACGACTCCTACACCGTCTCCAAGCTGCTCTACCGCGAGCGCCGGATCAGCCTGGAGTGCCTGGCGAATCTGGCGGAACTGCCGACGACGGGCGCGTGGATCCTGGTCGGCGGCCCGCTCTACCGTGGCGGATCGGGCTCACCGGCAACGATTTTCGCGCTGCTGCCCTGAATCGACCAGGACCCGTCGACTCAGGACCCGCCGTACACCTTCGGGTCGAGCGTGCCGATGTAGGGCAGGTCGCGGTAGCGCTCGGCGTAGTCGAGGCCGTAGCCGACGACGAACTCGTTCGGGATGTCGAAGCCCACGTGGGCGACCTCGACGTGGGTGCGCAGCGCGTCCGGCTTGCGCAGCAGAGTGACCACCTCGAGCGAGGCCGGGTTGCGGGTGGACAGGTTGCGCTTGAGCCAGGACAGGGTCAGGCCGGAGTCGATGATGTCCTCGACGATCAGCACGTTGCGGCCCGCGATGTCCTTGTCCAGGTCCTTCATGATCCGCACCACGCCCGACGACGAGGTGGACGAGCCATAGGAGGAGACGGCCATGAATTCCATCTGGGTCGGAATGGGCAGCGCCTTGGCCAGATCGGTCATGAAGAAGATCGCACCCTTGAGCACGCCAACAAGCAGCAAATCGCCCTCGGGTGCGTCGGCCGGATAGCGCTTGGCGATGAGCTCGGCCAATTCCTGCGTCTTGGCGGCGATCTGTTCCTCGGTGATCAGCACCGACGCGATGTCGTCCCCGTACACGTCAGTTGGTTTCCCTTCCTGTGCGCCGCTGGTTTCGATCGATCCCGCTCGGCATCAGTCACTTGCGCGGGCATCGGTCGTGTCCACGCAATGTCAGCCTGCCATGTTCGCGCGCCGCAACCAACCTCGTGTCCGGTGACCCGCCGCCGACGGCGACGCCGCCCTGCCCGCGCCACGCCGTCACCAGGGCGTCCACCGCACGTAAATGCTTGTCGGTCAGGTTTTTCGCACCGCTGTCCAACAGCCAGGACCGGATCGCCCTGCGGCGCAGCGCGGCGGGGGCAGTGGCGAGCGTCTCGATGGACAACGCCACCTCATCACCGACGGTCCCGGGCACCCTGGCAGCCTCCAGCAACTCATCGGCAAGCACGTCGAGCAGCGCGCCGTCCTCGCGCAGCTGCTCGGCGGTGCGGGCCAGCGCGGCCGCGACACCGCCGCCGAGCACGTCCTCGAGCAGGGGCAACGCCTCCGTGCGCAGCCGGACCCTGGTGAACTCGGGCGACAGGTTGTGCGGGTCCTCGTGTGGTGTGCGACCGAGGTCGGCGCACATCTGCCTGGTCGTGGCCCGCCGGATGCCGAGCAGGGGCCTGCCCCACGGTTCCGCGTAGGCCGCCATGCCGTGAATCGAGCGTCCGCCGGAACCGCGCGCGAGGCCGAGCAGCACCGTCTCGGCCTGGTCGTCGAGGGTGTGGCCGAGCAGGACGGGCGCACCCTCGCGGGCGGCGTCCAACGCCCGGTACCTGGCCGTCCTAGCCGCCGCTTCCACACCGCCCTCGACGCCGACGTCCACCGCGAGCACCCGGGCCGACCGGCAGCCGAGCGCGAGCGCCGCCGCCGCGGCGTCCGCCGCCACCTGCCCCGAGCCGTCTTGCAGGCGATGGTCGACGATCAGCGCGTGGACGTCCCCGATCTCGACGACCGCCGCGGCCGTCAGCGCGAGCGAGTCCGCCCCACCGGACAGGCCGACCGCGACCGCCGCACCGGCGGCCAGGTACTCCCCCGCCCAGGCCCGCACCGCGCGCCTGACCTCGAGCACCGCCGCGGTTTCCGGCAGCCTGCGCGGCTCGCCCGAACCAGGGTTGCCCGCGGTCGACCCGGTCGCCTCGCGCGGCCCGGGCGTCGCTCGTACGGCACGGCCCATGCCGAGGACATTACCCATCCTCTGCTCGACACGATGCCGGGACCGAAGCGCGAATCCGGCCGTTCACCCCGCGAAAAGCAAGCAGCACCGAAGTTTCCGTTCGCCGGGCCCCGATCGCGCGGCCTGCCCGGCGAACGCTCAGCCCAGCACGCGGGCGATCCAGCGGTCCGGGTTCTCGATCTCGTCCGGCAGGGGCAGGGTCTCGGGGTTCGTCCACACGACGTTGAACCGCTCCATGCCGACGCGGTCGACGACGTGATCGACGAAAGCCTTGCCACGGACGTACTGGGCGACCTTGGCGTCCACGCCGAGCAGGGCGCGCAGCAGGCGTTGCAGCGGGTTGGTCGGGCGCTTGCGGCGCTTGTCGAAGGCCGCGCGGATCTGCCCGACCGACGGGATGACACTGGGGCCGACGGCGTCCATCACGTGGTCGGCGTGGCCTTCGAGCAGGGTGCCGAGCATGAGCAGCCGATCGAGCGCCTCGCGCTGCGGCGGCGCCTGGGTGGCGCGCAGCAGACCGACCACGCCGCGGGTGGCCGGGTCGTCGTGCGCGGTGCCGCGGCGGCGGTCGCGCAGTTCGTCGACCAGTCGGCCCAGCATGTCGGCCACCGGCTCGTCGCCCACCTCGGAGAGGACATCGACATTGGTCCGCATGTAACCGGCCAGCCAAGGGGCGGAGGAGAACTGCACCCGGTGGGTCACCTCGTGCAGGCACACCCAGAAGCGGAAATCGCTCGGCGGGACGCCGAGCGCGCGCTCGACGGCCATGATGTTCGGCGCGACCAGCAGCAGCGTGCCGTCCGGTCCGGTGAAGGGGTCGTACTGGCCGAGGATCGCCGTGGAGAGGAAGGCCAGCATGGCGCCCGCCTGCACGCCGGCGGGTTTGCCCGCGAGCAGGCCGCGGCCGTGCGGATCGCCGCCGGTGCCGGTGAGCTGGGCCATGGAGTCGGCGGCCGCGCCGATCCAGCCGGGCCGGTCGACGATGCGCGCCGCGGGCACAGGCTGGTCGTCGAGCAGGCCGCTCACCTGGCGGACCGGAATCTCGGCCCGCACGGACGCCTCGGCCAATTCGGCGACTACCTGTTCGGCCGAATACCGCGAGGTGCGCGGCCCCGGCGGAACCAGGGCCGATCCGGTGCGGGCGGCCAGCCGCCAGTCGACGGCGCCGGACAACCCGGAGTGACGCCGCTGCGCCTTGCCGTCCGATACCGAATCGGCGAGAGCGGATTCGCGAGTATTGTCAGCGCCTTCGAACATGGTCAACCACCCGTCACGAGCATCCACAGTTGCGCAGCGTGCCTGCGATGGCGTCCAACGCGGGCCTGCTCACCTCCGGCGGCCGATCGTTCGACATCAACGCGAAGGCCAGCACCCGGCCATCCCGGTCGAGCACATACCCGACCAACGTGCTGGCCACCGTGAGAGTTCCGGTCTTGGCGCGCACCCACCCGGCGCCGCCCCTGTTCTGGGTGACGTACCGGCTGGCCAGCGAGCCCGTCGCGCCCGCGACCGGCAGATCGTCGAGCATCGGCGCCAGCGTGGCGGAGAGCTTGTCGCCCGCGGGCCGTGCCTTGGTGCCCGCGGGCGTGTCACCGGCCGACTGGGCCGCGGTGGCGACGATCTTGCCGAGCAGGCGCGCGGGGATGCGGTCGTCCGTCGAGAGTCCGCTGGTGTCGTGCATCACCACCCCGTTCGTATCGAAGCCCGCCTTCACCAGTGTGGCGGCCACGGCGGCGACCGCGCCGTCGAACGACGGTTCGTACCCGGTCGCCAGGGCGATTTCCCGGCCGATGGTCTCGGCGAGCACGTTGTCGGAGTGGACCATCATGTCGCGCAGCCGGTCACGCAGCGGCGCGGACTGCACGCTCGCCACCTCGGCCGCGTCCGGCGCGGCCTTGCCCGGGCGCACCCGGCCGGGGTCGAGCCCGAGTTCGGCGGCCAGCCTGCGTCCGGCGTCCAGCGCGGGCGTCGCGGTGCGCGGGGAGTACTCGACGAGCGGGTCGAGGCGGCCGCCGTCGATCATCACCGATTCGATCGGCGCGATGGAGCCGCCGGGGATGTCGGCGTCCTCCCAGCCCTTGGCCATGGTCGCGCCCGCGAAGGCGGTGGTGTCGACGACGATGGTGTCCACCGCGCTTCCGGAGAAGCGGATCTGCGCGACCAGGTCAGCCAGGCGCGGCCCGTTCGGGTAGTAGCCCTTGCCGTCGGCCTGCGCAGTGAGCGTCGGATCGCCGCCGCCGACCAGAACCAGTTCGCCGGGCGCCGCACCGGCGACCACCCTGGTGGCGACCCGCTGGTCCGGGGGCAGCGCGAGCAGCGCGGCCGCGGTGGTGAGGATCTTGGCGGTGGACGACGGGATCATCGGCGTGCCGGGATCCTGGCTCCACAGCGTGGTCCCGCTGTCGGCGTCGGTGACGATGCCCGCGAACGCGCCCAGATCCGGATTGCCCAGCGCGGGCCCGAGTGCGGCGACGACCCCGGCCGGACTGGGCGCGGGCGCGTCCGACGGCGCGGGCGCCACCTGTGGGAACGGCTCGACAAGGGCGGGCGGCGCGGCGACGGTCAGCCCACCGTGCCGGAATTCCGGCGTCCACGGCTCGATGACGACCAGCGCGCCCGCGGCGGCGATCAGCAGCACCGCGAGGGTGACCCCGAATCCCATCCATGTCCTGCGGCGTCGCCGCGCGGCCAAGTCACCGATATTCCTCTTGTTCCCACCAAACACGTGCCCGTCGTCTCCCTGACTCGGCTGACGCGCACCACCGTGGCGCATGCCCTTCGAAACCTCGGCCCCACCGATCACACTATCCTCGTTTCGCTACCGTTCCCCCGAACAACCTGGCGAGTCGGCGGTCGTGCCTGCTCGAGCCACCGGATGCAGCACAGAAGGAGATGGCGTGGAGTTCGACGTCACCATCGAGATCCCCAAGGGTTCTCGCAACAAGTACGAGGTCGATCACGAGACCGGGCGGGTCCGCCTCGACCGATTCCTCTACACCTCCATGGCCTACCCGGCCGACTACGGCTTCATCGAGAACTCGCTCGGCGAGGACGGCGACCCGCTGGACGCGCTGGTCCTGCTGCCCGACTCGGTGTTCCCCGGCGTGATCGTCGAGGCGCGTCCGGTCGCGATGTACAAGATGGAGGACGAGGCGGGCGGCGACGCCAAGGTGCTGTGTGTGCCCGCGGGCGATCCGCGCTGGGACCACATCCAGGACCTGGCCGACGTGCCGGAGTACGAGCTCTCGGCGATCAAGCACTTCTTCGAGCGCTACAAGGACCTGGAGCCTGGCAAGTTCGTGAAGGGTTCGGAGTGGGTCGGTCGCGCCGAGGCCGAAGCCGAGGTGGCGGCCTCCTTCAAGCGCCTGGAGGAGAAGGGCGGCCACTGAGCCACACGACGAAGGCGGGAGGTCCGTACGGACCTCCCGCCTTTTTCGTTGTCCCGCATCGTGCCGCCCCCGAACGCGAAGGGGGACGCCCGGCTTGTGCCGGACGTCCCCAGGAATCCGATCACGGTGCGGCAGCGCCGTTTACGGATGGTCTCGTGAGCCGTCAGTAGTAGATGTAGAGGTCCCAGCCGTCCCAGGCCTCGACGCACTCCCAGTAGTAGCCGCCGGTGCTGGGCGAGACGCCGTCGGCGCGGCAGGCTTCGAAGGTGGCGTAGGTGCCGATGTAGGTGGCGCCGTAACCCGCGGCCTGGTAGGTCGGCGCGGCGTTCGCCGTGGCAGCCGTCGACACCCCGGCGACGGCTGCGGTGGCAAGAAGGCCAGCGGCGAGGAAGGACTTGATTCGCATTTCACTGCTCCTGGAAAGCGAGGTTTGAAGTTGACTCCTCAAAAGGTAGGCGGGAAAACGACCGCGAACAGCCACCCCTAGGGTTCGATCACCCCAGCCCTCGGGCGATTCCACCTTCTCTACCCTTCGCGGCGTTTCCCCCGCTACGGCCGACCGGAGACGTACGCGACCGGAGGCCGAGGTAGTGCTGGCACTACCTCGCGGATCCGGTACGCACCACCGCGAATACGGGTGCGCGCGTCATAGGCGCGCCGAGCTCGCGTTCCTATGCTCGGAAACGCAAGGCGCACAAGCGTTGCGCCGCGCACTGAGGAGAGGAACGCACAGCTCATGACCGTTTTTCGACACAACGGCCTGCGCGCGGCCGCGGCCGGGATCTGTCTCGGCGCGCTGTTCGCCGCCGCGGCGTGCGCCACCGACACCGTGCCGGCCGACGCCGACCGTACCGTGGCGATTCAGCGGGCGCTGGACGCGACGGTGCACGGTGGCTTCCCCGGCGCGCAGGCGGTGCTCACCACCGATGCGGGCGACCGCACGGTTACCGCGGGCGTCGGCGATATCGCCATGAGCGCACCGTTTCCCGGTGACGCACGCGTGCGAATCGGCAGCAACACAAAGACATTCGTCGCTACGGTCGTGCTGCAACTGGTCGCCGAGGGCAAGGTCGAACTCGACGCGCCCGTCGAGCGGTACCTGCCCGGCGTGGTGCACGGCAGCGGCAACGACGGAAACCGGATCACGGTGCGGCAGCTGCTTCAGCACACCAGCGGCCTGCCCGACTACCTGGCCGGAGGCGATCCCGAACTGCGCGCCGAGCGCGGCACCGCGCAGCTGGAGGTCGACACCGAGGCAGTGCGCCTGCGGCGATACGACCCGGCCGAACTGGTGCGCCTGGCGATGACCATGCCGCCGAACTACGAGCCCGGCGCTCGCGCGGTGTACACCAACACCAACTACGTGCTGCTCGGCATGCTGATCCAGCAAACGACCGGACGCAGCGCGTCCGCCGAGATCACCGCGCGGATCATCGAGCCGCTCGGCTTGCGCGACACCTGGTTCCCCGCGGTGGGTGAGACCGGAATCCGCGGACCGCATCCCGTCGGCTACCACGAGATCGACGGCGTGCGCGCGGATTTCACCGACCTCGACCCCTCCTGGGCCGACGCCGCGGGCGCGATGATCGCGACCGGCGCCGACCTGAACCGCTTCTTCCGCGCGCTGCTGAACGGCAGGCTGCTGCCCGCCGCGCAACTCGACGAGATGCGGCGCACCGTGCCCTTCGACCGGATGCCGGAGGCCGGCTACGGATTGGGGCTCATCCACCTGCCGAATTCCTGTGGCAAAGAGGTGTGGGGACACGGCGGCAGCATCCCGGGATTCGAGACCCGCAACGGCGTCACCGCCGACGGGCTCGCGGTGACCGTCACCGTGAATCAGCTGCCGACCAGCGAAGAGACCGCCGAGTTGGTGCAGCGAGCGTTCGACGCCGCCGTGTGCTCGCGGTGATCCACGCCCGACGCCCTACCCGCACCGCGCCGCTCCCGGCGCTGAACGAAATCGGAGACTCCACAGTGCATCCCACGAAGGCGATCGCGGCCGCGACGGCCGTCCTCGCCGGATTCCTCATCGCCGCACCGGCATCCGCCGACGAGCGACTCGACCGCTTCCACGACCAGCAACTGTCGTGGCAGTCCTGCGACGACCCGCGACTCGATCCGCTGGGCGCGCAGTGTGCCGAGGTCACCGTCCCGCTGGATTACGCCGCACCCCAAGGGCAGACACTCACCGTCGTCGTTTCGCGCATCCCCGCCGCGGACCCGGCGCAACGGCGCGGGATCATGCTCTCGAACCCCGGCGGTCCCGGCGGCGCGGGCCTGGACGCCATGGTCGACGTCCGCGAAGCGATGACCGAGGAGGTGCGCGCCCGCTACGACCTCATCGGCATGGATCCGCGCGGCGTCGGCCGCTCCACCCCGGTGAATTGCCGCTGGCCGCGCGGGTTCGGCCTGCAATCGGCGGGCCTCGACGCCGCGAGCTACGCGGAATCCGTTGCGCAGCAGGCCGAGCTCGCGGCGCGGTGCGCGGCGAACGAGGGCGAGCGGCTGCGCCACATCACCACCCGCAACACCGCACGCGACATGGACGTCGTCCGCGCCGCCCTCGGCGAGGACCGGATCAGCTACTTCGGCACCTCCTACGGCACCTACCTCGGCGCGGTCTACACCCAGATGTTCCCGGAGCGCGGTGACCGCATCGTGCTGGACAGCGTGGCGGACCCGCACCGGTACGGCCCGGTCGGCATGATCCAGGACATGGGCCCGGCCAACGAGGCGGCCTTCGACCGATGGGCCGACTGGGCTGCGGGCCACGACGCCGAATATCGCTTCGGCGCCGACCGCGCCACCGTCCGTGCCACCGTGCTCGAGCTGGTCCGCCGCGCGAACGAGCGGCCCGTCCGGCTCGGCGAGTTCGAGCTGGACGACCACAGCATTCCCATGGTGCTGTTCCTCGGCCTCGACGATCCGCGGCAGTACCCGCAGGTGGCGAACCAGCTGCGCAGCATCCTCGACGCGGCCGCGGGCATGCCCGCGGAGCCGAGTCCGGAACTCGCCACCGTCCTCGCCTTCATGCTCGCCGCCCGGCCGGGCGACAACTCGGCGCAGATGGCGATCATGTGCGGTGACGTGGACGCCCCGCGCGACCAGAACTGGTACTGGCGCAATATCGAGGCGAGCAGGGCGAGTCAGCCGTTGTTCGGCGCGTTCGCCGACAACATCACGCCCTGCGCGTTCTGGCCGACGCCGATCGAAAGTCCCACCGCCATCGGCAATTCCGTGCCGAGCCTGATCGTGCAGGCCACCGGCGACACCCGCACCACGCACGGCGGGGCGCTCGCCATGCACCGCGCGCTGACCGGCTCGCGCATGGTCACCCTGCGGGACGTGCCGATCCACTCGATCTTCGGGCGGTACCCGAACGCCTGCGTCTACGCGGCGGTCAACACCTACTTCCGCGACGGCACGCTGCCCGAGAGCGACCTGATCTGTCAGGACGATCCTGGGCGGGCGTTGAGGTAGGCGAGCACGGCAAGCACCCTGCGGTGCCCGGCCTCGTCGGCGGACAGGCCGAGCTTGGCGAAGATGTTCCGAATGTGTTTGTGCACCGCGCCTTCGGTGACGACGAGCCGTTCGGCGATGGCCGGATTGGCGTGGCCCTCGGCCATCAGCGCGAGCACCTCCCGCTCCCGCGCGGTGAGCGCGGCGAGCGGGTCGTCGGCCCGGCGACGTACCAGCAGTTGCGAGATCACCTCGGGGTCCATCGCGGTGCCGCCCGCGGCGACGCGGCGCAGCGATTCCAGGAACCGGTCCACCTTGCCGACCCGCTCCTTGAGCAGATATCCGATGCCGCCCGCGCCGTCGCCGAGCAGTTCGGCGGCGTAGCTGTCCTCCACGTAGGACGAGAGCACCAGCACCGGTAGCCCCGGATGGATCGCGCGGGCGCGCACCGCGGCGCGCAACCCGTCGTCGGTGTAGGTGGGCGGGAGCCGGACGTCGACCACCACCGCGTCGGGCCGGTCGGCGGCGACGGCGGCCAGGAAGTCGTCGGCGTTGTCGACGGCCGCGGCCACCTCGATGCCCGCGGTGTTCAGCAGCAGCGCCAGACCCTCGCGAAGGAGGGCGTCGTCCTCGGCGATCACGACCCGCACGGCAGCTCCACGCGCACCACAGTAGGCCCACCGGGCGGACTGTCCAGCGTCATCCGGCCGTCGAGCGCCTCGGCCCGGCGCCGGATGCCTGCGAGTCCGCCGCCCTCGGCCGGCTCCGCCCCACCCACGCCGTCGTCGCCGACCTCGATGACAAGCAGTGCGGCCGTGCCGCCGAGGGTGATCGAAAGGCGTTCGGCCCGTGAGTGTTTGGTGGCGTTGGTGAGGGCTTCGGCGATCACGAAGTAGGCCGCCGCCTCCACCGCCATCGGGCGGCGGCCCGCGGATCCCACCTCGACGACGCACGGGATCGGGCTGCGCGCGGCCAGCGCCGAGACGGCGCTGGCCAGGCCACGGTCGGAGAGCACCGGCGGGTAGACGCTGCGCACCACGTCGCGCAGTTCGGCCAGCGCCGCGGCGGCGGTGTCCTGCGCGGTGCGCACCATGCCCGCGGCGGCCTCGGGGTCCCGCTCGCGCAGCTGCTCGGCCAGACCTAGCTGCATGATCACCGCCGCGATCCTGGCCTGCGCGCCGTCGTGCAGGTCCCGTTCGATGCGGCGCAGTTCGGCGCCGTGCGCGTCCAGCGCGGCGGCCCTGGTCGCGGTCAGTTCGGCGACCCGGTGGGCGAGCACCGCGCCCTCGTCGGGGGCGAGCAGCGCCCTGGCCGCCCGCGCTTGCGCCTCGGCGACTGCCGGGATGCGCAGCGCCAGCGCGCCGACGGGAATCGCGATCAGCAGGCTGAGCACCGTCCTCGGCCAGGAGTCGACCACGAAGCCGTAACTGGTGAGGGCGCCTTCGGGAAGCAGCCGCCAATACGCCGGAATCAGCGCCTGATTCACCGCACTCACCGGCAGCACTACCGCCAACGCGGCCAGCGGGAACCCGGTCAGCGCGTGCACCACCAGCCAGGCGAGGTCGCGCCGGTTGGCCGGATCGGCGACGAGCGTGGCGAGCCGCTCCCGCAGGTCACCGGTCAGCGGACGGTAGACCTGCTCGATCGGCGTGCCGAGTCGCGCCGCCGCCCTTCGCCTTTCGAACGCGGCCAGCGGCCGCAGCACCCGCGCCGCCTCGGGCAGCGCGGGTATCCCCACCCCGATCAGGCTCAGCACCGCCACGAGGAACAACCCCATCGCCCCGAACAGCGCGAACAGGCCGGTGACGCCGCCGATCACCAAGTAGCCGACGGCCGCGGGCAGTCGCCGCAGCCGTTCCGCAAAGCGGCGCCACCGGCCGTCGTTCACGAATCGGGCCCGTCGACGCCGCGCCGCGCGGGCTCGGGCCGCGCGCTCTGCTCCAGCGGCGGCTCCACGGTGGCGCCGCCCGGCAGCGGCAGGCCCGCTTGCTCCACCACGCGCGTCTCGGCCTGCATCGCCGATTCGGCCTTGTCGTTCGCCGCCTGGATGCCGCCGACCGTGCGCAGCGGCACCTCCTTCCAGAACAGCACCAGCACCAGCGCGACCAGCGCGAGGCCGGTGACCGCGAGGAACACCGTCGACATGGAGTCGGCGAAGCCCACCTGGAAGGGCCTGGCCAGCTCCGGGCTCAGCTGCTGGACGATCGAGCTGTCCCGCAGCACCTCCCCGGCGGCCGAAGTGTCCTGGGCGAGCAGGCCTTTCGCCAGCGCCGCGTCGGCCGGGTCGGCGCTCTGCACACCGGCGAGCACCGCCTGCCCGAACTTCGGGTCGCTCGCGGCGCTGCGCAGTTCGTCGGTGATGTTCGGCGTCAGCTGCGCGAACAGGATGGAGAGGAACACCGCGACGCCCAGCGTGCCGCCGATCTGCCGGAAGAAGGTGGCGGCCGCCGTCGAGACGCCCATGTCCTTGGGCGGCAGCGCGTTCTGCAACGCCAAGGTGAGCGGCTGCATGAGGTTGCCGAGGCCGAAGCCGGTGCAGCCCATGTAGAGCATGGCCAGCCACAAGGGGGTGTCCGCGTCGAGGAAGTGCAGCAGGAACAGGCCGAGGGTGAGCGTGCTCGCCCCGATGATCGGGAAGATCCGGTAGCGCCCGGTCCGCGAGATCAACTGGCCCGAGACGACCGAACCGACCATCATCCCCAGCACCATCGGCAGCATCTGCAGACCGGCCAGCGTCGGGCTCGCCCCGCGCACCACCTGGAGGTACTGCGGCAGCAGCGAGATACCGCCGAACATGGCCGCGCCGACCACGAACGAGATGACGACGCCCAGTGCGAAGGTCCTGTTCGCGAAGATCCGCAGCGGGATCAGCGCCGCGTCCTTCAGTCCCTTCTCGACCACGACGAATCCGGCGATGCCGAGCGCCCCGATCACGTAGCAGGTGAGCGAAGCAGCGCTGCCCCAACCCCATTCGCGCCCCTGTTCGGCGACGACGAGCAACGGCACCAGCCCGACGGCCAGTACCAGCACGCCCAACCAGTCGATCCGATTGGTCGAGTGCGGCTTCTTCGGCAGGCGCAGCACCCGCGACACCACCGCCAGCGCGACCAGACCCAAAGGCACGTTGACCA
Organism: Nocardia sp. bgisy134; assembly: GCF_965341865.1. Classification (GTDB taxonomy): domain Bacteria; phylum Actinomycetota; class Actinomycetes; order Mycobacteriales; family Mycobacteriaceae; genus Nocardia. The sequence goes on from NZ_CBDQZP010000006.1 coordinate 299,478, forward strand.
GGAACACCCAGCGCCAGCCGCTGACGCCGAGGATGGTGTCCTCTCCGGCGAGCACGCCGCCGAGCACCGGGCCGATCACGCTGGACGTGCCGAACACCGCGAGGAAGTACCCCTGGTAGCGGGCGCGCTCACGCGGGCTGACGATATCGCCGAGGATGGCCAAGGCCAGCGACATCAGACCGCCCGCGCCCATGCCCTGCACGGCGCGGAAGGCGGCCAGCTGGTACATCGACTGCGCGAACGTGCACAGCAGCGAACCGGCCACGAAGATGCTGATGGCCGCCATGAAGAAGGGCTTGCGGCCGAACATGTCGGACAACTTCCCGTACAGCGGCGTGGCGAGGGTGGCCGTGATCAGGTAGGCGGTGGTGGCCCATGCCTGCAGCGCATAGCCGTCGAGGTCGTCGGCGATGGTGCGGATCGCCGTCGAGACGATCGTCTGGTCCAGCGAGGCGAGCAGCATCCCGAGCATGAGCCCGCTGAGGATGGTCATGATCTGCCGGTGGCTGAACCCAACGGGCGACGCCACGGCGGTCGGCGCTGTCACGAATCGTTCTCCGTTCCACTGACCTTCGCGCCCACGTGCGGCAGGCTCGCGACCATCGCGGGCCGCGCGCGTTCGAAATCGTCGACGAACTGGCTCAGCAGGCCCGCGAACAGCGCCCGGTTCTCCGGCGTCCATTCGGCCATCACACGGGTGAGATTGTCGTGGCGGCGCCTGCGGATCTGCTCGGCCACCTCGCAGCCGCGCTCGGTCACCTCGAGCACCGTGGCGCGTCCGTCGGCGGGGTCGGCCGTCCTGCGGACCAGCTCCCGCTCGACCAGCTGGGCGACCTGACGGCTGATCGTCGACGCGTCCGAGTACACCGCCTCGGCCAGCGCGCCGGAGCGCATCGGGCCATCGCAGAGCAGCCGGAACAGCACCGCGAACACGGCAGGGTCCACGCCGTCCTTGGTATGGATCTGCAGGGCGGTCCTGTCCCGGATGCGCTGCAGCCGGGTGAGTTGCACCGCGATGGTGTCGATCGACAGGTCGTCCGTGTCCACGCGCCGCCACCTTTACTTGCGTCAATCAATTAGTTGTTTATCGCAAGTATGTCGGTGCGTGGACGGTCGGGGCAAACGAAATTGCCGGCGCGGGCGACCTTCGAGTCACGCCGGCGACCTTCGAACTGCTTCAGCGACCCTTGAACTGCGGATCGCGCTTCTCGAAGACGGCCTGGATGGCCTCGGTCAGGTCCTCCGAGGGCAGGAAGGCCGCGTTCCACGCCGACACGTAGCGCAGGCCCTCGGCCACCTCCGAGGCGCGCTTCTGGTCGAGCACGTCCTTCACGCCCTGCACCACCAGCGGCGGGTTGGCGGCGATCTCGCGGGCCATGGCGTGCGCCGCGTCCAGCACCGCGTCCTGATCCGGGAACACCTCGTTGACCAGGCCGATCTTCTCGGCGCGCGCGGCGTCGATGTCCTTGCCGGTGTAGGCGAGCTCGCGCAGGTGCCCCTCGCCGATGATGCCGGGCAGCCGGTGCAGCGAACCGATGTCGGCGACGATCGCGACCTTGGCCTCACGCAGGCTGAACTTGGCATCCGCGCTGGCCAGGCGGATGTCGACGGCCGCGATCAGGTCGAGGCCGCCACCGATGCACCAGCCGGAGATCGCCGCGATGACGGGCTTGGTGCACTCGGCCACCGCGGTGACCGAAGCCTGCATCCGCCGGATCTCCTTGAGGAAATCGGTGCGCGGGGCGGCCAGCGCCTTGTCGGCGAGCAGCGGACCGAAGGTGCCCGCCATGGCGGGCAGGTCGAGCCCGTAGGAGAAGTGCTTGCCCGAGCCGGTGAGCACGATGGCGCGCACCTCGGGATCCGCGTCGAGCTCGCGGAAGATCTCGGGAAGTTCCCGCCAGAAGTCCGGGCCCATCGCATTGCCTTTGCCGGGACCGGTCAGCGTCACCTGCGCGACGTGGTCCTTGGTCTCGACGGTGAAAGCCTGCCAATCAGTCATTTGTACAGCGTATACGCTCCGCGCCCGTCCGCTCCGGCGGATCCGCGGCGGCAGTGGGACGAGGCCCGGCGCGGTCTGTAAATCCTGTGCAAAACATCTGCATCGCACTGGTTCCCGCCTCGAAGAGAGGCGGATCATTGTCACGTCAGCAAACCAACGCACCGGGTTGGGAGGCAATCATGCTGATGCATCATGGAATCGGCCTCGACCGCTTCAACACCCTGTCGCACAATCGCGCCGTACACGCCATGTTCGAATGCTGCGGCAATGTCACCTGGGCGGTCACGCTCGCCGACGCGCGTCCCTATCCGGATCGGGACGCGCTGCTGGCCAAGGCCGACGTCGAGCTGCTCGCGCTCTCCCCCGACGATCTGGATCGCGCGCTGGAAGCCGTTGTCCACGAGGGGATCTCGCCCGGCGATCCGCATTGCGTCACCGAGCTGGCGCGGATAACGAGGGAGCGGATCACCACCATGCTCGGACCCGCCGAGGGCTATCCGGAGTACTGACCGATGCGCCGGCCCCGCGTACCGCCCGCAATCGCGCCCCGGCCACGGCCGGACGAAGTCCGTCGAGAATTCGCGCATGGCCGGAACGGAGCCGCCGGTCCGCTTACCCTGGATCCATGAGCAGGGCCCAGCTACCTCCGGTCGCCTGCCGAGTCGCGGACACACTGATCGCGCGCGGCCATCACGGCGTCATCCTCAGCCAGCCGACACCCACCCCCACCGCCGCCGACGCGGCGCGCGCCCTCGGAGTCGAGGTGGGCGCGATCATCAAATCGCTGGTGTTCCTGCTCGACGAAGACCCGGTGCTGCTGCTGGTCTCCGGCGCGCACCAGGTGGATCTGGAGCAGACCGGCGCGCGGCTGGAAGGCACGCTCACCCGCGCGTCCGCCGAATTGGTGCGCCAGGTGACCGGACAGCCTCTCGGCGGCGTCGCGCCGGTCGGGCATCCGGCGAACCTGCCCACCTGGGTGGACAATGCGCTGGCCAGGCACCCGGAGGTGTGGGCGGCTGGCGGGCATCCGAACACGCTGTTCCGCACGTCGTTCCGCGAGCTGATCCGGATCACCGCGGGCCTGCCCATCGATGTGGACTGAGTCTCACATCCTCCCGCGACCTGCGGGTTTCCCGGGCGAACGGCAATCGAACAACAATTGCCCGGCCCGGCGCGGGCGGATCGGGCGTAGCTTCGTCATGTGACCGAAGCACCGCCCCCGCCCACCGGCGTCCGGATCCCCGACGATCTGAGCGGAATCACCGCCGAGCAGTACCGCGCGTCCATGCGCCACTACCCGGCGGGTGTCACCGTGGTCACGCTCTGCTCCGAGAAGGGACCGGTCGGCTTCACCGCCACCTCGTTCGCCTCGCTCTCGCTGGAACCGCCGCTGGTGTCGTTCAACATCGCGCACACCTCGTCCAGCATGGCCGCGATGCTCGACGCCGATTCGGTGGTCATCCACTTCCTCGGCGAACACCAGCAGCACATCGCCAAGCGCTTCGCCCGCTCCGCCGAGGAGCGCTTCACCGACCGCTCCCTGTGGACCACCCTGGACACCGGCGAACCCGTCCTGCACGGCACCCCGATCTGGATCCGCGCCCTGGTCCAGCAGCTCATCCCCATCGGCGACCACACCTTCGTCGTCGGCCTGGTCACCCGGGTCCACGACAACACCGACGAAAAACCGGCCGCCGCACCGCTGCTCTACTACAACGGCCGCTACCACCGCCCGTCCTCGCTGGAGGACTGAGCGGATTCAGTCACCGTCCAACTCCTTGAACGCGACCTCCATCGGGAACGGACCCGTCAGTCGCAAGGCGTCCTGATGCGTTTCGGCGAGCCGATAGGTGCGACTCGCCCAGTCCAGTCGGTACTCCTGAACGATCTTCACGCGACGCTCGGCGTCGAGGTGCACCACCAGATAGAGCGGAATCCCCTCGTGCGCGTACTCGGCCCGCTTGTCGACGGTGTCGGTGTACTCCGAACCCGGTGACACGACCTCGACGACCAGCAGCGCGTCGGCGGTGGTGAGCTTGCGGTCCTCCTCGACGCACCGGTGCAGTACCACATCGGGCCTGCGGAAGGAGAACCCAGGACTACCCGGCCTGCCGTTGACGTAGTGCATCTCGAAATCGGTGACGACTCCGGTGCACGGTTCGGCCGGGCGCGCCCGCTCCAAAGCGTTGGCCAGCCGCCGAGCCACATTGTTGTGCTGGAAACTGCCACTGCGGCAGAAGATGACATGACCGTCGAGCACTTCGATCTGACGCTGCACATCCTCCGGCAGCGCGTCGTAGCCCGCCTCGGTGATGAGCAACGCACCCGGATCGGTCGCCCACGCAGGCAGATTGCTCATGCCTGCGCCTCGCTGACGCTCGGCTCCGGCATGCGCATAGCGCGCTGGCACATGATTCGCTCACTCCGTTCGCTCAACGGCCAACCTCAGGTCGGGAAACGGTCTCGCCGATACTATCCCGCCGAGACCGCTCCCAACCGGCCGCGAAGCCGCGCCGCAGCGCCCCTAGGCGACGAGGCAGGGGGCGGCGCCGGTGGCGGGGTCGGCGGTGAAGGGTCGGGTTTCGGGGTCGGGGTTCCAGAGGCCGTCGGTCTGGGCGTAGTTCCAGGAGGGGCCGTGGTGGACGAGGGTGGCGACGGCGGCGACGAGGCGGTCGACGTCGGCGGAGGTGGTGCCGAGGCCGATGCTGGCGCGCAGCGCGCCGTCGAGGCCGAGGCGGGCGAGCAGCGGGTGCGCGCAGAAGCGACCGTCGCGCACGCCGATGGCGTGCTCGGCCGAGAGATAGGCGGCGACGTGACCGGGCGCGAAACCGGCGACGGTGAAGGCCACGATGCCGACCGAGTCGGGGCCGTCGGACCAGATGCGCAGCGTCTCGACGCCGGGGATGGCACACAATCCGTCGCGCAGACGGTCGGCGAGCAGGCGCTCGTGGGCGGTCAGCGTCTCCGGGCCGATCGCGGCGAGCGCGTCGCAGGCGGCGGCGAGCGCGGCCACGCCGAGCACGTTCGGCGAACCCGCCTCGTGGCGTTGCGGCGCGGGCGCCCACTCGGTGCGCTCGGCGCTCACCGCGCGGACCGCGCCGCCGCCCGCGAGATAGGGCTCGGCCTTGTCGAGCCAGTCGCGGCGGCCGACGAGCACGCCCGCACCGAACGGGGCGTACAGCTTGTGGCCCGAGAAGGCGAGGTAGTCGATCCCCTTTTCGCGCAGACTGATTCGCCGGTGGGGGGCGAGCTGGGCCGCGTCGACCAGAATGCGCGCGCCGCACTGGTGCGCGATGTCGGCCAGCCGCTCCAGCGGCAGCACCTCGCCGGTGACATTCGACGCCCCGGTGACCGCCAGCAGCGCAGCGGGCTTGCTGCACAGCTCGGCCACCAGCGACCGGATGGTCTCGGCGACGGTGTCGGCGGCGCGCACCACGCGGCGACCGTTTCGCGTCCAGGGCAGGAAGTTGGCGTGATGCTCGATATCGAGCACCACCGTGTCACCGGGCACACACGCGGCGAGCAGGTTCAGCGAGTCGGTGGTGTTGCGGGTGAACACCACCACCTGATCGTCGGCGGCGTCGAGGAAACGGGCGACCGAACCGCGCGCGGCCTCGTAGCACTCGGTGGAGATGCGGGAGGCGTAGCCCGCGCCGCGGTGCACGCTGGCGTAGTAAGGCAGCAGCCGCTGAATCCGGTCGGTGACCGGGGCCAGCGCGGGCGCGCTGGCGGCGTAGTCGAAGTTGGCGTAGGTGCGGGTTCCGCCCTGGACGAGCGGCACCGGCAGGTCGTCACCCGACACGCGGGCGAGGGCGGCACAGGTCTGGCCCACAACAGCAGTCATCACGTGATCCCGTCGGGTCAGGGACTCGCAATCGGGAGATTCGCCGAGTCCGCGCTTGCCGCGCCCGGTCGGACGGCGGCCAGGTCGTCACCCGGAGCACCCCACCGCGGAGGAGGGTTGCCGACCAGCTAGCCGGGGCTTTGCGCTGATACTCGTGACCTGTTCCGAGACTGACAGACCGCCCGCCGCTCTGTCAACCGCCGGATTTCGCGGCCGAAAGTCGGTTGCGCCGGGCAGCGAACTGCGTTCCACTCGAGGGGTGACGCCCTCCCTGCTGATCGGCTTCGTCGGCTTGTGCGTCCTGCTGTCGCTCACGCCGGGGCCGGATTCGTTTCTGGTGCTACGCTTTTCGATCGTGGACGCCCGTCCCGGCATCGCCGCGGCGGTGGGTTCGGCGCTCGGTGGCCTGGTGTGGGCGGTGATGGTGGCCGCGGGGGTCGCCGCACTGCTGGAGCAGTCCGCGACGGCATATCGCGCGCTGAAAGTCGTCGGCGGAATCTATTTGGTGTACTTGGGAATTCGCACGCTGGTGGAGTTGCGCAAGCGACGGGCGCGCTCCGATGCCGAGCTCGATTCCGGCGCGTCGGCAGGCGGCGCGAAAGCCGGTGCGCCGACGGTTCGCTCGGCGTTCACGGCGGGCGTCGTCTCGTGTCTGTTCAATCCCAAGGTCGGCCTGTTCTACCTGGCCGTGCTGCCCCAGTTCATGACCGAAGTCACGTTCCTGAACACCCTCGCGCTCGGCGCGGTCGAATGCACCGTCGCCGCCGTCGAAATGATCCTGCTCGCCCTGCTCGCCTCCCGCGCGGTGGCGTTCTTGCGCAGCCCGAAGGTCAGCGATCGGCTCGAGCAGGCCAGCGCGGGCATTCTGACCGCGCTCGGTCTCGGGACCGCGGCCTCGGCGGCCTAGCGACGTGCCGATCGCAGGCACACCGCGCGCCGCTGCCGCGCCCGGGGATTCACCGATACCGCGGGTACCGTGGTCAGTTGGTCACCGTGGCGTTTGCCAATCGGTAACCCTCATGTGAAACAACCGTCGGGAAATGCAAGGCAGGTCTATGAGAGGTGGGCCGGACGTGATGCTCCAGCCGCAGGTAGAAGCCGCGGCGGGCGAGAGCCCGACGACCGGAAGGTCGCAGTCCGACCCCCTGCTGCGTGGCGCGGCAACGCCCCCGCCGCGGACTCTCGTCGACATCCTGACGGCGACCGCGCACACCCATCCCGACGCGCACGCCCTCGACGACGGCGAGATCCTGATCACGTATCGCGAACTGCTCGCCGCGATCGAGGCCCGCGCGGCCGAGCTGTCCGCGGCAGGCGTGCGCGCCGGCGACCGAGTCGGCGTCCGAATGCCCTCGGGCAGCAGCGATCTCTACGTCACGATCCTGGCCGTGCTGTGGGTGGGCGCGGCGTACGTCCCCGTCGACGCCGACGATCCCGACGAGCGGGCCCGGCTGGTCTTCGGCGAGGCGCGAGTCAGCGCCGTCGCCACCGCCGACGGTATTCGCTCCGGCACCGAAACAACTACCACCGCAAAGCAATCCGATATCGCGCCACCCAGCCCCGAAGACGACGCCTGGATCATCTTCACCTCCGGCTCCACCGGCACTCCGAAGGGCGTGGCGATCACCCACCGCAGCGCCGCCGCCTTCGTCGACGCCGAGGCGCGACTGTTCCTGCGGGACGCGCCGATCGGGCCCGGCGACCGGGTGCTCGCCGGTCTCTCGGTCGCCTTCGACGCCTCCTGCGAGGAGATGTGGCTGGCCTGGCGGCACGGCGCCTGCCTGGTGCCCGCGCCGCGCGCGCTGGTGCGCACCGGCGCCGATCTCGGCCCCTGGCTGGTTCGCCGCGAGATCAGCATCGTCTCGACGGTGCCGACGCTGGCCGCCACCTGGCCCGCCGAGGCGCTGGAACCGGTCCGGCTGCTGATCTTCGGCGGCGAGGCCGTGCCGCCGGAACTCGCCGAACGCCTTGCGGGCAACGCGGATTCGGTGCGCGAGGTGTGGAACACCTACGGCCCCACCGAGGCGACCGTCGTGGCGTGCGCGGCACTGCTCACCGGCGAGCCGCCGATCCGCATCGGACTGCCCTTGGACGGCTGGGATCTGGCCGTGGTCGACGCGCAGGGCAACCCCGTCGGCGAGGGCGAATCCGGCGAACTCGTCATCGGCGGCGTCGGTCTCGGCCGCTATCTCGATCCGGCCAAGGACGCCGAGAAGTACGCTCCGCTCGCCACGCTCGGCTGGGAACGCGCCTACCGCAGCGGCGATCTGGTCCGCAACGAGCGCGCCGGTCTCGTCTTCCTCGGCCGCGCCGACGACCAGATCAAGCTCGGCGGCCGCCGCATCGAACTCGGCGAGATCGACAACGCGCTCCAGCATCTGCCCGGCGTCACCGGCGCGGCCGCCGCGATCCGAACCACCAAGGCGGGCAACAAGATCCTGATCGGCTATCTCACCGGGCCGGACGGCGATTTCGACGTGCACGCCGCGCGCGAGCTGCTCGCCGACCAGCTGCCCGCACCGCTGGTGCCGCGCCTCGCGGTGGTCGGGGAACTGCCGACCCGCACGTCGGGCAAGGTCGATCGCGACGCGCTGCCGTGGCCGCTGCCCAAGGCCGCGCCCGTCGAATCCGACGACGACGGTCTCTCCCCCACCGCGCGCTGGGTCGCCGGACTGTGGGACGCCATCCTCGGCGCCGAGGCGACCGGTCCCGATACCGATTTCTTCGACCTCGGCGGCGGCTCCCTCGCCGCCGCCCAGTTGGTCACCGCGCTGCGCGAGCGCTATCCACGCATCGCCGTCGCCGATCTCTACGACCACCCGCGCCTCGGCGCGCTCGCCGACCTGCTCGATGCCAGCGCACCGGCCGCCGCGGTCGAGGAACGCACGGTGCGTCCCACCCCGCGCCTGGCCCAGTGGGTGCAAGTGCTCGCCACGGTGCCGCTGACCACCCTGACCGGCTTGCAGTGGCTGACCTGGCTGGCCATCGTCGGCAATGTCGCGGCCTGGTCGGGATCGCTGCCCTGGCTGCCCCGGCTGTCCTGGTGGTGGGCGCTGATCGCGTTCCTGCTGTTCATCACCCCGCCCGGCCGGATGGCGCTGTGCGTGGCGGGATCGCGCGCCCTGCTGCGTGGCATCACGCCCGGCAGCTATCCGCGCGGCGGCTCGGTGCACCTGCGGCTGTGGGCGGCGGTGCGGCTGTCCGAGGCGAGCGGCGCGGAGAACCTGTCCGGCGCACCGTGGATGGTGCCCTTCGCGCGGGCGCTCGGCGCGCGCATCGGCAAGGGCGTCGACCTGCACACGCTGCCGCCGGTGACCGGGATGCTCGAACTGGGCGACGGGTGCAGCGTGGAACCCGAGGTCGACCTCTCCGGCTACTGGATCGATGGCGATCTCGTGCACATCGGCCCGATCGTCATCGGGCAGGGCGCGGTGATCGGCGCGCGCTCGATCCTGCTGCCCGGCACGAAGATCGGCAAGAACGCCGAGGTCGCCCCGGGCTCCGCGGTCTCGGGCAAGGTGAAGGCCGAGCAGGAATGGGCGGGCTCCCCCGCGGTGAAGGTCGGTCGCGCGCGGCACCGCTGGCCCGCGCAAAGACCGGCGCGCGCCCCGCACTGGGTCGTGATCTTCGGCATCACCTCGATGGCGCTCGCCGCCCTCCCGATTCTCGGTCTCGGCGCGGGCGGCGCGTTCCTGGCCTGGTGGGTGCGGGAAACCGTGACGCTCACCGGCGGACTGGTCCGCGCCTTCGCGATGCTGCCGGTGGCCATGCTGGTCACGCTCGGCGTGTACGCGGCGGCGACCGTCGTCCTCGTGCGCCTGTTCGCCATCGGGCTGACCGAGGGCTACCACCCGGTGCGCAGCCGCGTCGGCTGGCAGGCCTGGGCCACCGAACGGCTGCTCGACGCGGCCCGCAATTTCCTGTTCCCGCTCTACGCCAGCCTGCTGACGCCGCTGTGGCTGCGCCTGCTCGGCGCGAAGGTCGGCAAGCACGTCGAGGCGTCGACCGTGCTGCTGCTGCCGAAGTTCACCACGGTCGCCGACGGCGCGTTCCTCGCCGACGACACCATGATCGCGAGCTACGAACTCGGCGGCGGCTGGCTGCGCATCGGCGAGGCCAAGGTCGGCAAGCGCGCCTTCCTCGGCAACTCGGGCATGACCGCGCCGGGCCGCAGGGTGCCGAAGAACGGTTTGGTCGCCGTGCTCTCGGCCGCGCCGTCCAAGGCCAAGGCGGGCTCCTCGTGGCTCGGCAGTCCGCCGGTGCGGCTGCGCCGCGCCTCCGAAACCGCCGACACTCGCCGCACCTTCGATCCGTCGTGGCGGCTGCGCGTGGCGCGGGCCGTGGTGGAGACGTGCAGGCTCGTCCCGGTGCTCGTCACCTTCGGCATCGGGCTGGGCGTGCTCTTCGCGCTGGCCTGGCTGGCCCAGCGGATCGGTCATTTGCCCACCGCCCTGCTCAGCGGTGTCGTGCTGTTGGTCGCGGGCGCGGTGGCTTGCGGCAGCGCCGTGGCCGCGAAGTGGTTGCTGGTCGGCCGGATCCGGGCCGAGGAGCACCCGCTGTGGAGCTCGTTCGTGTGGCGCAACGAGGTCTCGGACACGTTCGTGGAAATGGTCGCCGCGCCCTGGTTCGCCCGCGCGGCGACCGGAACGCCGGTGCTGAATCTCTGGCTTCGCGCACTCGGCGCGCGCATCGGTCGCGGGGTATGGTGCGAGTCCTACTGGTTACCTGAGGCGGATTTGGTGACACTCGGCGACGGCGCCACGGTGGAGCGTGGCTGCGTGGTGCAGACCCATCTGTTCCACGATCGAATCATGGCCATGGACACCGTCACCCTCGGCGCGGGCGCCACCCTCGGGCCGCACTGCGTCGCCCTTCCCGCCGCCGGACTCGGCGCGGGCGCGACGGTCGGCCCTGCCTCGCTCGTCATGCGCGGCGACACGGTGCCCCCGTCGACCAGGTGGTGGGGCAACCCGATCGCACCGTGGACCCGGCGCACGGACGACCCCGGCGAGGAGGGCTGATGGGTGAGAAGTTCTACGCGGCCCCCATCGACGACTACCTGCCACAGAACGGCAACCGGGGCTATCGCGTCTCGCGGTACGAGCTGGAACTGGTCTACAAGGTCGCCAGCAATCGGCTGACCGGCCGCGCCGAGATCACCGCGGTCACCACCGCGGTCCAGCCGCGCTTCGGTCTGGATCTCTCGCAGGCGCTGACCGTGTCGAAGGTGTTCGTGAACGGCGCCAAGGCCGGCAAATACGTGCACCAGCACGGCAAGCTCGTCGTCACGCCGCAGCAGCGGATTCCGGCGGGCGGCGTGCTCTCGGTGGTCGTCCAGTACGCGGGCGTACCGAAGCCGGTGCGCGGGCCCTGGGGCGAGGTCGGCTGGGAGGAGTTGTCCGAGGGCGCGCTGGTGGCCAGCCAGCCCAACGGCGCGGCGTCCTGGTTTCCCTGCGACGACCACCCCAGTTCCAAAGCCAGCTACCGCATTTCGGTGACCACCGACAGCCCGTACTACGCGCTCGCCAACGGCACCCTGGTGCGCAAGCAGACCAAGGCGAGCCAGACCACCTGGGTGTACGAACAGCCGGAGCCGATGTCGAGCTACCTGGCCACCATCCAGATCGGGCCGTACCGCAAGTACCGCGTCGGCGCGGTGCACGGACCGGTGCCGATGCACGCGATCGTGCCGCCCCGGCTACGCGCGGAGTTCGAGCACGACTTCGCGCGGCAAGGGCGGATGATGGAGGTCTTCACCGAACGGTTCGGCCCGTACCCGTTCGGCGGGTACACGGTGGTGATCACCGACGACGACCTGGAGATCCCGATCGAAGCCCAGGGCATCTCGGTGTTCGGCGCCAACCACTGCGACGGCCGCCGCGGCTCCGAACGGCTGGTCGCGCACGAACTGGCGCACCAGTGGTTCGGCAACAGCCTGACCTTGCGGCAGTGGCGCGACATCTGGCTGCACGAAGGCTTCGCCTGTTACGCGGAATGGATCTGGTCGGAGGCATCGGGAGGGCCCTCCGCCGATCAACTCGCCCGCGCCGCCCGGCACAACCTGGCGAGAGAACCGCAGGACATCGTCATCGGGGACCCGGGGCCCAGGCACATGTTCGACGACCGGGTGTACAAGCGCGGCGCGCTCACCTTGCACGCGCTGCGCCTCGAACTCGGTGAGCCCGGCTTCGCCGACCTGCTGCACGAATGGGTGCGGCGCTATCGGCATTCCTCGGTCACCACTGAGGAGTTCACCGATCTGGCCGGGCACTACAGCCTGGTGCCGCTGCGCCCGCTGTGGGACAGCTGGCTGCGCGACGAACCGCTGCCCCAGCTGCCGCCCCTCGGTGGGCAGGCCGGCGCGCGCTGAGCTCAGAACACGAGGTAGCGGGTAGCGAGCTCCTCCACGAGCGGGTCGTCCTCGGCGACGCTGTCCAGGGCGTCCAGGTCGGCCGCCACCGAAATCTGCCTCGGGTCGTCGTGTTCGTTGTCGGGAGCGTCCTCGGCCAGCTGGCGCAGCAGCTTCGCACGCACCCGCGTCTTGAGTGAATCGGTCATATCGAGAGCTTGCCCGTTGCCGAGCGGGGGAATCCGGCCAGCCGGCGCAGCAGCTTCGCACGCACCCGCGTCTCGAGTGAATCGGTCATATCGAGAGCTTGCCCGTTGCCGAGCGGGGGAATCCGGCCAGCCGGCGCAGCAGCTTCGCACGCACCCGCGTCTCGAGTGAATCGGTCATACCGAGAGCTTGCCCGTTGCCGAGCGGGGGAATCCGGCCAGCCGGCGCAGCAGCTTCGCACGCACCCGCGTCTCGAGTGAATCGGTCATACCGAGAGCTTGCCCGTTGCCGCGCGGGGGAATCGCGTAGACCGTCGCACGCTCAGTCCGTCATCAGCGCAGGCCAAGGCTCCGCTCAAACGGGCGCCAGCCAGGTGCCCCACGGAGTGTTGCGCAGCACCGAGTACACGACGAAAAGCGCGAGCACCGTCCACATGAACGTGCGCGGCAGGTCGGGGACGCGGGGGCGTTCGCCGCGCCACGCGCGCACCGCCCAGTCGCCGACGAACACCGCGAAGGCGAGCAGCAGCGGAATGGCGAGCAGGTTGCTGTGCAGCGAGTCCAGCAGGCGGCCGTCGGTGAGGTTGTGCACGGCGCGCATGCCACCGCACCCCGGGCAGTACAACCCGGTCAGGCCGTAGACCGGGCAGATGCCGTAGGAACCCTCCACGTGCGGATCGCGGAAGTGCAACAGGACCACCGCTCCGATACCCGCTCCCGCGGCGAGCGCAGGCAACCCGAGCGCGCGCCACCCCGTGCGCCGCACCCGCTGCTGCGGCGGGAACGGGGGCTGGGCGGCGAGGTGCGTGGTCTCCACGAGAATCCACGGTAGCCGGGGCGCGCGGCTTCCCGCTACCGGCAGCGGAAGGCACGAAAGCCGGTGTCACACGGTGCCGCGACGGGTTGCCGTCGACAGCGAGCGGAACGCCGAGCTCGGCTATCGCGAGGCGGCGTCCGCCAGCACCGCCGGGTCGACGAAGGACGGGTCGCGCGGCGCGGCCGTGCGGTAGGGCCCATCGGAATCGTCGCCCCAAGACTCTTCCTCCTCGGCCAGACGCTCGACCATGCCGAAGAAGCGGTTCTCGACCGGACGCAGGCCCGTGACGGCTGCGGTCAGGTCGATCGCTCCGGAAAACCGTGCCCCGCTGTCGCCCACCGACAACACGGACAGCCACCCGTCCCAGTCGGGATCCGGCAGACCGCCGCTGGTCTCCGCCCAGAACAGCACCGCGTCTTCGCCGGGTTCGGTCCTGAACGCCCCGGCCGCGGCGAACATCAGCAGCGCCGTGTGCACACTCGACTCCACGTAGCCGAGGTGGAACAGGTACGCCTCCAGCGCGCCGTCGCGGTGCAGCAGCACGGTGTCGTGCGGGCGCCCGGCGCAGGACTCACGCACCCGCCCGGCGAAGAACCTCCGCGGTGTCCGACCGACGACGGCGCTCTCCCATTCGGAGCCGGCTCGGCGGCCGTCCCAGAACCACCCGTCGAACATCGCTTCCGGATTGGCGATGGCGTCCGGTCCCGGCGCCGGGGTGTCCAACCACCTCTCGAAACCCTCGCGCGACATCGGGATTCTGGTGGCCAGCATGAAGCTGTCGGTCACACCTCTCTCCTCACCCATCCGGGAATCTCCCTGTGCGCGTACAGAATGCCCCGCGCCGGGGACATCCTGGCGACAGTCGATGGGTGCGGCGGCCGTCGTCGGCGCGCATCCATCCGGATCGGGCGGACCGCGCCGAACGAAGCCGGGCTTCGGACTGATAACGATCGGATACCGCCGATAGCGACGCGCGTCCGGACTGCGATGTACCGGATGTGACCGTTCGATCCGTGTGCACTCCGGGAGAGACTTCGCTCGCGCGCGATGTTTCTCCCCTCGAGCAGAGTTCACCGGACCGAATATTGGGTATCCACAGATATGCGCCAGGATTTCCGCCATAAAGCGCTTGCACTTGCAAGCACTTTGCTTGCACCGTACTGTGGCGGATGACACAAAGGAGTGCACAATGCTGGTGACGTCGATGAAGACACTGGCTGGGATACGCGGCGCCGAACCGCTCACCGCGGCCTATCGGGCCGGACTGCGATCCCGTAAGTTCGCGACAACTTCGCTGAACAAGCCGACAGTGCCCTGCGAAACGATTCCGGTCACCACCGTCGACGGCGCCCAGCTCCGAGTGCACGCCTACGGACCTGCCGACGGCGAAATCATCGTGCTCATCCACGGGTGGAGCTGCTGCATCGAGTACTGGAACCCGCAGATCAACGCACTCGCGGACCGTTACCGCGTCATCGCCTACGATCAGCGCGGCCATGGCGAGAGCACACTGGGACGAATCGCGCCGAGCGGCGAAACCCTCGCCGACGACCTGGCCACCGTCCTCGACGCCGCCTTGCCGCGCGGCAAGCGCGCCACCTTGGTCGGCCACAGCATGGGTGGCATCACCTTGCAGGCTTGGGCCGCCCGTTACCCGGAGCAAGTGTCTGCGCGCGCCAACGCCGTGGTGCTCGCGAACACCGCCGCCCGCGAGATCCGCCACGAGACGGATCTCCTTCCGCTGCTGAACAAGCCGCTCACGATGGCCAGCCGTCCGGTCACCGTCTTCGGCGCGGGCGTCCGCCTGCCGCTGGTGGTCGCCGAGACGCTGCTGAACGCGCCGGTGCCGCTGCCGGGCGGTCCGGTCGTGACCTCGCTCATCAAGGCCAGGTTGATGACCAAGAACGCGACCGCCGACGAGGTCGCCTTCTCGCTCGGCATCGTCCGCTCCTGCCGTCCGCTGACCCGCGGCCTGCACGCCGCCGCCCTGGCCGCGCTCGACCTCGGCGACTCGGCCAAGCACCTGACGGTCCCCACCACCGTCATCGCGGGCGAGCACGACCACCTGCTGCCCGCCCGCATGAACCGCCCCATCGTCGACGCCCTCACCGCGACGGGCTCGCTGGCCGATTACCAGATCTGGCCCACCGGTCACCTCGGCAACATCGAGGCCGCCGACCGCTTCAACGCCGAAATCGACAGGATCGCCCAGAGCGCGGGCAACCACCGCGCCACCGCGGTCTGATCCGCAGAGTTGCTCCCGGGCCGGTCAACGGCGCCCGGCCCGGGAGCAGCGCCCCCGTCACGCCTGCTTGAAGCGCAGGCAGCTGCGAACGAAGTCCTGGACGGGCGCGTTGCCGTCATCGATCGGATTCCACGCGACGCCCACCTGGCTGGCGGCGATGCCGACCACCGGACGGAACACCACACCGGGCCGCTGGTAGAAGCGGGCGGTGGACTCCGGAGCCAGGGCCACGCCGTATCCGTTCGCGATCGCGTTGAGCCAGTCGTCCGGATGCTTGGTGACCGCGCCGATGCGCGGCGGAACGCCCTCCCGCTCGTCGACGGCCAGCCAATAATCACGCCACCGACCGGTCGCTTGCGGGGCCGCGATGAAGGGCTCGTCGAGCAGTTCGCGGAAGGGGATCTCGTCTCGATCGGCAAGCCGGTGCGTATTCGGCAGCACCACACAGCGCGGCTCGGTGAGCAGCACCTCGACCCGCCACGATTCCTGGTCCGGAATCGGCAGCCGCAGCAGTGCCACATCCACGCTGCCCTCGGCCAGCCCCGCGGTGGGGTCCGACCATGGGCTCTGGCGCATATCGACGCGCCAGCCCGGCCTGCGCTCGCCGAACGCGGCGATGATCTCCCGAGTGGCCTCGTTGGCGGCGCTGGCGAGGAAACCGACACGCAGGACGCGGGCCTCCCGCGCGGCCGCGGCATGGGTTTCGGAGAGCGCGCGATTCCAGTCGTCGAGCAGGGCGGGCACCCGCAGTGCCAGCGCGCGCCCGGCTTCGGTCAGCGTCATCCCCGCCCGCGAACGGGTGAAAAGTCGCGCCCCCAACAAGGTTTCGAGCTGCTTGATCTGCTTCGTGAGCGCCGGTTGCGACACGTAGAGCCGTTCCGCCGCGCGCGTGAGGTTCCCCTCCTCGGCGACGGCGGCGAAGTAGCGCAGCAGCCGAGTATCGACATCCATGCCGTCAGGTTATGGATACAGGTATTGGTGCGACAACGACCGCCGAATCGAGACTGAGGGAACAAGGTCGTCGCCGCCAGGAAGGTCCCCTCGTGTTCGCCCTCTATGTCACCCTGACCGCGCTCACCGCCCTCGGCGCGGCGACCGGAGCTTGGATGGACTTCGTGCACCACCCCATTCCGGTCGCGGCGTCGAAACAGGTGCAGGTGCCGGAGTCGTGGATGCTTCCGCTGGGCGTATTGCTCGGCGCCGGAGCGCTCGGACTGGTCGCGGGATTCGTCATTCCGCCGGTCGGCATCGCCGCGGCGACCGGTTTGGTGCTCTACTTCGTCGGCGCGATCATCGCGCACCTGCGGGTCCGCGATTACCAGCTCGGCATGGCCGCGACCGCCTTCGCACTGACCGCGGCCACTCTCGCCGCCACCCTGGCGTACCGATTCGGCTGAGCCCCGCGAATACGGCGAAATCTCCTTCCGCACCGCGCGCGGAGGGAGCCTCCGGTGCCGAACCGGCCTCAGGCCTCGCTCGGAGCGGGCAGCAGACCCAGCTGGGTCAGGAATGAGGCGTTGTCCGAGTAATCCCGCCCGCGCGGTCAGCGCTCGATCACCGGCAGCAGTTGGGGTCTAGAACGACGCAGAGCGCGGACAGGGAGTCGCGGCGGGCGCGATGGACGGTGTTCATGCCACGTCGCTCGGATTCGATCAGTCCCGCTTTGCGCAGTTGCGTGAGGTGATGGCTGGCGGTGGATTCGGAGACGCCGACCGCCGCGGCGAGATCGCCGCCGTTCTCCTCACCGCCGGGACTGGTGAGGAGAAGCGACAGCAGGCGAACGCGAACCGGGTCGGCGATGGCCTTGAGGCGCAATGCCACCTCCAGGGCGGCGGACTCGCCCACGGGCGCGGCGGCCACCGGGGCGCAGCACACCGGGGCGGACATGTCTATCACGGGAAGCGCCTTCGGCATGCCCCAATCGTACGCACCTTATTGACATATGTCGAAGAAGGTAGAAGACTCGGGTTGTCAGCTATTCGACATATATCGAATTACTTGGAGGTTCTGATGTCCCGCGTTCAACTCGCCCTCAATGTCGACGACCTCGATACCGCGGTCGCGTTCTACTCCACGCTGTTCCAGGCCGAACCGGCCAAGCGTAAGCCCGGTTACGCCAACTTCGCCATCGCGGAACCGCCGCTGAAACTGGTCCTGATCGAGAATCCAGGCCACGGCGGCAGCCTGAACCACCTCGGCGTGGAGGTCGAGTCCCCCGAACAGGTGCACTCCGAAATCGCGCGCCTGTCCGAGGCCGGGCTGTTCACCGAGGAGCAGATCGCCACGACGTGCTGCTTCGCCACCCAGGACAAGGTGTGGGTCAGCGGCCCCGGCACCGAACGATGGGAGGTCTACACGGTGCTCGCCGACAGTGAAACCTTCGGCGCCGCACCCGAACTCGACAGCGCCGAGGCCGTGGCCGAGTGTTGCGCGGACACATCCGCCGAGGCCGCAGCGGACTCGTGCTGCACCCCGGCGGCCAAACAAGAGGCGATCGCCTCCGGGGCCACCTGCTGCCGATAACCGAACCAGTCGAAATTGTCGACGAAGTCGTAGCGACGGCAGGGCTTGTCGCTGTGATCTTCTCGCTCGCCGTGCGCCCGATCCACGACGAGATCCGCAAGCGCGTCGCGGAGTTGGTCGGCGAGTTGCTACCGGTGCGTTGAACAGGCGGTGAGGGGCTCACAGCAGCCTCCGCCAGGAAAAAAATGGAGCCGCCTGGGGGAATCGAACCCCCGACCTTTTCATTACGAGTGAAGCGCTCTACCGACTGAGCTAAGGCGGCGTGCCTTTCGGCGACGCGAGTCTATCGTCTCCGTGGCCGGATCGCGAAAACGGGTGGTCCCGAGGGGTGCGGTCAGGCGGATTGGGCGGCCATGATGGCCGCGACCATGGCGGCGAGGGCGAAGCGGGGCTTGACGTTGAGGTCGAGGGCCTCGCGGCAGGCGAGCACGGCCTCGATGGAGCCCAGCAGGCCTTCCGGGCGAACGCGGTCGGCGAGGTCGTGGATCTGGTCGGACAGGTCGGGATGGGTGAGGACGACGCCCGAGCCCGCGCGCGCGGCGCCGAAGCGGACGGCGAGCGCGTCGCGGTACACCCCTGCTACGTCGATCAGTGCGCGATCGAGGGCGTCGCGACCGGTGCGGGTGGCGCGGGACTTCTGACGGCGCTCCAGGTCTTTCAGCACGCCCGCGGACCCTCGGGTCGCGCTCGCCGCGCCCTTGCCTGTCCCGCCCGCGCCGAGCGCGGTGGCCAGCTCCTCGCGTTCGCGTTCGTCGCGGGCCGCGCTCATCTGTTTGGCCTCGTCGTCGGCGGCCTTCACCAGTTCGTCGGCGGCGGCGTAGGCCGCGCCCGGTCGCGCGACGGCCGACACCAAGGCCAGCGCCCGCTGCCTGCGCGCCCTCGACTCTTCGTCGGTGGCCAGCCGCCTGGCCCGCCCGACGTGACCGCCGCTGACCGAAGCCGCCCAGTTCGCGGTCTTCTCGTCGAGCTTGTCGCGCTCCTTCAACACCTGCGCGATGGCCGGGACCGAGGGCGTCACCAGGTGCACGTGCCTGCATCGCGAGCGCAGCGTCACCGAGATGTCCTCGGGATCGACCGACGGCGCGCACAGCAGGAACACCGTGCGGTCCGGCGGCTCCTCGACCACCTTGAGCAGCACGTTCCCTGCCGCCTCCGTCAAACGGTCGGCGTCCTCGATGACCACCACCTGCCAGCGCCCGGTGCTCGGGCGACGCGAGGCGACCTGCACGATCTCGCGCATCTCCTTGGTGCTGATGCTCAGCCCCTCGGGCACCACCCGCCGCACGTCGCCGTGCGTGCCCGCCATGGTCGTGGTGCAGGCGTGGCACTTGCCGCAGCCGGGCGTGCCCGCGTCGGTGCACTGCAAGGCCGCCGCGAAGCACAGTGCCGCAATGGATCTGCCGGATCCGGGCGGTCCGGTGAACAACCAGGAGTGCGTCATCGCGCCCTCGACCACCCCGGCGCGGGCCGCGATCGCGGCAGCCGTCAGCTCGGACTCGACCGCATCCTGGCCGACCAACCGATCGAAGACTCCCGCCACGGCATACACCCTAGCCGTCCGATCCGACACGTTCCCTCGGCCGGTCACGGCCTGTCCCCGCGCGACACGCGGCATCGATCGCGAAGTCGTTGACCCGGCTCACCACGCTGACGGATGCTCGACGCGGAGGTGGAATCATCGTGAGAATCCTGTTGATCGCCGGGGACGCCGCCGAAGACCTCGAGGTCTTCTACCCCTACCAGCGCCTGCTCGAAGAGGGGCACGAGGTGGACATCGCGGCGCCGACCGTGAAGAAGCTCCAATTCGTCGTCCACGACTTCGCGGACGGTTTCGACACCTACACCGAGAAGCTCGGCCACAGCTGGCCCGCCGACCTCGCGCTGGCCGACGTCGCCCCGGAGAACTACGGCGCGCTGGTGGTGCCCGGCGGCCGCGCACCGGAGTACCTGCGCAACAACCCGGACTGCCAGCGCGTCGTCCAGCATTTCGCCGAACAACGCAAGCCGATCGCCGCCCTCTGCCACGGCCCGCTGATCCTCGCCGCGGCAGGCGTGCTCACCGGCCGCTCGTGCAGCGCCTACCCCGCCCTCGCCCCCGACATCGAGGCCGCGGGCGGCAAGTTCGTGGACAGCGAGGCGCACGTGGAGGACAACATCGTCACCGGCCGCGCCTGGCCTGACCATCCCGCCTGGATGCGCGAGTTCGTCCGGCTGCTGCGCGAATAGGCGTACCTGCGCGTTCGCTGCGGCCGTACGCGAGCTGAGGACGAACTGCGTCCGGCTGCGCGAATAGTCGTTCGCTCCGGCCGCCGACTCTCAGGAGGCCCTGGAGTAGGTGCTGTTCTGCCCGTCCAGTTCCTCGCGGATGATGTCGGCGTGCCCGGAGTGGTGCGCGATCTCGCGCAGGATGTGCAGGATCGTGAAACGCACCGTCTGCCAGATTCTTTCTGGCGTCCACGGGGCGGTCGGGGTGGGGATGGAGGTGTCGAGGCTGTCCACGGTCCGGATCACTTCGGCCGTGGCGGCCGCCACCTCGTCCCAGGTGTCGAGCAGCTCCTGCACGGTCTCGTCCGGCGCCATGACGTACTCGCCGTCGAACTGGGAGACGTCCAGTACGGCGTGCTCGTCGCGCGTCACGATCACCGAGGTCCAGTGGCGCTCGCAGTTGATCAGGTGATGCAGCAGCCCGCCCAGGGTCAGCTCGCTGACCGTGGTGCGTTTGCGCGCCTGATCGTCGTCGATGCCTCGGACGGTGATCCGGAACAGCTCGCGCTGATCCGCCAGCATCGCGATCAGATCCTCGCGCTCCCGATCGGCCATGGTCGGTCCTTTCCCGGATACGGGCCGTACCGACCGAGGCTAACCCACGCCGAGCCCGCGCTCAGGACTTCTCTGCGGCCGTCTTCTTCGCCGCGGTCTTCTTCGCGGTGGTCGTCTTCTTGGCCGCGGCTTTCTTGGCGGTGGTCTTCTTCGCCGGGGTCTTCTTGGCCGCGGTCTTCTTCGCCGCCTTCTTCACCGGGCCACGAGCGCGCCGGTCGGCCAGCAGCTCCGAGGCGCGCGCGTCGGTGATGGACTCGACCTCGTCGCCCTTGCGCAGGCTGGCGTTGGTCTCGCCGTCGGTGACGTAGGGACCGAACCGGCCGTCCTTGATCACCATCGGCTTGCCGGTGGCCGCGTCGTTACCCAGCTCGCGTAGCGGGGCCGCGCTCGCGGCCTGCCTGCCGCGGCGCTTCGGCTCGGCATAGATCTTCAGCGCCTCGTCGAGCGTGACGGTGAAGATCTGGTCCTCCGACGCCAGCGACCGCGAATCGGTGCCCTTCTTCAGATACGGGCCGTACCGGCCGTTCTGCGCCGTGATCTCCTCGCCGGACGCCGGATCGGAGCCGACCACCCGCGGCAGCGACAGCAGTTTCAGCGCGTCGTCGAGGGTGATCGTGGCCAGGTCCATCGACTTGAACAGCGAACCGGTGCGCGGCTTGGGCGCGGCGGCCTTCTTCGCGGTCTTCTTGGCCGGCGCCTCTTCGGCGGCGGGCTCGGGCAGGATCTCGGTGACGTAGGGACCGAAACGTCCTTCCTTGGCGACGATTTCGTTCCCGGTCTCCGGGTCGGCGCCCAGCCTGCGCCCTTCCTGCGGCGTCGAGAACAGCTTCTCGGCGGCCTCGGGGCTCAGCTCGTCGGGCGGAAGATCGTCGGGCAGGTTCGCCCGCTGCGAAATCAGATCACCTTCGGGGTCATCGGGATTGACGACCATCCGCTCCAGATACGGCCCGAAACGGCCGACCCGAACCACGACGTCGCGGCCCTCGGCGTCGGTGAAGAGCTTGATCGAGTTGACCTCGCGGGCGTCGATGTCGTCGAGCTGCTCGCCGACCATCTTCTTCAACCCGCCGGAGCGCGCGACCGAACCCTCGACGCCGTGCTCGCCGCCGAAGTAGAAGCTGGACAACCAGTTTCCGCGCTGCTCCCGGCCGCCCGCGATGGCGTCGAGATCGTCCTCCATGGCGGCGGTGAAGTCGAAGTCGACCAACCTGCCGAAGTACGCCTCCAGCAGCCCGACCACCGCGAACGCCACCCACGACGGCACCAGCGCGCTACCGCGCTTGTACACGTACCCGCGGTCCAGGATCGTCTTGATGATCGAGGAGTACGTCGATGGGCGGCCGATGCCGAGCTCTTCGAGCGTCTTGATCAGCGAGGCCTCGGTGTAGCGCGCGGGCGGATTCGTGGTGTGCCCATCGGGATTCAGCTCGACCGCCGTGACGCCCTGGCCCTCTTCCAGTGCGGGAAGCCGGGATTCGGCGTCGTCGGACTGGCCGCCCGCCTCCTCGTCCACGCTCTCCACGTACGCCTTGAGGAAGCCGGGGAAGGTGATCGTGCGACCCGACGCGGAGAACACGCACTCCTCGCCGGTGCCCGCGACGCCGGTGATGCGCAGCGTCAGCGTGGTACCGCGCGCGTCGGCCATCTGCGAGGCGACGGTGCGCTGCCAGATCAGCTCGTACAGCCGGAACTCGTCATTGTCGAGCCGCGCGTGCAGCTGTCCCGGCGTGACGAAGGTGTCGCCCGACGGGCGGATCGCCTCGTGCGCCTCCTGCGCGTTCTTCACCTTGCGGGTGTACTGGCGCGGCGTGGGATGCACGTACTCCGCGCCGTAGAGCTGGGTCGCCTGCGAGCGGGCCGCGGCGATCGCCGACTCCGACAGCGTGGTCGAGTCGGTACGCATGTAGGTGATGTAGCCGTTTTCGTAGAGCCGCTGCGCCACCCGCATGGTTCGCTCGGAGGTGAAACGCAGCTTTCGACCCGCCTCCTGCTGGAGGGTGGACGTCATGAACGGCGCATATGGCTTGCGGGTGTACGGCTTGGCCTCGGCCGAGGACACCACCAGATCCGCGCCGTCGAGCGCCTCCGCCAACCGCCGCGCGTAGCCCTCGTCGAGGACGATGACGCCGTTGGTGGACTTGAGCTGCCCGTCGGGTCCGAAATCCCGGCCGGTCGCGACCCGCGCGCCGTCGACGTTCACCAGCCGCGCGCCGAAGGTCCGCGGATTGGTCGCGTCGGCCGCCTCGCCCGTGCCCGCGTCCAGCTTGGCCGCGATGTCCCAGTACTCCGCGGAACGGAACGCCATCCGCTCCCGCTCGCGCTGGACGATCACGCGGGTCGCGACGGACTGCACCCGGCCCGCCGACAAGCGCGGCATGACCTTCTTCCACAGCACCGGGCTGACCTCGTAGCCGTACAGCCGGTCCAGGATGCGCCTGGTCTCCTGCGCGTCGACCAGATCAGGATCGAGCTCGCGGGTGTCCGCGGCCGCGGCCTGGATGGCGGGCTCGGTGATCTCGTGGAACACCATCCGGCGCACCGGCACCTTCGGCTTCAGCGTCTCCAGCAGATGCCAGGCGATAGCCTCGCCCTCGCGGTCGGGGTCGGTGGCCAGATACAGCTCGTCGGCGTCCTTGAGCAGGCTCTTGAGCTCGGTGACCTTGGCCTTCTTGTCCGGGCTCACCACGTAGATGGGCTCGAAATCGTTGTCCACGTCCACGCCCAGGCGCGCCCACGGCTGCCCTTTGTACTTGGCGGGCACGTCCGCCGCACCGCGCGGCAAGTCCCGGATGTGGCCGACGGAGGCTTCCACCGTGTAGTTGCGGCCCAGATAGGGCGCGATCTTGCGCGCCTTGGTCGGGGACTCGACGATCACGAGACGACGCAGGGGACGGCCCTGGTCGGCTGCACCGCGGTCTCGTGTTGCCACCGGCGAAAACACCTTTCCTTCTCGACCCGCGCGGCGCGCTGGTGCGCGTTTGTGCACGGTTTGGGGCAAGCGGCGGCGACGCTGACATCGCTACCAGTCACGTTTATACCTTGACGCTGGCTGTGGTCGAGGCTTGCGACCCGAACCACTGAGCGTACGTGATCACTGCCGATCAGTATGCCCTGTTGTTTGCCGCGCTGGTACGCGTGCATTCGGCTGGTGCCACTCGTCCCCCGAGTAATGGGGACGCGCGGCTGTTGGATGGTTTCTCCGTTGTATACGGAGTGAGGGGGCGACCGGATGTGTGGTCGGGCGCCAATCCCTATGGACGTCAAGCGGCTTCGGCGCGTTTCGGGGCTGGGGCTGATGCGCGCGGTTCCGTTCGCGACCGGCGTGCCGGCGCTCGGCCGTGGGGCGAGCCGAAGCCGATGAACTCCGCTGCGGCGAACATGCGGCACCGTGCAGCCAACAAACCGATCGACCAGGCGCCGAACGGAGGTCGGCCACTCGGTCGGCGGACGACCCCGAGGCGCCGATCGGGTTGCCGTTAGGTCCTCGAGCTGCGGTTTTGCGTCACCGACCGGCTCCACGTGGGAATGCGCGCTTCCTCCGGAGCGGCGCGAGGGTTCGCGAACCGCCCCTTTCGGGCGCCAGCCGATGGGAAGTCGTACCGATTGGTACGGCGGGGCATTTTGTTCATATTTTTCACGAACAGAATGCCCTTTTCGACCTACCCCGGATATAGCTCGTCCCCCACCTCCGGTCACCGGTGGTGGGGGACGAGCTGTGGATCAGCGTCGCTCAGCTGAGCGCGCGAACTCCAGTGGCCTGAGGGCCCTTGGTGCCCTGGCCAACCTCGAACTCGACCTTCTGGTTCTCCTCGAGGGTGCGGAAGCCCGTCCCCTGGATCTCGGAGTAGTGGACGAAGACGTCAGCGGAGCCGTCCTCCGGCGCGATGAAGCCGAACCCCTTCTCCGCGTTGAACCACTTCACAGTTCCCTGTGCCATTCTGTTCCTTCTCTTTTCTTACCGGAACGGCGGACAACTGGGTTCGTCCACCGGGTCCGTTCCGACCGCTGTACTCTTGGTTCCCCCTGCAGGAAAGCACCAAGCACACCGTTCGCAACATCGATCCTGCTGACGGTTTGGACTTTGGATCCGTCCCTCGAACACAGAAGCTTGCGACCAGGAACTAGTGAACCATGTCTTCGAGCAATTCAACAGTCGAGTTACCGACAATTTGCAAAAAAGTTGATCTTGCGAATGCGCAGGTGAGGGACACAATGCTCGAATCCGTACTTCAGGTTCGTTTGCCCTTGGATAACCGGGACGGCATCTGGCAAACCAGCTGTGACCCAGGTCGCTATTTGGTATCGAAATGGCTGGTGAGCCTTCCCAACCACACACGTTTCACACTTTCCTCGCGTGTCGGGATCGCCACACCGTGAATCCAACCGACCAGGTGGCGCGAAACGGGCGCGGCAGCGGCCCCGGATACGGGCGATCGTTGCTGAACCGTGTCCAAACAGAGGGCCTGGATGCCGATCCCCGGCTGACGCACGTCGTAGAGCTGCCCGCGCGGCCCGCGGGCGTCACCGCGTGGCCGGATTGGGCGGCTCCTGACGTCGTCGAGGCGCTGCGTAACACCGGGATAGCGGCGCCCTGGACACATCAGACCAAGACCGCCGACCTGGCGGCGTCGGGGCGGCATGTCGTGGTGAGCACGGGAACCGCGTCCGGTAAATCGCTCGGCTACCAATTGCCCGTGCTGACCGCACTACTGGAGGACCCGAAGGCAACCGCCCTCTATATCTCTCCCACCAAGGCGCTCGGCGCTGATCAACTGCGCGCGATCGGCGCGCTCACGCACGAAGGCCCGCTGCGGGATGTGCATCCGGCGACGTACGACGGCGACACACCCGCCGAGATCCGCCAATGGGTGCGGGCGAACGCGCGGTGGATCTTCACCAACCCGGACATGCTGCACGTCGGCATGCTGCGTTCCCATCAGCGCTGGGCCAGGGTGTTCCGCAGGCTGCGCTACGTCGTCGTCGACGAATGCCACGCCTATCGGGGCGTCTTCGGCTCGCACGTCGCCCTCGTCCTGCGCAGGCTGCGGCGGATCGCGGCCCGCTACGGCGCCGATCCGGTCTTCGTGCTGTGCTCGGCGACCACCGCCGAACCCTCGGCCGCGGCGTCCCGGCTGATCGGCGCGCCCTGTGTCGCCGTGACCGAGGACGGTTCGCCGCAGGGACCGCGCACCGTCGCGCTGTGGGAGCCGCCCCTGCTCACCGCGCTGACCGGCGAGAACGGCGCACCCGTTCGCCGCTCGGCGACCTCGGAGGCGGCGCGGATCATGGCCGACCTGGTGGTCGAGGGCGCGCGAACGCTGACCTTCGTCCGTTCCAGACGCGCCGCCGAACTCACCGCGATGGAAGCACGCAGGCTGCTCGCGGAGGTGGATCCGACGCTCGCCGAGCGGATCGCCGCCTACCGCGCGGGCTACCTGGCGGAGGACCGGCGCGAGCTGGAGACCGCCCTCTCCGACGGTTCTCTGCTCGGCGCGGCCAGCACCAACGCGCTGGAGCTCGGCGTGGACATCGCGGGCTTGGACGCGGTGGTGATCTCCGGTTTTCCCGGCACCGTCGCCTCCTTCTGGCAGCAGGCAGGCCGGGCGGGCAGGCGCACCCAGGGTTCGCTCGTCGTGCTGGTGGCCAGGGACGATCCGCTCGACACCTTCCTCGTGCACCATCCCGAGGCGTTGCTGGACAAGCCGGTCGAGGCCACCATCACCGACCCGCGCAATCCCTATGTAGTGGGACCGCAGCTGTTGTGCGCGGCGCTCGAACTGCCGCTCACCGACGCCGAAGTGGACGAACTCGGCGCACGAGAGGTCCTCGCCGACCTCGCGGCCGAGGGCCTCATCAGGCGTCGCGTGGCAGGTCGGGACGGCGCCGCGCGCTGGTATGTGACCGCGGACGCGCACCCGCACGACAACGTCGACGTGCGCGGCGGCATCGGCGCGCCGGTGGCCATCGTCGACGGCGAGACCGGCAGGCTGCTCGGCACCGCCGACGCCGGGCGCGCCCCCGCCACCTTGCACCAGGGCGCGGTCCACCTGCACCAAGGCGAGACCTACGTGGTCGACGAGCTCGACCTGGACGGCGGCGTCGCGTTCGTGCACGCCGCCGAACTCGGATGGACCACCAGCGCGCGGCAGGTCACCGACATCGCCGTCGAAGCGCTCACCGAACAGCACCGGCACGGGGCCGTGACCAGCGCGTTGGCGCAGGTCACCGTGACCAGTCAGGTGATCGGCTATCTGCGCACCCTGCCCACCGGCGAGGTCCTCGACCTGGTCGAGCTGGATCTCCCGCCGCAGACCCTGCCCACCCGCGCGGTGTTCTACACCGTCACACCCGAGCTCCTCGCCGCCGCAGGCATCGACCCACGGCAAGCGCCCGGCGCGCTGCACGCCGCCGAGCACGCCGCGATCGGCCTGCTGCCCCTGGTCGCCACCTGCGATCGATGGGATATCGGCGGCGTCTCCACCGCCGAGCACCCGGACACCGGTCTGCCGACCGTCTTCGTCTACGACGGCCAACCCGGGGGCGCAGGTTTCGCCGAGCGTGGCTTCGCCCAGCTGCGCCGCTGGCTCTCGGCGACCCTGTCGGCCATCGACTCCTGCACGTGCACCGCGGGCTGCCCTTCGTGCGTGCAGTCGCCCAAGTGCGGTAACGGCAACCATCCACTCGACAAGGGAGCCTCGGCACGACTGCTGGCTGCCGTACTGGCCGAGCTGAACGGGCCCGCCGAGACCGGCATTCGCGCAGGTGAAGACGCAGATCTCGGTTCGTGACGGCAGCGTCCTCCCGGCGTGACCGAAGCGCCATCTACGCGGCGGTCACCGGCTGTCGGCTGCCTCGCTCGACCCGTCCCGTCCCATACCGTCGGGGCACGCCGCCCGCCCGAATAAAGAGGATTAGATTCATGTTAACTAGGGCATTGCCACGCCCCATACCACTCGACGTGCGGATTCATCGCCAAAGAATTTCCGTACCCGTGCGTAAAATAGATATCGCATCGTAATTATTCGATTATTCCTATGGCTGAATTCGTGGTTCGGAACTAACACTGACCAGTGTTCGTACACATCGGTCACTGTTCCTCTGCGACCGGTCCCGCCCGAGCAACCGCATGAACAGTCCGCACTCCGAACAGACCCATTGGTATATTCCGCGCCACCGCCACGGTCGCGTGCCATCCATCGATCCGGCACTCACTAATCCGCGATCCCATCCGCCGCGCCACCTCCTCCCCCGCCGCGCATCCCGCCTCGGCCCCGCCGTCCAATGCCCCGGCCGCCGCCAATGCCGCCAGATCCGCCCCCGCCTGCGCCCGATGCCGCGCGACGACGACCATCCCTACCTGCCCGATCACCAGCGCCGCCGCGATCAACCCGATCAGCGCCACGCAGGCGAACACCGTCGCTCCACCCCGCTCCCCTGGCTCACGACGCGATCGATCGCTCCCTTTACTTCCGCGCCCCGCCCCCAGCCCTGGCCATGACGGCGGGCAACGCAGCGCCGACCCGGTCTGAGGCACACCGACCGCCGACCGACAGCCCAACACCACGCCAGGCCGACACACACCTACAGCTGACCGGCAGCCCAACGTCGAGCCGGACCAAGGCACACCGACCCTCGACCGGCAGCCCAATACCGCGCCGGGCCCACGCACACCAACAGACGACCGCCAGCCCAACGCCGCATCAGGCCGACACACGCG
>NZ_CBDQZP010000007.1:0-323395 GCF_965341865.1 Nocardia sp. bgisy134
CATTCGGCCGAACGTCAGATCGCGACGTCGGTACTCGTGATCAGCACCGGCGGCGCAGGCCTGCGTGCGGCGATCGAGCTGGCCGAGCGAGGTGTGGACGTGCTCGTGCTCGGCAAGCGACCGAAGGCGGACGCGCACACCACGCTCGCCGCGGGCGGCATCAACGCCGCACTGTCGACGATGGATGCCGAGGACAGCTGGCAACAGCACGCGGCGGACACGATCACGGAGAGCTATCTGCTGGCCCGCCCGGATATCGTGCAGGTCGTCACCGAGAATGCCGCTCGCGGAATCGAAGATCTGGAGCGGTGGGGAATGCCGTTCGCTCGCGAGTCCGACGGGCAGATCTCGCAGCGGTTCTTCGGTGCGCACACCTACCGGCGCACCGCGTTCGCAGGCGACGGATGACGAACATCGGCGTGCATCCCGATCCCGCCGGATTCCAGGATCTGCCGCACGCGTTCGATCTGAAATCGTCGGCGATCGCGGCCCGTGCCACGTTGGAGGTTGCCCTGGAACGACGCGAAACACGCGGCTGCCACAACCGCTCCGACTCTACGTCACCGATAACGAACTGGTCGTGATCGCTGTGGGTGGGCACTACGACGACTGACTTCGGTCGTCGTCCCGTGTGTTCGAAGTCATTTGGAGCAACACCTCCAATTCCTTTGCGAGGCCGCCTCATCGGCGTCGTTCGGACTGGCCGGTCGACTCTCTTCAGCCCCCGCGCCTCGGTGCCGCGGCGAGTTCCGAGGCTGTCGAGTTCACCCTGCCTTGCGAAGGCCGAAGGCGTTCGGTGGCAACGATGTTCACTCGGCGGGATGCGCGATGGTAGCTGCTCGGGGAGGTGGGCGCGACATGAATCGTGCATCGTGAGTCTTCCGCATTGTGGGCAACCTAATTACGCAACGCGAAATGACTAAAGTCCATTAACTACCGGTAGGTTTGAAATACCGGAGGGTATTCTTTTCGCGTATCCGGGGGAAATGCGTTGTGTGCTGAGAAATTTCCCGTCGATAGCTGTACACAGCTCCCGGGCCGTGTGTAGCGTCGGGACTCGCTAAAACCCTCACAGACAAGCGGTGGCACGGTGATCGGTATCGAGGGCTGCTTGAAACGCATCATGGACATTCCGGGTGCGCGCAGCGTGACAATGGTGGACGGGGCGAGTGGTCTTGCGATCGCGGCGGCCGGGCAGCACGATCTGGTCGATCAGCACGAAGATGCTGCGGCCACAACGGATGTGGTTCGTACAGTGCTCGGCTGCTCGGCGCTGGCGACCGGTTGGGACGGTGACGATCTCACCGAGATCATCGTGTCCGGGTCCCGTGGATTTCACTTGCTGAATCTGGTGGACGGTGACTTCGACGGCCGGCTTTTCGTGCACGTGCTGTGTGAAGTCGACACCGGCAATCTGGCGATGGCTCGATATCAGCTTCGGGCGATTCTCGCGGAATTCGCCGAGGACGGTTATGGGCGTTGACCTCGCCGTCGAACTGCGGCGGCTGGAAAAGGAAGGGAGTACGGGTGTCTTACGCGCCGGTGATGGCGCATTTCATCTCACCGGTGGCGTGATCGCCTCCGCCGATTGCCGCAGAACGACCGGGCTGGACCGGCTGGTGGTGGAGGCGGGCGTGGCGACAGCGGAGGATTGGCGGCGGGCGGGTGCCGGGGATCCCGGGCAGGTGCTGGCGCGGCCGCGACTGGAAACCCTTGCGCTGCTATCGGTTTACGATGCGGCCTACTTCTTGTTCGCGTCGTCCGCCGTCCCCGAATTCCGGCCTGCGCCACCGCACTGGCTCGCGCCGGTCTGCCACATCACGCCGCGCGCGCTGGTGCAGGAATGCGAGCGGCGCGGCGATCCGGAGTCCGGGCCGTGGCCGGCGGACCTGGTGGACCGCGTCCCGGTGGTGCCGGTGCGCCGCGTCCGGCGCCGCCACGTGGTGCTCACCGCGGGTCAGGCCGAGGTGCTCGCGGCGGCGGATACCCAGCGCAGCATCACGGGTATCGCCCGTGACCTCGGCCGCACCACGTACGGATGTCTGGAGGCGGTGCGGGAGTTGACCGCGGCGGGCTTGCTCGAGCCGCCCGGCCCGGCCGTCGTCGAGCCCGGCAGGCACGCCGCCCCGTGGGGCGCGGGATTCGCCCCCCACAGCGGACCGCGAGAGGTCGGGCCTCCCGCGCGCATCGAGTCGCGAAACGGCAAGCACTCCAAGCTGACCGGGCCGCGCGTCACCGAGCCCGCGATGTTCACCGAGCCGGGATCCGCCGACTCGGCCGAGGTGCAGGCCGCGGTGCTCGCCGCGCGCACCGACTCGAGGCTAGCGGAATCCGCTGCGCTCGCGGTGGCCGGACCTGCGGTAATCGCCGATCCCGATGCGCCACGCATGACGCCTGTAGCGCCAGGAGAGCCCACCGTCCCGCCCCTACGCCGTCGGGTGCGTACGGTCCCGCCGCCGTCGGCGGAACAGTGGGAGCCCGTGGACCGCGACGTGCTGGTTCGCCTGCGGGCGGCGTTGGAGGAGCTTGCGTGACCGCGCGAAAGAAATTGTTCGGCGAATGGATGGGAAGGTTGACCAAGGTGGCGATGTCCGGACCCGGACCGACCGCGGCGGTGCTGGCGGAACTGAAGATGCTGCGGGATCGGGTGCCACAGCTGACCGGCGCGCTGGTCGCGTCCGGCGACGGTCTATTGATCGCGCACGACCTGCCCGCACACATCGAACCCGACGGAATGGCAGCGCTGTCGGCTTCGCATCTCGCGCTGTCGTACCGGCTGTCCGCCACCGCCAACGGCGGCGGATTCCACGAGGTCGTGGTGCGCGGCACCGACGGGTACGTGGTGATCTACTCGGCGGGCTGGGCCTCGCTGACCGTACTGGCCGGATCCGAAGTGAACGTCGGCCGGCTCCATCTGGAGTCGCGCCCGGTGGCCCGCGCGATCGCCGACCATCTGGCGGCGATGGCGAACAAGCCCGGCAGGGACCGGGCAACGCACACCCATCGAAAGGAATGAAATGACGAATCTCGATCTGGCTCTGAAGGACATGATGGTGATCGACGGCGCGATCGGCGCCGCCGTCGTCGATTACAACAGCGGTATGGCCCTCGGAATGCTCGGCAGCTCCAAGGCTTTGGACCTCCAAATCGCCGCGGCGGGCAACACCGAGGTGGTGCGCGCCAAGCTTCGCACCATGGAACAACTCAACCTCAAAGAAGACATCGAGGACATCCTCATCACGCTGTCCGGCCAGTACCACATCATCCGGCCGATGACCGGCCGAAAATCCAAAGGCCTGTTCCTCTACCTCGCCTTGGACCGTGGCCGGGCGAACCTCGCGCTGGCCAGGCACCACCTCAAGGGTATCGAAGAGGAATTGGAGGTCTGATCGGCCGCCCAGGGCTCGCGCCGGCCTTGGGCGAGGTCGCGGTGCGGGGTGCAAGTGTCGTTTTCGCAGTTGTCAGCCGAGCATCAGGGGTGGCGGAGGTGTAACTGGCGACCGTACTTGCGCGGGCCCGGCGGGCGGCGAACGATTGACGGTGCGGCGGCGGCGTGTGTGGGCCGTGCGGTTTCACGCGCTCGGTGGACCACTACGCATAGACCCCGCGCCATTCGCGGAGTGATTGCTCCACGCGAGGAGGACCAGATGTTCATCCAGGTGATTCAAGGCAAAGTGTCCGACGCCGACCGGCTCAGTCGGTGCATGGATCGGTGGACAGCAGAACTGGAACCGGGGGCTGTCGGATACCTCGGCACAACGTACGGACTATGCGACGACGGCACATTCATCGCGCTTGCCCGTTTCGAATCCGAGGACGCGGCGCGACGAAACAGCGCGCGCCCGGAGCAGGGCGCCTGGTGGGCCGAGACCGAGCAGTGCTTCGACGGGCCGGTCACCTTCATGGACTGCCCGGAGGTGACGCAGTGGATGAGCGGCGGCTCTGACGAGGCAGGCTTCGTGCAGATCATGGAGGGCCATACAGCCGATGGGCGCCGGATGCGCGAACTGCACACGCAGACGGGTGATCGTCTGCACGAACTGCGCCCAGAGATTCTCGGTGGCACGTTGTCGACCTACGGCGCCGACGGGTACGTCGAGGCGGTGTATTTCAGGTCCGAAGCCGAGGCTCGCGAGCACGAGAAGATCGAGATTCCCGACGATCTTCGGCCGTTGCTCGAGGAGGAGCGCAGGCTCATGGGCGAGGTCACGTACTTCGACCTGCACGAGCCGATGCTGGTGTCGGCGCGGAAGTAGGACAGCTGCGCGACCGGCCATTGCCCAAGGAGCACTGGCTGGCCGCGGCGACCTTACTGATATGCGGACCTCAGCGTTGCTTCCTCGCCACCAGAACGGTGTCGTGAAGCTCGATCTGGTGACTGCCGTGGGTCATCGTGCGAGATCTCGTCTCCGCCACCGTGATTTCCCAGCGGTTGGGTTCCAGCGCTGCCGCCAGATCCTCCGCGGTGGCGTGCACGCCCGTCGCGTGGGCGGCGGAGTGCGCGTCCGACGGATGGTGGCCGACGATGAGAAGCGTGCCGCCGGGGGCGACGGCAGGAGCCAGCCGGCGAAGCAAGGTTTCGGCTCCCATGACGGGGTGGGCGTAATGCGAGCAAACGAGGTCGTAGCCGTTCTCCTCGGGCGTCCACTCCGTCAGATCCGCTGCCAGCCAATCGATTCGGCCGGAGATCTCGGGCCCGCGGAGGTCGGCCAGCTCGCGGGCGTGATCCAGGGCGGCGGTGGCGAAATCGACTGCCGTCACACGCCAGCCGTGTGCGGCGAGCCAAACGGCTTCCGCGCCTTCGCCGCAGCCCGCGTCCAGGGCGCGGCCCGGGGTCAGGTTCGCCGCCTCCACCGTGAGGTGTGGATTGGGTTGCGGGTGCGGGGTCGTCGAGTGGGCGCGATAGCGGGCTTCCCAGAAGGCGTGGTCGAGTTGTTCTGGCACGGTGATCCTAATCAGTTCTGGGAGTGAGCCATCGGGCAAACTCCTGGTGGTAGCCGACCGGCAGGTGAGCACTCTGTGTTCCTTCGTGGTTCAGAGGCCGTGGCGGCCGTCGCCTGCCGCCTCGCACAGGAGTGCTTCGATGTCGAGTGCGAACGGATACGCGGCGACCGCGTTTCGGGTGTCCTCGGCGACCAGATCGGCGTTGATGTGCCCGGCCGCGGTGGCGCCCGCGGCGGCGGCCGTGCCGACTTGGGCGGCCAAGTCGGTGACGTTCCCCGCCGCCCACACGCCGGGAACCTCGGTGCGGCCGGTCGGGTCGGCGGCGATGAACTCGCCCATGGGATGTTCGGAGCGGCGCAGCCCGAGCGTCGCGAGGAAATCCGCCCGCGCCACCATCCGCGACCCGACCGCGACGACCTCGCGGTCGATCACCGTTCCGTCGCTCAGGCGCACGCCGGTGATGCGATCCTCGGCGATCTCCAGTCCCGTTACCTCGCCCTCGACCAGCCTGACGCCGCGGGCCGCCAGCTGCACCGTCTCCTCCCGCGTGGGTGACGTGGTGTGGGCGAAGAAGGTGATGTCGGCGCTGAGCTGCCGGAACAGCAGCGCCTGGTGCACCGACATCGGACCCGTGGCGAGCACGCCGATGGCCCGATCGCGCACCTCCCAGCCGTGGCAGTAGGGGCAGTGCACCACGTCCCGGCCCCAGCGTTCGCGCAGGCCGGGAATGTCGGGCAGTTCGTCGACCAAGCCGGTGGTGACCAGCAGCCTGCGGGCGTGAACGGTCCGGCCGTCGGCCAGAGTCGCGACGAAACCGTCGCCGTCGCGGTCCGCGCCGCGCACTTCGCCGGACGCGAGCTGAACGCCATACGCGCGCACCTCGGCGCGGCCGCGTTCCAGCAATTCGGCGGGCGGCGTGCCGTCCCTGGCCAGCAGGCCGTGCACGCCCTCGGCCGGAGCGTTGCGCGGCGCGCCCGCGTCGACCACCAGCACCGAGCGGCGCGATCGGCCGAGCATCAGCGCGCCGCTCAACCCCGCGGCGCCGCCGCCGATCACCACCACGTCGTAGCTGTCTTTCCGCTGATCGGTCACCATGACCACCTCCTGGCGACGACTATGCGAGTACATCCGCGGAGACGGCAACATTCTTTGCCAATCTGGCAAGCTGGTCGCATGGACGACGATCTCGACCAAGCACTCGACGCGGTCGGTCCCCGACTGCGTGCCCTGCGGCGGCGGCGCGAAACCACGCTGGCCGATCTCTCGGCGACCACCGGGATATCCGTGAGCACCCTCTCCCGGCTGGAGTCCGGTGACCGCCGCCCGACGCTGGAACTCCTGCTGCCCCTCGCCAGGGCGCACGGCGTCACACTGGACGAACTCGTGGACGCACCACCCACCGGTGATCCGCGCGTCCACTTGCGGCCGCTCACCCGGCAAGGCATGACCATGGTTCCGCTGACCCGTCGCGCGGGCGGCATCCAGGCCTACAAGATCGTCCTCCAGCCCGCCGACCCCGGCGCGGAACCCCGCCTCCAGACCCACGAGGGCTACGAATGGCTCTACGTGCTGAACGGGCGCCTCCGCGCCATCATCGGCGAGCACGATCTGGTGCTGGTACCCGGCGAAGCGGCCGAATTCGACACCCACATACCCCACTGGTTCGGCGCCGCCGACCGCGAACCCGTCGAATTCCTCAGCCTCTTCGGCAAACAGGGCGAACGCGCCCACCTCCGCGCCCGCTCGAAATCGAAACGCGAGGGGTAACGCTCGGCCGTCGCTCAGTGCGCGGGCCGGCTCGGTCCATGCGACGAATCCACTTCGCCCGCTGCCACGTTGGAACCGGGCAGGGGTGAGTCGAACTCGGCCGGGACCAGTTCGGTTGCCAAGGCCGAATCGACAGCTGGTCGGGTGCCGTTGGCTGCGGCTCGGACGGATTCGGCCCGTGCGTCGACATCGGCTGCGGCAGCGTCGAAAATCGCGGCGGTATCCCTCGATTCGAGCACCGGGCTGCCGGATGCGACCGCTGACGGTGCGGAATCCGTCGCCAACGGAGCGGGATCTGCGGGCATCGGCCCCGAATCGTCCACCGCGAGACGCGTATTCATCCACGCGCCGACCAGCATCAACCCCGCTCCGATCCCTTGCAGTGGTGAGATGGATTCACCGAGGAGCACCCATGCGCACGTCAATCCGAAGGCCGGGACGAGGAACATGGCGGACGTCGCCGTGGTGGGGCCGACCTGGCCGACCGCGTGGTAATACAGCACGTAGGCGAGCGCGGTCGGCAGCGCGCCGAGATAGGCCTGGTTGAGCCAGAATTCGGGGCCGAGCTCCGACCAGCGGACGTCGGCGAGCGCGGGGACGGCGAGCAGTCCGAGGGCGGTGGCGCCCGCGGCGGTCGCGTAGACGGTGACGGTGGCTGCGGGCAACCGGCTCAGCAGCGGCGCGCCGAGCAGGGTGTAGGCCGACCAGCAGGCCGCGGCGCCGAGGAAGAGGAGGTCACCAAGCAGGCGGGTGTCGCCGGAGTCGGGAATGCCGAGGAAGAAGACCACACCGCCGACCGCGGCGAGCGTCAGCCCGAGCAGTCGCGCACCGGACAACCGCACGCGCCCGAGCAGGACGCTCACCGCGACCGTGCAGACCGGAGCGGCCATCGGCACGATCACGCTGCCGTCCGCGGCGGGCGCGAGGGAGAGCGCGAGGAAGAACAGCGCATTGTAGCCGAACACGCCGACCATGCCGAGACCGGCCACGCGCGGCGCTTCCGCGGCGGGCAGCCGGGGCGCGCGCAACACCACGAGCAAGACGAGGGCGCCGATGAGGAAGCGCAGGAAGCCCGCCACCTCGTGTGGGACATCGCCGACGGCCGCCTTGGACGAGGCGAACGCGCTGCCCCACAGGGCCATGACCAGGATCAACAGCAAACGGATACGCACGGTTCGATACTCCGCGCGGGCCGCCCCGAGGTATTGAACGCTGGTGCGGTGAGAATGGAGCCGTGAGCGAATGGGTCGAATATCGGCGGATGCCGGATCGCCCGGTGGAGGTGATGCGCGCCCATTTCGAGCGGCACGTCTATCACCCGCACGCGCACGAGACCTACTCGTTCGGGCTCACCGATTTCGGTGCGCAGAGTTTCGACTGCCGCGGCGCGGCCAGGGTCAGCTCAGCGGGCATGGTGATGGCGTTCAATCCGGACGAACCGCACGACGGGCACAGCGCGACCGAGGCGGGCTTCACCTACCGGATCGTGCACATCGGCACGGAGCTGATCACCGACCTGCTGTCCGACCGGGCGGGTCGTCCGGCGGGCCTGCCGCTCTTTGCCGAACCCGTGCTGCACGACCCGCTGCTGGCGGGCGCGCTCGGCAGGCTGTACGCGAGTCTCACCTCGCACGCCACCGAATTGGCAAGGGACGAGGCGCTATCCGCCACGGTCGCGGCGCTGGTGCAGCGCGGCGCGCGCACCCCGCGCGAGAGAACGGTGATCGGCGGCGGC
Source organism: Nocardia sp. bgisy134 (assembly GCF_965341865.1). Taxonomy (GTDB): domain Bacteria; phylum Actinomycetota; class Actinomycetes; order Mycobacteriales; family Mycobacteriaceae; genus Nocardia. The sequence goes on from NZ_CBDQZP010000007.1 coordinate 8,447, forward strand.
AACAGCGCGATCGCGCGCCGCGTGCGCGATGTGCTGGACGAGCGCTATCTGGACACGCTGTCGATGGACGATCTCGTCACCTCGACGGGCGCCAGCCGCTTCGCGCTCTACCGGGCCTTTCGCGCGAATTACGGTCTGGCGCCGAGCGATTACCAGCGCATCCTGCGGCTGCGGGCGGCGCGACGGCTGATCGCGGCGGGCCGTCCGGTCGCCGAGGCGGCGGTGGCCGCGGGCTTCGCCGATCAGGCGCACCTGACCCGCTGGTTCCGTCGCTGCTACGGCATCACGCCTGGCGTGTACTCGCGCGCGGGCTGACCGGTCAGGCCGTGGCGCGCGCCCACCGCCGCTTCGCCCAGCGGCGCACGGTCGGGCTCACCAGCAGCGCGGGCAGCAGCAGGATCGAACCGAGCAGCATGCCGACCAGCAGCAGCCCCGCGAGTAGTTCGCCGATCGCCTGCACCGCGGCGGGCGTGGCGAACAGCACCGCGAACGCCGCGACCGCGATGGCGGGCGGATGGTGCCCCGCCTGGGCGAGGATCGCGGCCGCCGTGCCGAACGCGACGGCGAAGGCGAGGCCGACGACGCCGATCAGGTAGTTGTCCCAGGCGAACCAGCTCGGGCGGACCGTGCGGGGGCGCCGGGAATGCCGAAGTTCTCCCATCGTCGGGAGCTTAACGGCCACGCGGCGCCGTGCCGTGGATTCGGCGAAGTCGGTCCAGAAGTCAGCGTGCCGCGGGCGGTCGCGGCCACGGATTGTGCTCCATGTGTTCGATGGACTCGTTGAAGCGGGCGACCAGCACGCCGAGCTGATCGATGTCGTGCTCGGACCATTCGGCGACCACGGCCCCGATGCCGTCGTGGCTCTGGGCGCGGTCGGCGGCGAGCAGATCCATGCCCTTGGCGCTGGTGCGGATCTTGCGGGCGATGCCGCCGTCGGGGTCGGGAACCCGTTCCACCAAGCCTTGTTTCAGCATTGCGCCGACCTGCCGGTTGATGGTGGAGACGTCGAGTCGGAAGGCGTCGGCGAGTTCGCGCAGGCTGAGCGGGTGGTCGATTTCGAGCCTGGTGAGGATCAGGAAGGCCGAGCGGTCCAGCTGGAAGCCGGGGCGGCGCAGCACCGAGGCGGGGAAGTGCCGGGAGAGCAGCGTGAGCTCGAAGACGAGGCGCGTGAGCGCTGCGTGGTCGGCGGGTTCCCGGTCTGACATGGCACTCACTATGTCGCGCGGATCACTCTTCTACCAAATTGTGCAGCATACACACCATGTGTAGCGTACACATCCATGTCCTTAACTGCCGAGGCGTCCTCGATCGTCACGGGCGCCGAGACCCGGCGTCGCCCGACCTCCGCCCTGCTCATCGCGACGCTCGGCATGGTCGGCGTCGTGGTCTCGCTGATGCAGACGCTGGTCATCCCGATCATTCCCGCGCTGCCGACGCTGCTCAGCACCTCCGCGTCCAACGCGTCCTGGGTGATCACCGCGACCTTGCTGGCGGGCGCGGTGTTCACGCCGATCAGCGGCCGCCTCGGCGACATGTTCGGCAAGCGCCGTGTGCTGTTCGCGAACCTGCTCTCCCTCATCGCCGGTTCGGTGGTCTGCGCGAGCTTCTCCTCGCTGCTGCCGGAGATCATCGGTCGGTCGCTGCAAGGCGCCGCCGTCGGCGCGATTCCGTTGGGCATCAGCATCATGCGCGACGAACTGCCCGCCGAGCGGGTCGGCTCGGCCATGGCGATCATGAGCGCGACGCTCGGCGTCGGGGGCGCGGTGGGCCTGCCGGTGGCCGCGGCGATCGCGCAGAACGCGAACTGGCACGTACTGTTCTGGACCTCGGCGGCACTGGGCGTGCTGTGCGCGGCGCTGGTCTTCGTTTTCGTGCCGGAATCGCCGGTGCGCACCCCGGCTCGTTTCGATTTCGGTGGGGCCGTTGGACTGTCGATCGCCCTGTTGGCGCTGCTCGTGGCGATCACCAAGGGCGCGGACTGGGGTTGGTCCAGCGCCTCGATCCTCACGCTGTTCGCGGTCTCGCTGGTGGTCTTCCTCGGCTGGGGCTTCTTCGAATTGCGGCAGCGCGCACCACTGGTCGACCTGCGGGTCTCGGCGCGGCCGCGAGTGCTGTTCACCAACATGGCATCCATCGCCGTCGGCTTCGCGCTGTACGGGATGTCGCTGACCTTCCCGCAATTGCTGATGGCTCCGGAGGAGACCGGCTACGGCTTCGGGCTGTCCATGGTCAACGCCGGATTGGCCCTCGCGCCAACCGGTTTGGTGATGATGGCGCTCTCGCCCGTCTCGGCGCGGCTGTCGGCCGCGCGCGGGCCGAAGCTGACGCTGATGCTCGGATCGGCCGTGATCGCCGTCGGCTACCTGTGCGCAGTGCTGTTGATGAACAGCGTCTGGCAGATCATGCTCGCCGCCGTGATCGTCGCGGGCGGCGTCGGCCTGGCCTACGCGGCGATGCCCGCGCTGATCATGGGCGCCGTGCCGATCACGGAGACGGCCGCGGCCAACGGGCTCAACTCGCTCATGCGCTCGATCGGGACCTCCACCTCCTCGGCGGTGATGAGCGTGGTGCTCGCGCACATGACGATCTCGCTCGGCGCGCACCTGCTGCCTTCCCGCGACGGCTTCCACACCACGTTCTTCATCGCCATGGCGGCCGCGGTGGCGGGCATCGCGCTGACGGCCTGTATTCCGATGGGCAAGAAGGACTGACCCGTCAGGCCGGCGCGTCCCGGACCGACTCGGTATAGCGGCGGGCGAGTGTCCGCAGGTGCGCGACGAGTTCCGGCGGGCCGTCGACGCGGAAGTCCATCATCAGCATGCTCAGATAGATGGCGATGGTCTCCAGCGCATCCGCGCCGGTATGGAGAAGGCAGCTGTTCTCGTCGACCGGCTCGACCACCCCGACCGCGGGATTGATCCTCGCGAGCACGACCTCGGCCGGGGCGAACACCGTGACCTGGGCGTGCACCCGCCACCCGGTACTCGCGACATCGCGCATGACGAAGGCGACGAGGTCGTCGTCGGGCAGTGCGCGGGCGCCGAAACGGCGGCCGGTCGCGGCCGCCCGGCGCACCCCGGCGACGGGTATCGCGCGCCAGGTGTGGGTGTCGAGCACGTAGGCGACCAGGTACCAGCGGCGTTGCCAATTGATCAGCCGATACGGCTCGGCCTCGAGGGGGCCGTCGAATTCCGATGCGGCGGTGACGATGTCGAGCCGCACCGCCGCGCCGTCCCGGATCGCGCCCGCCAGGACGGTGAGCACCTCGGCGGGGACGGGTGCGTCGGGCTCGCGCGAGCCGGTGGTCGCCGGGCCGATCGCGGTGGCGCTGCGCAGCGCGGTCACCTTGCGCTGCAAGCGTTTCGGCAGGATCTGTTCGAGTTTGGCCAGCGCGCGGCCGACGTGCTCGGTGATGTCGGCGATGCCGGTCGCGCCGTCCTCGGCCAGCCCGACCGCCACGGCCACCGCCACGGCCTCGTCGTCGTCGAGCAGCAGCGGCGGCATGGTGGAGCCGCGTCCCAGCCGGTAGCCGCCGATCGCGCCGCGCTCGGCGTGCACGGGATAGCCCAGGTCGCGCAGCCTGCGAATGTCGTTGCGCAGCGTGCGATCCGTGACGCCGAGCCGGTCGGCCAGCTCCCGGCCGGAGTAGGCGCGGTCCTGGAGCAGCGCAAGCAGACGCAGAACACGGGTTGTGGTCTCGGTCACGATCGCCTCTCGAACTATTAGGAACGAAAGCAGCCTAATAGCCCCATAGGCTCGTAGTCAGTACCGAAGAGCACAACCGAAAGGCCCGCCATGCACACCGATATCGCTCTCACCACTGTCTGGCGCGAGACCCTCGCCGCCGCGCACCGCGCGCTCGCCGACGTCGTCGCCGGTATCCGCGACGACCAGTGGAGCCTGACCACGCCGTGCGCGGAATGGGATGTGACGCAGGTGATTCAGCACGCCGCGGGCGATCAGCTCGCCTTCGCCGAGCGCCTCGGCATCGGGAACGGCCCGGCGGCCAATCCCTTCGCCCCGTCGGGGACGATCGACGGCTCGCCCGTCGCCCTGGTGCGCGACGCGATCGAGCAGACCGCCGCCGCGTGGGCGACCGTCACCGACGAGACCCTCGAGGTGCCGACCCCGTTGCCGCACGGCGCACTCCCGACGCCGGTGGCGGCCGTGCTGTGCGCCTTGGACGCGGCGGTGCACGCGTGGGATCTCGCCATCGCCACCGGCCAGGACTCGCCGCTCGACGAGGAGCTGTCCCGTGCCCTGCTTGCCGCGGCGCGCACGACGAATCCCGCGCCGGGCGGTGGGCCGGTGATGGAGATCGTGGAACCGCTGCGTCAGTGGGGTGCTTACGCCGCGGTGGTCGACGGTGCTCCCGAGGACGACGCGGTCGCCGCACTGCTGCGTTATCTGGGGCGCGATCCGGGAACCGTTCGCGGCGGCCGTTCGTCCTAAGGATGAATGGTCGTACAGAATGATTGGGGGGACGGCGTGTCCGTACCGGAAAGAACCCGGGCGCGACTCGGTCTGCTGCTGGCGCTGGGGTCGGTCGTCGTGGCAGCCGTCGTCGCGGGCGCGCTCTGGTGGCGGACGAGCTCCGATCACCCCGCCGTGATCGGAGAGAGTCCCACCGTCTTCCCCGATATCGATCGGTCCGCCCTCGATCCGGCGCAGGCCAGGCTGGTCGAGGTACTGGAGCACGAGTTCGCAAATCCGGGTGGGGGACCGAAGTACGCCGAGGGGCTGGTCGAGCCATGGTGCGCCGATTTCGTGAGCTGGACGATGCGGGAGGCGGGGCGACCGCTGTCGAACCCGAACTCCGGGTCATGGCGGATTCCCGGCGTCTACACCCTCCAGGAGTACTACGAGGGATCCGACAGGTTCGCGCCCGCGGGCAGCGGGTATCGCCCGCGCACCGGTGACGTGCTGCTCTACGGCCCGGAAAGCCCATTCACCCAGCACACGAACATCGTGCTCACGGCGGCCGACGGCGAGGTGACCACGATCGGCGGCAACGAATTCGGCGAGGTGCGCATCCACCGGTTCCGGGTGGCCGACGCGGAGGACGTCGTCGGCTACGGTCGATTCTGAGAATCATTGCCGCTCAGACTGTCCCATTCGGCGCGTGCGATGCTCGGCGCGTCCGCCACCGAGCCTTAGTATGGAGACGGCAGCGCCCGGCAGCGCTGTCGCATAGGGCCCTGTCCTGCTACCCCCTCATCAGCAGGACAGGGTTCCCCGATCGTTCGGATATCCGGAAACTTTCGTCGCGTACCGTGTCGGTAGTCCGTTGAAAGGTGAGGGTTTCGGAATCTCTGATGCAGACGACCGAAGAAACGACGAACGACCCGTCCTGGATCGACTACGCCGACTTCGGCGAACGCTTCGTCACCCACGCGGTGACCGAGGAACGCATCGTGGCCGCGGTGGCCTCCATGGCCGGGCGGGGCGTGGCCATCGGGCCGTTCAACATCGGCCCTCCCGGACTCGCCGGATTCATCGCCGAGGGCAAGGTCGGCGACCCCACGGTGCTCCGTCACGATCCGCACGTTGTCTTCCAGGTGACGGTGCCGCTCACGCTCGCGGTGAAGGTGCGGCTCGGCGGAAGGAAACTGCGGTTGGAGGCGGTCGTCGAGATCGATCTGACGCTGCACGCCCGCACCGCCGACCCGCTGCTGATCGTCATCGACATCCCGCCCATCACCACCCGCGACGTGAGCTTCGTACTGCGCGCCCAGACCGTGGAATCGGCATGGGAATGGTTGCTCGATCCGATCGCGGGACTGGTGCAGCGGGAGGTCGCCAACCGGGTCAACGCCATGCTGGCCGAACCGCAGGCGAGGAGCGGGCGGGTCTTCGACGTCGAGGCCATGGTCGCGGGCACCCGGTCGCAGCACCGCAAGCAGGCGGAATTCGACTGGATCGATTACGGCGAGTTCGGCCACCGATTCTTCGACCGCGTCGTGACGCGGGATCGGGTCTTCGAGGTGGTCGACAAGATGGCCGGGCGCCCGATCGAGGTGGGGCCGCTGAAAACCGGGCCGAAGGACCGGGCCACTGTCACCGTGCAGGGTGCGATTCGGCAGCCGCGCTTGGCCGAGCGGGTCGCGGCGTCGGATGATCTCGTCGCGTTCGACCTGACGCTGCCCGTCGGCCTGGACATCACCGTGCAGGTCTTCAAGGCGAACAAGTACCGCGCCGACGTCGAGATCCCGCTGGTGCTGACCGCTCGGGCGGCCGATCCGCTGCTGATCGTCGTCGACGTGGCGCCGCCCGCGACCGAGGACATCCGGATGCATTTCAAGGCGCAGGGGGTGCGCGCGGCCACCCTCGGCGCGCTGGCCGGAATCAGGAAACAGGTGGTCGCGCAGGTGGAACGGGTGGTGCGCGAGCAACTAGGCGACACCGCTGGGCGAACCATCGACGTGGCGGCGCGGATCGACGGTCTGGCCTGACGCGTAACCCCTGTGGCGAGTGGGAATGCTGAGTCCGATGGGTCTAGCGGTTCACATGTGAAATATGATGAAATGAGTTCACGTTCGAGGCTCCCGGCGCGCGTGTGAACCTTGGGGAAGGTGCGCCGGGCACGCTGCCAGCCAATTGGGGGTTGCGCGAAGGAGTCCTGCGATGCGTTCTTTCGATCTGTCTCGACGCAAGTTGTTCGCCTACACCGCCGCGGCCGCCGCGCTCGGAGTGGCAAGCTCCGCCGGGCCCGCCTCCGCGACGGGCAACCTCGGCACGTTGATCGACTATTCCGGTGGCGTGCCCGCGGCCGAGGCCATTCTCGCGGCCGGGCACGTCGGCGTCATCCGCTACGTCTCCGATCGGCGGCCCGGCGCGGAATGGATGGTGGGCAAGCCGCTGCTCGCCCGCGAGGTCGAGGAACTCACCGCGGCCGGGCTGAAGATCGTGTCCTGCTACCAATTCGGCAAGGGGCCGACCGCCGACTGGCGCGGCGGACTGGAGGCGGGCAAGAGGCATGCCGAACGCGGGCTGGAACTGCACCTGGTCGCGGGCGGCCCCGAGGGCAGGCCCATCTACGCCTCCATCGACGACAACCCGACTCCGGTCGACTTCGCGACCATGATCGCGCCGTACCTGCTCGGCTGGGAAGCGGTGCTCGGCAAGGGGAACGTCGGCGTCTACGCCAACTCGCCGACCATCGACCTCGCACAGGTGGCGGGCTTGGGCTCCTGGTACTGGCAGCACAATTGGGGCACCCCGAAAGGTTTCGTCCACCCGTCCGCGCACCTGCACCAGTTCGAGATCGACAAGCGCGCCGTCGACGGAATCGGCGTCGACCTCAACGACATTCTGAAGCCCGAGTACGGGCAGTGGTGAGTGCGAGCCGAGGGCGCAGCGCCTAGCTCGCCGAGGCGGACGGCGTCGATCGATAGCCTCCGCGCATGGCTGGTACCTCGTTCGGTGGTTGGGCGGAGTCTCTCGGTAGACCCCGCGCATGGCCGGAGTGGAGGCGAAGCTTCTCCCATTGCGCGCAGGCGGACGGAGTGCGCTGATGCCCCGCACATGGCGGGCGGGAATGCGAAGGTACGCCTTGCTCACGCAGTCGGACGGCATCCATCGATAGCCTCTGCGTATGGGTGGTGTCTGGTTCGGGGGTGCGGACGGCGTCCATCGATAGCTGCCGCGCATGGCCGGAGCCTGGTTCAGGTCGTTGGGCGGAGTCCATGGATCGACCCTGCGTATGGCCGGAGCTCAGGGGAGGTACGCCGAGTTTCGCGTGGTCAGGCGGAGTCCGTCGATGCCCGGCGCAAGGCCAGAGCGAGTGCGCAGGGACGCCGAGTTCGCGCGGGCCGGGCGACGTCCGGCGACAGCCCCGCGCATGGATGGAACGAACGCGCAGATACGCCTAGGTCTGGCAGTGGCAGACGGGGGCGACGCGGAGGTCGGGTTCGTCGTCCGGGACGACGCGCAGGTTCGGACGGGTCTCCGGCGCCTCGTGATTGCCCATCCAGGACAGCAGCGACCAGCGTGACAGGCCGGAGAGGGCCGAGCCGATGCTGGCGAAAGAGCCGGAGGAGAGCGCCGAGCCGAACGATCCGACCGACCCGATCGAGAGCACCGAACCGACACTGCCGATCGAGAGAATCGAATAGGCCGATCCGATGGACAGGATCGAGCCCTCGGAACGGATGGACAGGATTGATCGGCGCGAGCGCCAGCTCCGGATCGAGCGGGGTCGTACCGTTCCTTCGGTAGTCGACATGCTTTCGGTCTACCACAACGGAGACAGGGCCGCGAAATATCGCCGCGATTGCGACGGTGTGTCGGTCCGGTCGCGGTCGGCCGAGTCGCGCCGACGTAGGCGGCTGGGACGCCGGGCGGGCGGCTCCCGCAGGGTGAGCCGGTCGAGTGGAGCGCTAGTTCGTCGGGGTCGACCGGGTGAAGTGCCGGGCAGGCCGCTCCGGCTGGGTGTGTCGGTCCGGTGGAGCTGGTGGGTCGATCGGGTCCAGCGGCTCCGGACATGCCGAAGCCCGGCGGTCGCGAGCGACCCGCCGGGCTTCGAAACATCAAGCGACGGTGAAGAATCCGAGCGTCGGCAGGAAGGAGCAGGTGCGCGGCTCGGCGTCGGGGGCCTTGGTGGTGAGCGAGCCGCCGACCACCGCGACGATCCGGCCGCGGCCGGTGTTCACGATGGCGGACAGGGTCGCGGGGCCGTCCGGGTTGATCTTCGCCTCGTCGGTCAGCGCCTGCACGCCGGACTGACGGGTGTCGAGGTTCAGCCACTGCACGGTCATCGGCGGGTTCTGCTCCGCCGTCGGCGCCTTGGTGCCGAGCGCGGTGAACACGAAACCGGTCTGACCGGCCTCGGGGCCGGGCGGGGGCAGCGTGGCCGGGCCCGCGACGGCGAGCGCCGTGCCGATCGAGTCGGCGGTCGCGCTGATGCAGCCCTTGCCGATGGTCGGGTACAGGAACTGCGCGATGACCGGGCCGTCCTGCGGTAGCTCGGGACCGCCGCCGCCGCTGCCGTCGAGGAACGTGATGATCCGCTCCAGGGTCGACTTGATCTGCGGCGGCAGATTCAGGGTGTTGAGCAGGATGCGCGCCTGGTCGAGGATCGCGGACTGCGGTCCGGCGACATCGGCAGGGCGGGCGATGGCGCCGACGATGGCGGGGGTGAGCGCGGCGATCGCGTCCACCGGAACGCCCTCGGGCACCATTGGAACGCTGTTCGAAACCGCGGTGTGGGCGGGCGCCGGTGCCGCTACTGCGACCGGCGCGGCGAGCGAAGCGCTCGCCGCCATGGCGAGTGCGGTCAATGCGATCCGCGATCCTCGGGTGCGAAGCACTGGTCTAGCCGTCCTTAACCTCGGGTACATCTGGTCAACGGGTAAAAATCCGTTGTTTCGGGGGTCACTCTAAGGACACGACCGCCAAGTTGTACAGCGGTGGTCGTTATCACGTTGTGCCGTGGACGATCAGTGTTACCAGACGGTAGTGCGGCGGGGTGTTGCCGATGTGAAAGGTGATGCAAACGTTATGGGTGTTGCGTAGCGCGCACGGGATAGATCGGCGCTCCGGTTAATCTAGTCGCAGCCTTCGGCATTTGCCGCCGACACACCGGACACCGGCGGGTCGCGGCCCGTGACCGCATCCCCGACCCGAAAGCCCGCGACTTGAACCGAGACAGCGCTCGGTCGGACCAGCGTCCGGCCGCAGCCCACCTGCGACTGGCGGTGTTGCTGCTCGGTCTTTCCGTTCTGGCCCGGCTGCTGTGGATGCTGGTGTCGCGCAATGGGATGAATCTGGTCGACCTGCACGTCTACGTGGACGGTTCGGCGGCGCTGCTCACCGATCGGCTCTACGACTTCACCTACGCGGAGAAGACGCCGGATTTCCCGCTCCCGTTCACCTATCCGCCGTTCGCCGCGCTGGTTTTCTTCCCAATGCATTTCCTGCCGTTCAAGGTGATCGCGGTCGGCTGGCTGCTGGCCACCGTCGCGGCGCTGTACGGCGTGGTCTGGATCGCGCTGGAATTGATCGTCGGCGAACAGCGGTTGCGCGAACCGGGTTGGCGCGCAGCGGCGATCGGCTGGACGACGGTCGGCGTGTGGCTGGAGCCGGTGCGCACGACGATCGACTACGGACAGGTCAACGTCTTCCTGGTGCTCGGCGCCATGCTCGCGGTGCGCAGTTCGCGGTGGTGGTTGTCGGGCGGGCTGGTCGGCGTCATCGCGGGCATCAAGCTGACGCCCGCGATCACCGGGCTCTACTTCGTCGCGCGGCGGCGCTGGGGGACCGCGCTGTGGTCCGCTGTGGTCTTCGGCGCGACCGTCGGCATCAGCTACCTGATCAACAACCACGAGGCGACCCGCTACTTCGGCACGCTGCTCGGCGACGCGGACCGGATCGGCCCGGTCGGCTCGGTGTGGAATCAGTCGCTGCGCGGAACGCTGAGCCGCATCCTCGGCTACGACGTGGAATCCGGACCGGTGTGGATCGCGGCGGTGCTCGCGGTCGCGGCGCTGGCCTTCTTCGCCTGGCGGGCGCTGGAACCGGACGACCGGATGGGCACGCTGCTCATGGTGCAGCTGTTCGGGTTGTTGATCTCGCCGATCTCGTGGTCGCACCACTGGGTCTGGTTGCTGCCGACGGTGCTCTGGCTGGTCTACGGCCCGCTGCGCGGCGCGCCGGGCGCGCGGATCCTGGCCGGGTACTGGCTGGTGACCATGTTGATCGGCGTGCCGTGGGTGCTGTCGTTCTTCCAGCCGACGATCTGGGAGATCTCCCGGCCGGGCGTGCTGTCCTGGCTGGGCGCGGTGGATGTGCTCGGTGTACTCGTCCTGTTCGCGTGGATCATCTGGTGCGGAGCGCGGCGCGAGCGGTCGGCAGACGAGGCGACGAGCAAGATGGTCGCGGACTCCGCGCGAGCAGGGTAGCTCCGCGTCGTCGCTCACCCGCTCGTGGCGAAGCCGGGCGACCGCGTCGGTCCAACGCGGCGACTCGAAGTGATCGGCGGCTACTCGGACTGCGACGCGAGCAGGTCGATCTCGCGGGCCATGCCGAAGTCCAATGCGGTCAGGCCGCCCACGGCATGGGTGGACAGGGCGAAGGTCACATTCCGCCAGCGAATATCGATATCGGGGTGATGGTTCGCGGCCTCGGCCGCGTCGGCGACCCGGCGCACCAGATCGATGCCCGCCGGAAACGAGGCGGCCTTGACGGTGCGGGTGATGTTGTCGCCGGATCGGCTCCAGTTCGGCAGCCCGGCCAGCGCGTCGGCGATCTCGGCTTCGGTTAGCAGTGGGATGCTCATATGCCGGTTGTACCCCGTTTGCCGAACGTGCACCGGAATCTGCGGAACTCAGGCTGCGCGAGCCTGTTTCAGCGCCTTTTTCAGATCCTTGCCGGAGAGGCCCGCGGCCTCGGCCTTCTTCATCCGCATGATGACGACGGGGCATTTGAAGCAGCGCGTCTTCTTTCGACAGCACTTCTTCTTGGGTTTCAGACTCGAAACCTTCTTCGCTTTTACCTTGCCCACGATGGTTAGCATACCCTTACTCGAGCGCCTGATACGTGGGGGTCGCTCGGTAGCCGGTAGTCTGTAGCTGGCCGCGATGCCCGGTGAGTTTTCATTCTCCACCTGTTTGCAGGGGTCGGCCGGTACCAACACCGAACAGCAGGAGGATTCTGGCGTGTCGTCTGCACGCGATTTTCGCAACGTGGCCATCGTGGCTCACGTCGACCACGGTAAGACGACACTGGTCGACGCCATGCTGCGCCAGTCCGGCGCCTTCGCCGAGCGGGCCGAGCCGGTCGACCGTGTGATGGACTCCGGTGACCTGGAGCGCGAGAAGGGCATCACCATTCTCGCCAAGAACACCGCGGTGCACCGGCACCACCAGGACGGTTCGGTCACCGTCATCAACGTCATCGACACCCCCGGCCACGCCGACTTCGGCGGTGAGGTCGAGCGCGGCCTCTCCATGGTCGACGGCGTCGTGCTGCTGGTGGACGCCTCCGAGGGCCCGCTGCCGCAGACCCGCTTCGTGCTGCGCAAGGCGCTGGCCGCGTCGCTGCCGGTGATCCTGGTCGTCAACAAGACCGACCGCCCCGACGCGCGCATCGAGGAGGTCGTCGAGGAGAGCCACGACCTGCTGCTGGACCTGGCCTCCGACCTGGACGACGCCGCGGCTGAGGCCGCCGAGCTGGCCCTCGACCTGCCGGTGCTCTACGCCTCCGGTCGTGAGGGCAAGGCCTCCAAGGAGCGACCCGAGAACGGCAGCGCGCCCGACGCGGAGAACCTCGACGCGCTGTTCGACGTGCTGATGGAGTGCATCCCGGCGCCGAAGGGCGATCCCGCCGCGCCGCTGCAGGCCCACGTCACCAACCTGGACGCCTCGGCCTTCCTCGGCCGCCTCGCGCTGGTGCGCGTGCACAACGGCGAGCTGCGCAAGGGCCAGAACGTCGCGTGGATGCACGCCGACGGCGTCAAGCACGTCAAGATCACCGAGCTGCTCCAGACCATCGGCGTCGAGCGGCAGCCCGGCGAGGTGGCCGTGGCGGGTGACATCGTCGCCATCGCGGGCATCCCGGAGATCATGATCGGCGACACCCTCGCCGACATCGACAACCCGGTCGCACTGCCCCGCATCACCGTCGACGAGCCTGCGATCTCGGTCACCATCGGCACCAACACCTCGCCGCTGGTCGGCCGGGTGCAGGGCCACAAGCTGACCGCCCGCATGGTGAAGTCGCGCCTGGACCAGGAACTGGTCGGCAACGTCTCGCTGCGGGTGCTCGACATCGGCCGCCCGGACGCCTGGGAGGTGCAGGGCCGCGGTGAGCTGGCGCTGGCCATCCTGGTCGAGCAGATGCGCCGCGAAGGCTTCGAGCTGACCGTCGGCAAGCCGCAGGTGGTCACCAAGCAGGTCGACGGCAAGGTGCACGAGCCCTACGAGGAGTTGACCATCGACTGCCCCGAGGAGTACCTCGGCGCGATCACCCAGCTGCTCGCCGCCCGCAAGGGCAAGATGGTGCAGATGAACAACCACGCCGCGGGCTGGGTGCGGATGGAGTTCATCGTCCCCTCGCGCGGCCTGATCGGCTTCCGCACCGACTTCCTCACCGAGACCCGCGGCACCGGCATCGCCAACGCCGTCGCGCACGGCTACGCGCCGTGGGCGGGCGAGATCCGGGCGCGCCACACCGGTTCGCTGGTCTCCGACCGCGCGGGCAGCGTGACGCCGTTCGCGATGATCCAACTCGCCGACCGCGGCCAGTTCTTCGTCGAGCCGGGCGCGGACACCTACGAGGGCCACGTGGTGGGCATCAACCCGCGCGCGGAGGATCTCGACATCAACGTCACCCGCGAGAAGAAGCTGACCAACATGCGCAGCTCCACCGCCGACGTGATCGAGACCCTGGCCAAGCCGCTGCAGCTGGACCTGGAGGGCGCGATGGAGTTCTGCGCCGCCGACGAGTGCGTCGAGGTCACCCCCGAGGTGGTCCGGGTGCGCAAGGTCGTCCTCGGCCAGAACGAGCGGGCCCGTGAGCTGTCCAGGCGGAAGGCGCGGGACCGGGCCGCGCTGTAGTGCGGAACCGGACCGGCGAGCGCGGAGCCTCGGCGCCGCCGTGCGAGAGCGCGGCGGCGCCGCGTAGGCGAACGGCGGCGTGGCGAAGTAGAGTGCCGAGCGTGAGCACGGGGGCAAGACGACGCGCGATGTCGCGCGCATTGATGGTTCTGATGGCGGCCTCCGTGACGGTGCTCGCCGGATGCACCGCGAACCCGCCCCCGCCCATCGAGAGCACCGACAGCCCGAAGACGACGCCGGCCAAGCCGGGCAAGAACACCGTCGTCGTCGGGATCGACGACATCGGCATCGGGTTCAACCCGCACCTGCGGTCCGATCAGTCGCCCGCCACCTCGGCGGTGAGCTCGATGGTGCTGCCGAGCCCGTTCCGTCCGGTGCCGAACCCGACGGTGCGCGGCGCCACCGACTGGGTGCCGGACACCGCGCTGGTGACCGCCGCCGAGGTCACCAGCCAGGAACCGTTCACCATCACCTACACGCTGCGCAACCAGGCCAACTGGTCCGACGGCGCGCCGATCGCCGCCGAGGACTTCCGTTTCCTGTGGCAGCAGATGCTGACTCAGCCCGGTGTCGCGGATTCGGCGGCCTACCGGCTGATCTCGGACGTCAACTCCTCCGGCGGCGGCAAGACGGTCACCGTCGTGCTGACCCAGCCGTACCCGGCCTGGCGCGAGCTGTTCGCGAATCTGCTTCCCTCGCACCTGATCAAGGATCAGCCCGGCGGTTTCGCCAACGGTCTCGCGGAGGGAATCCCGGTGTCCGGCGGCAACTTCGCGATCAAGTCGGTGGATCCCGGCCGCGACGAGATCCTGCTGGAACGCAACGACCGCTACTGGGGCACTCCGGCCGGTCCCGATCAGATTCTGTTGCGCCGCGGCGGAACTCCGGCGCAGCTGGCCGAATCGCTGCGCACCGGTGACGCGCAGATGGCGCTGGTGCACGGCGGTGTCGCGACCCAGGCGCAACTGGCCGCGATCCCCTCGGTGCGCACCGCGATCATGGCGCAGTCGCGCGAGCTCCAGTTCGTGTTGAACGGGCGCACCACCGAACTCGCCGATCATCGGGTCCGGCGCGGGGTGCTCGCGCTGCTCGATCCCGCGCTGCTGGCCACCGTCGGCGCGCAAACGGGCGGATGGGTCGAGCCGGTGCGCGCGCAGATCCTGACGCCCTCGGACCCCGGCTACGCGCCGACCGCGCCGCCGCGCCCCGCCCCGGAAGAAGCGTTCGCGCTGCTGGCCGAGGCTGGTTTCGCCCGCGCGCCCGAACCGCCGCCGGTGGTCTCGCCGACCTCGCCCGCGCCGCAGCCGCGGCCGGTCGCGAAGAACGGCAAGGCGCTCGCCCTTCGTATCGGCGCGGTCACCGGTGACGCGACCGCGCTCGCGGTGGCCAACACCGCCGCCGACCAATTGCGCAGCGCCGGAATCGATGCCAGCGTCCGCAGCGTCGCCGCCGACGCGCTGTACGGCAAGGAGCTGGTCGAGGGCGGCGTGGACGCCATCGTCGGCTGGGAGGTCGCGGGCGCGGATCCGGCCAACGTGCTGGCGTCCCGCTACAGCTGCCTGCCGCCCGAACCCAGCCCGGGCGACGGCGAGACGCAGACCGCGGTGGAGGCGGCCCGGCGCGCGCCGAGCAACCTGTCCGGCGTGTGCGATCCGGCGCTGCAGCCCGCGATCGACGCGGCGCTGCGCGGCATCGACGTCCCCAAGGCGCTCGCCGAGGCCGAGCCCGCGCTGTGGGGGCTTGCCACGGTGCTGCCGATCGTGCAGGACAACGTGGTCGCCGCCGCGGGCCCGCGAGTGGACGGCGTGTCGCTGAGCGGCGCCATCCAGGTGGGCATCTTCGGCGACGCCGCGATGTGGCGCAGGATTCCGTGACCGCCGCCGAAAGGCCGGGCGGCATCGTGCTGGTGCACGCGCACCCGGACGACGAATCCATCACCACCGGCGGCACGATCGCGCACTACCGTCGTCGGGGCGTCCCGGTCACCGTGGTGACCTGCACCCTCGGCGAGGAGGGCGAGGTGATCGGCGAGCAGTGGGCCCAGCTGACCGCGGACGGCGCCGATCAGCTCGGTGGCTACCGCATCGTCGAATTGACAAGGGCGCTGGCCGCTTTGGACGCCGCGCCGCCGCGCTTTCTGGGTGGGGCAGGGCGCTGGCGGGATTCCGGGATGGCGGGCACGCCGTCGGCCGAGCACCCGAGGGCGTTCGTGCGCTCCGGACCCGAGGCGGTGGAGGCGCTCGTCGAGATCCTGCTCGAGCTGCGGCCGCGGGTGGTGATCGGCTACGACCCGCGCGGCGGCTACGGCCACCCCGATCACATCAGGGCACACGAGGTCGCCACGGCCGCCGTGCACGAAGCGGCCGAGCGCGGCTGGGACGTGCCCAAGTTCTACTGGACCGTGACCGACGCCGACATGCTGCGGCTGCACACCGAGGCGCTGGCCCGGCGCACCGTCGAGGGCCTGCCGGGCGCGCTGCCGAAGGGCTGGCGGCTGCCCGCGGCGGGTGAGTTGGCGAGCGTGCCGAGTCAGACCGTCACCACCACCGTCGAGGTGTCCGACGCGCTGGCCGCCAAGCGGGCGGCGCTGCGGGCGCACGCCACCCAGGTGACGGTCGCGCCGTCCGGGCGGGAGTTCGCGCTCTCCAACGACATCGCCCAGCCGGTGCTGCCCGAGGAGCACTACGTGCTGGTCCGCGGCGCGCGGGGCCCGGTAGGGCCGGACGGGCGCGAACACGACTTGTTCGCCGGGATCGGCTGAATCGGACACGGTGCGCGATCCGCGGCCTCGGCCGCGGGGCATAGACTCCTGGACGTGTACAACTGGGATCTCCAGAACGCCATCTCGGCCTTCGTGGACAGCTTGCGGCCCGGCGCGCAGCAGCAACACGAGCTGTACATGTCGGTGCTGTACGCCTTCGTCGACATGCAGAGCCACCTGCTGACCCTCCTCGGCTACCCGCCGGTGCCGTGACGGCGCTCGACAAGCGCGCGGACGCGCCACAGACCGATGATCGAGGGTGGATCGCCGAACCCCTACGGCTGGCGCTGATGGCCGCGCTCGTCCTGAGCGGGTTGTTCACCCTGGCCTTCGAGGTCCTCTATCTGCCCGTCTATCTGGGCGCCTCGCATCTCCCGCCGCCGAAGGAGAACACCCTGGTGGCCGCACCGCTCGCCGCGGCAGCCGGCTCGGGCGCGATCGCCTTCCCGGTGACGGTCCTGCTCGCCGCCGCCCTCAACGTCGTGCTGATCGCGGCCATGCGCACCCTCACCGACAGCGTCCGCGTGGCCCTGCTCCCGGTCATCGTCTGGACCTTCGGTTTCCTGGCCTGCACCGTCGCAGGCCCCGGCGGCGACCTCGTGCTCCTCAGTGACTGGCCGACCCTCCTGCTGCTGCTCTGCGGCCTCGTCCCACCCCTCGTCTACCTCTACCTCCGCCCCGCCCAGCACTGACCTCGCAGAACCCTCCGTACGCCCCGCTGTGGTCGGAACCGCCGCGACGTGTGCGGAGTTGCTGCGAGGACCGCCGTCAGTCGACGCGGATCGGCAGCGTGGCGATGACGGCGTCGGTGCGGGCGCGCAGCGCGGCGGCGAGGACCGGGCCGCGCGGGTTGTGCAGCAGACGGTGGCGCCAGTGGCGGGCTTCGACGTGGGTGACCAGCACGGTGACGTCGCGGCCCCTGGCGGTTTGTTTGCGCACGTAGCCGACCAGGGTGGTGATCAGGTTGCGGTGCGGGCACGGCAGCACGGTGAGCGGGACGCCCGGGTCCCATTCTTTCCAGCGGGCGCTGAGGCGTTTGGTGGCGGCGGGGTCGATCTCGGCGGCGACGGCGACGATTTCGCCGCGCGTGCGCAGCGCGACGGCGAGCGCGCGGGCGGTCGCCTCGCTCACGGCGACCACCGGGATGATGACCAGAGCCCTTGTCGCGGGTGAGATCTCGGGGCGCGGCGGGATCTCACCGAGACGCAGTTCCGCGGCGACCGTGCGGTAGTAGTTCTCGGTCCTGGCGAACAGGATGATCAACAGCGGGATGATCACCAGCAGTAGCCAGGCGCCTTCGGTGAACTTCTCGGCCAGCAACACCACAGCGGCCACGGCGGTCAAGCACGCGCCGAACCCGTTCAGTGCGGCGCGCGGCCCCCACCCGGGGTCGCGCTGCCGTTGCCAGTGCCGGACCAGTCCCCACTGGCTGAGGGTGAAGCCGATGAAGACGCCGATCGCGTACAGCGGAAGCAGGCTGTGCGTCTCGGCGTCGACCAGCATCAGAATCGTGCCCGCGGCCACGGCGAGCGCGGTCACGCCGTACCGGAAAACCGGCCGCTCGGAGCGCAGCGTGAACAGCGAGGGCATCCGGCGGTCCTTCGCCAGCAGCGCGAGCAACACCGGCAGCCCGCCGAAACTCGTGTTGGCCGCCAACCCGAGCGTCACCGCGACGGCCACGTTCACGATGTAGAACGGCCACCCCGTGCCGAACGCGGCCGCGGCGAGCTGGGCCAGAATCGTCACTCCTTCGCGCGGCACCACGTGATGTATGCGGATGAGCAGCGCAAGGCCGAGCAGCATGACGCACAGCAGCATCCCGAGCGCGACCTCGGTGTGCTGGGCGCGGCGGACGGCGGGCGTGCGGAACGACGGCACCGCGTTCGCGATCGCCTCCACACCGGTCAGCGCCGAACAGCCCGCGGCGAAAGCCTTGAGCAGCAACCACACTCCGAGCGCCTCGATCGGGACCAGCGGCCCGGGATCGTCGCCGACCACGGCCACCGGCTCCGGCCGCAGCAAGCCGACGGCGATCACGCCGAGGACGCAGGCGACGAACACCAGCATCGGCGCCATCAGCACCCTGGCGGACTCGGCGACGCCGATCAGATTCACCACGGCGATGAGCGTGAGCGCCGCGAGCGCGACCTCCAGCTCGTGGTCGCGCAATGCGGGAAACGCGCTGGCCAGGCTCGCCGCGCCCGCCGAAAGGCTGACCGCGACCGTCAGCACGTAATCGACCACCAGGCTGGCCGCGGCCAGCAGGCTCGCGCCCCGGCCGAGATCCTTTTTCGCCACCGCGTACGCCCCGCCACCGTCCGGGTGCGCCGCGATCACCTGACGGTAGGAGAGGACGAGCACCAGCAACAGCGCCGCGATCGCCAGCGACACCGGGAGCGTCCACTGGACCGCCGCCGCGCCCGCGCCGACGAGCACGAGCACGATGGCCTCCGGCCCGTAGGCGACGCTGGACAACGCGTCCAGCGAGAGCGCGGCGAGCCCCCCGAACGCGGTGAGCCGGTAGGCATCGCCACGCTGCATCCGGCGCATCCGCCGATCGGCGATCCGGGACTCGTCGCGCGCTACGGTCTCGACCACATCTCCCATTCAACGCCGCCCCCGCACGCCCGCCCTCCAACGACACGTCACCGCTCCGCGCAGGGTCTGCCACAGACCCTCCCTACGCCTTGTGGGGTGTACCGAGGGTCTGCGGGGTATCAGCGGCGTCCGAGGGCGCCGGGAGTGACGGCTTCGATGACGGACCAGGCTTGCGGCAGCGGGATGTCGACGACGTGGTAGCGCTTCTTGCCCGCGGCGGTAGCGGCGACGACGGTGGCGACCCCGGAGCGGCGCTGCCAGAAGGATTGGCGGACGGTCCAGCCGATGACGCCGGGAGCTTCGAGGCAGTCGCGGTCGCGGTCGAGGGAGCCTGCGCGGGTGATGAGCCAGGCGGGGCTGGTCGCGGTGCGGGGGAGGACGGCGTGGCCGAGGCCACGGTAGCGGTCTTCGGCCAGGGCGATCGCGACGACCGCGGTGATGCCGGGCAACAGCCACCACCAAGGCGGAATGGGGCCGTCGAGGGAGAAGGCGAGCACCACGAAGGCGAGGAGGGCGACGGGAGTCAGGGCCCGGGTGTACCGGCGTCGGCGCGCGGCGGGCCCGTGCCTGGTGAGCCGGACGGTCATCTGCGCCACGGGTGCGAATTCGGTTGCGGCACTAGGGCTCGACGCGGAGGGGTGCGTCGGTGGCGGACTCAGCAGTTCCGCGAGCGTGCTTTCGATCGCGGTGCGCGGGGCCTGCGGCAGGATCTTCTGGCGCGGGTTCTCGCCGACCATGATGGCCTCGAGTTCGGCGGCGCCCGAAAGGCGAAGCAGCAGTGGCTCGTTGACGGTAGCGCCGCGGAAACGGGCCAGGTCGAGGGTGATCTGTCTGGTGGTGAACAGGCCGTGGCGCAGGTGCAGGGTGCGGCCGTCGTTCAGGACGCGGAGGCCGAAATACGTGGTCAGGTACCGCGTGCAGGCCGCGAGGCTGACCACGAGCACGATGGCGGCGATCAGGCCGAGCACGACGAGGACGATGGCGACGACCGCGCGATCCCCGATGTCCTGCGCGGCCTCGGATTCGAACAGCCACTGGCCCAGCCCGTACTGGAACGCCACGCCGACCACCGGCGCGATGACGGCGAATCCGGTCAGCGACAGCGGCGCGTATCGCACCCACTGCGGCTGCCAGTGCCCGATCTCGCGCGCCGTCGGTTGTGCTCGAGCCGCTTCGTCGTCGGCGACGCCCGCGGCCGGGATCTCCGGCCCGGCGGCCGGACGGGCCGTGTGCGCGAGCAACTCGGCGCGCAACGCGGGCACCACCCGCGCGTCGAGCGAGTCGAGCTTGAACTTCTCCCCGGTGTCGGCCTGCTGACCGGTGCCGATGACCACCACGGCCAGCCCCAACGCCCGGTGCAACAGGTCGGATTCGATGTCCACGGATCTGATCCGGCTGCGCGGCACCGAAAGCTTTCTGCGCTGGACCAATCCGGTGCGCAGTTCGACGTGGGTCGGTCCGACCCGGTAGGTCGTGGTGAACCAGCGGGTGATCGCGAATCCGACGACCAGCACCAGCGGGATGACGCTCCACGCGGGATTGCCGCTGCTGGTGCCGAGGATGACGGAACCGATCAGCACCGGGATGAACTTGACCACCTCGGTGACGGGGTGCACCAACAGCATTCGCTGGTCAAGGCGCGCCCACGGCGGTCCGATATCGCCGGGTAGCGGCTCGGTCATGTCGCGTCTCCGCGATGCCGGGCGGCGATCTCGGTCAGCCGCGTCACGGTCTCTTCGGCGACCGGCAGGTCGAGCGCCGAGATCTGCACCGCGCCCGCCGACGAGGCGGTGGTGACCGTGACCGTGGCCAGGCCGAGCAGCCGCTCCAGCGGACCGCGTTCGGTGTCGACCGTCTGCACCCGCGAGATCGGCGCGACCCGGCTCTCCTGGGCCAGCCAGCCGACCCTGGTGTACACGGCCTCGTCGGTGACCTCCCAGCGGTGCACCGCGTAGCGCCACCACGGGACGACGGCGATGCTGAACATCGCGCAGAACAGCCCGATCACCAGCGCGATCAACTGCCAGCCGCGCCGTTGTGAGTCCACCGCGGCCCACACGAGCAGCGCGAGCAACGGCAGCGCCCACGACAACACCGCCTGCACGGTCCACAGCAGTTTCGCCTTGGGGCTCGGGCGCCAGGCCGGGTCGGCCATGATCGTGCGCGGCTGCGACATGCTTGTCATGGTTGCACGAACATTCGCCACCCGCCCCGCGCCGGCGGAATAACCGTGGCGCATGGTGAGGTTGTGAACGCTCACGACGGGTCCCGCGCGGCTCGCCGTGCCCGTGAGCTGTTTACGCTCACACACAAGCACTGGAGGGAGACAGTCCAGGATGGGTAGCGCATGATCGAGGGCGTGACCGAGCTAGCGACCCCGAGCGTCCCGCCCGCCCCGCCCAGCCCGTCGGCCATGCGCCGCGCGCTCCGCCGGGCCCGAGACGGTGTGACGCTGAACGTGGACGAGGCCGCGGTGCTGCTGCATGCGCGCGGTGAGGATCTGGTCGAGCTGTGTCGCAGCGCGGCGCGGGTGCGCGACGCCGGTCTGGAATCCGCGGGCAGGCCGAAGACGATCAGCTATTCGCGCAATGTGTTCATTCCGCTGACCCGGTTGTGCAGGGACAAGTGTCACTACTGCACGTTCGTCACGGTGCCGGGCAAGCTGCGTGCCGAGGGCAAGGGCATGTTCCTGGAGCCCGACGAGGTGCTCGACATCGCTCGCCGCGGCGCCGCGCTCGGCTGCAAGGAGGCGCTGTTCACCCTCGGCGACCGGCCCGAGGCGCGTTGGCCGGAGGCCGCGCAGTGGCTCGACGAGCGCGGTTACGACTCCACGCTGGACTACCTGCGCGCCGTCTCGATCATGGTGCTGGAGGAGACCGGCCTGCTGCCGCACCTGAATCCCGGCGTGATGAGCTGGGAGGAGATCGCGCGCCTCAAGCCGGTCGCCCAGTCCATGGGGATGATGCTGGAGACCACCTCGACGCGGCTGTTCACCGAGAAGGGTCAGTGCCACTACGGCAGTCCCGACAAGGACCCCGCGGTGCGGCTGCGCGCCATCACCGACGCCGGGCGGCTCTCGGTGCCGTACACCACCGGCATCCTGGTCGGCATCGGCGAGACGCTCACCGAGCGTGCCGAGTCCATCATGGCGATTCGCAAGCAGCACAAGGCGTTCGGGCACATCCAGGAAGTCATCATCCAGAACTTCCGCGCCAAGGACGACACCGCCATGCGGGACGCGCCCGACGCCGACCTGGCCGAGTTCCGCGCGACCATCGCGGTGACCCGCCTGCTGCTCGGCCCGGACGTGCCGGTGCAGGCCCCGCCGAACCTGGTGTCGCTGGAGGAATGCCTGGCGTTGATCGACGCGGGCATCGATGACTGGGGCGGCGTCTCGCCGGTGACCCCGGATCACGTGAATCCCGAACGGCCGTGGCCGAATCTGGACACGCTGCGCGAGATCACCGAGGCGGCGGGCTACCAGCTCGTCGAAAGGACCTCGGCGCACCCGAAATACGTGCGCGCGGGCAATCCGTGGGTGGATCCGCGTATAGGCGCGCACGTGGCCGCGCTGACCGATCCCGCGACCGGTCTGGCGAATCCGGACGCGATCCCGGCCGGCCTGCCGTGGCAGGAACCGGACGAATCGTGGGATTCCGCGGGCCGGATCGACCTCAACACGTCCATCGACACCGAGGGCCGCAACACCGAGAGCCGCAGCGACTCCGCGCTGGGCCAGGACGTGGTCGGCGCGTTCGGCGATTGGGACACCATCCGCGAACAGGCGCGCGACCTGGCCAGCTCGGCCCCCGAGCGGCTCGACGCCGACGTGCTGGCCGCGCTGCGCGCCGCCGAACGCGATCCCGCCGCGCTGTCCGACGCCGAGTACCTGGCGCTGGCCACCGCCGAGGGCACCGATCTCGAGGCCGTCGCGGCGTTGGCCGACCAGTTGCGCCGCGACACCGTCGGCGACGACGTCACCTACGTGGTGAACCGGAACATCAACTTCACCAACATCTGCTACACCGGCTGCCGCTTCTGCGCGTTCGCCCAGCGCAAGGGCGACGCCGACGCGTTCACGCTGAGCACCGACGAGGTCGCGGACCGGGCGTGGGAGGCGCATGTCGACGGCGCCACCGAGGTCTGCATGCAGGGCGGCATCGACCCGGATCTGCCGGTCACCGGCTACGCCGACCTGGTGCGCGCGGTGAAGCAGCGGGTGCCGTCCATGCACGTGCACGCCTTCAGCCCGATGGAGATCGTCAACGGCGCCTCGCGCGGCGGGCAGAGCATTCGCGACTGGCTGGTGGCGCTGAAGGAGGCCGGGCTCGACACCATTCCGGGCACCGCCGCGGAGATCCTGGACGACGAGGTGCGCTGGGTGCTCACCAAGGGCAAGCTGCCCACGTCGGCGTGGATCGAGGTGATCACCACCGCGCATCGGATCGGCCTGCGTTCCAGCTCGACGATGATGTACGGGCACGTGGACAGTCCGAAGCACTGGGTCGGACACCTGCGCGTGATTCGCGGAATCCAGGACGAGACAGGCGGTTTCACCGAATTCGTGCTGCTGCCCTTCGTGCACCAGAGCGCCCCGCTGTATCTGGCGGGCGCGGCCAGGCCCGGCCCGACGATCCGCGACAACCGCGCGGCGCACGCGCTGGCCAGGATCATGCTGCACGGTCGCATCGACAACATCCAGACCAGCTGGGTCAAGCTCGGCACGGCGGGCACCAGGATGATGCTCAACGGCGGCGCGAACGACCTCGGCGGCACGCTGATGGAAGAGACCATCTCCCGCATGGCCGGCTCGCAGCACGGCTCGGCGAAGACGGTCGCCGAGCTCGTCGAGATCGCCGACGGCATCGGTCGTCCCGCCAGGGAACGCACGACCACGTACGGCCGGGTGGACCGCAAGCCGGAGCCGTTGTCGCTGTCGGTGCACTAGTCCCGTGGCGCGCGGGCGCGACGTTCGCGCCCGCGCGCGGCGACGGCCGGTGATCGCGCGCGGGCTGTCGGCCGACTTCGCCCCGCTCCGTCCACTACGATCGTGCTTTGGGCCTCGACGTGGACGAGAGCCTCGGCATACCCGCCGCGAGCGGGGGCGGAGCCGGCGAAGTTAGGGCAGGCTGACCAGTAGTAACGTGGGGTGGTCGGGATAGGGTTTCGCGTGGGCGGACCATCCCCGCAGGTGAGGACAGACTAGGAGAGCGGCAGTGCCGTACATCATCGCTGAACCGTGCGTTGACGTGAAGGACAAGGCATGCATCGAGGAATGCCCCGTGGACTGCATCTACGAGGGTGGTCGCATGCTGTACATCCATCCCGACGAGTGCGTGGACTGTGGTGCATGTGAGCCGGTGTGCCCGGTGGAGGCGATCTTCTACGAAGACGACACGCCGGACCAGTGGGGCGGATACGTGAACGCCAACGTCGATTTCTTCGACGAGCTGGGTTCGCCGGGCGGCGCGACCAAGGTCGGCAAGGTCGACTACGACCCGCCGTTCATCAAAGAACTTCCCCCGATGGGCGAGTGAGACCCGAGTGAGTTCGCGCGGCCGGGTCAGCGCTCTGCTACCCGATTTTCCCTGGGACACCATCGCGGCGGTCAAGGCGAGAGCCGCGGCGCATCCCGACGGGATCGTCGATCTGTCGGTCGGCACTCCGGTGGACCCCGTCGCCCCGATCATCAGGGCGGCGCTCAACGCGGTCGCGGAGGTTCCCGGCTACCCGACCACGCACGGCACCCCCGAACTGCGCGCGGCCGCGGTCGACGCGTTGAAGCGCCGGTACGGGATCACGGGTCTGGACCCGGCGGCGGTGCTGCCCGTGATCGGCACCAAGGAGCTGATCGCGGGCCTGCCGAGGCTGCTGGGTCTCGGTTCCGGTGATCTGGTGGTCATTCCCGAGATCGCCTATCCGACCTACGAGGTCGGCGCGCTGCTCGCGGGCACGCAGGTGCTGCGGGCCGACGGGCTCACCCGGCTCGGCCCCCAGTCGCCCGCGCTGATCTACCTCAATTCGCCGTCCAACCCGACCGGCCGCGTGCTCGGCGTCGAGCACCTGCGCAAGGTCGTCGCGTTCGCGCGGGAGCGCGGCGCGATCGTCGCGTCCGACGAGTGCTACCTGGGTCTCTCCTGGGACAGCCGCCCCTTCTCGATCCTGGATCCCGAAGTGTGCGACGGTGACCACACCGGTCTGCTCGCGGTGCATTCGCTCTCGAAGACGTCGAACCTGGCCAGCTACCGCGCCGGTTTCGTGGCGGGCGATCCGGAACTGGTCGCCGAGCTGCTCGAGGTGCGCAAACACTCGGGCATGATGGTGCCCTACCCAATCCAGGCCGCGATGACGGCCGCGCTCGGCGACGACGCGCACGAGGCCAAGCAGCGTGAACGCTACCGCGCCCGGCGCGAGCAGCTGCGAAATGCGCTGCAGGGCGCTGGTTTCCGTATCGATCACTCGGAGGCCGGGCTGTACCTGTGGTCCACTCGCGGCGAGAACTGCCGGACCACGCTGGACTGGCTCGCCGACCGTGGCATCCTCGCCGCGCCCGGCGACTTCTACGGGCCGACCTCGGGCGAGCACGTGCGGATCGCGATGACCGCGTCCGACGAACGCATCGCCGCCGCGGTGGAGCGCTTGCGCGCGAACTGATTTCGCGGATTTCGGCGAGATTGCGCGTCGGCCATGACGGAAGCGCCGCCGTCGTCCGGCGCGACGGGCCGGTCACGAGCTGCGCCGACAGGTGACCGGTTCGCCCGGGCGGACCGCGCTTCGTACACTCGTGACGCTCGATCGGCTCGGTGAAAGGTTGCTGCGATGCAGGGGGTGGGGCTCGCCGTCGGCGAGGTGTTCGCCGGATATCGGATCGAGCGGGTGCTCGGCCGCGGTGGAATGGGCACGGTCTATCTGGCCGGTCATCCGCGGCTGCCGCGCCTGATCGCGCTCAAGCTGCTCGATCGCGACCTCTACGCCGACGAGGAGGCGCGGCGGCGATTCGAACGCGAGGCCGATGTGGTTGCGCGGCTTGATCATCCGAACATCGTGTCGGTGCTGGATCGCGGCGCCGACGAGGGTGTGCTGTGGATTTCCATGCAGTACGTCGACGGCGGCGACGCGGCCGCGTTCCGCGGCGGACCGCTGGACCCGGTGCGCGCCGCCGGGATCGTCGCCCAGACCGCGGCCGCGCTGGACTACGCGCACGACCGCGGCGTGCTGCACCGCGACGTGAAACCGGCCAACATCCTGCTGAGCGCCGCGCACGGCGGCGGCGACCGGGTGCTGCTCAGCGACTTCGGCATCGCGCGCATGCGTGAGGACACCCACCAGCTGACCAGGACCGGCGAACTGCACGCCACCCTGGCTTACGCGGCGCCGGAACAGCTTTCGGGCGGGCCGGTCGACCATCGCGCGGACCAGTACGCGCTCGGCTGCACCCTGTTCGCCCTGTTGACCGGACAACCGCCGTTCACCGGGACGAATCCGGGCGCGATCGTCGCCGCGCACCTCACCCAGCCCGCGCCGCGTGCCGGTGCGTTCGTCCCGGGGCTGCCGTCCGCGGTGGACGAGGCGATCGTCCGCGCGATGGACAAGGACCCGGCCCGGCGCTTCGCCAGTTGCGGCGCCTTCGCCGATGCGGTGACGCGGGCCCTGGCCGGTCGCGCGATCCCGCCGAGTTCCGCGGATCAGGCGGGAGCGTCTGACGATCCGGGCAACTCGGCGCCGCTCACTCCACCGCGGATTCCGCTCTGGACGGACACGGTGGTCGATTCCGGGCCCAGGGCGGCCGGTGCGACCGATCCCCGTTCGGCGGCCGCACACGGCTGGGGAGGCGGTCCTGCCGCGTTCGCCGCGCCGCCCGCGCGGGTCGCAGGACGGCGGGTCTCCTCGGGGTGGCGGACGTTCTCCGTGCTGCTTCTGGTGTTCGCGCTGGTGCTCGGCGTGGGCGGGGTGGCCGCAGTCGGCGTCTACTGGAAGTTCATCCGCCCGAACCGGCCGCAGCCGCTGCCGTGGGGCGCGCAGCATTCCATCGCGATCGCCTTTCCCCAGCTCATCCCGGCGAGCCCGGACGGAACGGGCTGGCGGGGCGCGCGCTGTCACGGCGCCGCGACGGTGGTGACCGCGCCCGGTGACCCGCTGCCGCTGCGCCAGATCGTCTGCACCGACCCGGACGGCGTCACCGCGTGGTACACCGAGTACGAAGGGTTCCGCGAGGTGCAGGCTTACCTCGGCGCGCACGCCACGGTGACCGGCGAACGCGAATTCAGCAGGCCGGGTGGGCTCCAGGTGTTCCGGCCGACCGATCCGGCCGCGCCGTTCACGCTGGCGACGCACGGCTGGGTGAGCCCGTCCACCTCGTCGATCCTGGTCGAGGTCGCCTGGCCGGGGCACACGTTCGACGAGGTCCGCGACCGATGGTGGGCCGAGGCTCCGTTCTGATCCGTGGCCGACACGCGGCGGCGCGAGGGCTCCGTCCAGGCGTGGTTTTGGGGCTAGCCTGAGTTATGGACGCTGTCACGGTTGTCCCTACGCCGAGCAACGAGCCGGTGCATACGTATGCGCCGGGGAGTCGCGAGCGCGAGCTGCTGCTGGCCGAGCTGGCCCAGATCTCCGCCGAATCCGTCGACGTGCCGCTGGTGATCGGCGGCAAGCATCGGCCCGGGATCGGCGAGCGGCACGAGATCGTCGCACCGCACCGCCGTCGGCACGTGCTGGGGACCTACACCGATACCACTCATTCCGAAGCGCACGGCGCCATCGAGGCGGCCATCGCGGCCGCGCCGGGATGGCGCACCATGCCTTTCGACGACCGCGCCGCGGTCTTCCTGCGCGCGGCCGACCTGCTGGCCGGACCGTGGCGGGAGAAGGTGGCCGCCGCGACGATGCTCGGCCAGTCCAAGTCGGTGGCGCAGGCCGAGATCGACGCGCCCTGCGAGTTGGTCGATTTCTGGCGGTTCAACGTGGCGTTCGCGCGCGACATCCAGGCTCAGCAGCCGCAGTCGAGCCCCGGCGTGTGGAACCGGATGGACTACCGGCCGCTGGAGGGGTTCGTCTACGCGATCACGCCGTTCAACTTCACCGCCATCGCGGGCAACCTGCCGACCGCGCCCGCGCTGATGGGCAACACGGTGGTGTGGAAGCCGTCGCCGACGCAGACGCTCGCGGCGTTCCACACGATGCGGCTGCTCGAGGCGGCGGGCCTGCCGCCCGGCGTGATCAACATGGTCACCGGCGACGGTATCCAACTCTCGGAGGTGGCGCTCGCCGACCCGCGCCTGGCAGGCATCCACTTCACCGGCTCCACCCGCACCTTCCAGTCGCTGTGGCAGCAGGTCGGCGCGAATATCGGCCGCTACCATGGCTATCCGCGGCTGGTCGGGGAGACGGGCGGCAAGGATTTCATCGTCGCCCACACGTCGGCCGATCCGGATGCCTTGCGCACCGCGCTGATCCGTGGCGCTTACGAGTACCAGGGTCAGAAGTGCTCGGCCGCTTCGCGGGCCTACATCGCGCGGTCGGTCTGGCGCGCCATCGGCGACGATTTCCTCGCCGCGACCGCCGAGCTCAGCTACGGCGACGTGGCCGATCTGTCGAATTTCGGTGGGGCGCTGATCGATCGGCGCGCCTACGACAAGAACGTGGCGGCCATCGAACGAGCGAGGGACGCGGGCGTCACCATTCCGGTCGGCGGCGCCTACGACGACAGCGAAGGCTGGTTCGTACGCCCGACGGTACTGCTCTCCGACGATCCGCGCGACGAGTCCTTCACCACCGAGTACTTCGGCCCGATCCTCTCGGTGCACGTCTACGACGACGCCGAACCCGGTTCGTACGCCGCGATTCTGGCCGAAGTGGAAGCGGCCGCGCCGTACGCGCTGACCGGCGCGATCTTCGCCGACGATCGCAAGGCCGCCGAACAGGCCTCCGCCGCTCTGCGTTTCGCGGCGGGCAACTTCTACATCAACGACAAACCCACCGGCGCCGTCGTCGGTCAGCAGCCGTTCGGCGGTGCGCGCGCCTCGGGTACCGACGACAAGGCGGGCTCGCCGTTGAATCTGCTGCGCTGGACGGCGCCGCGCACCATCAAGGAGACATTCGTGCCGCCGGTACAGCACCGGTACCCGCACATGGACTCGTGAGACCGGCGGCGCCGCCGCGCCGGCCGGAAGAAGGAGGCGTGATGCGTGACATTCTCGAGGACCGATGAACCCGCTGCGTTTGGTGATTCTCGCGGCCGCCGCCTCGCCGCGGATGAAGCGTGCGCTCACCGGGACGCCGGTCGCCGCGGAGATCGTGCGCCGGTTCGTGCCGGGCGAGTCGCGGGCGGAACTGGCGCCGGTGGTGGACGAGCTGCTCGACAGCGGCAGGTTGGTCAGCGCCGACTTTCTCGGCGAGAACACCACCGACCGGGCCCGCGCCGACGCCACGGTGGCGGAATACCTTTCGCTGATCAACGAGCTCGCCGCCGCCGACCGGTCACCGCGGCCGGGCGGGGCGGCGGCGCGGGTGGAGGTCTCGGTCAAGCTGTCCGCCCTCGGTCAGGCCCTGCCGGGAGACGGTCCGGCCATCGCCACGGACAACCTGCGCACCGTGTGCACCAAGGCCGCCGAGGCGGGCGTGTGGGTGACGGTGGACGCGGAGGACCACACCACCACCGACGCGACCCTGGCCGCCGTGCGCGAGTTGCGCCCGGAATTCCCTTGGCTGGGTGCGGTTCTCCAGTCGTACCTGCACCGCACCCGTGACGACTGCGCCGAGTTCGCCGGTTCCGGTTCTCGAATCCGCCTGTGCAAGGGCGCCTATCGCGAGCCCGCAGCGGTGGCCTACCAGCGGGCGGTCGAGGTGACCGATTCCTACTTGCGCTGTCTGGAAATCCTGATGCGCGGCCATGGGTACCCGATGGTGGCCACCCACGACCCGGCGCTCGTGCTGGCCGCCGAGCGGATGGCCACCGAATCTGGACGCGGCGCAGGGGAATTCGAGCACCAGATGCTGTACGGCGTGCGCGACGCCGAGCAGCTGCGGCTGGCGCAGGCGGGTCACCCGATGCGGGTCTACGTTCCCTACGGCGACGATTGGTACGGCTACCTCACCCGCAGGCTGGCCGAGCGACCCGCGAACCTGGCGTTCTTCCTGCGCGCGCTGGCCGGCGATCGCGATCAGACCAGCGGCTTGCCGAGCCTGCGCCGCCTGCGCAGATCCCACAGGTAGAAGTTCATCGGAAAGAGCCGCAGCCGCTGGGGAAGCCTGCGCTGCACCGCGCCGACCGCGCGCAGCAGCAGGCGCAGCGCGCGGTCCTGGCGGGGCGTCCAGCGCATGCCCATCTCGTCCCGCAGGTGCGGCGGCAGCAGGCCGGTGACGATGAAGCGCTGCACCGGCGCGAACAGGCGCAGCGGCGGCGCGACCATCCGCAGGTCGATGAGGCCGTCGAAGTAGGCGCGGGTGCGGGCGTCGATGGTCTTACGGGCCAGGTTGGTGTCCCAGTACTCGGCGAAGGCGGCGCGGTCGGCGGGCCACAGTTCACCGCGCATTTGCAGCGTCGTGCCGAGCCGGGCGGCGTACTGGTAGAACGCGTCCGCACTGGCCTCGTCGAGCGGGCCGTGCAGGCGCTCCTCCAGATCGACGATGCCCCAGTACAGGCAGGCGGCCACCCAGAGCTGGAGGTTCGGGTCGAAGGCGTTGTACTTCACGGGGCTTTCGGCGCCCGACCGAATGGTGCGATGCGAGGTGTTCACCGCATCGCGATAGGCGGCCCGCTCCTCCTCGGTGCCCATCAGAGCGACCGCGAGATAGGTGAGCGTGGTGCGCAGCCGCTTCCACGGGTGCACGGTGACCTTGCCGGATTCGACCGTGCTCTCCAGCACGCCGTAGGCGACCGGCATCAGGCTCAGCTGCATGATCACGTTCGCGGTGCCGCCGAGAATGGCGGCGACACCGCTCCAGAACTCCTCGATGTCGAAGTCCTCGGCGGTGCCGTAGCGGCTGCCGGGCACCGGCTCGGGCGTCGTTGCACGAAGGGGCGCGGTCATCGTCGTCCTCGTCTTTCCGTTCACCGGAGGTGAAGCGATGAGAAGGTTCTGTAGTCACCTTGTCATCTGAGGGCGGGTGCTGTCAAAGGTCACCGGCCGTCCCGGGTGAAGGTATGCGATGCTGACGGTGTCATCGTTTCGCCGACGAGAGGGTGGGAGACATGGCGAGCCTGACCAAATTGCTGCCGCTCGTGCGCAACTCCGGTCCGGAGGACCGCAACCAGGCGCGCGTGCTGGACGCCGCGCTGGTGGCGTTCCTGGATTTCGGCATCAAGCGCACCAGCATGGTCGAGGTGGCCCGGCGCTGCGGCCTGTCACTGGCCACCCTGTACCGGCGCTTCGCCAGCAAATCGGATCTGATCGAGGCGGTCGCGCTGCGCCAGACGCGCGATTTCATCGATGAGGTGGACGGCGTGCTGCAACGCCAAGTCGATCGGGACGCGGGCGCCGAAGAGCAGATCGTCGCGCTGTTCGTCGCGTTCGTGAACGGCCTGCGCGGCAACCAGCTGGTGCACCGGTTGCTGGCCACCGAACCCGAATTGGTGCTGCCGTTCCTCACGGTGAAGGGCGCGCCGATCATCGAGCTCGGGCGCGATTACGTGGCCGAGTTCATCACCCGGCTTCAGGGCGAGGGCAAACTGCCCGCGTACGACCCGGCGCCGCTGGCCGAAATGATCGCGCGCACCGCGCTGTCGCTGGCGCTGACCCCGCAGACGGTGATCCCGTTCGGCGACGACGCCGCCCTGCGCGAGTTCGCCCGCGACCATGTGGTGGTCTCGTTCCGGGTGCGCTGACCGCCGGCCGCCCGGGCGGGCGGGCGCTCAGCGGGGGTTCAACCAGGCGGACACCCCGAGCACGTCGATCACCACAGTGGGCAGCGCGCCGAGCACGTCGCCGGTCTGGTCGTCGGCCGTGCCCCAGGTGAATGCCGCCACGGTGAACCCGGTTCCGTAGGAGGCCGAGCCCACCTCGGGTGCACCGAGATCCGACCATCCCCATTTGGTGCCGAGAACCCCGGGCAGGCGGGCGGTTCCCCAGTCCTGCACGGTGCCGTCGGCGGCCGTGTTACTCGCCGCGGCCATCCATTGGAAGATCGGCGAACTCGGATCCTGAAGTTGCTTGGCGTGCAGGAAGTCGGCGACGTCGGCGCTGCTGGTGATCGCGGTGCTCCAGTCGCCCGTTCCGGACCGAGTGGCGGCGAGCCCGTACTCGGTGGCGATGGCGTCGATGGCCTGCGGGTATTTGCCTTCCATGGCGCTGGCCGCGCCGTCGTCGGAGAAGCGGATCATGCGCTCGCCCAGTTCCCGGTCGGTCGCCGAGCCGTCGCCGTGGCGCAGGGCGTAATCGACGAGGAAGAGCTTGGACAGGGAGAGGGCGCCGCGCGACTCGTACTGGTTCGCGGTTCCCCACGATGCGCCGACGCTCGACCGCATGGCGATCGAGGTGCGCGACGGCGTCTCCTCCGCGCTGGGCTCGGCGTTTGCGGGTGGTGCGCACAATGCGGTGAATCCCAGGGCGTAGAGCGCTCCTGCGGTCAGCGACGCGACGATCTTTCGACGGATCACGATGGCCTCCCGGGGTTTCTACCTCCGATTTTTGGCTGTCATCCAGAAGAAAAAGCGTACGCGGGCGCTAGGTGTCGGCGTGGCGGATTGCGGATGCTGTGAGTTAACTGATATAGGGCGAGCTAGGCGAGCGGGAGTCCGAGGCTGCGGCGAAGGCGCAGATCCCAGAGGAAGGCGTTCACCGGGAAAGCCTTGACGGCCTTGGGCATCCGGTTCTCCACCGCGCCGACGGCGGTGAGCAGCGCGGCCAGGCGGCGGTCGTCGCGTTCGGTCCAGGTCATGCCCATCTGATCGCGCAGTCGCTCGGGCAGCAGTCCGGCGGTCATCCAGCGGTGGAAGCCGCTGAAGGCGAGCTGGACGGGACGCGGGAACATGCGCAGGTTCACCAGGTCCCAGAAATAGTCGCGGACCGGCGGATCGATGACGGTCAGCGCCAGGTTCTCGCGCCAGTACCGGTCGAACGCGGCCCGGTCGGCGGGCCACTGGCCGGGCCGCATCTGCAGCGTGGTGCCGAGCCGTTCGGCGTTGCGGTAGAACGCGTCCGCGGTGGCCTCGTCCATCGGGCCGTGCATGCGCTCGTGCAGATCGCGCCCGCCCCAGTACAGGCAGGCCGCCACCCACAGTTGGAGTTTCGGGTCGAAGGCGTTGTACTTCACCGGGCTGGCCGGGCCGGATCGGACGGCGCGGTGCGAGCGATCGATCGCGGCGCGGTAGGCCGCGCGTTCGTCGTCGGTGCCGAGCAGGGCCACGGCCAGATAGGTCAGCGTGGTGCGGGTCCGCTTCACCGGGTGCAGCATGATCTTGCCGCTGTCGACCGTGCTCTCCAGCACGCCGTAGCCGACCGGGCGGGCGCTGAGCTGCATGATGACGTTCGCGGCGGCGCCGAAGAAGGCGGCGGATCCGTCGAGGTGGCCGCGGATGTCGAAAGCGTCGTCGGATGCCTTGGGCGCGGATGCGCGAAGGGGACTGGTCATCGTCGACCCCGGTTCTCCTCGATGAGAAAGATACGGTACGACCTTCTCACTGTGTCGTCGGTGTGTCAACGGTCACACCGCGTCGTCGCCGAGCTGTGACGCGCGGGAACGCGCTGTCGGCGGCCGTCGCGCACGCAGTAGGTTGGGCGAATGTCGTTCGGTCCACACCTGCTGCTTCGTTCCCTGAATCCGGCCGCGGTCGCTGCGGGCGCGGACATTCCGGACGCGGTCACCATCGACGGCGTGACGCTCTCGCGCAGCGACCTGCTCGGCGCGGCG
The DNA here is from genome assembly GCF_965341865.1 of Nocardia sp. bgisy134. GTDB lineage: Bacteria > Actinomycetota > Actinomycetes > Mycobacteriales > Mycobacteriaceae > Nocardia. Next base: position 42,206 of record NZ_CBDQZP010000007.1, read on the forward strand.
ACCTCGGTGGCCGAGCGCATCGCACGCGCCGATCGGGTGGCGGTGCTGGCCAGGCCGACGGCGCGAACCGTCCTCGCCGTGGTCGGCTGCCTCATCGCGGGCGTCACGGTGGTGCCGGTGCCCCCGGATTCCGGTGCCGCCGAACTCGCGCACATCCTGGCCGATTCCGGTGCGCAGGCGTGGCTCGGTGACGCGCCGGAGGGCACCGAACTGCCGGTGGTCCCGGTCCGGCTGCACGCCAGGTCGTGGCACAGCTATCCCGAACCCGACTCGGCCACACCGGCTTTCGTGCTCTACACCTCCGGAACCACGGGTCCGCCGAAGGGTGTCGTGCTCACTCGCGGCGCGATCGCCGCCGGGCTGGACGCGCCCGCCGAGGCGTGGGACTGGACCGCGAACGACGTTCTGGTGCACGGGCTTCCGCTGTTCCACGTGCACGGGCTGATCCTCGGCGTGCTCGGCCCGCTGCGGGTGGGCAGCAGGCTGATCCACACCGGGAAGCCGACACCGCAGGCGTACGCCGAGGCGAACGGCACGCTGTACTTCGGCGTGCCGACCGTCTGGTCGCGCGTCGTCGACGACCCCGACGCGGCACGGAGACTGGCGGGTGCGCGGCTGCTGGTGTCCGGGAGCGCGCCGCTGCCGGTGCCGGTGTTCGAGCGGCTGCGCGAGCTCACCGGCCACGCCCCGATCGAGCGATACGGCATGAGCGAAACCATGATCACGCTGTCCACGCGCGCGGACGGCGAACGGCGCCCCGGCTGGGTCGGCACGCCGGTGCGTGGCGTGGAGACCAGGCTGCGGGACGAGACCGGAGCGCCGGTGCCGAACGACGGTGAGAGCATCGGCGGCTTGCAGGTGCGCGGGCCGATGCTGTTCGACGGCTACCTGAACCGGCCAGACGCCACCGCGCAGAGCTGGACCGAGGACGGGTGGTTCAAGACGGGTGACGTCGCGGCCATCGACGCCGAGGGCTTCCACCGCATCGTCGGCCGGGAATCGGTCGACCTGATCAAGTCCGGCGGCTACCGGATCGGTGCGGGGGAGATCGAAACGGCGCTGCTCGGGCATCCCGAGGTCGCCGAGGCGGCGGTCGTGGGCCTGCCCGACGACGACCTCGGACAGCGCGTGGTCGCCTTCGTCGTGCTGCGCGGCGAGGCGGGCGTCGCGATCGAGAAGGAGCTGATCGACCATGTCGCCGAACAGCTCTCGGTGCACAAGCGGCCGCGGGAGGTCCGCGTGGTCGCGGCGCTGCCACGCAACGCGATGGGCAAGGTGCAGAAGAAGCAGCTCGGCTGACGCCTCGGGCCCGCCGGGGGTTGACCTCGAGCTGACTCGAGGTTCTACCGTCGCAGCATGACCGCAACGTTGACCAAGGACCAGATCGACTACCTGCGCACCCAGCGCCTCGGCCGCCTCGCCACGGTGCGCCAGGACGGGTCGCCGCAGAACAATCCGGTCGGCTTCCGCTACAACGCCGAACTCGGCACCATCGACATCGCGGGCTGGAACATGGGCGCCTCTCACAAGTTCCGCAACCTGGCCACGAACGATCGCGTGGCGTTCGTCGTCGACGACATCGCCTCGGTGCAGCCGTGGCGGGTGCGCTGCCTGGAAATCCGCGGCACCGCCGAGGCGCTGACGGATGTCGACCCCTACATCGCGGGCGTCTCGAGGGAGATGATCCGCATCCACCCGGAACGGATCATCGCCTTCGGCATCGTGCCCGAGGCCGCGGCAACCGCCTGAGCGTTAGCTACCTCAGTCGTTCGCGTGCAGGTCCGCGTTGAGTTCGATGCCGGTGCCCTTGCGCGGGACGACCTCGACGGCGCCGGTCTGGGAATTGCGGCGGAACAGCAGGTTGTTCTGACCGCTCAGCTGGGCGGCCTTCACGACGGTGCCGTCCGGGGTGGCGACCTTGGTGCCCGCGGTGAGGTACAGACCGGCCTCGAGCACGCAGTCGTCGCCGAGCGGGATGCCGAGGCCCGCGTTGGCGCCGAGCAGGGAGCGCTGGCCGATCGAGATGATGGTGGTGCCGCCGCCCGAGAGGGTGCCCATGGTGGAGGCGCCGCCGCCGATGTCGGAACCGTCGCCGACCACGACGCCGGCGGAGATCCGGCCCTCGACCATGGAGGCGCCTAGGGTGCCGGCGTTGAAGTTGACGAAGCCCTCGTGCATCACGGTGGTGCCGGAGGCCAGGTGTGCGCCGAGGCGGACCCGGTCGGCGTCGCCGATGCGCACGCCGGAGGGCACCACGTAGTCGACCATGCGCGGGAACTTGTCGATGCTGTACACGGTGACCGGACCGCGGGCGCGCAGCTTGGCGCGGGTGGCCTCGAAGCCCTCGACGGCGGCCGGGCCGTGGTTGGTCCACACGACATTGCTGAGCAGGCCGAACTGGCCGTCCAGGCTCACCTCGTGCGGCTTCACCAGCCGGTGCGAGAGCAGGTGCAGGCGCAGGTAGACGTCGTGCGCGTCGACCGGGGCGGCGGACAGGTCGGCGATGACGGTGCGCACCGCGACCACGTCGACACCGCGCGCCTCGTCGAAGCCGAGCAGCGCGGCGTATTCGGCGGGCGCCTTGTCCAGGCGTTTGGTGCCGGTGTCGCCGAACTCGCCGAGCTCCGGGTTCGGGTACCAGGTGTCCAGGACGGTTCCGTCCGCGGTCACGTTGGCGATACCGACTGCTGCTGCTCCCTGAATGCTCACGTCATTAGAGGTTACCGACCGATCGCCGCCAGCGGTGCGCCACCTCCGGCCTGCTCGTCCCACAGACCACGCACCGAGCTTCTGTAGTTCGCCGAAAGCAGGGCGCGAGGCTGTCGTGCTCTGCTGTCGGGCGCGAGGCTGTCGTGCTCCGCTTTCGGCCCGACGCTGCCGCGCCCAGCTCTCGGGCTCGACGCTGTCGCTCCACGGACCGGCGCGGTGTCCGCGGTCGATGCGCCCCGCTCGTAGGCTGAGGGGCGTGACCATCGACCTGTCTGCCGATCCCATCGCTCTCACCGCCGCGCTCGTCGACATTCCGAGCGTGTCACTCGACGAGAAGGCGATCGCCGACGTCGTCGAGCGTGCGCTGCGGGAGCAGACCAGCGGCTTCGAGGTGGTGCGGCGCGGGAATGTGGTGCTGGCCCGCACGAACCGGGGGCTGCCGACGCGGGTGGTCCTGGCCGGACACCTGGACACGGTGCCGATCGCGGACAACGTGCCGAGCCGGTTCGACGAGGACGAGGACGGGCAGGAGGTGCTCCACGGGTGCGGCACCGTCGACATGAAGTCGGGTGACGCGGTCTTCCTGCATCTCGCCGCGACGGTCGCCGATCCGGTCCACGACCTGACGCTGATCTTCTACGACGGCGAGGAGATCGCCGAAGAGCACAACGGCCTCGGTCACATCGAGCGCGACCTGCCCGAGTGGCTCGACGGCGACCTGGCGATCCTCGGCGAACCCTCGGGCGGCTGGATCGAGGCCGGTTGCCAGGGCACCCTGCGGGCCCGGCTCGCCACCAAGGGTGTGCGCGCGCATTCGGCGCGAGCGTGGATGGGCGACAACGCGATTCATCGGCTGGCCCCGGTGCTGCAACGGTTGGCCGACTACCGGCCGCGGCAGGTCGACATCGATGGGTGCGTCTACCGCGAGGGCCTCTCGGCGACCCGCCTCTCCGCGGGGGTGGCGGGCAATGTCATCCCCGACGCCGCGGAGCTGGAAGTGAATTTCCGCTTCGCCCCCGACCGCACCATCGACCAGGCCATCGCCCACGTGCGCGAGGTCTTCGACGGACTCGACCTCACGATCGACGTGGTCGACTCGGCGCCGGGAGCCCTGCCCGGTCTCACCGCGCCTGCCGCCGCCGACCTGATCGCCTCGGTGAACGGCCACGGCGGGGGCGGGGTGCGCGCCAAGTACGGCTGGACCGACGTGTCCCGCTTCGCCGCCCGCGGCATCCCCGCCGTCAACTTCGGCCCCGGCGACCCCAACCTCGCCCACAAGCGCGACGAGCACGTGCCGACCGCCCAGATCACCGCGGTCGCCGCCATGCTGCGCGACTATCTGACCGGCAAAGCCTGACCTCCGGCCGCGCAGCCGGCTCGTCGGAACCACCGGCGATCGACCACCCTCACCCGGCGAACTGCTCATCGAGGAACTCCGCCCAGGTGCGCTTGCCGCGCTCCGCGGTGTCCAGGTTCAAGTTCGCCCCCGCGCGGTAGGCGCGGCCGACCTTGCCGGGGACGCGGACCGGCAGCAACGGACGGCGCTTGCCCGCGGCCCGCAGGTAGTGGCGGATCATGTCGCCCAGCGTGAGCACCTCCGGTCCGGCCAGGTCGGGGACGCGTCCGGCGGGCGCCGCGGTGGTCAGGTCGACCAGCCGAGCGGCCACCTCGCGCGAATCCACCGGCTGCCACCGCAGGCCGCCCGGCGCGGGGGCCACGGGCAGCTTGCCCATGGCGCGCACGGTTTTCAGCGCCAGGTCGTGGAACTGCGCCGCGCGCAGGATGGTGTGCGGCAGACCCGAATCGATGATGGCCCTTTCCGAGTCGGCCTTGGCGCGGAAGTAGCCGAGCGGCAGCTCTTCCGCGGCGATGACGCCGATGTAGACGATGTGCCGCGCCTCCGCGGCCGCGCGGACCAGATTGCGGGTTGCTACGTCGTCGCCCTTGGGTCCGCCCGCCAGGTGCAGGATGGTGTCCGCACCCGCGACGGCCGCTTCGATGCCCTCGCCGCGCAGCAGATCGCCGGTGACGTATTCGATGCCGTCGACGGCCGGGCGGGGCGAGCGGCTGAGCACCCGTAGATCGTGGCCCGCGGCCCGCAGCAGCGGGACTACGTGGTTGCCGAGGGTGCCGGTGCCGCCGGTGACGAGAACGGTCATGATGGTCTCCGATCGTCGGAATCGCTGCGCCGGTGTCGTTCCCGGCGTCTCGATCGGATGACGACGCCCGCGCCGGGAGTGTGACATCCCGGCCCGACACCGCGAGTGTGCCGCGAGTTCACCGCCTTGCGCCGCCCGCGCCGCCTACGGCCCGGTAGCGTGGAACGCATGTCCACCGACGCCGCCGACCACGAGATCGCAAGCAAGCCGAAGTCGACAGCCAAATTCCGCGGACCGATAATGTTCCGCCGCGATCGCAAACCAGGCGCCGGTACCGCCGACCGGAACCTCTTGGACCACCGCGGGGACAGCGACTGGGTGCACACCGACCCGTGGCGGGTGCTGCGCATTCAGGCCGAGTTCGTCGAGGGTTTCGGCGCGCTGGCCGAGGTGCCGCGCGCGGTCACGGTCTTCGGTTCCGCGCGGACGCCCGTCGACCACCCCGAATACCAGGCGGGCCTGGCCATCGGCGGCGCGCTGGCCAGGGCCGGATTCGCGGTGATCACCGGCGGCGGCCCCGGCGCGATGGAGGCCGCCAACCGGGGCGCGTGCGAGGCGGGCGGCTACTCGATCGGCCTCGGCATCGAGCTGCCGTTCGAGCAGAGCCTCAACGATTGGGTCGATCTCGGCATCAACTTCCGCTACTTCTTCGTCCGCAAGACGATGTTCGTGAAGTACTCCGAGGCATTCCTCTGCCTGCCTGGCGGTTTCGGCACCCTGGACGAGCTGTTCGAGGCGCTCACCCTGGTGCAGACGCACAAGATCACCCGTTTCCCGATCATCCTGTTCGGCACCAGATACTGGGCGGGACTGGTGGATTGGCTGCGCGGTTCGTTGCAGGGCTTCGGCAAGATCTCGCCGGGTGACCTCGACCTGATCCACGTCACCGACGACGTGGAGGAGGTCGTCGAGATCATCATGCGGGCGGCCGCCGAGCGCGCCGACATCGACACCCTGGGCACGGAGGACCAGTGGTGACGGTGGATCCGGCCGACGTCACCGCCCCGTACGCCGTCTGCGTCTACTGCTCGGCGAGCACCGCCGACACCGACGCGCTGGGGCTGGCCGCCCGCGTCGGCACCGAGATCGCCCGGCGCGGTTGGCAATTGGTATCCGGCGGCGGCCACGTCTCGATGATGGGCGCGGTGGCCACGGCGGCTCGGGCCGGTGGCGCCAACACCATCGGCGTGATCCCGAAACACCTGGTGCACAAGGAAGTCGCCGACGTCGACGCCGACGAGCTGGTGGTCACCGACACCATGCGCCAGCGCAAACAGGTCATGGAGGATCGCGCCGACGCCTTCCTCACGCTGCCCGGCGGCATCGGCACGCTCGAGGAGTTCTTCGAGACGTGGACCGGCGGCTACCTCGGCCAGCACGACAAACCGGTGGTCGTGCTCGACCCGAACGGCTTCTACGACGGGCTGTTCCGTTGGGTCGACGAACTCTACGAGCGGAAGTTCGTCTCCCGATTCGCCATGGAGCGGATTACCGTGGTCAACGATCTGCACGCCGCGTTCGCCGCGCTGAAACCCGAACAGACACTCGGCGCGCCCCAAGGCTAGGAGAACCGCGTTGAGTACCGACACCCGCGCGACGGTGCGCCTCGTCGACCTGGCCAAAGCGCTGCCGGGAATGGCACTCGACGCGCCCGGCATAGTGCGCAACGCGCGTGGCTTGCTGGTGCGGCCCGGCGACAAGGCGTCGGTCGGCCTGTTCTTCCAGCGCAACGCGCACCGTCATCCGGACCGCGTGTTCCTGCGTTTCGAGGGCAGGGCCTACCGCTACGGCGAGGCCAACGCCGAGGTGAACCGCTACGCGAACGTTCTCGCCGAGCGCGGGGTGCGGCGCGGCGACGTGGTCGGCGTGCTGATGACCAACCGGCCCGAGACGCTGTTCACGGTGCTGGCCACCGTCAAGCTCGGCGCCACCGTCGGACTGCTCAACCACAACCAGCGCGACCAAGTGCTCGCGCACAGCTTCGGGCTGCTCGGCAGCGTGCTGAACGTGGTCGGCGAGGAATGCCGGGAGGCGCTGGATTCGCTCGCCGAACCGTTGCCGAACGTGTTGTACGGCAACGATCTCGCGCGGGCCGCCCGCACCGCCGACGCCGCCGATCCCGCCGTGTGCGCGCAGGTGACCGCCCGCGAACGCGCGTTCCTGATCTTCACCTCGGGCACCACCGGCCTGCCCAAGGCCAGCGTGATGACCCACCTGCGCTGGACCAAGAGCATGGCCGGGCTCGGCGGGCTCGGAATTCGCCTGCGCGGCAACGACACCCTGTACTGCTGCCTGCCGCTCTATCACAACAACGCGCTCACCGTCGCGCTGTCGTCGGTGCTGGCGGGCGGGTCCGCCTACGCGCTCGGCCGCAAGTTCTCCGCCTCGGGATTCTGGGACGAGATCATCCGGGAACAGGCCACCGCGTTCATCTACATCGGCGAGCTGTGCCGGTACCTGCTGAATCAGCCCGCGCGCCCGGCCGATCGGCAGCATCGGGTGCGGTTGGTCGTCGGCAACGGGCTGCGTCCCGAGCTGTGGAAGGAGTTCACCCGGCGGTTCGGGATCGGCCGGGTGGTGGAGTTCTACGGGGCGAGCGAGGCGCCGATCGCGTTCGTCAACGTGTTCGGGGTGGACCGCACCGCGGGGTTCGGGCCGCTGCCCTACGCGATCGTCGAGTTCGACGACGCCACCGGCAAGGCGAAGCGCGGCCCCGACGGCAGGCTGCGCCGGGTCGGCTCCGGCGGGGTCGGTCTGCTGCTGGCCAAGGTGGACAAGCGACAGCCGTTCGACGGTTACACCGACAGGGACGCCTCGGAGTCCAAGCTGATCCGCGACGCTTTCAAACCGTGCGACGTGTGGTTCGACACCGGTGATCTGGTGCGTGATCAGGGTTGGTGGCACATCGCGTTCGTGGACCGACTCGGCGACACCTTCCGCTGGAAGGGCGAGAACGTGGCCACCACAGAGGTCGAGGGCGCGCTCGGCGAGCACGAGACCGTGGCGCAGGCGGTGGTGTTCGGCGTCGACATCCCCGGCGCCGACGGCAAGGCGGGCATGGCGGCGATCACGCTGCACCCGGGCGCGGAATTCGACGGCGCCGAGCTGGCCGAAGTGGCCTACCGCCTGTTGCCGGGATACGCGGTGCCGCTGTTCGTGCGGGTGGTCGCCGAGCTGGAGCAGACCTCCACGTTCAAGAGCCGCAAGGTCGAACTGCGCAAGCAGGGATACGCGCCGGACGCCGGGAGCGCGCTCTACGTTCTCGCGGGCCGCACCGAGGGGTACGTCCCCGCGTACGACGACTATGCCGCCGACGTCGCGGCGGGCCGCGCGCCGAGGAGCTGAGCCGCTACAGTCGAGGGCATGTTCAGCCCGATCACCGTGCCGTCTCCCACGCTGTGCGGCAAGCCGGTGGCGACCGATCGGGCGCTCGTGATGGCGATCGTGAATCGCACCCCCGACTCCTTCTACGACCGGGGCGCGACGTTCACCGACGCCGCGGCCATGGACGCGGTGTCGCGCGCGGTCGATCAGGGCGCCGATCTCGTCGACATCGGGGGAGTGAAGGCTGGGCCGGGCACGACGGTCGACGCCGCCGAGGAGACGCAGCGAGTGGTGCCGTTCGTCGCGGCGATCCGCGCGGCGTATCCCGAGCTGCTGATCAGCGTCGACACCTGGCGATCGGAAGTCGCGCGGGCCGCGGTGGCCGAAGGCGCCGACCTGATCAACGACACCTGGGCGGGCGCGGACCCGGACCTGGTCGCGGTGGCCGCGGAACTGGGCGTCGGCATCGTGTGCAGCCACACCGGGGGCGCGGTGCCGCGCACCCGGCCGCATCGGGTCAGGTACACCGACGTGGTGAGCGAGGTCACCGACACCGTGGTCAGGGCCGCCGAGGACGCGCTCGCCGCGGGCGTGCGCAAGGATTCGATCCTGATCGATCCCACCCACGATTTCGGCAAGAACACCTATCACGGGCTCGAACTGTTGCGGGGAATCGACGTTCTTGTAAATACCGGATGGCCGGTCTTGATGGCGCTGAGCAACAAGGATTTCATCGGGGAGACTCTTGGTGTCGGGCTCTCCGAACGGTTGGAGGGCACGTTGGCGGCAACAGCGTGGTCCGCCGCCGCGGGCGCCCGAGTCTTCCGCGTCCACGAGGTCGCCGAAACGCGGCGCGTCGTGGACATGATCGCCGCGATCCAGGGCATCCGGCCCCCCGCACGAACCCTGCGAGGTCTGGTATGAAAATCCAACACCGCGAGTCCGCCTGGGCAAGCACGAATACCTGGGACAACCCCGAATGGACGGTCGACGATCTCGTCGCCGCCAAGGACGGGCGCACCGTGTCGGTGGTGCTGCCCGCGCTGAACGAGGAACGCACCGTCGCCGAGGTGGTGGCCAGCATCCGGCCGCTGCTCGGAACCCTCGTCGACGAACTGGTTGTACTCGATTCCGGATCCACCGACGCTACCGCCGAACGAGCCCGCGCGGCGGGCGCCGAGGTCATCACCCGCGAGCAGGCGGTGCCTGAGCTGGAGCCGATACCGGGTAAGGGCGAGGTGCTGTGGCGCTCGCTCGCGGTCACCGGCGGTGACCTGATCGCGTTCGTCGACTCCGATCTCATCGACCCCGACCCGGCCTTCGTGCCGAAGCTGCTCGGCCCACTGCTGCTGAACGACGACATGCACCTGGTCAAGGCCTACTACCGCCGCCCGCTGCGGCAGGGCGGCACCGTGGACGCGCACGGCGGCGGGCGCGTCACGGAGCTGGTCGCGCGTCCGCTGCTCGCCGCGCTGCGCCCGGAACTGTGCGCGGTGCTGCAACCGCTCAGCGGCGAATACGCCGGCACCCGCGAACTGCTCACCTCGGTGCCCTTCGCGCCCGGCTACGGCGTGGAGATCGGCCTGCTCCTCGACACCTACGACCGCGTCGGCCTGTCCGCCATCGGCCAGGTCAATCTGGGCGTGCGCACCCACCGCAACCGCCCGCTCGGCGACCTCGGCGTGATGAGCCGCCAGATCCTCGGTACCGTTCTCGGCCGCAGCGGAGTCGCCGACTCCGGCGCCGCCCTCACCCAGTTCCCCCTCATCGGTGACGCTTTCACGGCACACAGCACGGAAGTCTCGCTCACCGACCGCCCGCCGATGAACACGTTGCGCCCGTCCCAGGCAGCGGCCTGACTCCGCAGACCTGCCACACGCTTCGCAGGGACCACACCCACTGCGAAGCGTGCATTGCCTGTGCGAGGTGCTTGGATCCGGTCGTGCCACACACGGTTTGGACGCTTCACAGCGCCGGTGCCTGTGTGTGGGGTGTGAGCGCTGTGTGGCGTGCGGTTACTTCGTTGCCCCGCGCCGCTAGGACTTCTCGCGCCCCTTCGGCTCACCGCTTGCCACTTCGGCGCTCGCCAACTCTCCATCCTCGCGCGACTCCGCATCCGCGTCGCCGGGCTGCCCGCTTCCCTCATCGGCGAGCCGTGCCTGGATCGCGGCGACGGTCAGCTGCCCCGACGAATTCGGCTTGCGCAGCACCCCGACCAGAACGCCGACGGTGATGGCGACGAAGACGATCCCGCCTACGACCACGATGGTGTTCATCGCGTCCTCCCCGAATGAGTGCTCGTCCCACCGTGATTCGTCGCGCGCATCACGAGCTGCCGGAATGCGCGGCTGTCGGACATGGAAGACATGGAGAACTCACCTACTCGAGAAATAGTTATCTACTAGCTATCTAAACATCGAGTGGGTATCTGTTACCCGCAGGGTCACGTGACATGTGACACACTGCGGAAATAGTCCGGGCATTTCGTACGAACCCGGCAGTGGTGAGAAGTGATGTGTCTCTCAGCTATCGATCCGCATCAGCGCCGCAGGCGAGTGCCGATGGGACGTGGGTCGGCGTCGTGCCGGTAGACGGGCGTGAGTAGATCGACGTCCACCGGCTCGCCGTTGGCGCGGTCGTAGCGGACCGCGATGAGTACCGAGAACAGGTGGTTGGCTGCCCGCTCGTGCAGCGTGGCCAAGCGGGTGGCGAGCAGGCGTACCGCGCCGAGCGACCCGGGTGGGTGCAGGCCGTCGATGATCAGGCAGGTGCCGCGGCCGTCGGGGCGGGGGAGGCGGGCCAGGTAGGCGATGTCGTGCGGTTCCGGGCCGCCCGGCCGGTACACGCGGCGCGCGGCCCTGTCCTCGATGCCGCGGCGCGCGTCGCCCGCTCTGGCCACCGCGCGCCGCAGCCGGGGATCGGCGGCGATGAGCTGGCGCACGCTGGGGGACAATTCGGGACCGCCGACCACGATCAGCCCGTCCCGGTTCAGGTCCACCGGTCTTCCTGGCAGGAATCTTTCGATCCCCGCGGCGAACCCGAGTTCGCGCAGCAGCTCGACGAGCCGGTGTGCGGCACCGGGATCCGGCGCGCCGAGCACGCGACCGGCGCGCACCTCGGGGACGAGCACCGTGAGCGTCCCGTGGCCGAAGAACAGTCCCTCCGGCGCCGGGCCCTGGGTGCTCACCTGATGGATGCGGGCGCGGGAAAGACCCGCCGCCGCACCGATTCTGGCGAAGGTCCAGCCCTCGGCATGAAGTTCCCGGATGACCGCCCTGCGGATCCTGGTGAGTTCGTTGATCGTCTGCTGCGCCGCCGCCACCCCGTCGGTGGCCGCCTTGAGTCTCTCGACCTTGTCCTCGATTGCGAAGACTCGCGCCACGTCATCGGCCGACATGTGCGAAGTTTAGACAGCTCGACAGCCTTACGGGTCTAGTCTGCTTGACATTGTGGACTTCCAGACAGCCCAGTCTGTTTCGGCTCGACGGCGTTTCTCGCCGACTCGCCGGGCGGAAGACGACGATTCGCCTGATCGCCGCCGAACGAAGTTCGTCCTCGAATCACCCATGGCCGGAGCGACGAGTTAGGTGTGGATGGTGGGTGCCGCCAATGGTTTTCGTCCCCGGCGCGGGCGCCCCGCCCGATCAGGTGGCGTCGAAATCGATCGGCGGACGTTCGTTGCGCTCCAACGGCTTTTCCAGCTTCGGCATCGGATAGTCCGGCATGCCGCTGCTCGTCCCGTACAGATCGTCCTTGGTGGGCACGACCTTCTCCAGGCTGCGCAGCATCGAATCGTCGCCGTTCAGAAGGTGCTTGGTGACCATCGAGCGCGGCGTCATTCCGCGCAGCTCGTTCAGCTCGGCCAGGGGCTTGCGGATGTCCTCGAAATCAGGACCCAGCTCTTCCTTCAGCTGGGCGGTGGCTCCGCTCGCGTAGTCGCGCAGCTGACGCAGGCTGTTCGTGGTCCAGCGCACGGCGCCGGGCAGACGCTCCGGACCGAGGATGACGAGGGCGGCGACGAGCAGGATCATCATCTCGCTCCAGCCGATGTTGCTGAACACGAATCCAGGCTACCCGTGCTTCCGACCAGCGGGTCAGTCGGATTCCAACGTCACAGGCACGTCCACCTGCCTGCCGTCCCGAATCAACTGCACGTTCACCGTCTCGCCGATCGCGCGGGACTGCACCGCGACGGTCAGCTCCTCCGGCCCGGTGACCTCCCGATCGCCGACCCGGACGATCACGTCGCCCTCGACGATCCCCGCCTTGGCCGCGGGACCGTTCGGCGCCACGTCGGCCACCGCCGCGCCGCTCATCACCTCGTTGGCGACGGTCTTGGTGCGGGCCGAGATGCCGATCATCGGGTGGTTCATCTTGCCGGTGTGGATCAGGCTCTGCGCGACCTCGGTCACGGTGTCGACCGGGATGGCGAAGCCGAGGCCGACCGAGCCGCCCGTCTCGCTGCGGATCGCGGTGTTGATGCCGATGACCCGCCCGTCCATGTCGACCAGCGCGCCACCGGAGTTACCCGGGTTGATCGAGGCATCGGTCTGCACGGCGTCGATCACCGCGTTGGTGTCGCTGCCCTCGCCGGAGAGCTTCACCGGGCGGTGCAGCGCGCTGACGATGCCGGAGGTGACGGTCTTGCTCAGGCCGAGCGGCGAACCGATGGCCAGCACGTCGTCGCCCACCTGCACATCGCCGGACTTGCCGAGCCTGGCCACCGTGAGATTCTTCACGTCGACCTTGAGCACCGCGAGGTCGGTCTTGGGATCGCGGCCGACGATGTTCGCGGGCACCCGGCTGCCGTCGGAGAAGGTGACCTGGATGGCGGCCCGGTTGCTCTTGTCCTGAGCGGCCATCGAGATGACGTGGTTGTTGGTCACCACGTAGCCCGCGCCGTCGATGACAACGCCCGAGCCGGTGGCGCCGTTGTCGCCCACGGTGACCCGGATGGAGACCACCGAGGGCAGCACCGCGTTGGCGACCTCGGCGATCAGACCGTGCGGACGCTCGATGCTGTCGGTCTGCTCCAGGGTCACCTTGCGCGAGGTGAGGTTGGTGGTCTGCTCGGCGGTGAGCCTGCCGATCAGGCCGCCGAGGACGCCGATACCGAGCGCGATCACGGCGAGCAGGGCCAGCGCCTTGGGCGCGATCCTGGATCCGAAGAGCACCTCGCGCACGCTCAGCTTGTGCGACTGGGGCAGCGGCGCGGGCTGCGGTGTCGGCACCGCGGGGGCGCCGAGGCGGGCGCCGGCGGTCGGATCGCGCCACGGGTCCGCCGGACCCGCGGCCACGGGGGCGGCTTCGGCCGCGTCGGGGTCGCGCTGGAGCAGCTCGTCGGAGCCTTCGGGCCTGCCGAACGCTTCGGCGAGCACCGCGTCGGGCGGCCGGTTGTGCAGCTCAGGGCCGAGCACGGGCGCGCCTGCGCCTGTGCTCGGCGGGGTGTCGTCGGCGAACGAACCGGAAATGCCCGACGGACGGCGGAAGGCGCGCGCGGTGTGGGTGTCGACGTGGGGTCTGACGACCGGTCGCGGCCCGAGCACGGGCGCGTCCGACGGCCTCAGGTTCCCCCTGTTGGCCGCCGAATCGGAGGTGTCACTGGCGGTGGGCCGCGAGTCCGACACAGATCCGGTGTTCGTCGATTCGGTGGTCACGCGCCAAACTCTACTTGCGCCACCACGTGGTCCACCGGGTCGCGGTGAACGAATCCGGCAGAAAACCGAAAACTGCCTCGCTGCGGGCGTTCCCGGACGGCTGACCCGGGTTGTTCGACGCGCCGCCGGGCAACTCGGCGAGCGGAATACGGGTCAGGCTGTCGTGCAAGCCGGTGGGGATGGAGATGGGGCCGGACTGGCGCAGCGCGATCCGCGCCTGCTGCTGCGCGTCCACCTCGGCCGCGCACTCCGGACAGACCGAAAGATGCTGGGCGGCGCGCAGATACGCGTTCATGCGCAGCTCGCCGTCGACGAAGGCGACGATCGCCTCGCTGGCCAGGTGTTCGGTGGGCGCGAAGCGCGGTGACCTGCCTGGCGTCCGGCGGTCCGCCCCATTCGTGGGACGACCGGACGTGCTGGACTCGCCACTCATGCGGTGCTCACCCTTCCAACGACATCCTCTGGCCCGGGCGTCGCCGGTGCCCGGCGAATCACCCGATGTTCGCGTCAGCGGCGAACCGCTGCTGAGATCCATTATGCGCAAGGTGCTCGCGCAGTGCCTGACGGCCGCGGTGGATCCGGCTGCGCACGGTGCCCAGCTTCACGCCGAGCGTAGCGCCGATCTCCTCGTACGACAGACCCTCGATGTCACACAGCACGACGGCGGCGCGGAACTCCGGCGCCAGCGCGTCGAGGGCGGATTGCAGGTCGGGATCGAGGCGCGCGTCGTGATAGGCCTGCTCGGGGCCGGGGCCCTCGGCGGGCACGCGGTCGTAGTCCTCCGGCAGCGACTCCATGCGGATGCGATTGCGACGGCGCACCATGTCCAGGAACAGGTTGGTCGTGATGCGGTGCAGCCAGCCCTCGAAGGTGCCCGGCTGGTAGTTCGACAGCGAACGGAACACGCGGATGAAGGTCTCCTGGGTGAGATCCTCGGCGTCCTGCGCGTCGCCGGACAGGCGGTAGGCCAGCCGGTAGACCCGGTCGGCGTGTTCGCGGACCAGCTCGTCCCAGGACGGCATCACCGAGCGATCGCCGGTCGCGTCGAACGCGGCGGTGCCGGTCAGCTCGATATCGAGGTCCTCGGCCTGCTCGGCCTCGAACGGCATGATGTGGTCGGGGAGGGTGGCGTACTCGGAGTGCCCATGCGGAGCCGCAAACGAACCTTTGACCATGTGGATGGGGCTACCTCCTGCTCGGGACCGTAAACTCGGGACTCCCGTTTCGGTTCGGGTCTCGAACCGTCGCGTACGGAATACAACCGACACCTGTATGTCGTTGTTCCCGCGTCCCGCGTATCGCGGTCGGCTGGTCTTGCGTGCCCTTACTCTTTCCTGTCCCGATATGGCGGGGATATGGAGATCCTGAGGGACACCTGAGAAAACGGATCCCTGGAGAAAGCGTGTTGTCGGAACGCCGAGACAACCCGCCCCGCATTAGCCTCTTAGGCGTGGCATCGAACCTGGAGCGAAATCTCTCCTACGTGGAAGAATCCGTCGTGGAGGACGAGATCCTCGTCAGCGCGCGCGAACGGGCCACCGAGCTGGGCGCGGCACCGGTGCCGCCGTCGGTCGGGGCCCTGCTGAGCATGTACGCCCAGCTGCTCGGTGCGCGCGCGGTGGTCGAGGTCGGGACCGGCGCGGGCATCAGCGGACTGTGGCTGCTCGACGGCATGCGCGAGGACGGCACGCTGACCACGATCGATTCCGAGCCGGAGCATCAGCGCGCGGCCAAGGACGCGTTCCGCGCCGCCGACATCCCGCCCGCGCGGACCAGGCTGATCAACGGGCGCGCGCTCGACGTGCTACCCCGCCTCGCCGACGGCGCCTACGATCTGGTCTTCATCGATGCCGCGCCGCTCGAGCATCCGCAGTACGTCGCCCAAGCCGTGCGGCTGCTGCGCGACGGCGGCGCCATCATCCTGCACAACGCGCTGCTCGGCGGCCGCGTCCCCGACCCGAGCCAGCGCGACCCGGCGACCCAGGCGGTGCGCGCGGCCACCCGCGCCATCGCGGAGGATCCGGAACTGACTTGTGTGCTGATCCCCGTCGGCGACGGATTGCTCTGCGCCTCACGCGGATAGCGCGCACGCGCGCGATGCCGTTCGCGGCGCGACGACAGAACAGCATGCCGCCGTGGCGAATCCGATCGACCACGAACGCCGCCTGATCCACCGGCATTCGATGATTCAGCGCGTCCGTCCCGGGTATCCGGAGATCAGCCGGGGTGCGGGCGACCCCGTGCGTCATCGCGCGACTCGCGTCCGAAAACCCCCGGCGCCGCAAGCGAATTCGGAGGTCTGGCGATGTGGGATCACGCCGCGGAAATCGTCCATTACGGCCATGTCGGACATGTGGTCAAGGAAAAGGGTTCGGTGAATTGGGTTCTGGCCGGGTTGGGCTTTTTCGCGGTCGCGATTCTGCTCGTCGTGCTGGTACTGCTCGTGGTGAGCAATGCCGATTTCGACACCGGTCCCGCGAAGGTGGTGCCGACCACCGGACCCTGTGAGCCATTCTGCCCGGCGACGCCGCCCCCGCCCGCGCCCTGACGCGCGGGCCCGAATGCTCTGACTCACAGCGCCGAATGCCCTGACGCGCAGCGTCGAATTCCGCGTGCTGTTCGCGATTTCGATAGCCGAGCGGCCCGCGGTGTGTTTGGGTGAGCCCGGGGCAGCGCGGAGGACGAGCCGATGTTCTGGAACGACGACGACGACCGACCGAGGAATCGCACGGAGGAGTGGGCGGGCGCGACGGTGGTGTTCGGCATCCTGCTCGTGCTGGCGATCGTGCTCGCGATCCTGGTCAACACCGCCGATTTCGGCGACCGGTCGCGGCCGACGACACCGCGCACGCCCGGTTCCTGTCAGCCGTTCTGCACCGCACCGCCCACGTCACCGTGAACCGGAGCCGCGCCGCGTGAACCGGAGCCGCGGGCCTCGCATCGCCGCCGGTCATAGCGAATCACCTGCGTTCGCAGGGAATCTCAGACCCAGACGCCCTTGCCGACGGTCACCACGCCGCGTTTGCTCACCGCGAAACGATCGCGGTCGCGGTCCAGATCGACGCCGATGATCTCGCCCTCGCCGACCACCACGTTCTTGTCGAGGATGGCGCGGCGCACCACCGCGCCACGGCCGATGCGCACGCCCGGCATCAGCACGCTGCCCTCGACGGTGGCGCCGTCGTCGACCATCACATTGGAGCTCAGCACGGAATTGCGCACCGTCGCGGCGGACAGGATGCTGCCCGAGCCGACGATGCACTCCTGGGCCAGCCCGCCCTGGGCGAACTTGGCGGGCGGCAGGTTCTCGGCGGCGCCGCGGATCGGCCAGTGCTTGTTGTAGAGGTTGAACACCGGGTGCACCGAGACCAGGTCCATGTGCGCGTCGTAGAAGGCGTCGATGGTCCCGACATCGCGCCAGTAGCCGCGGTCGCGTTGGGTGGCGCCGGGCACCTCGTTGTCGGCGAAGTCGTAGACCGCGGCCTGGCCCGCCGCGACCAGCGCGGGGATGATGTCGCCGCCCATGTCGTGATCGGAATCGGAGTTCTCGGCGTCCGCGCGGATCGAATCGACCAGCACCTTGGTGGTGAAGACGTAATTGCCCATCGACGCGAAGGTCACGTTCGGGTCGTCCGGCGTGCCGGGCGGATGGGCGGGCTTCTCCAGGAACTGGATGATGCGACCGGACTCGTCGGAATCGATGCAGCCGAACGCGCTGGCCTCGCTGCGCGGCACCCGGATGCCGGCCACGGTCACGCCAGCGCCGGAATCGATGTGGTGGGAGACCATCTGCTCCGGGTCCATCCGGTACACGTGGTCGGCGCCGAAGACCACGATGTAGTCCGGGTCCTCGTCGTAGATCAGGTTCAGCGACTGCATGATCGCGTCGGCGCTGCCGGTGTACCAGCGCGGGCCGAGGCGCTGCTGGGCGGGCACCGGGGTGATGTACTCGCCCGCGAATCCCGACAGTCGCCAGGTCTGGGAGATGTGCCGGTCCAGCGAATGCGATTTGTACTGGGTGAGCACGCACAGGCGCAGGTAACCCGCGTTCACCAGGTTGCTGAGTACGAAGTCGATCAGGCGGTAGGCGCCGCCGAAGGGGACCGCTGGCTTGGCGCGGTCCGCGGTGAGTGGAAACAGGCGCTTTCCCTCGCCACCGGCGAGCACGATCCCGAGTACGTGCGGCTGGCTCCTCACAGTGCCCAAACTACCGTGAAGTCATGGCGCGGGTGGCTCCCGCCGAGCCGAGCGTCTAGTTTGGATCGGTGAGTTTCGGCACGGACGACGGGCGCTCGGCGACGGGATCCGGCGAGCCGGAGGACATCCGGGACCGGTTGCGCGTCGCGATGTTGACCCGCGAATACCCACCCGAGGTGTACGGCGGCGCGGGCGTACACGTCACCCAGCTGACCGCCGAATTGCGCAGGCTCTGCGAGGTGACCGTGCACTGTATGGGCGCCGAGCGCACCGACGCCGTCGTGCACCAGCCGGACTCGACGCTCTACGCCGCCAACGCCGCGTTGCAGATGATGTCGGCGCAGCTGCGAATGGCCGACGCGGCGGGCGATGTGGACGTGGTGCACTCACACACCTGGTACACCGGTCTCGCCGGACACTTGGCCGCCACCTTGTACGGCGTTCCGCACGTGCTCACCGCGCACTCGCTCGAGCCGCGGCGGCCGTGGAAGGCCGAACAGCTCGGCGGCGGCTATCGGCTGTCCTCGTGGTCGGAGCGCAACGCCATGGAGCATGCCGACGCCGTCATCGCGGTGAGCGAGGGCATGCGCCAAGACGTGCTCGACGCCTACCCGGCGATCGACCCGAGCCGGGTGCACGTGGTGCACAACGGCATCGACGCGACGCTGTGGCGGCCGAGTCCGCCCGCCACCGGCGAACGTCCGATCCTCGACGAGCTCGGGGTGGCGGCCGACCGGCCGATCGTCGCCTTCGTCGGCCGCATCACCCGGCAGAAGGGCGTCGGCCACCTGCTCGCCGCCGCGCGCGAGTTCGCGTCGGAGATCCAGCTGGTGCTCTGCGCGGGCGCGCCCGACACCAAGGAACTGGAGGACGAGACGGCCGCCGCGGTCGCCGAGTTGCAGCGGCAGCGCGGGAACGTCTTCTGGGTGCGGGAAATGCTGCCCACCGAGCAGATCAGGCAGATACTCGCGGCCGCGACCGTGTTCGTCTGCCCGTCGGTGTACGAGCCGCTCGGCATCGTGAACCTGGAGGCCATGGCCTGCGCGACCGCGGTCGTCGCCTCCGACGTCGGCGGCATCCCCGAGGTCGTCGTCGACGGCGGCACCGGCAGGCTCGTGCACTACGACGCAGGCGCGGCCGAGGAGTACGAGCGGGGCTTGGCGGCCGCGGTCAACGAGGTCGCGGGCGACCCGATCCTCGCCGCCGAGTTCGGCGCGACCGGACGGGCAAGAGCCATCGCGGAATTCGACTGGTCGCGGATCGCGGAACGCACCGTCGAGGTGTACGAGCACGTGCTCAAGCCGTGAAACGGGCTGTGGCGCGTGGTCAGCGACGGCGACGATAGGTCGACACCGTGACCGAAGCGGTGACCTCCATGTGCTCCGGCAGCGCCGCGAGGCGGGGATCGCGGGCCTGTTCGGCGTGATGCGCCGAGGGACCCATTCCGACGACATCGGCCACCTCGGCGCGTTCGAGCTTCATCGAATACTCGACGACGGCCCGATCGACTTCTTCGAACAAGCCCGACATGGACTCGGTGATGCGGCGATCCTTGTCCGGGTCGACGGTGACCATCCCTAGCGGATCGATCAACTCGGCCAGATGACGGGCGGTCGGCGCGGCGACGACGAAGCGGCCGTCCGCGTCGAGCACCCTGGCCGCTTCCGCCGGATTGCGTGGCGCGAACACCGAAAGCACTCCTGCCAGCACACCGTCACGAACCGGTAGGCCGCGCCAGGCGTCGGCGAGCACCGCTGCGGCGCGAGGATGGGTGCGCGCACAGCGGCGGGCGGCGGGTTTGGCCACGTCCAGCGCGATGCCACGGGCCCCGGGTGCGGCGTCGAGCGCCGCGGCCAGGTAGTAGCCGGTGCCCGCGCCGACCTCCAGCAGGGTCGCGGCCCGATCGCCGACCGGGCCGACCGCGGTGGCCACCGCGGCGGCGATGGCCGCGAAATGCCCCTCGCCCTGGAAGGCGGCGCGGGCGTCCAGCATGGCCGCGGTGTCGCCCGACATCTTGGTCGACGCACCGGTCAGCAAGCTGACGTAGCCCTGTTTGGCGATGTCGAAACTGTGGCCGCGACCGCAGCGCAGCGCCCGGTCCACCGCCTCCAGCGGGAGACGGCATTCCGGGCAGGCCAGCAGACCTGCCACATCAGCGAGTGCCGAGGGACTAGCTGGTGACACTCTTCAATTCGTCACCAAGCGCCGCTGCTTCATCCGGCGTGAGTTCGACGACCAGACGCCCGCCACCCTCGAGTGGAACCCGCATAACGATTCCACGCCCTTCCTTGGTTGCCTCGAGGGGACCGTCCCCGGTGCGGGGCTTCATGGCCGCCATCCTCTGCTCCCTCCAGATCTGCGCGGTTTTCTGCGCACTTTCTTGGAACTACAGTTGTCACCAACCAGGTAGCTCACCGGCATTTGGCGAGCTACACCGGTCCTATTCTTCCCTATCGCCGTTGTGGACGGATACCTGAGTTCGAAATGTGACCGCTCGAGCGGTGTTGTGCGGGTCACTTCCGACCCAGCAATCGGCTAGGTGATCGTCGACCATTCCGGTTGCCTGCATCAGCGCATAGGCGGTCGTCGGCCCGACGAAACGGAACCCGCGCCGCTTCAATTCTTTTGCCAGAGCTATGGATTCGGGACTCGTCGCGGGCACGTCGGCGATGGTCCGCGGACGCGGGCGCGGCGGCGGCGCGAACGACCAGATCAACTCGTCGAGGCCGCGGTCGAGCGCCTGGGCTGCCCTCGCGTTGGCGATCGCCGCTTCGATCTTGGCGCGGTTGCGGACGATGCCTGCGTCGGCGAGCAGGCGGGCGACGTCCGCGTCGCCGAACGCGGCGACGCGGTCGATCGAGAATTCGGCGAACGCGGAACGGAAGGCCGGGCGCTTGCGCAGGATCGTGATCCAGGACAGGCCCGACTGGAACGCCTCGAGGCAGACCCGCTCGAACATGGCGTCGGGGCCGCGCAGCGGTTCGCCCCATTCGAAGTCGTGGTAGTCGCGATAGAGCTGAGACGATTCCGCCCACGGGCAGCGGATCATGCCGTCGTCGGCGAGCGGGGTGGTCACGGCTGTTCGGGGGTGCTCGGGGCGGGCCATGGCGACGCCGTGCGCCCGGTGTCGTGGCGAGGCGCCGCGGCGGTGTCCTGGCGCGCCGCGCTGTCCGCGCTTTTCTCGACGGTCAGGCCGCGGGCCGCCGCGTCACCGCGAGCATGGGCGAGTTCCAGCTGGAGCTCGTCGATCCGGGCGGCGAGCCTGGCCAGCGCCCAGTCCACCTCGCCGGCCTTGTAGCCACGCACCACCTGCTGGAAGCGCAAGGCGCGCACATCGGCTCCGGTGATGCCCTCGGCGGGCAGCACGGTGGCCGTCGTGCCCTCGGGCAGTGGGCCGAGTTCCTCGCCGCGCCCGAAGATCGCACTCGCGAGCAGGAACAGCACCGCGGCCACCAGGCCGACGATCAGCACGTACAACAGCAGCGTGAGCATGACACGAGCTTATTCCGCCCCTCCGACATGCTTGTTCACGACCGAGCACAGGCGATCGCCCGGGCGGGAACCGATTTCGCGAGGACGCTACAGATGCCGCGTGGTGTCGATGCCGAGCGACATGCCCGCCAGGCCGCGGCGGCGTACCGCGAGCTTGTCGGCCACCTCGACCAGCGCCTTGGCCGACGCGCTCGCCGGATCGCGCAGCACGATCGGCGTGCCCTCGTCGCCCGACTCGCGCACCGCCTGCTCGATCGGGATCTGACCGAGCAGCGGCACGGTCGCGCCGACCGCGCGGGTCAGGCTGTCGGCGACTCGCTGACCGCCGCCCGAGCCGTAGAGCTCCATCCGGCTGCCGTCGGGCAGGTCCAGCCAGGACATGTTCTCCACCACGCCCGCGATCCGCTGACGGGTCTGCAGCGCGATCGACCCCGCCCGCTCGGCCACCTCCGCGGCGGCGAGCTGCGGGGTGGTGACGACCAGGATCTCCGCATTGGGGATCAGCTGGGCGATGGAGATGGCCACATCGCCGGTGCCGGGCGGCAGGTCGAGCAGCAGGACGTCCAGATCGCCCCAGAACACGTCGGCGAGGAACTGCTGGAGCGCGCGGTGCAGCATCGGGCCGCGCCACACCACGGGCGTGTTGCCCTGGGTGAACATGGCGATCGAGATGACCTTCACCTCGTGCGCGACGGGCGGCATGATCATCCGCTCGACCTGGGTCGGCCTGGCCGCGGTGCCGAGCATGCGCGGCACCGAATGGCCGTAGATGTCGGCGTCGAGCACGCCGACGGACAGGCCGCGCGCGGCCATGGCGGCCGCGAGATTGACGGTGACCGAGGATTTTCCGACGCCGCCCTTGCCCGAGGCGACCGCGTACACGCGGGTCAGCGAGCCCGGCTGAGCGAAGGGGATCACCGGGTCGGCCGAGTCGCCGCGCAGCTGCTTGCGCAGGCTGGTGCGCTGCTCGTCGTTCATCACGTCGAGGTCGACGGAGATGGCGCCGACGCCGGGGACGTCCGCCACCGCCTTGGTGACCCGTTGGGTGATCTCGGTACGCAGCGGGCAGCCCGCCGTCGTCAGGTAGACCTCGATGTGGACATTGCTTCCGGCGTCGATCGCGACGCTTTTCACCATGCCCAGTTCGGTGATCGGCTTCCGGATCTCCGGGTCGTCGACCTTCGCGAGCGCACCCCGCACGTCCGATTCCGTTACCACTGGCATAACGGAAATTTTAGGCGGATCAGATCCGCGGCAGCTGCGCGGGCTTGGGTGCGACCCCGTTGCCGTAGGAATTCGACCATGCCATGACGTTCGCCACATAGGCCATGGAGTTGTTGTAGCGCAGAATGGCGCGCGACTGCTGAGCCAGGTCACGCATGTTCAATCCGCCGTCGCACAGATACTTACCGGCCGTCAGCGCGGCGTCGAAGAGGTTCTGCGGGTCGGCGATGCCGTCGCCGTTGCCGTCGGCGGCGTAGCGCTTCCAGGTCTGGGGCAGGAACTGCATCGGGCCGACGGCGCGGTCGTAGCCCGCGAGTCCGTCGAGCGCGCCGTCGTCGCTGTCGTTGATGACGTTGTTGCCCGCGAGCGAGCCGTCCAGGACCGGGCCGTAGACCGGGCTCAGCGGGTTGCCGTCGGCGTCGGCCTTGCCGCCGAAGGCATGCGTGGACTCGACGCGCCCGATGCCCGCCAGCAGCGTCCACGGCATCTCGCAGACCGGGTTCTCCGCGTCCAGCCTGCGCTCGGCGTTCTGATAGGCGGCGATCGCGACGCCGGGCACGCCGAGCTGTCCGGCGGGCAGGTCGGACTTCACCCGATCGGCGGGCAGCGCAACGGTTTTCACGACCGGCGGGACGGCCGTGCGCTGCTCGGCCATGGCGTGCGCGACGAACTCGATCGAATCGGCGGATCTGACGCCGAGCGCGTCCTGATCGTCGCCGGGGAGCAGTTGAACGGCGGCCTGATCGGAATCCAGATCGGACGCCGCGGCGCAGGCCACGAATCCGGCGGGAACCAATCCGGTCAGTGCGATTACGGAGCCGCGCTTGATAGGAGCAGGCGATTGCTTGCGGTGACGCCCCACGGTGTGGTGACCCTCCTCGTTGCACAAAGGCCCGCTGACGAGCCCTTCGTGGACGAAGGAGAGATTACCGCATTCGAGATCTTTTTGTTACTGCTTCGTGATCTGTCCCGAGGTTTGGTCTCAGCCTTGTGGCGGAGCAGGCGGCAACGGGATGACGATGCCGAACGGCAGTGTGATGCCGGGCTGTTGGGTCGGGGCGGGAGCGACGGTCGGCTGCTCGGCGGGCGCGGGTTCGGGGGTCTTGGCGACCTCCGGCTCCGGGTTCGGCTGCTCCTCGGCGGGAGCAGGCGCGGGCGCGGGCTGGCCCGCTTGGGGCGCGGGCTGACCCGCCTGGGGTTGACTCGCCTGGGGTGCGGGCTGGCCCTGCGCTTGCGGCGTGCACACCGGATTCGGCTGCGGTTTCTCGACGCGGACGGGATCGTTCGGGTCGAGCGGTTCCCTGGCCTCGGCCGGGGCGTTCGGGTCGCGAGGCTCCGCACCGAATTCCTGGCCAGGCCCGAGCGGGCGCCCTGGCTCGCCCGGCCGCGGCATCGGCGCGGGCACCGCGACCTGTTCGCACGGGTTGGCGGGCGGCGGCGGTGCCGGGCAGAAGATGCCGCACGGGATCGGCGGCAATCCGGGGATGGTGATCATCACCTGGGTCGGCGCCGGAGCCAGCGGAATCGGCGCCGACGGCCGATCCGCGGGCGACGTGGTGGTGGGCAGGGTCGTCTGCACCGCGGACACGTCCGGGCCCACCGTGATCATCGGCGCCGAGCCGGGCGGGATGAGTTCCGGGGAGATGTTGACCTGGCTCGGGCTGCCGCCGGTGCGGTAGGCCGCCGACCAACTCAACACGTTGGCCGCGTAGGACATCGAGTTGTTGTAACGCAGCACCGCGCGGAGCTCCTGCGCGGGATCGCGGAGGTTCAGGCCGCCCGAGCACAGGTATTTGCCCGCGGCCAGGGTGGCGTCGAAGACGTTGTGCGGATCGGCGACGCCGTCGCCGTTGCCGTCGGCGGCGTAGAGACCCCAGGTGCCGGGCAGGAACTGCATCGGGCCGATCGCCCGCACGTACCTGCCGTCCGCGGCCTTGATGATCTCGTTGCCGGGCAACGTGCCGTCCAGCGCGGGGCCGAAGATCGGGGTCACCGTCGTGCCCGCCGCGTCGGTGCGACCGTTGCCCGCGTGCGCGGACTCGATCCGCCCGATGCCCGCCAGCAGATTCCACGGCAAGCCGCACCCGGGCATCGAAGACTCCAGCGCCAGCTCCGCGTTCCGGTACGCGGCCAGCACGATCTCGGGAATGCCGAGCGCCCCGCCGACCGAGGGCAACGTGACGTCGTGCAGGGGGACCCTCCCGCCGAAAAGCGGCATCCCATCGGTTGGCGGAGTCATAGCTCGAAGTTTGCGGGGAGAGTCCGGCGCGACCGGTAGCAGCCCTACTGTCCGAGACAAAGTGTCTTCGGGTCCGGTGTCCGTGCCGTTGCCCGTGCCGCCGCGCCCGGCGGACGCGGCCAGCAGCGCTTCCGGGGCCTGTGGCGGCGCGCTCGAGGTAGTGCTGTGCGCCGCCGATCCGGTAGCGACCAGACCAGCGACAACGAGGGCCGACATGGTTATCGGAGCGGAAACTCGCATTCGGCCACACCAATCCTCTACGTCGTGGGAACGGTGTCCGGGACGTACTGAGCCCGGGCCCCGCTCAGGACAACGTTGTCCAGGTTACCCAGCGGTCAGTAGGTTGTTGAGCATTTCCGGTCAATCGTCAGCAACGGGCGGTGAAACCTGAAGGTGGGACTGCTTTCCACCGGAGGATTTCTTGCGATTCGCCTTGCCCGGCTTGACCTCACGCGGCGTGTCGACTTCCGGGCCTGTCGCCGCCTCGATGCGGTCGAGAACCTCACGCATCTCCTCCAATTCGCGGCGCAGATAGTCGCGAGTCGCCACCTCGCCGACCGCGAGGCGGAGCGCTGCGAGTTCGCGGGCCAGAAATTCGGTGTCGGCCTTGGTTTGTGCCGCGCGCATCCGATCCTCTTCCAGCGCCACCCGGTCGCGGTTGTCCTGACGGTTCTGCGCCAACAGGATCAGCGGCGCGGCGTACGCGGCCTGAGTGGAGAAAGCGAGGTTCAACAGGATGAACGGATACGGGTCCCAGCGCAGCGCCACCACGAAGACGTTGAGAAAGATCCAGACGATCACCAGAACCGTCTGCAGCGCGAGATACCTTCCGGTACCGAGGAATCGGGCCACCCGCTCCGAGCTGCGCGCCAATGCCTCTGCGTCCCAGTCGAATCGGAACCGGGACTCGACCGGCATCTCCAATCGCTGCCGGGCGGAGCTCATCCCGACCCTGCTGACGCCCGCCGCCGGATTCTTGTCAGTCATGCGCCGGAATCCCTTCGGGCTGCTCTTCTTCGCGCCAGTCCTCCGGCAGCAGATGGTCGAGCACGTCGTCGACGCTGACCGCGCCGAGTAGATGGTTCTCGTTGTCCACCACCGGCCCGCACACCAGGTTGTAGGTGGCGAAGTACCTGGTCACCGTGGACAGCGGCACCTCGGCCCGCAGCGGCGCGAGATCGGCATCGATGATGCCGCCGACCAGGTGCGCCGGTGGTTCGCGGAGTAGTTGCTGGATGTGCACGCAGCCGAGATAGGGCCCGGTGGGCGTCGCGGTCGGCGGGCGGACCACGAACACCATGGAGGCGAGCGCGGGCGTGAGATCCGGGTTGCGCACCCTGGCCAGCGCCTCCGCGACCGTGGTCGACGGGGTCAGCACCACGGGCTTGGTCGTCATCAGGCCGCCTGCGGTGTCGGGGGAGTGCGCGAGCAGCCTGCGCACCGGTTCGGATTCCTCGGGGTCCATCATCGCGAGCAGCGATTCGCGTTCCCCGGTCGGGAGTTCGCCGAGCAGGTCGGCCGCGTCGTCGGGGTCCATCGCCTCGAGTACGTCGGCGGCGCGGCGCACCTCGAGGTGGCCGAGCAGGTCGATCTGATCGTCGTCGGGGAGTTCCTGCACCACGTCGGCGAGCCGCTCGTCGTCGAGGGCCTCGGCGACCTCGATGCGGCGCTTCTCCGGCAGTTCGCGCAGCAGGTGCGCCACGTCGGCGGGGCGCAGACCCTCGAACTGTTCGAGCAGCTGGGTGACGTCCTGGCCGGGCCTGCCGATCTCGTACGGGGTCAGCCCCGACACCGTGGTCCAGTCGACGACGTGCACCGTGCGCCGCCGCCCGATCCGCCGGTGCCCCCGCACCGCGACGCGGGAGACCCGCCAATCCCTGGTTCTGGTCAGTTCGATGCCGAGATCGACGACGAACAGGTCGACGTCCACGAGGTCGGGCAGGTCCGGATCGTCCACGCGCACCTTGGAATCCACGATCTGTGCCAGCGCCAGCATTTCGCCCGGTCGTTGCTGGAAACGGCGCAGGCTCACGGTGCCGGTGTTGAGCGTCACCATGCCCGGTTCGACCGAGGTCACCCGCAACATCGGCACGAAAATCCGGCGCCTGCTCGGCAATTCGACGACCAGGCCGTGCACGCGCGGTACCTGACGGTCGTAGCGGATCGCCACGACCGCGTCGCGCACGCGGCCGATAGACTCCCCGTCCGGTCCCAGCACCGCCAGGCCGGCGAGCCTGGCGACGTACACCCTGGTAGCTGCCATGCTTGCCAGACTAGACAGGAGGCTCCATGAAGCCGCGCCGATCTGTGCTCGCCGTGCCAGGCAGCAACCCCAAGATGATCGAGAAAGCCAAGGGGTTGCCGGTCGACGAGGTCTTCCTCGATCTGGAGGACGCGGTGGCGCCGGTGGCCAAGGCCGCGGCGCGGGCCAACATCGTGGCCGCGCTGAACCAGCCGGGCTGGGGTTCGCAACTGCGCGTGGTGCGGGTCAACGACTGGACGACCGCGTGGACCTACGCCGACGTGATCACCGTCGTCGAGGGAGCAGGCCGCGAGATCGACGCGATCCTGCTGCCGAAGGTCACCGACGCGGGCCAGGTGCGTGCGCTGGATCTGCTGCTCACCCAGGTCGAGAGGGCCAACGGGCTCGAGGTCGGGCGGATCGGCATCGAACCGCAGCTGGAAAACGCCATGGGCCTGCGCAACATCGACGAGATCGCCACCGCGAGCCCGCGGGTCCAGGCGCTGGTCTTCGGCCCGGCCGATTTCATGGCCAGCATCAACATGCGCACCCTCGTGGTCGGCGAACAGCCGGAGGGGTACGACACCGGCGACGCCTACCACCACATCCTGATGACCATCCTGCTCGCCGCGCGCGCCCACGGCCTCCAGGCGATCGACGGCCCCTACTTGCAGATTCGCGACGTCGACGGTTTCCGCAGGGCCGCCGCGCGCACCGCGGCGCTCGGCTTCGACGGCAAATGGGTGCTGCACCCCGGCCAGATCGACGCGGCCAACGAGATCTTCAGCCCGCGCCAGGCCGACTACGACCGGGCCGAGGAAATCCTGGACGCCTACGCCTTCCACACCTCCGCCGAGGGCGGCGCGCGCGGCGCGGTCATGCTCGGCGACGAGATGATCGACGAGGCCAGCGCGAAGATGGCGCAGGTGGTGGCGGACAAGGGCCGGGCCGCGGGCATGACGCGCACCACGCGTTTCACAGCACCGAACGGCCGCGCGGAATAGCAGAATGGAGTCATGACGAATCCCTTGGGGAATCCCAACCGTGCCCGCCAGGGGTTGCCGACCCCGCCGTCGGGCTGGCCGGTGGGCTCCTACCCGACCTACGCCGAGGCGCAGCGGGCGGTCGACTACCTGGCCGACAACCAGTTTCCGGTGCAGGACGTGACGATCGTCGGTGTCGACCTGATGCAGGTCGAGCGCGTGCTCTACCGCCTGAACTGGGGCAAGGTGATCGGCGGCGGCGTGGTCTCCGGCGCCTGGCTCGGTCTGTTCCTCGGTCTGCTGCTGAGCCTGTTCACCACCAGCGGCGCGTTCGGTCCGCTGCTGGTCGGCCTGGTCGGCGGCATCATCTTCGGCGTCATCTCGACCTCGATTCCGTACGCGGCCACCAGGGGGCAGCGCGATTTCGCCTCCACCATGCAGCTGGTGGCGGGCCGCTACGACGTGCTGTGCGACCCGAAGTCGGCCGAGCAGGCGCGGGACATGCTCGCGCGGTTGGCGATCTGACCGCATGGACATGATGGACACCGTCCGCACCGGGGTGCTGGACCACTACGGTGTGCCCGCGACGGGCGTGGATTCGGCCTCGGTGACTTTCCTCGGGCTGGAGCCGATCGAGATCCTGCGGATCGTCGACGGCGACGTCGTGCACTACGTGACGCTCGGCGGCTCGCGTCATCCGATGGGCGATCCCGGTGACCTGCACGCCGATCCGGTGCGCGGCCCGCGCGCGGAGCTGGTGCTGACGCTGCGCTCCGGCACCGCCATGCCCGGCCTGCCCAAAGCGCTGGGCATTCTGGTCGCCACGCCCTCCGTGGAAGGCGTTGTGCTGCAAGCCGACGCGTTGCTCGATCTCGGCGAGCCGCTGTGGCAGGGCGCGGCGTTCACCGCGGCGCTGCTCGGCGACAGCGAGATTCCGGAGATTCCGCTGCCCGACCCCGCCGAGCCGGTCAGGTATCTGACGGTGACGCCGGTGACCGCCACCGAAGCGGCGTGGGTGCGGGTGCGCGGCGCGCAGGCGCTGCGCGAGGCGTGGACGGAAGCGGGCATCGACGTGCGCGACCCCGGTCGCGGGGCGGCCACGCTGTAGCGCCGGTGCCGCGTGGCGTTTCAGAGCCAGTCGTTGCGGCGGAACGTGATGAACAGGCCGGCGCACACCGTCGCGATGAACAGCAGAACCCCGCCGTAGCCGTAGGTCCACTTCAGTTCCGGCATGTGCTCGAAGTTCATCCCGTAGATGCCTGCGACCATGGTCGGGACCGCCGCGATGGCCACCCACGCGGAGATCTTCCGCATATCGGTGTTCTGCTGCACGCTGATCTTGGCCAGTGCCGCGCTGACCATCTCGCTGAGCGACTCGTCGAAATCGGAGATGCGCTCGGCCACCGCGGTGTGGTGGTCGGCCACGTCGCGCAGATAGCGCTGAATCTCCTTGGGCACCGGCAGATCCGGTTTGTGCCCGAGCAATTGCAGCGGCACCGCGAGCGGATTGACCGCGCGCCGCAGTTCCACCACCTCGCGCTTGAGCTGATAGATCGACTCGATGGTGACGTGATTGCGCGGGGTGAAGACCTGCTCTTCCATCTCGTCGATGTCGTTCTCCACCAGCGTGGCCACCTCGATGTAGGAGTCGACGACGTGGTCGGCCACCGCGTGCAGCACGGCGTACGGGCCGTGCCTCAACTGCTCGGGACGTTCCTCGAGTTCGCGGCGCACCCCCGCCAGACCGGTGTGCTCGCCGTGCCGGACAGTCACCGCGAAGTCGGCCCCGGTGAACACCATGATGTCGCCCGTCTCGACTATCTCGCTGACGCTGTCCATCTCGTGCGGGACATAGGACACCGTTCGCAGCACCAGGAACAGCGTGTCGTCGTAGCGTTCCAGCTTGGGCCGCTGGTGGGCCTTGACCGCGTCCTCGGCGGCGAGCGGATGCAAGTCGAAGGTCGAGGCGATGTCGGCCATCTGCGTCTCGTCCGGATCGTGCAGCCCGATCCAGACGAAGCCCGTCCCGCGCGAGCGGACCTCGGCGAGCGCTTCGGAGTGGGTGAATCGACCGGGCAGCCGGAGCCCGTCGACGTAGACGGCACAGTCGACCACGGCTCGCGCGGTGGGAACCGGAATGCGTGGGCGCGGGAGCGTCGCGCGGCCTTGCCCGCGGAAAGACGGCAACGGCGGTATGGACGGCACGACGACGATGCTAGATGCCGTCGCCGGACCGAGCCGTCGGCTGCCGTGCCGACCGGAGATCGCGCACTGTAAGACTGGAGGACGTGCGCATCGACCTGCATACCCACTCGACCGCGTCGGACGGCACCGACACCCCCGCCGAGCTGGTGCGAAACGCGGCGGCCTCCGGTCTCGACATCGTCGCGATCACCGATCACGACACCACGGCCGGGTGGGCGGAGGCGGTCGACGCGCTACCGAAGGGCATGACCCTGGTGCGCGGGATGGAGATGTCGTGCGTCGGGCTCGGCGAGGACGGCTGGCCGGTGCCGGTGCATCTGCTCGCCTACCTGTTCGATCCGGCCGACCGCGGTTTCGCCGAGGAGCGCGAGCGGCTGCGCGCCGAGCGGGTGGACCGGCTGCGCGCGATGGCCGAGCTGATGGCCGCCGACGGACTGCCGATCGACCCGGACGCGGTGCTCGCCTCCGCCGGACCGTCGGCCGGGCGGCCGCACCTGGCGCGGGCGTTGGTCGAGGCCGGGGTGGTGCCGAGCGTGGACGCCGCCTTCGTCGAGCTGCTCGCACCGCGCGGTCCGTACTACGCGGAGAAGGCCGACACGCCGCTGCACCGCGCGGTCGAGATGATCGCGGGCGCGGGCGGGGTCAGCGTGCTCGCCCACACCAGGGCGCGCAAGCGGGGACGGCTGCTCGCCGTGGACGACATCAGGGAACTGGCCACCCTCGGATTGGGCGGACTGGAAGTCGACCACCCCGACCATTCCGCCTCCGATCGCGCCGTGCTCACCGCTCTGGCGGACGAACTGGGTCTGCTCACCACCGGCTCGTCGGACTACCACGGCGCCAACAAGACCATCCGCCTCGGCGAGTTCACCACCGACCCGGCGCAATTCGAGGAGCTCGCGGGTAAGGCGACGGGTGTGCCCGTGATCGTCTCGTGAGATACCTGCGCGCGCTCAGCGGCGTGGTGGCGGCGGGCACGGTGCTGTTGACGCTCGTCGTCGTCGGCGCGGCGGCGATCGGCGCGCGGCGTGGTTTCCCCGGTCCGGGCGCGGAGTCGGTGGCCTGGCATCTGGTGGCCTCGGCGACTGTCGTTGGGGCGCAAATCTTTTCGGACAGGCATCGGGGTTTTCTCGCCTTTTCCGGATCCGCGGTTGTTTTCTTCGTCACCGGTGTATTGCTCTGGACACAGTGGTGGGGTTGATCGTCCGGTACTGGTTGCGGCCGGGTGAATTGTGGACGAACATCTTTTCTTGTGATCGACATCGAGACGGATGTGCTGGTTCTAGGCGGCGGCCCCGCCGGAACCTGGGCGGCCGTCTCGGCTGCCGCCGGAGGGGCGAGGGTGGTGCTCGTCGACAAGGCCCGCTGCGGGAGCAGCGGGCCTTGTGCGTTCGGGAGCACGACGGTGTGGAACATCCCGCCCGGCGCGGCCAGGAACGAGGCGGTGCGCCGATCGCACGCCGACGGCGGATACCTCGGCGATCCGGACTGGATGCACCGCGTGCTCGACGAGACGCATCGGCGGATCGAGCAGCTGGTGGGCTGGGGCTACCGGTTCCCCGACGACTCGCGATCCGGCTCGCAGCGGGTCCGCCTGGACGGCGCGGGCTACCTGCGCCGGATGCGGCGGACCGTGATCGAGGCGGGGGTGCGCGTCCTCGATCACCATCCCGCGTTGCAGCTGCTGCGTGACGGCGACGGTGTGGTCTCCGGCGCGGCCGGGGTGCAGCAGCACGATGGCTTTCGCGCGTGGATGGTCCGCGCGGGCGCGGTGGTGGTGGCCACCGGCGGCTGTGCCTTCCTCTCCGGCGGCGCGGGCACCGACGTGGCGACCGGCGACGGTCTGCTGCTCGCCGCCGAGGCGGGTGCGCGGCTGTCCGGCATGGAATTCTCCAGCGCCTACGGCCTCGCGCCCGCGCTGCACGCGATGACTCCGGCGATGCATCCGAGTTTCGCGCCTGGCCTCGCGCTGCGCGGCGCGGCGCTCTACGACGAGAGCGCCGCCGTCTTCGAGGGCGATCGGCACTCGGTGTTCGCAGCCATCGCCGACGGGCGGCGGGTGTCCGCGTCCGTGGCCGACATGCCGGAAGTCGTCCGGCACTGGCTCACCAGGCAGGGCGCGGTCGATCGATCCGGGCGGGTGCCGCTGCGACCGGTGCTCGAGGGGACGGTGCGTGGCACAGGCGGATTGGCGCTTGCCGGTCCGGACGGCGCGACCACGGTGGCCGGGCTGTTCGGCGCTGGCGACGCGGTGAGCCGCGAGCCGATCACGGGCGCGGCGAGCGGCTTCGGCGGGCAGAGCGGAGCCTGGGCCATCGCGTCCGGCGTCTGGGCGGGGAAGAGCGCTGCCCGCTTCGCGCGGACGAGAGGCGCGGTGGGCCCGGTGCGTCCGGTGCCCGGCGCCGGCCTCGCCGCGCGGGCGCGCATCGATCCCCGCGCGATCGTCGGACTCGTGCAGGAGCACACCCTGCCGCTGCGGCGCAGCTACTGGCGCAGTGCGGGCAGCCTGCGCGACAGCATCGCCGAACTCGACGCCCTGTGGCCGGGCGCGGCGTTCGCCCTCGGCGGCGTCGGCGCCGAGCGTCTACGCGCCAGGCAGGCGGCGGCTCTGCTCGCGGTGGCCAGATGGACCAAGCACAGCGCGCTGGCGCGCACCGAGACCCGTGGCATGCATCGGCGCACCGATCACCCCGACGCGGGGGACGAGTGGCGGGTCCGCCTGACCACGGGCGGGCTGGACAGCGTCTGGGTGGGCACCGAGCGATTGCGGCGGGTAACGTCGGAACCGCCACCCGCCGTGCGCGGCCCGTCCGTCGCGCGCGGCCAGGTGCCGGTCGGATTGGAGCCCGCGCCCACGGTGCGGGAGACCCCTAGAATCGTGCCCGACCGGCAAGACCCGGACCTCACACCACCGGACCGCCTGGCGATGTGAGAACTCACCGCCGTGCGATGTGCGGATGCGAGTTTCCCCTAACTTCGGGGTAATTCCGGGGACCTACCCTCGGAATATGACGCGCAACCGGGATCCGACACACCGGTTTGGCAAGTCATCGGACCGGCTGGCAGAATGTTGCGGATTCCCCTCCTACGCCACCGCCGGGTTCGGGAATAACGGTGCTCCGCGCCGCGCAACGTACCGTCGCGCCCCCGAGGATCGCCCCGCATGTTCTGTCCGGACCCACCCGTCCGGCCCCCGCTCTGCGGATCAGTGCAGCGCCACGTCTAGAGCTCATCGTCGGGTTTCGACACACCCGCCCCGACTCGAAACGTCCATGTCAGCGCACTCGATGAGCGGTACGAATCACCTATTACGAATTACCCGGCGGTAACCGTCCCCCGGTTCAGCCCGACCCGAGCAGGAGTGAAATCGTGTCACCTGTGACTGACGCACCGAATGCCACCGCGAGTTTGTCCGAGATCACAAACGACGAAATCTTCGCTGGACACCTCGGCGGCAAGCTCTCGGTCGAGCTCTCGGCTCCGCTGGACACTCAGCGTGACCTCTCGATCGCGTACACCCCCGGCGTCGCTCAGGTCAGCCGTGCGATCGCTCAGGACGAGACGCTGGCCAAGCGCTACACCTGGACCGACCGCCTGGTGGTCGTGGTCAGCGACGGCACCGCCGTCCTCGGCCTCGGCGACATCGGCCCGCGCGCCTCGCTGCCGGTGATGGAGGGCAAGGCCGCGCTGTTCAAGAAGTTCGCCGGCCTGGATTCCATCCCGATCGTGCTGGACACCAAGGACGTCGACGAGATCGTCGAGACCCTGATCCGGCTGCGCCCGAGCTTCGGCGCGGTCAACCTGGAGGACATCTCCGCGCCGCGCTGCTTCGAGATCGAGAAGCGTGTCATCGAGGCGCTGGACTGCCCGGTCATGCACGACGACCAGCACGGCACCGCGATCGTGGTGCTCGCCGCCCTGAACGGCGCGGCCCGGGTGCAGGGTCGTGACATCGACGGACTGAAGGTCGTGGTGTCGGGTGCGGGCGCGGCCGGTGTCGCGTGCACCAACATCCTGCTCGCCGCGGGCGTCCGCGATGTCACCGTGCTCGACTCGAAGGGCATCGTGAGCCGCGATCGCGCCGACCTGAACGAGGTGAAGTCCGAACTGGCCGAGCGCACCAACCCGCGCGGCCTCACCGGCGCCGCCGCCGAGGCGCTCGCGGGCGCGGACGTGTTCCTCGGTCTGTCGGCGGGCCTGATCGCCGAGGAGCTCATCGCCTCGATGGCGCCGGAGGCGATCGTGTTCGCCATGTCCAACCCGGACCCGGAGATCCACCCGGACGTGGCGCGCAAGTACGCCTCGATCGTCGCGACCGGCCGCAGCGACTTCCCGAACCAGATCAACAACGTGCTCGCCTTCCCCGGTGTGTTCAAGGGCGCGCTCGACGCGGGCGCCCGGCGCATCACCGAGGGCATGAAGATCGCCGCGGCGAACGCCATCCTGGGCGTGGTCGCCGACGAGCTCGGCCCTGAGAAGATCGTCCCCAGCCCGCTCGATCCGCGGGTCGCCCCGGCCGTCGCCGAGGCTGTCGCCGCCGCCGCGCGTGCGGAGGGCGTTGCGTAACAACTGATTACGCAATAGACAGGGCGCCCCGTTCAACGACGAACGAGGCGCCCTGCGTCGTTCCCGTAGCGGGAGCGGCGGTCAGTGCGGCACGGAGACGGCCGAGATGAACTCGGCCAGCTGGGCGTCGGTGACGTTCTTGGCCAGATCGGATTCGCAGATCATGCCGATGAGGCGCTTGTTCTCGATGACCGGCAGTCGCTTGATCTGGTTCTGCTCCATCAGTTCCAGCACCTGCTGAAGGTCGGCGTCGGCGTCGACCCAGCGCGGTGTGCCTTTGGCGAGATCGCCCGCGCGGATGCGGCCCGGGTTGTGTCCCTCGGCGATGCAGCGCACAACGATGTCACGGTCGGTCAGCATGCCGACAAGGCGGTCGTTGTGGCAGATCGGCAGCGCACCCACGTCCATGTTGCGCATCATCTGAGCGGCGCGGTCGATCGTCTCGTCCGCGGGGATGCACGTGGCATCGGCGTGCATGATGTCACGTGCCTTCATCGGTGCGTTCATGCTCGCAATCCTCCTTGTCTCGGGTTCGGTGCCCGCAGGACTCGAGGATGCGCAGGTCTCGACACGGCGTGCCACAGTTGCGTCGAGCGCGCACGGCTGACGACTCCTACGGCCACTTGCAATAGTGACCTAGATCACACCAGTGGTCAATGGGCGTGGACGGGCCGAGTGGAGCGGACGAGGTCAGCGCGCGGCTTGCGGTACGTCGACCGGAGCCGACGACCGGCGCAGCCTGCCGGTGCCCGGCGTCGTCGCCCACACGACGAGTGCGAGCAGTCCATCCAGCAGCATCGCCAGCGCCGCCACCAGCAGCGCGCCCACCAGCACCCGGTCGTAGCGGTGCAGCCCGAGGCCGTCGAAGATATAGCGGCCGAGCCCGCCGAGGTTCACGTACGCCGCGATGGTCGCGGTGGCCACCACCTGGAGGGTGGCGCCGCGCAGGCCGTTCACCAGGATCGGCATGGCATTGGGCACTTCCACCCGGAACAGGATCTGCTGCTCGGTCATACCCACGGCCCTGGAGGCGTCGACCACGTCGGCGGGCACGTTGGCCACCCCCGCGTACGCGCCCGCCAGCAGCGGCGGGACGCCGACGGTGAGCAGCGCGAGCAGCGGCGGGATCAGCCCTAGCCCGAGCAACAGCACCAGGAACGTGAGCAGGCCGAGGGTGGGCAGCGCGCGCATCGCGTTGGCGAAACCGACCAGCGCCGCGGCGCCGCGCCGTCGGTGGCCGATGGCCAGGCCGAGCGGCACCGCGATCACGGCCGACCCGGCCACCGCCAGCACGGTGTACCAAAGGTGTTGCGCCAGTCGGTATTCGATGCCGGTGGGCCCGCCCCAATTGGCGCTGTCGGTGAAATAACGCCAAGCGTCGACGAAGAGGTTCACGCGCTCGCTCCTCGTCGTGTTCGCTCGTCGGCCCTGGTCCATGGCGTCGCCCACCGGCCGAGCAGGTACACCAGCCGGTCGAAGAGCAGCGCGAGCGCCAGCGTCACGATGATGCCCGCGACGATCTCGTCCGGGTAGTCGCGCTGATAGCCCTGGGTGAACAGCTTGCCGAGTCCGCCGACGCCGATCAGCGCGCCGACCGACACCATGGCGATGTCGGTGACCACCACGACGCGCAGGTTCGACACGAAAACCGGTATGGCCAAAGGCATGTCGACGGTCAGTGTGCGCCGCAGCGGTCCGAAACCGACGGCGTCGGCGGCGTCGACCACGGCGGCGGGGACCGAATCCAGCGCCACCGGCACCGCGATCACCAGCAGCGCGGTCGAGTAGATGGTCAAGGCGATGATCACGTTCCACGGATCGATCGTCGAAATGCCCACCAGCGGAGGGATGATCACGAACAGCGCGAGCGAGGGCACCGTGTAGGCCAGGCTCGCCACGGTCACGGTGATGCGCCGCAGCCACGGGATTCGCCGGATCATCGCGCCCGCCGGAATCGCGATCACCAGGCCGAACAGCAAGGGCGTCAACGCCAGATACAGGTGCGTCCTGGTGATGGCGAGGATGTCGGAGAGGTTGTCGATCAGGTATCGCACGCGGTCTCCCGCCCGTCGCGGCGCGGCGCCGTGGCGGAGCCGCCCCCGATCACGAACCGGCCCCGTCGCCGTCGGAGCGGCCCTGTTCACCAGCGAGCCGGTTGCGCTCGGCGTCTTCCGCGCCGCGTTGCTCGGCCAGCTGGGCGATCACCTCGGTGGCCAGCACGCCGCCCCGCACGCGTCCGGAATCGTCCACGGCCACACCGATTCCGGATGGCGAGGAGATCGCGGCGTCCAATGCCTGGCGCAGGTCGCCCGCGGGTGTGAACAGTGATCCGCCCGCCGCCATGCAGTCCTCCAGCGGCCAGCCCGCGCGCCGGGATGCCACGCCGGTCGCGTCGACCCACCCGAGCGGCTTGACCGTATCGTCCACCACCAGAATCCACTCGCCCTGCTTCAACCGCAGCGCACCCACCGCGCCCGCGGTAGCGGTCGGAATCTCGTGCAGCGGAACGTCATCGGCGGAGCGAAAGGAGAGGCCGCGATAGCCGCGATCGCGCCCGACGAACTCGGCGACGAAATTCGTCGCGGGCCCGGACAGGACGCGCTGCGGCGCATCGTACTGCTGGAGCACGCCCGCGCGGCCGAACACCGCGACCCGGTCGCCGAGGGTGACCGCCTCGTCGATGTCGTGGGTGACGAAGACGATGGTCTTGTGCAATTCCGCTTGCAGCCGCTGCATTTCGATCTGTAACTCGGCCCGCACCACCGGGTCGACGGCGCTGAACGGCTCGTCCATCAGCAGGATCGGCGGGTCGGCGGCCAGCGCCCGCGCCACGCCCACCCGCTGCTGCTGACCGCCCGACAACTGGGCGGGGTAGCGAGCGGCCAGACCACGATCCAGGCCCACTCGGTCCAGGACTTCCAGCGCCGCCTTGCGCGCCGCGCGCCGCGAATCGCCACGCAGTACCGGCACGGTCGCGACATTGTCGAGCACGGTGCGGTGCGGAAGCAGGCCGCCGCTCTGGATCACGTAGCCGATGCCGAGCCGCAGCCGGACCGGATCCACCGTCGAGATGTCTTGTCCGGCAATGGTGATCGTGCCCGAGGTGGGCCGGATCATCCGGTTGATCATCCGCATCGACGTGGTCTTTCCGCAGCCGGACGGACCGACGAACACGGTGAACGAACCGGACTCGATGCGCAGATCCAGATCGGTGACGGCGTGCGTGCCGTCCGGATAGGTCTTGCTGATTGCGTGGAACTCGATGTCCGACACCGCTGCCCTCCCTGCGATCACCCGCGCCGGATCACCCGACCGGCGTGTTCAACCCCTGTGCCGCGACCCACGCCTTGGCGGCCGCCGCGGGCTCGGTCTTGCTGCTGCCCGACACCGCTTTGTTCAGCTCGATCAGCTGCTCGGTGGTGAGCTTCGCCGAGACCGCGTTCAGTGCGGCGATCGCCTTGTCGGACTTCTTGGCGGCGTTGAACAGCGGAATCACGTTCTGCGCCGGGAAGTTGTGCTTCGGGTCCGCGAGTACGACGAGATCGTTCTCGGCGATGGCGGGGGAGGTGGTGAAGATGTTGGCGGCGGTGACCTGGCCCTCCACCAGCGCGCGTACGGTGGCCGGACCGCCGCCGTCGGCGAGCGGGACGAAGTTGGCGGCGGCGATGTCCAGGCCGTAGTTCTCCTTCAGGCCGGGCAGTCCGCCCTGGCGCTCCTGGAATTCCGCGGGCGCGCCGAGCTTCACCTCGGCCGAATGCGGCGCGAGATCGGCGATGGTGCGCAGGTTCCAGCGCTCGGCGGTGGCACGGGTGACCACCACCGCGTCGGAGTCCTGGCCGGGTGCGGGCGCCGCGGTGGCCAATTGGGAGCCGAGCGCGCCCGCCAGCGCGGCCTCGACGTCGGCGCCGCTGGTCGCGGTCGCGTCGTTGTCCAGGTACTGCAACAGATTGCCGGTGTACTCCGGGATCACCGAGATCGCGCACTTGCGTAGCGCCGGGATGTAGGCCTCCCGGCTGCCGATGTTGAGCCGGGTGTCCACCTGGAAGCCGTTGACCCGCAACACCTCCGCGTATATGTTGGCGACCGTCTCGGACTCCGGGAAGTTCGCCGAGCCGACGATCAGGCTCTCACCCGCACAGTCG
Organism: Nocardia sp. bgisy134; assembly: GCF_965341865.1. GTDB lineage: Bacteria > Actinomycetota > Actinomycetes > Mycobacteriales > Mycobacteriaceae > Nocardia. The sequence continues at coordinate 81,345 of NZ_CBDQZP010000007.1, forward strand.
CCGTCCGCGGCGAGTGGATCGGAATTGCCGCAGGCCGACAGGATCATGCCGACGGCGAGCAGTGTCGCGGCGGCGAGGAGCCGGGAGGCGCGCAGTGCGAGCCGCAGCGCCGACCGCCCGGCAGCGGGGGTGATCGTGGTCTTCACGGGGGTCCTTCCGGCGGATGCGGACGGTGCGTGCGGCCGAGGCCGAAGCGGCACCGGTACATTCTGGTTGTCCATACTGCCCGCAACTGGGTATTTCTGTCGGCTGTAGTCGTCTTCGGAGAGTTGGTGTCGCCGGATGGTGTTGGCCGCGTCTAGGCGGGTGCTGGCCCGGATATTGGTCGCCGCGGCCGCGGCCGCGGTCGTGTCCTGCGGAAACGACGATCCCGGCCCCGCCTTCGTGGTCGGCGCGGGTGACGCGATCGAATCGCGGGTGCTCGCGGAGGTCTACGCGGGCGCGCTGGCCAGGACCGGGCTGCGGGTCGCCGTGCAGCCGGAGCTCGGGCAGCGGGCCGACTATCTGGCCGCGCTCGACGCGGGCCGGGTCGCGCTGGTCGGCGAGCACACCGGCGCACTGCTGGCCTTCTACGACAGCCGGTCCGCGGCGCGCACGCCATCCGCCGTGGTCCAGGATCTGAACCGCTCGCTGCCGGAGGGGCTGGTCGTCTCGGATCCGGCCGACGGCACCGATCTGCGGCCACGGGTGCTGGTCGCCGCCGAGGCCGCGCGCCGGGACGATCTGGATTCGGTCGCCGAACTCGCCCCGCGCTGCGGAGAACTCCGCGCCGGACTGGCTCCCGCGCCGGACGCGCTCCGTGCCCCCGGCGCCGCACCGGTGACCGTCTGCGACTTCGCGGGGGAGACGCCGTTGCCCGATACGGCCGCGCTGCGGAATGCCCTGCTGGACAACTCGGTTCAAGCCGGAGTGATCGGCGGTCCTTCCGCGCTCACCTCCTCGGCCACCGAGGGGCTCACGGTGCTGACCGACCGTGAGTACGCGTTGCGCGCCGAGAACGTGATCCCGGTGTTCCGCAAGGGGCTGCTCGACGACCAGCGCATCCGGAAGCTGAATTACGTTGCGGGCGAACTGACGACGGACGATTTGGTCGAGATGATCCGCCGCGTCCGCGACGGCGCCGCGGCCGGTGAGGTCGCGCGCGCCTGGCTGGACACGCACGGATTGTAGGTTCCGGGGCGAGGTCGTCCATCGGCGCGCCACGTGCGGACGATGCCGGAGCCTGCCGCGTCCGGCGGTGTTCCGAACGTCGCGTTCCTCTGGGGTGATCCGCTGTCGACCGGATATGCCGTCCGGTTCGCTTGCCGCCACGGGCTGCCGATCGCGATGCCGGACGAGCCTCGGCCTCGGCCTGAGCCGGGTCGGTGGTCGCGAGAGCTGTTCGGACGCAATGCCGTTCGGTCCGCATAGCGCCGGGTCGGTGCCCGGAAGTCGAAGGTGCGTCGAAGGGTTCGTGATTGCCATGGGGTCCTGATGGTGGTGCTCGTCACGCGCTGACTGCACACCCTTGTCCCGCCGCAATTCTGAGCCGTATATTCCACGTGGAGTATTTGGTACGGAGTATGTCGGTACCCGCGACTACCGTTTCGCGGTCGAAGGGGTACGGCAACCCGGCTCCCGCGGTGTGGCGGGGGTGATTTCCACGGGAGGTGATTGCATGGGGCAGGCGCGTCCGGCGTTGACCGCGTTGGCGGTCTCCGTACTCGCGCTGCTCGAGGAGCGGCCGATGCATCCGTACGAGATGTTTCAGCTGCTGCTGCGGCGGGGCGAGGATCTGCTGGTCAAGCTGCGGCCCGGCTCGCTCTACCACACCGTCACCCGGCTGGCCGATCAAGAACTGGTGCGCGCCGAGGGCGTCGACCGCGCGGGCAACCGCCCCGAACGCACCACCTACCGGATCACCGCGTCCGGTAGGGACGCGCTGCGGGCCAGGCTCGCCGAGCTCCTGCGCTATCCGCAGCGGGAATACCCGCTGTTCCCCGTCGCGCTGGCCGAAGCGCACAACCTGCCGAAGGAGGACGTGCTCGCGCTGGTGCGCGAACGCGTCGCCCACCTCGAGCGCGATCTCGAAGACCTCGACACGATGACCGACTGGGCCCGTACCCACGAGGTGGAACGCCGCTACTGGGTCGTATTGACCTATCTGCGCACCACATTCGCGGCCGAGCTCACCTGGTTGACCGGCTTCCTCGACGAATTGGCAAGCGGCGCACTGGAGTGGGAGGAGTTCGACCCGCACACCGGCATCCGGCTGGCCGGACCCGAACATCCCTGGGCCGACGACGACCACCCGGAGCCGCCGCCCATGCCGCGCCGCTCGACGGCAGCGGCGCCGTGACCGCCTCCGATCACTCACACCGATCTTCTCGGATAGGAACGACATCCCTATGCCCACCCAACGCAATCCGTGGCTAGCGCTGTCCGCGCTGGTCGTCGGCTTCTTCATGATCCTGCTCGACATGACCATCGTCGCGGTCGCCAACCCCGCGATCATGCGGGACCTGCAGGCCGATATCTCCCAGGTCATCTGGGTCACCAGCGCCTACCTGCTCACCTATGCCGTTCCGCTGCTCGTCACCGGCAGGCTCGGTGATCGCTACGGCCCCAAGAACATCTACCTCATCGGTCTCGCGGTCTTCACCGCCGCGTCGCTGTGGTGCGGGCTGTCGCAGAGCATCGGCATGCTGATCGCCGCGCGCGCCGTGCAGGGCCTCGGCGCCGCGCTCATGACGCCGCAGACCATGGCGGTGATCACCCGCACCTTCCCGCCGGACCGGCGCGGCGCGGCCATGGGTCTGTGGGGCGGCGTGGCGGGTCTGGCCACCCTGGTCGGCCCGATCCTGGGCGGCGTGCTGGTCGACGGGCTGAGCTGGGAGTGGATCTTCATCGTCAACGTGCCGGTCGGCATCGTCGCCTTCGCGCTGGCGGTCTGGCTGGTGCCCGCGCTGCCCACGCACCCGCACAAGTTCGACATCCCCGGCGTGGTGCTCAGCGGCATCGGCATGTTCCTGCTGGTGTTCGGCATTCAGGAGGGCAACAGCTACGACTGGTCGGCGCGCATCTGGCTGATGATCGCCGCGGGTCTGGTCGTGCTCGGCGTGTTCGCGGTGAACCAGGCGCGCAACACCGGTGAGCCGCTGGTGCCGCTCGGTCTGTTCCGCGACCGCAACTTCGCGCTGTCGAACGTGGCCATCGCCGCGATGGGCGCCACGGTCACCTCGGTGATGGTGCCCTCGTACTTCTATCTGCAAGCGGTGCGCGAGCTGTCGCCGACCAGGTCGGCACTGGTGTTCGCGCCGATGGCGATCGTCACCGGTTTCGCCGCGCCGCTCGTCGGCAAGTTCGCCGATCGGCTGCATCCGCGCATCGTCCCGACCACCGGCTTCGCGCTGTTCGCGGTGTCGATCTTCTGGTGGTCGGCGATCATGACGCCGGATTCCAACATCGCGTGGTTCCTGGCGTCCGCGGCGCTGGCCGGTTTCGCCAACGCCTGCATCTGGGCGCCGCTGGCCTCCACCGCCACCCACAACCTGGCCGTGCACCAGGCGGGTGCGGGCGCGGGCGTCTACAACACCACCCGTCAGGTCGGTTCGGTGCTGGGCAGCGCGGCCATCAGCGCGCTGATCGCCTCTCGGATGTCCGCCAACGGTCTCGTGGGCGGCGCACCCACCGGGGAAGGCGTCGGCCAAGGCCCCCTCCCGCCGCAGATCCTCGGCGAATTCAGCACCGCCCTCGGCGAATCCATCCTGCTGCCCGCCGCCATCCTGCTGATCGGCGTCGTAGCCTCGGCCCTCTTCGTCCGCCACGGCACCCCCACCCCCGCGGGCCCCGCCGACAAACTCGCCAAGGCCGACAGCGTCTCGGCCTGATCGCCGCCCGGCCGCATCCCCACCCGGGGATGCGGCCTCAGCGCACGAGTCCGGAGAGCCGGTCCCAATCGACCTTCAACCGCACCGGCATATCGACGATCTCGGCCCCGCCCGGCTCGAGCACAACGTGCGGACGGTACTGCGTCAGTGCGTGATCGAGTACGAAGACTTCGATCGAATCGACGCGGTTGTCGGCGATCCAGACGATCCAGTACCAGGGAATTCCCGCCAGCGCGTAATCGGCCTTCTTCTGAGCGATGTCGATCTTCTCGCTGCCCGGTGACACGACTTCGACCGCGATGAGCAGCATGGACGCCGGTCGCGGCCGCAATTCATCGGGGGCGCATTCGTAGAGGGCAACATCGGGCCGGCGGACCGTAGCCTTCGGAAGCTCCCACAGCGCGACATCGAAGTCGGTGTCCACATCGAGGCAGCCGTCCTGGTATCGGTCCATGTGCTGTTCGGCGGCCGTTTCGAGCAATTCGGCCAGTCGTCGAGCGGCCTTCTGGTGCTGCCGATTCGGCGATTCGGCGCGCACCGCCTCGCCGTTGACCAATTCGACCTGGCGGCAGAAGTCTTCGGGCAGTTCGCGCCAGATGTCCAGCGTGATCGGCTCCGGCTGCAGGTTCTCGGACTTCGCCCAGTCGAAGATCGCGGACATGTGCGCTCCTTGGGATCGGGCCAACTACCTGCTCAGACCCTATCCGGATGCATTCGGCGAACGCTATCGCATTCGATGAATATCCCGGGCGTCGTGCCCGGCGTCAGCCGATTTGGATGGTGAGGGTGGGGTGGCCGGTGGCGCCGTCGGGGATGACGTCGCGGCGTTCGGCGGTTTGGGTTTCGCCGGTGCCGTCGGTGGCGCGGGCGCGGAGGGTGTGGGTGCCGGGGGTGGCGTCCCAGTCGTAGACCCATTGGCGCCAGGTGTCGATGGACTGTTCGGTGGACAGGCGGGCCGGACGCCAGTCGCCGTCGTCGATCTGCACCTCGACGGCGGTGATGCCGCGGTGCTGGGCCCAGGCCACGCCCGCGACGGGGATGCGGCCGGGTGGTCTGCGGACCCGGCCGCGCGGGGTGTCGATGCGGGTGCCGGTCTTGATCGGGCCGAGGGCCGACCAACCGCGCCGGGTCCAGTAGGCGGTGGCGCGGTCGAACCGGGTGACCTCCAGTTCGGTCACCCATTTGGTGGCCGAGACATAGCCGTACAGGCCGGGCACCACCAGCCGGGCCGGATAACCGTGCGCCACCGGCAGCGGTTCGCCGTTCATGCCCACCGCGAGCAGGGCGTCGCGGCCGTCGGTGAGAACGGCCAGCGGGGTTCCCGACGTCCAGCCGTCCTTGCTGCGGGAGAGCACCATATCGGCGTCGGGATGCGGTCCGGCCTCGGCGAGCAGCTCGACGAGACGGTAGCCGCGCCACAGCGCGTTGCCGATGAGATCGCCGCCCACGGGATTCGACACGCAGGCCAGCGTCACGAGCCGTTCCACCACTGGCCGCCGCGCGAGATCGGCCCAGCCGATGGTGATCTCGCGATCCACCATGCCGTGGATGCGCAGCGACCAGTCGTCGATCGAGACCTGCGGCAGGAAGAGCGCGGTATCGATCCGGTAGAAGTCGTCGTTGGCAGTGAGATACGGCGTCAGCCCCGGCACCCGCAGATCGGCATCGGGCAGCAACGAGATCGCGGGCTCGGTCGGCTGCGGCAGCGTGACCGCCGCGCGCTCGCCCGAGACGTCCCCGCGCCGCGCACCCCACAGCCGCCCACCTGCGCCGGCCAGCAAGGCCACGCCGCCCGTGATCGCCATGCCCCGCAACAGATCTCGCCGCTGCGGGCCCGCCGCGATCCCCCCTGAGCCGGTCGAACCCGTCCCCGCATCCACTTCGGTCCGCAGGTCGGCGGCGCTTCGGGATGATTCCGCGGTCGCGTCGGCGCCGGTCCGCGGCTCGATGGCAGTGTCGGCGCGCGCAGCGGTGTCGGCTTCGGGATGCGTCGAACCATCCGCCTGCACTCGATCGGCGCGACTACTTGCGTCCGCACCCGAGTGAGGCTGCGCGCCAGGGGTTTCCGGTGCAACAGGGGAGTCGGCGGGGTGAACCTGTGCCGATGCCGTGGCGGGAGTCGTGTGATCGGAAGGCGGCGTGTTCGGTGGCGGCTGTTCGGATGCTGTGCCGGGAAACGCTTCGGTGATCTGCTCGGTCAGTACGCGGAGCGCGTATATCCCTGCGGCGACGCCGATTACGGTGGGAATCGCGGCGAGGACGCCGTAGCGTTCGGCGGCCAGGAACGCGGCGAGCAAGCCGAAGAAGACGAGCAGGGTGGAGCCCGTCGCGCGGTCGACGCGTTCGAGGGCGCCCGCGAGACCCGCGACGAAGACCGCGACGACAGCCATGCAGAGGAACAGCACCGTCTTGTCGGCCGTGCCGAACGTGCTGATCGCCCATTCGCGCAGGCCGTCGGGGGTGTGGTCGATGACCGCCGCACCGAGCACGTAGATCGGCGCGCTCTCGGACCGGATGAACGCGGCAAGCAGCTGCGCCACCCCGAGCGCCAGCCCGGCGGACACGATTCCAGCCCCCACCCGCCACCGCAGTACGGCCATGTCGCGAGCCTACTGCGCCCACCCGGCCCGCGCCCGCCCCGAAGTGCAAACCACCATTTCTCTCCCGTCGATTCCCTCTCGCGTCCGCTTACTCCTTGTGCTTCCGGTAGTAGCGCGCCACGCGGACCCGGTTGCCGCAGCGTTCGGGGGAGCACCAGCGGCGTTTGGGGTGGGCGGGCAGGAAGAGGAGCACGCAGTCGTCGGCCTCGCAGCGTTTGAGTTTGGCGAGGGCAGGGTCGGTGAGCAGGTCGGCCGCGGCTTCGGCGAGGACGGCCGACAGGCATGTGGCGGACGGGCCGTCGCGGTGCGGGGTGGCGACGACGGCGGCGCCGTCCCAGTGCAGGCGGCGGACGGCAGGGGCGGCGGCCTGCGCCGTGGTGAGCGCGCGCAGCGCCGCGGCGGGCGGGGGTTGGCCGTGCAGCACCGCGTCGAGGGCGGCGGCGATGTGGTCGCGCACGTCGTGCACGGCGGCCAGGTCAGCGGGGGCGGGTCGGTCCAGCGCCAGCTCGGGGTGGCGGTCGGATTGGCGGGCGAGCCAGTCCGCCAACTGTTCGGTGGTGGCGAGCAGATCCGTGCCGAGCGGTCGGGTGTTGACCAGGTCCAGCGCCAAGGGCTCGCCGATCAGCGGGGTCGTATCGGTCACCTTCTAATGGTACATCTCCGAGTTGACACATTAGAAGACGATGCGCTAGAACTAATGCATCACCACGTAGATAAGGCATGTGAAATGTTCGAGCTGCCCCGCGTTCAGCACCGCACCGTCGAGGTCGACGGCGTCGAGGTCTTCTACCGCGAATCGATCCCGGCGCGCCCCGACGCGCCGATCCTGTTGCTGCTGCACGGTTTTCCCTCGGGTTCACACCAGTTCCGTGCGCTGCTGCAGGCGCTCGGCGGCCACTACCGGCTGATCGCCCCCGACTACCCTGGCTTCGGACGCACCAGCGCCCCCGCCGATTTCGAGTACAGCTTCGATCGCCTCGCCGATGTGGTGGAGGGTTTCGTCCAGGCCCTCGATCTGCGCCGGTTCGCGATGTACGTCTTCGACTTCGGCGCCCCGATCGGCTTTCGGCTGGCCCTGCGCCACCCCGAATGGATCGCCGGGTTGGTGGTGCAGAACGGCAACGCCTACGAGGCCGGACTTTCCGAGGGCGCCAAGGAATTCGTCGCGCTGCGTCCGGAACAGGAGGGCGCCGAGGACACCATCCGCGGACTGCTCACCCTCGAGGGCACCCGCGGCCAGTACGAGCACGGCGTGCCCGATCCGTCGGTGCTCGCGCCCGAGAGCTGGCTGCTCGATCAGCACTTCCTCGAGCTGCCCGGCCGCAAGGAGGCGCAGGTCGCGCTGGCCTTCGACTACCAGTCGAACGTCGACGCCTACCCGGAATGGCAGCGGTGGCTGCGCGAGCACACCCCGCCCACGCTCGTCGTGTGGGGCGCCGAAGACCCGTTCTTCCCCGAGCCGGGCGCCCACGCCTACCTCGCCGACGTCCCCGACGCCGAACTGCACCTCTTCGACACCGGCCACTTCGCCCTGGAAACCCACCTGCCGGAGATTGCTCCGCTCATCGCGAAGTTCCTCGACCGGCTCTGAGCCGGCTGCGAACCGAGCCGCCGTAAGAGGAAGCCGCAGGTGCGCGTGCAAGCTGCGCGCAGGACCTGGCACGCGAATGGTGCGGACAGGCGCGACCGCTCTCTACCGAGCCGCCACTCGTCGGAGCCCCGACCGCGTGCGCAGGCTGCGTCCAGGACCTGATACGCGAATGGCGCAGCCGGGCGAGAATCCGCAGAAACGCGAAAGGCGCTGCCCGCGAAACGAACCCGCGGACAGCGCCTTTCGACCAGCTACTAGCTGTAGATCTTCTCCACCTCGGAGGCGTACTGCTTCATCACGACGGCGCGCTTGAGCGACATCTTCGGGGTGAGCTCGCCGCCCTCCTGGGTCCAGTCGACCGCGAGGATGCGGATCTTCTTGATCTGCTCGGCGTGCGAGACCTTCTTGTTGGTGTCGGCGATGGCGGCATCGATCTCGGCGACCAGGTCGGCGTGCTCGATGAGCTTCTCGATCGCGGTCTCGGCGGGCAGCCCTTTGCGTTCCTTCCAGCCGGGCAGCGCCTCCGGGTCGAGGGTGATCAGCGCGCCGACGAACGGCTGACCGTCGCCGACCACCATCACCTGGCTGATCAGCGGGTGCGACCGCAGCGAGTCCTCGAGCAGCGCGGGCGAGACGTTCTTGCCGCCCGCGGTGACGATGATTTCCTTCTTGCGGCCGGTGATGGTGACGAAGCCGTCGGCGTCGATGGCGCCGAGGTCGCCGGTCTTGAACCAGCCGTCGTCGAAGGCGTCCTCGGTGGCTTCCGCGTTGCCCCAGTAGCCGCCGAACACGACCGAGCCGCGCAGCAGCAGCTCGCCGTCCTCGGCGATCTTGACGGCGTGGCCCTCGATCGGGCGGCCGACCGAACCGACTCGAATCTTCTCCGGGGTGTTCACGGTGATGGCCGCGGTGGTCTCGGTGAGGCCGTAGCCCTCGTAGATGGTCACGCCGACGCCGCGGAAGAAGTGGCCGAGGCGCGCGCCGAGCGGGCCGCCGCCGGAGACGGCCGCCTCGCACTGACCGCCGAGCGCGACCCGCAGCTTGCTGTAGACCAGCTTGTCGAACACCGTGTGCTTGAGCTTGAGCACGAGGCCGGGGCCGCCGTTGTCCAGCGCCTCGCTGTAGGCGATGGCGGTGTCGGCAGCGGCGTCGAAGATCTTGCCCTTGCCGCCGTCGTGCGCCTTCTGCTTCGACGCGTTGAACACCTTCTCGAACACGCGCGGTACCGAGAGGATGAAGTGCGGCTTGTAGCTGCCGAACTGGTCGACCAGGGTGGACCAGTCGGAGGTGTGCGCGACGATCACCTTGGCGTCGAAGGCCGCCAGCGCCACCGCGCGCGCGAACACGTGCGCCAGCGGCAGGAACATCAGGGTCTTCTTGCCCTCGGTGACGTACTTGCTCAGCGCGATCCGGTCGGACTTCGACTCCGCGTAGAGGTTCGCGTGGCTGAGCATGACGCCCTTGGGGCGGCCCGTGGTGCCCGAGGTGTAGATCAGGGTGGCGGGCGAGGCGGCGCCGACCTGCGCGCGGCGGTCGTGCACGGCCTGATCGTCCAGCTCGGCGCCGCGGGCGAGCAGCTCGTCGATGGCGCCCTTGTCGATCTGGATGGTTTCCTTCAGCTCGGGCAGCGAGCCCGCCTCGATCTCGTCGATCGTGGCGCGGTGCTTGTCGTTTTCGACGACGAGCAGCTTGGTCGCAGAGTCCTGCAGGATCCACTTGGCCTGCTCGGCGGCGGAGCTGTCGTAGATGGCGACGGTGCAGGCGCCCGCCGCCCAGATGGCGAAGTCGAGCACAGCCCACTCGTAGCGGGTGGGGGCCATGATGGCGACGCGGTCGCCGAGTTCGATGCCGGAGGCGATGATGCCCTTGGCCACGCCCGTGACGGTTTCGGCGAACTCCGCCGCCGTGACGTCCCGCCAACCGCCGCTGCCGTTCGGCACGTTGAACAGCACCGCGTTCGGCGCCTGCTCGGCGTGGCGGAAGACGTTGTCGGAATTGTTCGCGTCATCCGGGATGGTGTAGGAAGCCGGGACTTCGAACTCTCGCATCAGTGCCCTTCCACGTGGGTTTACTCGCCAGTAATCTACGACACCTTGTGCCGGTCCGTGCGATCGACTACCGAAAATCTCGCCGCTCGGTAATCGGCCGCCCGATCCGGACTCGTTTGCCATCTTTCTGCACGGCCGGAGCGCAGGCGGAGGTACGCACTCATCCTAGGTCGCTCGCGCGCACCGGCTGGACGGCATCGCGCAGGAAATCGGAGAGTTCGCGCAGCGCCACCGCGGCGGGGCGGAACAATCCGGCCTGCAACTGGGCGACGTGCCATAGGCCCCGGCTCTCGGTGAACTGCACGTGCACTCCCGCGCCGCGCAGCGCCGCGACCAGTGCGACGCACTGGGCGTGCAGCAGCTCGCTGACGTCGACCTGGACATAGGTCGGCGGCAGTCCGTGCAGGACCCCGCGCAGCGGCGCGTAGCCGGGATCGTTCCCGTCGCCCTCGCCGAGGTAGGCGGCGGCGCAGGCGCGCGACCACGGCTTGTTGATCACCGTGTCGCTGTCGCGATCGGGGATCTCGTTGGGATCGCTCCACGGTGCGATCAGGCCGAGCGCCGCAGGGGTGATCCCGTGCTCGGCGATCAGCCGCTGCGCAGTGGCCAAGCTCAGGCCGCCGCCCGCCGAGTCGCCCGCGACGGCGATCTGATCGGGCCGGAAGCCCTTCTCGGACACCAGTTCCAGGAACGCGGCGACGGCGTCGTCCAGACCCGAGGGGAACGGGTGCTCCGGCGCCATCCGATAGTCGACGACGTACACCGCGCTGCCGGTGTCGCGGGCCAGCCGCGCCGCGAGCGAGCGGTGGGTGGCCATCGACCCGACCGCGTAGCCACCGCCGTGCAGGTAGAGCACGGCGGTGGTGGGGTTGGTCGAGTCCGCGATGTGCAGTTCGGCCGGACGAGCGCCGAGTCGCGTCTTGCGCACCGTGACGCCGGAGGGCATCGGTTGCAGCGGCGCGCCGAGATCCATCAGCTTGCGCTGCACCGTGAACGGCAGTCGAGCGTTGAGCATCAACCGGAACACCGGCTTCAGCAGCACGCGGCCGACGGGCAGCGGAATGTCGAATTCACGCATGGTCGTTCAGGGGAGGAAGGGCCGGTTGACCGCGGCGGCGATGCGCTGGTAGCCGGAGGCCGTGACCCGCACGAACACGTCGAGCAGCTTCGCCTCCCAGCCGATCAGCACCCGGCCGTGGCCCTTGCGCACGCCTTCGGTGATGGTCTGCGCGGCCATCTCCGGGGTGTGGATGGCCAGTTTCTTGTCGAACATGGACGCGGCCGACTTGCCGTCGATGCCCTCGGCGTAGGTGGCGTTGCGGGCCACCGCGGTCTTGATGCCGCCCGGGTGCACGCAGGTCACCTTGACCGGGTGCTTGCCGACCAGCATCTCCTGGCGCAGCGATTCGGTGAAGCCGCGCACCGCGAACTTGGCTGCGTTGTATGCGCTCTGGCCCGGCACGGCGATCAGGCCGAACAGGCTGGACACATTGACCACGTGGCCGTCGCCCGACTCGATGAGCATCGGCAGGAACGCCTTAGTTCCGTTGACGACGCCCCAGAAGTCGACATCCATGATCCGCTCGATGTCCTTGAACTCCGAGCGGATGACCTCGCCGTGGAACGCGATGCCCGCGTTGTTGTAGACCTGGTGCACCACACCGAAGTGCGCCTTCACCGCGTCGGCGTAGAGCAGCACCGCCTCGCGCTCTGCCACGTCGATCCGATCGGACTTGACCTTCGCCCCGAGCTGTTCGCAGCGACGGACGGTCTCGGCGAGGCCGTCGGTGTCGATGTCGGAGAGCGCGAGCTCGGCGCCGCGCGCGGCCAGGTTCTCGGCCAGCGCGCGGCCGATGCCGGAGCCCGCTCCGGTGATGACACAGACCTTGTTCTTGAAGTAAGCGTCGTTGCTCACGGGGATCACACCACTTTCAGTTCGCCGGGCGCGGTTGTCGTCGCGTAGGCGGAGACGTCGAAATTCTTTGTCAGCCTACGGAATTGGAAGGTGAAATCGGGCCACAGCGTCGTATTGTTGCCGTGCTTGTCCAAGTACCAGCTCGCGCAGCCGCCGGTGTTCCACACCGTCTTGCTCAGCTTGGCCTGCAGGTCCTTGTTGTAGGCGTCCTGCACTTCGCGGCGCACCTCGACGCTGCGCAGGCCGAGACGGTCGACGGTGGTGAGCGCGTCGGAGATGTAGTTGATCTGGGATTCGATCATGAACACCATCGACGTGTGGCCGAGACCGACGTTCGGGCCGAGCAGGAAGAACATATTGGGGAAGTTGGCGACCGCCGAACCCTTGTAGCCCTGCTGGCCGATCTCGTCGAAGACCTCGCTCAGCGTGCGGCCGTCGAGGCCGGTGATGGTCTCGTAGGTGGGCGAGTCGGTGACGTGGAAGCCGGTGGCCACGATCAGCGCGTCGATCTCGCGCTCGGTGCCGTCCTTGGTGACGATCGAGCCCGCGCGGATCTCGGCGATGCCGTCGGTGACCACGTCCACATTGTCGCGGCTCAGCGCGGGGTAGTACTCGTTGGAGATGAGCATGCGCTTGCAGCCGATGCGGAAGTCCGGGGTGACCTTCTTGCGTAGCTCCGGGTCACGCACCTCGTACTGCAGCTTGGCCTTGGCCAGCAGCTGGAAGCCCTGCATCAGCGCGGGGAACTTGGCCAGGCCGACGACCTGGGTCTCCCGGGCGGCGTAGATGGCCGCGCGGGACAGCCGCTGCACGCCGGGCAGGTACTTGAACGCGAGCTGCTCGGCCTTCAGGTACGGGCGGTCCATGCGGGGCAGCAGCCACGGCGCGGTCCGCTGGTAGACGTCCAGCTTGGCGACCCGCGGCGCGATGGACGGGATGATCTGGATGGCCGAGGCGCCGGTGCCGATGATGGCGACCCGCTTGCCGTTCAGGTCGGCGTCGTGGTTCCAGCGGGCCGAGTGGAAGATCTCGCCCTCGAAGGTGTTGATGCCTTTGATGTCCGGCTGGTTCGGCTCGCACAGCGCGCCGACCGCGGAGACGACCGTGTCGGCGGTGAAATCGCCCTTGCTGGAGGTGATTTCCCACCGCGCGGTGTCGTCGTTCCAGCGGGCGCCGGTCACGTCGCAGTCGAAGATGTGCTTGTCCAGCACGTTGTACTTCTTCGCCACGCCCTGGATGTAGGACTGGATCTCGCCCTGCCGGGAGAACGAGCGCGACCAATTCGGGTTGAGCGCAAAGGAATACGAGTACAGGTGCGAGGGCACGTCGCACGCGGCGCCGGGGTAGGTGTTGTCCCGCCAGGTTCCGCCGACATCGCCGCCGCGCTCCAGGACCAGGTAGTCGTTGCGACCCTGCTGACTCAGCCGGATGGCGAGACCCAGACCGGCGAAACCGCTGCCGATGATGATCGTCTTGGCATGGCGGACGGACCGGTCGCCGACAGCTTTGTCTGTAACCTTGCGACTCATGTAAGGGAGACTACGGTCTTATTGAGCAGCAGTCAACAGCAATTGAACCGCGTTCAGTAACATGAGTGCCGTGACCAGCAAAAGCTCCGGTGCAAACGGCAAGCGGACCCGGCTGAGCCCGGATGAACGCCGCCAGCAGCTGCTCGCGCTCGGCGCCAAGATGCTCGGTGAACGCACGATCGAGGAACTCTCGGTCAGCGAGATCGCGGCCCAGGCGGGGATCTCACGCGGCCTGCTGTTCCACTACTTCCCGACCAAGCAGGACTTCCAGCGCGAGGTCGTCCGGCACGCCAACGCCGAACTGCTGGAGCGGGTGGCGCCGGACCGGTCGCTGAGCATCTTCGACATGCTGCGCGATTCGATCGAGCGCTACGTCGACTACGTCAGCGAGAACCGCACGTCCTACCTGGCGCTCTTGCGTGGCCCGACCAGCGTCAGCCCCGACCTGGTGCCGCTGGTCGACCAGACCCGCGACGCAATCATCGGCATCATCCTCGCCGAGGCGCCGACTTCCGTCGACCCCGCCGCGAACCCGCGGCTCATGCTCGGCATGCGCGGGTGGGTCGCCTTCGTGGAGGAGACCACCCTCACCTGGCTGCGCACCGAGCCGATCACCCGCGAGGAACTGATCGACTTGCTGGTGGAATCCCTGCTCACGCTGGCCCTTGCCCTGAACCCGGAGCTCGCGGCGGCATTGCAGGGGTGAGTGGGGAGGCGATTCGGCCGGTCCACATCTCGCGCACTATCGCTTCGATGTCCCAGGTCGGCCGCCAGCCGAGTTCTTTTGCGGCGCGGGAACTGTCGCACACCAGTGTCGGCGGCTCCTGGGCGGCGGGGAGATGTTCGACCGGGATGGCGCGGCTGGTGATGCGGGACGTGAGAGCCACCAATTCGGCCACGCTGGTACCGATTTCGCTGCCGATGTTGTACCGGCGGCAGACGCCGAGGCCGGGCAGGTGCGCGATCGCCGCGGCGACGGCTCGGGCCGCGTCCTCGATGTGCAGGTAGTCGCGCGTCGCGCTGCCGTCGCCGTACACGCGCAGCCGATCGCTCGCCCCGGTCGCCACCGCCCGCAGCCGAGAAAGGATGCGTGTGTCGTCGGTGTCGGCGCCGCCGACCAGGTTGGACAGGCGCAGGACGGTCGCGGCCAGGCGGCCCGACGCGGCTTGCGCGGCGATGGCGGATTCCGCCGCCTGCTTGCTCGCGGCGTAGGGGTGCGGCGGCGCGTCGGGGACGTCCTCGGTCATCGGCTGGACATCGGTGGCGTAGATCGCCGCGGTCGACGCGAAGACCAGCTTCTCGATGCCCGCCTGCGCCATAGCGTCCAGCAGTGCCACGGTGCCGCCGACGTTGACCTGGAAATACGGCAGCGGGTCGGCGACGGAGTCCCTGGCGCGGGTGAGCCCGGCCAGATGACAGACGGCGTCGACGCCGCGGACCGCGACCGTAAGCGATTCGGGCTCTAGAAGATCCGCTACCCGGATTGCCGCTTCCGTTGGCGCGCGGACACTTTCGCGACGGACGAGCGCGACGACCTGATGTCCGTCCCGGCGCAGCCGCGCGGTGACGGCGCTGCCCAGGTAGCCGTTGGCGCCCGTGACCAGAATCCGCACGCCGCCCCCTCAGGCCAGGAACGGCGCCAGCTGCGGCACCGCCTCGACGGGGTGTTCGGCCTGGATCTCCTCGTCGATCGAACGGAACTCCCAACCCTGGTGCGCGCGAACGAGTTTGCCCGCGAGAAAACCGGTGTGCGCGTGGATCTTGCTGAGGTCGTAGCGGGCGATCTCGGTCTTCGTCATGCCGTCGACGACGCGGCAGAAGGCGTTCTCGATCTTCTCGAACGTCTGGCCGGTGTAGCAGGTCACCAGGAAGAACACGGTGGTGACCTGCGGGGAGATCCTGGTCAGGTCGAGCGTGATGATCTCGTCGTCGCCGTCACCCTCGCCGGTCGTGTTGTCGCCGAGGAGGCGGACCGACCCGTCCTGCGAGGTCAGCTGCTCGTGGTACACCACGTCGACGATCGCGTCCCCCGCGAAGAGCAGCGCCGACGCGTTCAAGTCGATGTCCTTCGTTTTCCCCGGCAACCACCGCCGCTTGGCCGCCGGATCCCATCCGGCAGCCATCTGTACGACAGCCAGGGAATCCCCACCCGAATTCGGAACCACTTCGCACCGATCCCTTCCACGGCGCGCCCCTCGCGCCACGCCACCACCCTAGGAGCTGACGCGTGTCTGCATCGCCACATCCGCTCCGGTGCCAGAGCGCCATTTCGTCCGACCACGTGTCCCGGTCATCCGCGGTCCTGTTCGTCGGGCCGCGCTACTGGTCCGGCACGGACGAGGCGGAGCGCAGGTGCGGAACTCCGGCCGCCGAGTGGCCGGGAAACGGCGAACGCCGGGGCGAAACCGGCTGGGGGACCAGCGGTTTCGCACCCGGCGTGCGAGGCAGCTAGAGGTTAGCTGGTGGGCGCGAACGCCTCCCCGACGATCTCCGCCTGCTCGACGGCGTGCACCTTGGACGAACCCGAGGACGGGGCCGACATGGCGCGGCGGGAGATGCGGCGGAGTTTGCCGAGACGCTCCGGGAGCAGCTCGGGGAGGTTGAGGCCGAAGAAGGGCCAGGCGCCCTGGTTGGCCGGCTCCTCCTGAACCCACGCGATGTCGGTCGCGTTCGGGTACCCCTCGAGCGCCTCGTTCAGGCGGAACTTGGGCAGCGGGTAGAGCTGCTCGATCCGCACGATGGCGATGTCCTCGCGCTTCTGCTTCGTCTTCTCGGCGACCAGCTCGTAGTAGAGCTTGCCGCTGGTCATCAGCACTCGCTTCACCTTGGCGCGATCGCCGACGCCCTGCTCGTAGGTGGGCTCGTCGAACACGGAGTGGAACTTGGACTCGGTGAAGTCCTTGAGGTCCGACACCACGGCCTTGTTGCGCAGCATCGACTTCGGGGTGAAGACGATCAGCGGACGACGGATGCCGTCGTGCGCGTGGCGGCGCAGCAGGTGGAAGTAGTTCGCCGGGGTGGACGGCACCGCGACGGTCATCGAGCCCTCCGCGCACAGCTGCAGGAAGCGCTCGATGCGGCCCGAGGTGTGGTCGGGGCCCTGGCCCTCGTGGCCGTGCGGCAGCAGCAGCACCACGTCGGAGAGCTGGCCCCACTTGGCCTCACCGGAGGAGATGAACTCGTCGATGATGGACTGCGCGCCGTTGACGAAGTCGCCGAACTGCGCCTCCCAGAGCACCAGCGCGTTCGGGTTGCCCAGCGAGTAGCCGTATTCGAAACCGACGGCGGCGAATTCGCTCAGCGCCGAGTCGTGCACCGCGAACCAGCCGGGCTTCTCGCTGCCGATGTTGTGCAGCGGGGTGTATTCCTCGGCGGTCTTGCGGTCGATGATCACCGAATGCCGCTGGGTGAAGGTGCCGCGGCGCGAGTCCTGACCGGTCAGGCGCACCGCGCGGCCCTCGTCGATCAGCGTGCCGAAGGCCATCAGCTCGGCGAAGGCCCAGTCGACCTTGCCCTCGTAGGCCATCTCGCGGCGCTTCTCCAGCACCGGCTTGACGCGCGGGTGCACGTTGAAGCCGTCGGGGACGTTGAGGAACGCGTCGCCGATGCGCTGCAGCACGGCCTTGTCGACCGCGGTCTGCACGGTCGCGGGCACCTTCTGGTCGTCCTCGACCGACTCGCTCGGCCCGGGCGGGAACTTCTCCAGTTCGCGGACCTCGTTGAACACGCGCTCCAGCTGGCCCTGGTAGTCGCGCAGCGCGTCCTCGGCCTCTTTGATGGAGATGTCGCCACGGCCGATCAGGCTCTCGGTGTAGCTCTTGCGCACCGAGCGCTTGGTGTCGATGACGTCGTACATGTACGGCTGGGTCATCGACGGGTCGTCGCCCTCGTTGTGGCCGCGACGGCGGTAGCAGATCAGGTCGATGACCACGTCCTTGCGGAACTTCTGGCGGAAGTCGACCGCCAGACGCGCCACCCAGTCGCAGGCCTCCGGGTCGTCGCCGTTCACGTGGAAGATCGGCGCGCCGATGAACTTGGCGATGTCGGTGGAGTATTCGGTGGAGCGGCTGTTCTCCGGCGAGGTGGTGAAGCCGATCTGGTTGTTCACCACGATGTGGATGGTGCCGCCGACCCGGTAGCCGCGCAGACCCGAGAGGTTCAGCGTCTCGGCGACCACGCCCTGGCCCGCGAACGCGGCGTCACCGTGCAGCATCAGCGGCATGACGGAGAAGCCCTCGGGGCCGTCGCCCTTGTCGAGCAGGTCCTGCTTGGCGCGGACCAGACCCTCGAGCACCGGGTCGACCGCCTCCAGGTGCGACGGGTTGGCGGTCAGCGAGACCTCGATCTCGTTGTCGCCGAACATCTGCAGGTAGGTGCCGCGCGCGCCGAGGTGGTACTTCACGTCGCCGGAGCCATGCGTGGCCGCCGGGTTCATATTGCCCTCGAACTCGGTGAAGATCTTCGAGTACGGCTTGCCGACGATGTTGGCGAGCACGTTGAGGCGGCCGCGGTGCGGCATGCCGATGACGACCTCGTCGAGCGAGTGCTCGGCGCTCTGGTCGATGACCGCGTCCATCATCGAAATGACCGCTTCGGCGCCTTCCAGCGAGAAGCGCTTCTGGCCGACGTACTTGGTCTGCAGGAAGGTCTCGAAGGCCTCGGCCGCGTTCAGCCGGTTCAGGATGTACTTCTGCTGGGCGACAGTCGGCTTGACGTGCTTCTGCTCGACACGCTCCTGGATCCACTGCAGCTGGTCGGTTTCCAGGATGTGCATGTACTCCACGCCGATGTGGCGGCAGTAGGCGTCGCGCAGCACCGAGAGCACGTCGCGCAGCTTCATCCGCTCTTCGCTGTGGAAGCCCGCGACGGCGAACTCGCGGTCCAGGTCCCACAGCGTGAGGCCGTGCTGGGTGACGTCGAGGTCCGGGTGGCTGCGGAACTTGTCTTTGATCAGGCGCAGCGGGTCGGTGTCGGCCATCAGGTGGCCGCGGTTGCGGTAGGCCGCGATCAGCTCGAGCACGCGCGAGCTCTTGTCGACGCCGCGCTCCTTGATGTCCTTGCGCCAGCGCACCGGCTCGTACGGCACGCCGAGGCCGTGGAAGATCTCGTCGTAGAACTCGTCGGAGATCAGCAGTTGGTGGATGGTGCGCAGGAAGTCGCCGGACTCCGCGCCCTGGATGATGCGGTGGTCGTAGGTGGAGGTCAGCGTCATCAGCTTGCCGACGCCGAGGTCGGCGACGCGCTCGTCGCTCATGCCCTGGAACTCGGCCGGGTACTCCATGGCGCCCGCGCCGATGATCGCCCCCTGACCGTTCATCAGGCGGGGCACCGAGTGCACGGTGCCGATGGTGCCCGGGTTGGTCAGCGAGATGGTGACGCCGGAGAAGTCCTCGGCGGTCAGCTTGCCCTCGCGGGCGCGCCGCACGATGTCCTCGTAGGCGGTGTGGAACTGCCCGAAGGTCATCTCCTCGGTGCCCTTGATGGCCGCGACGACCAGCGAGCGGTTGCCGTCCTTGCCCGGCAGGTCGATGGCCAGGCCGAGGTTGGTGTGCGCGGGGGTGACCGCGTTCGGCTTGCCGTCGATCTCGGCGAAGTGCCGGTTCAGGTTCGGGAACGCCTTGACCGCCTGCACGATGGCGTAGCCGAGCAGGTGGGTGAAGGAGATCTTGCCGCCGCGGGTGCGGGCCAGGTGGTTGTTGATGACCAGACGGTTGTCGATCATCAGCTTGGCCGGGATGGCGCGCACCGAGGTCGCGGTCGGGATGGCCAGCGAGGCGGCCATGTTCTTGGCGACCGCGGCGGCGGCGCCACGCAGCACCTTCGCCTCGTCGGCCGCCTCGGCGGGCTTGGGGCCGCCGGAGGTCGGCGCCGCGTTCGAGGTCGGCGCCGGAGTGGTCTGAGGGGCGCGCGCGGTGGCCTTGGCCGGAGCCGCGGGCTTGGCGGCCGGAGCCGCGGGCTTGGCGGCCGGAGCGGGAGCCGGTGCGGGCGCGGGCTTGGCGGCGGCCGGGGCGGGCTTCGCGGCCGGGGCAGGCGCGGGAGCCGGGGCGGGCGTCGCGGGAGCCGGGGCGGCGTTCGAGGTCGGCGCGGCGGACTGCGAGTTGGTGGCTTCGCCGCTCGCTTCGGGGGTGTAGTCGGCGAGGAACTCGTGCCAACTCTCATCGACCGACGATGGATCCTCTTTGTACTTCAGATACATCTCGTCGACTAGCCACTGGTTCTGTCCGAACTGGGAAGTTGAGCTGCTCACAGCAGGTGTTCGCCTCATTTCGTTCTTCGCGCTGCGACGTTTGTGACGTGCCCGGCATGGGGATCAGCGGATGCGCGCCGATGGACCCTCTGTCGAGGATATGCCCAGCAGCAAATCGACGAAGCTACCCACCACCGGACAGACCCAAACTCTTCTGTGCAGACTCGTCCGGGTCCGAGAATATTCCTCCGGTCTCGCGGGCCGCCGTCCAGAGTCGGGTATAAGTTCGGCCGGCCGCGAGCAGGTCCGCGTGGGTGCCGAATTCCGTGATCCGGCCGCGCTCGACGACCGCGATCCGATCGGCCCGCGCGGCCGTGCCGAGACGATGCGCGACGACCACCGTGGTGCGTCCTCGGGTCAGCGATCTGCTCGCTACCAGCACGGACGCCTCGGTCTCCGGGTCAAGCGTCGCGGTGGCCTCGTCGAGCAGCAACAAGTCGGGACCGACCAGTTCGGCCCGGGCCAGCGCGATCAACTGCCGCTGTCCCGCCGACAGCCCGCGCCCGCGTTCGCCGACCGGTTGCCGCAGTCCGAGGGGCAGCGCGGCGATCATGTCGGTCGCGCCAACAGCCGCGGCCGCGGCGCGGATCTCCGCCTCTGTTGCGGAAGGTTGTCCGAATGCAATGTTGCTGGCGACGTCGCCGGTGAAGAGGTGAGCTTCTTGGGGGACGATGCCGAGCCGGGAACGGTAGTCGGCGAGGCGGTATTCGCGGATGTCCACGCTGTCGACGACGATCGCCCCTCGCGACCTCTCTTCGGTGAGCCCGGCATCGCTCGGCGCGGCGGCGGAGGCGGCGGCGGATTCCGTGCCCGCGTCGAGAGTCGAACGCGGCAGGTCGTAGAGGCGGGCCAGCAGCTTGACGATCGTCGACTTGCCCGCGCCCGTCGGCCCGACCAGCGCCAGCGTGGACCCGGCCGGAATGCGCAGGTCGATATCGTGCAGCGCCGGGTTCTCGGTCCCCGGATAACGGAAGTGCACGTGATCGAGCGCGACCTCGCCGCGCAGACCGTCGGTGATCGCCACGGCGTCCGGCGGATCCGCCGCGATCGACGACGGGGTGCGCAGCAGCTCGCCGATCCGGCGCAGACCGACCCTGGCCTGCTGGTAGCCGTCGAAGACCTGGGACAGCTGCGTGATCGGCCCGAACATCAGTTCCAGGTAGAGCACGAAAGCGACCAGCGTGCCTGCCGTCGTCGCACCCACCGCGACCTCGCGTGCGCCGACGAACACCACCGCGGCCAGCGCCAGATCGGCCCAGGCGATGACGAAGGCGAAGTACAGAGCGATCGCCCGCTGCGCCCGCATCCTGGCATTGCGATAGCGCTCGGAGTATTCGGCGAACCGCCGCGCGGCGCGGGGTTCGTGCCGGTTGGCCTGCACCGCGCGCAGGCCGGTGACGTTCTCCTGGAAATCGGCGTTCACCGTGGAGACGCGTTCCCGTGACACGGTGTACGCGGTGGAGGAGACGCGCCGGAACAACACCGTCGTCACGACCAGCGGCGGCAGCGCCAGCAGCGCGACCACGGCCAGCGAGACGTCGATGACCAGCAGCGCCACCACGATGCCGAGCAGGGTGAGCGCGCCGATGAGGGTGGTGGCCACGCCCGTCTGCAGGAAGCTGGACAGCGCGTCCACGTCGGTGGTCATCCTGGTCATGATCCGGCCGGACAGTTCCCGCTCGTAGTAGTCGAGGCCGAGCCGCTGGAGATGCGCGTAGCTGCGCACGCGCAGGCCGTAGAGGACGCGCTCGCCGGTGCGCGAGGTGAGCACGATAGTCGTGGCGCCGACCGCGAAACCGGCCGCGACCAGCGCGACGCCGAGCGCCCCCGCGATCCGCAGCGCGTCGGGCTGCCCGGCGCTCACGCCGGTGTCGATGGCGTAGCGCACCAGCGCGGGGAAGGCGACGCCGACGAGCGCGTCCAGTGCGAGCAGGCTCACCACGGTCAGCACCAGGAGGCGGACCGGGCGCAGCAGTCGCGCCAAACGGAAACCGGGATCGGGCTCGCGCAACTCGCGGTCGTCCAGGCCGGGTTCTTCGGTGGCGGGCGGCAACAGCTCGATGGTCCGGCGCAACTCGGGGGTTTCGGCCAAGTCGGCCGCCGCGCCGAAGCCGCCGCCCATCCGGCCCGCGACCCGGGGTGCGCGGGCCGATTCGCCGGGTTCGTCCGTCGCGGGTGGCGGCTGGGCCGGCGCGGGCAGGCGGATCACCCGGTCGGCGTGGGCGAGCGTCGATTCGCGGTGCGCCAGGATGATCGTGGTGCGGCCGCCTCGGTCGGGCAGCGTGTCGAAGATGGCGGCTTCGGTGACCGCGTCCACCGCCGAGGTGGCGTCGTCGAGGACCAGGACGCGCGGGCGGGCGAGCAGCACCCTGGCCAGCGCGATGCGCTGGCGCTGGCCGCCGGAAAGGGTGAGGCCGCGCTCTCCGACGACGGTGTCGTATCCATCCGGCAGTTCGCCGATGAACTCGTCGGCGGCGGCCAGCTTGGCGGCCTGCCTGATCTCGGCGTCGGTGGCGTCCGTCCGGCCGAGCGCGATGTTGGCGGCGATCGTGTCGGAGAACAGGAACGGGTCGTCGAACACCACGCCGACGGCGGCGCGCAGGTCGGCGGCGGCGACGTCGGCGATGTCCACCGGTGACTCGGCGGGTCCGGCTCCGAAGAGCCGGATGCGTCCGGCGTCGGGCGCGTAGAAGCGCGGCAGCAGCAGCGACAGGGTCGTCTTGCCCGAACCCGCCGGGCCGATGATCGCGACCGTCTCGCCAGGGCGCACGGTCAGGTCGAGATCGCGCAGGATCGACAAGCCGGGGTCGAATCCGAAAGTGAGCGAGTCGATCTCGACGCCCAGTGGGCCGTCCGGCAGCGCGGCGGGTGCGGGCGGGTCGGCGATCACCGGCGCGGTGTCGATGACCTGGAAGACGCGTTCGGCGGCGGCCCGGGTGAGTTGCGCCAGGATGACCACCGAGGACATGGCGCGGGTGGCCGAGGTCATGGTGGCCACGTAGGCGGCGAAGGCGAGGAAAGTACCGAGCCCGATCGAGCCCTCGAGCGCGAGCCACCCGCCGAAAGCGATCACCCCGACCAGCCCGGCCTGCGGAATCGCGGCCACCACCGGCGCGAAGCGGGCATCCACCCGCGCGGCGCGCATGCGTTCGGCGTAGAGCTTGCGGCCGTGTCCTTCCAGCACGTCGACCATTCGGGCTTCCTGCCCGAAGCCCTTCACCACCCGCACCCCGGTGACCGTCTCCTCGACGTGCTGGGCCAGGTCGGCGGCCCGCTGCTGGGCCGACCAGGTCGCCGCGAACAGCCGCGGCCGCATCCGGTACACCACCGCGGCGATGCCTGGCACCACCAGCAGGGCGACCACCGCCAGCGGCGGCGAGAGCCACAGCATCACGCCTGCGGCGAGCAGGAACTGCAACAGCGCCATCCCGGAGAGCGGCACCATCGCGAGCAGCCCCTGAACCAACTGGAGGTCCGTGATCGACCGGGAGACCACCTGTCCCGTGCGCAGCGCGTCCTGACCCGCGCCGTCCAGTCGTTGCAGCGAACCGAGCAACCGCACCCGCAGGCCGTGCTGGACGTCGAGCGAGAGCCTGCCCGCGAGCAGCCGCCTGCCGAACGCGGCGCCGAACCGTCCGGCGGCGAGCAGCGCGAGCAGGGCCGCGATCACCCCGATCACCCCGGTGTCGCCGACGCCGGCCGCGTCGACCGCGCGCTTGGTGAGCAGCGGTGCGGTCACCTCCACCAGCGCGCCCGCCAACACCGCGGCCAGGACGCCCGCGATGGTGCCGGGATGCGACCTGCTCTCGTCCCACAGCCGCCGTATCCAACCCCGCCCCGTCGTGCTCCGCTCAGTCAATTGCGCTGTTCACCGTCCGCTCCTTGAACTCCCTCGTCAGCCTGCGCACGGCCGGAGGTACGCCTTCGAAGGTAATGACGCGCGGCGACACACCGCTTGTTCCCGGAGTCTGTCCGCGGCGCTTGGCGCGTCCTTCGCCGCGGTTCTAATCTCGCCGCCATGACAACGCAGGGGGATTTCACACGTCGCTTTCACCAGCTCCGACACGACGTCGACGACGTCTACGAACAGGTCGGCGAACTGCAACGCCAGGTACGCCACGGATTCCGCAAGGTCGACAAGCGATTCTGCAAGATCGAGGCGCGGCTCGACATGGTGGATTCGCGGCTGGACGGTATGGATTCGCGGCTGAACCAGATCGAGCACGGCGTCGCGGAGGTTCTCCGGATGCTGCGGGGCGGGCGCGGGATCACGCCCGCCGGTGACGGCCGCGGATCACATGTCGCGGCTGCGCAGTTGCCACCAGCCCGCGCCGGCGATTCCGATCGTCCACAGCAGTAGCACGACGAAGGCGGCCGGGGCCGGGGCGAGGATGTCGCTGTCCGGGAAGGAGTCGGCCGCCACCGTGGCGACGGTCGCCGACCCGGGCAGCAAGGTGACCACGCCGCCGAGCCCGATGCCGTTGGCCACCAACCAGATCAGCGGCTCGATGACGAGCAGCCAGCCGAGGATCAGCGCGACAGCGCCGGTCGATTGGCGTAGCAGCAGCCCGAGTCCGGCGCCGAGCAGCGACCAGCAGACCGCCGCGAGCAGGCCGGTGCCGAACACCGTCAGCAGTCGCGTGCCGAACTCGAACTTGCCGCGGCCGAAGGCCAGCAGGCAGCCGAACGCGACGAGCTCGACCAGTACCGCGACAGCGAGCGTGTACCCACCGGTGACCAGCAGTTTGGCCGCTGCCAGCCGATCACGGTCGGCGGTGAACTGCGAGGTCACCGGCATCGTCCGATAACGGAACTCGCCGCCCGCGCCCGCCGCGCCGAAGACCGCGGCGGCCAGGATCGTCGCGGTGAGCGCCAGATACAGCCCGATCGTCGCGGCACCGGTGGCCAGCGCGGAATCCGGGTCCGCGGGCCCGGCCATCACCGAGGTCACCGTGGAGGCGACCAGCGCGATCGCGGGCAGCAGCACGCCGAGCGCCAGGCACCAGCGCAGCGTGTAGACCTTGCGCACCTCGGAGTTCACCGGCGGGACGAGGTCCGGGGGCAGAGTGATCATCGCGGAATCCCGTAGGGCGTCGGCTGCGGATGGGGTGCGTGCGTGCCCGGCGCCGGGAACATCGGCGCCGCGGTTCTGCTCGGTTTCGTCAGCGAGGCGAGCACGCGGTCGGGGTGGATCGGATCCGGCGTGACGCTGTCCAGCCGGACCCCGGCGGCCTTGGCCGCGTCGACGATCTCCGCTTCGCTCGCCTCGGCCACCGCGAGCCGCCCGTCGGGGCGGATCACCGCGTCGGTGTAGCCGCGTGCGGCGAGCATCGTGGCGAGCGCCACCGGAGTGGATGCGGCGACGACGAGCCGGTCGGGGTGATGGCGGCGCAGTTTCGCCGGAGTGCCCTGGTAGACGACCGCGCCCTCGCTCAGCACGATCAGCTGATCGGCCATCGCCACCACCGCGGCCAGGCTCGCGCTGGACAGCACCACCGTGCCGCCGCGGCGCGTGTGCCTGCGCAGGAAATCGTGCAGCCAGCCGCGTTCGGCGGCGTCGAGTCCCTCGGTGGGCTCGTCGAGGATCAGCACCCTCGGATCGGTGAGCAGCGCGGTGGCCAGCGCCAGCCGGGTCTGCTGGCCGACGGTGAGCGCACCCGTCTTGACGCGCGCGGCCGCGTCCAGCCCGACCGACTCGAGCACCGGGTCGACCCGCGCGTCCGGCACCCCGGCCGCTGCCGCGTACACCAGCAGGTGATCGCGGGCGGCGCGCGCCGGATGCAGTCCGCGCGGCGTGAGCATCCCGCCCACCGGGGACAGGCCGATCTCCGCGCTCCCCGAAGAAGGTTCGAGCAGCCCGAGCAGAATCCGCAGAATCGTGGTCTTGCCCGCGCCCGCCGGACCGACCAGCGCGGCGGTGCCGCCCACCGGGACGCTGAAGTTCACGTTCTCCACGGCCGGACCCAGCTCGTACCGCTTGCTCAGGCCGCGCACGACCAGAGCGGGCTTGGCTGCGGTCATTTCGGTCCGGCGGGGAAGTGCGGCGGGGTGGCGTCGAGCGCGGGCAGCGGATCGGCGTCGACGACCAGCTGCCGGTTGAGCGGCCAGAAGGCGGGCGCGGGCCCGAATGCCTTCTGCGCGTTGAGGACCGTGGTCTTGCCGAGGGTACGGTTACCGACGCCGCCGATCACCGCGCCGATGCCCATCGGGATCACCTTGCCCGCCATCAGCGCCAAGCGTTTGGTGAGGAACCGCACGAGGAACCGCTTCATCAGCGAGTCGTTCATGCTGGACAGGCCGGGAATTCGGTTGGCGAGCAGCGTGCCCCAGTTCTTGGCCGACTGCCCGACCGAGCGCTCCACGATCTCCATGCCGGTGTCGCCGAGCACCACCGCGAGCACCAGCGCCCTGCGCTGTTCCTTGGCCTCCGGCGCGATGCCGTGCACGGCGGCGATCGCCAGCGTGTACAGCGCCGAGGCCTCCAGGAAGAACGCCGTCTCCGCGGTGATGGTCGCCAGCGAGGCGACCGTGCCCACGCCGGGCATGGCCGCGGTCGCGCCCGCCGCTGTGCCGCTGCCGGTCACCGCGAGCAGGTACTGCCGCTCGATCCGGTCGATGATCTGGGCCGGGGTCTCATCGGGATGGGCGCGCCGGACTCGATCGATGTACTTCTCGACCGCGGGCGCCTGCAGCTTCGATCCGTTCTCGAGCAAGGCGATCACGGTCTTCTCGAACGCGCCGTGCCTCATCGGCAACACCCCTTAAGTCCTCTGCCTTCGCTGGCAGAACTCTATGGCACCGAGCCGTCGTCGGACCAACACGACAACGAACCGGATCATCTCCCGGGTTCCCGGGGCCTGCCGACCGAAACGACCGGGTTACGCCGGTCCGCGCAGCGCGGGCACCCGCTCCGAGAGCGGCGGCGGTGGCGGCGGAGTGCCGTCGCCGAACGGGCGGCCGCCCAGCTCCTCGCGTCCGTGCGCGGTCAGCCAGTTGCTCAGGTCGGGACCTTTGGGCACCACCTTCGTCGGATTGATGTCGGTGTGCACCACGTAGTAGTGGGTCTTGATCTGCTCGAAATCGATGGTGTCGCCGAAGCCTGGGGTCTGGTAGAGGTCGCGGGCGTAGGCCCACAGCACCGGCATCTCGCTCAGCTTCTGCCGGTTGCACTTGAAATGACCGTGGTAGACGGCGTCGAAGCGGACCAGCGTGGTGAACAGCCGCACATCGGCCTCGGTGATCGTGTCGCCGACCAGGAAGCGTTGTCCGGCAAGCCGATCCGAGAGCCAGTCCAGGCGGGCGAAGAGCCGGTCGTAGGCGGCGTCGTAGGCGTCCTGGGCGCCCGCGAAGCCGCAGCGGTAGACGCCGTTGTTCACATCGCGGAAGACGACGTCGTTGATCTCGTCGATCTCGGCGCGCAGCGGCTCCGGGTACAACGCGGGCGCGCCCGGCCGGTGGAATTCGGTCCATTCGGTGGAGAAGTCCAGCGTCATCTTGGCGTAGTCGTTGGTCACCACCTCGCCGGTCGGAATGTCGACCACGGCGGGGACCGTGATGCCGCGCGGATAGTCGGGGAAACGAGCCAGATAGGCGTCGCGCAGCCGCGGGATGCCGAGCACCGGGTCCACGCCGCCGGGATCGAGATCGAAAGTCCAGCTCAGCTTGTCGTGGGTGGGGCCGCACAGGCCGAGCGAGAGCACGTCCTCCAGACCGAGCAGCCTGCGCACGATGAGGGTGCGGTTGGCCCATGGGCACGCGCGGGCCGCGACCAGCCGGTATCGGCCGGGCGCCACCGGGTAGCCGTCGCGCCCGTCGGCCGTGATGCGGGTGGTGATGTAACGGGTGTCCCGCTTGAACTCGCCCGGTTCGACGTAGGAACCGCTTTCCGATGCCGCCTTGGTCACCTCGCCAGTCTGGCAGATTCAGGTCTTAGGCTGACGCAATGACCGAACGTAGTGAAACGAAGGCGACTCGGCTGGAACGCGAAACCACCGACGGCGGCGCCGAGGTAGCCGTCCTGACGCTGGCCAACCCGCCGCTGAACCTTTTCGATCAGGCCATGTTCGACGCGCTGGTCGACGACATCGCCGCACTGACCGCGAACCCGCCGCGCGCGCTGCTGCTGCGCGCCGAGGGCAAGGTGGTCTCTGGTGGCGTCGACGTGCACGTATTCGACGGATTGACCACCGAGGAGGGCGCCGAGCTGTGGCGCTCGCTGTTCGCGCAGATCATCCACCCGCTGGAGGCGCTGCCGTGTCCGGTGCTGTTCGCCGCGCACGGCCTCACCCTGACCGCCGCCTTCGAAATCGCGCTGGCCTGCGACATCATCCTGGCC
This sequence comes from Nocardia sp. bgisy134, assembly GCF_965341865.1. Classification (GTDB taxonomy): domain Bacteria; phylum Actinomycetota; class Actinomycetes; order Mycobacteriales; family Mycobacteriaceae; genus Nocardia. The sequence continues at coordinate 109,479 of NZ_CBDQZP010000007.1, forward strand.
GCGCCGAAGGCGAAGTTCGGTCTGGTGGAGACCGTTGTCGGACTGACCCCGTCGATGGGCGGCCCGCAGCGCCTGGCCGAGCGCGCCGGATCGGGCCGCGCCCGCGAGTTCGTCATGACGGGTGATCTCTACGACGCGAAGACCATGGCCGACTGGGGCGTGGTGAACGCCGTGCACGAGGACGTCGACAGCGCCGCAAGGGAACTCGCGCACCGGCTGGCGCAGGGGCCGACCAAAGCGCACGCGGCGACCAAGCAGATCGTCGCGGCCTGGCGTTCCGGCGGTGTGGCGCACGCCGATTCGGTGACTCCCGAGGTGTCCGGCGAGCTGTTCGCCACCGACGATCTGCGCGGCGCCGTGCGGAGCTTCCTCGAGGTCGGTCCGGGCAAGGCGACGTACACCGGCCAGTGACGGCGGGGACACGGTAAATCGACTATTCCGGCGAAATTGTGATCGGCGTCATATAGTCGCAGGTGCCTGGCAGCTAGAGGCACCCGCGCGGAGGACACATGTCGCAGCTCTTGGTCGAATACCCCCTCACTCATTCGCCTGCGTGCAGCAACCCGCTGGCCCGCGGCGCCGACGGCGTGCTGCGCTACGGCAACCTCACCCCGGCGCTCACCGAGCTACTCGATCTACAGGTGCACGCCTTCGCGTCGCGCGAGGCGGTCGTCGAGCTCGGTGGGCCCCGGCTCACCTACCGGGAGCTGTGGCACTCGGCCTCCCGTATCGCGGGCGGCCTGCAGGAACACGGTGTCGGGTACGGCGACCGGGTCGCCATCCACATGCCGGCGGGCGTCCGCTGGGTGCAGGCGTTCCTCGGCGCTCTGCTCAGCGGCGCGGTGCCGGTGCTGGTGCCCGACGGGCTGCCCGCGCGGGTGGCCGCGCAGGTGATCACCGACAGCAGTGCGGATTTCGTGCTCGGCGGCGCTCGCGGCGGCGAGGCCGAGCTGCCGGACGGCGCCGCGTTCATCGATGACGGTGCGGCGCTGAACGATCTCGCGCTGCTCTGTTACACCAGCGCCACTCGCAAGGGCGTCGAGCTGACCAACGAGAACCTGCTCTCGGCGGTCCGGTCGGTCGTCGCCGCGCTGGATCTGCCCACCGACGGCGTGCGCAATCTGGTGCTGCCGCCGCTGGCGCACGCCAGCGGGTGCGTCGACCAGTTGCTGCCCACCTTCGCGGTGGGCGGCACCGTGGTGCTCGCACCGGACGGCCGCGGACTCGCGGAAGCCCTTGTGGCCGAACGGGTCGACATGGTGTCGGGCACGCCGCGCATCTTCGCCGGACTGCTCCCCGAGCTGGCCGCGCTGCGCGCCGACGGCGTGCCCACCGAGGGCATCAGCCGGGTCAGCAGTGCGGGCCACCACGCCGAGCGGACACCTGGTGATCTCGCCGCCGCGCTGCGCGAGGCGTTCCCCTCGGCCAGGCACTGGTCGGTGTGGGGCTCCACCGAGACCAGCGGCATCGGCCTCGCGGTGGACGACACCGAAGCGCCCGCCGACGCGGGCCGCGTACTCGGATTCGCTTTCGGCGGTACCGAATTGGCGCTGTGGGGTCCGCGGGCCGCGGCGGGTCACGGTGAATTGCTCTGTCGTGGACCGAATGTCACGCGTCGGTACTGGAACGATCCGGAGACCACCGCGCATCGGTTCACGGGCAGTTGGTTCCACACCGGTGACCAGGTCTCGATCGACGACCACGGCCTGGTCCGGAGCGAAATCGCCTGAGGCGATGGGTTATTCCAGCATCCGGTCGCGCAGACGCGCGCGCAGCCCGGATGTCAGCCCGACGACCTCGAGGTAGCGGTCGAAGTCGCCGTGCAACTGCCGGACCGATTCCAGTGCCATCGCCAGGTACTCCTCGCGCACGCCGAGCAGGTCCTCGGAGAAGCGCGCGCCCGGCGGCAGGGTGGGCTCGATCAGTGCGCGCAGCGGCTCGACGGCCTCGTTGCTGATCATGAAGTCGGCGAGCACATCCTCCTCGACCACGTCCACCGCCCGCAGCAGCGTCGCCACGGCCCAGCCGGTGCGGTCCTTGCCCGCCGCGCAGTGCACCAGCACCGCGCCGTCGCCGTCCACGATGGATTGCGCGATGGCGGTGATCGCCGTGTTCGCCTCCGGCAGCGCCGGGAACTCGCGGTAGACCTCGAGCATGTGCTCGAACGCCGACTCGGTGCGCGTTTCGTGCGGGGGCGCCTCGCCCATCCGCGAGTCGAAGGGCGTGACGCTGCGCCGCACGCCGTCGGGCAGGTTGTCGTGCCCCATGTGGTCGATCTCCCGGATACCGCGCAGATCGAAGACCTCGGCCACGCCCAGTTCGCGCAGACTGTGGTGGCCGCGCTCATCGAGTCCGCTGAGCTGGGCCGAGCGCAGCAGCACGCCGGGGCGCACCTTGGCGCCCTCGGCGGTGCGCAGACCACCGGTGTCGCGGAAGTTGAACGTGCCGGAGAGGAAGAACTGATCGGCGGGAGGCGGGAGAGTCACCGATCCAGGCTATCGGCCGCCCATATCGCGGTGGTGTCGTTCCCGGATCGAACGCCGAACACGGGGTGAACCAGTTACATCGCGAGTTTGTGCGGTTAGTCACAGGATCTGCGAGTGCGGCATGGCGATCCGTAAAGTGGATAAACGTGTGTCTTTCGGCCGCGAGGGGCCGGTAGTCACCCCAGAACGTCGATCGGCGGGACACTGCAGCGTTGCAGAGTGATTCCGTTTGGGTAACAAAACATTCTTCCAGTCTGGAATACCCGCTGAACCCGTTCTCAAACCCCGAAAACCCTCTACCATTGATGAACGTTGGACCGGGCAGCCTGGGGATTTCTGGTCGCTCGCCAAAGTTCAGCGAGTCGCGCCATCGGAGGTGCGCGAGTTCTTTCGCCGAGGGAGTCGTCGTTGAGCGCACGTGGAGAAACAGTGGAGAGTCGGTTGCGGCCGACGATCTGCGAGGCCGTGGAGAAGGCGGCCGCCTCGCTCGATATCACCGGAGTACGGGCACTGCGGGTGCTGCTGCATGCCGGGGTCACCGCGTACTGGCCGCTGGTCAAGGCCGCGCCGACCAAGCACATCCGCGCCTATGAGGCGACTTTGCGCACGCTGCGCGAGCGCTGGGAGCTGCGGTCCGGGTCATCGTCGCCCGACCCCGCCGCCACCGAGATGTTCCGGGAAATGGACACCGAGGTCGCCAACTTCCTTCAGCTCTGTGCCGATCGCTCCGGTGCGCAGTGGCTGGAGCCGGTGGACGACATCGCCGCCTACACGGTCTCGGTCCTGCAGGGGACCGTGCTGCGCTGGCTGGCCGATAGTAACGACGAGACCACGCTGATAGTTCTGGACGACTTGGTGACCGGTCTGGCGACCCGGGCGGCCGAAGTCTGACTCGGACAATACTGGACGTATGACCAGTTTGGTGGTTGAGTTGTCCGGGTGAGCGAGACCTCGCCGATCGCCGGACTGCACGCCGCCACCGCCGACCTCGACCCGCCACTGGCGGCGCTCGATCTGACGGCGTTGCGCGCCAATGCGGCCGACTTGGTGCGTCGCGCGAGCGGCGTACCGATCCGTGTCGCCAGCAAATCCGTGCGCTGCCGCGCCGTCCTGGAAGCCCTGCTCGGCGGCGAGCTGACCGCGGCCGACGGCTTCGCGGGCATCATGTCCTACTCCTTGCGCGAGGCGCTCTGGCTGGCCGGTCTCGGCGCCCGCGACATCCTGCTCGGCTACCCGACCGTCGATCGCGCGGCGCTGGCCGAACTCGCCTCCGACGACATCCTGCTCGGCGCGATCACCCTGATGATCGATGACGTCGCCCAGCTCGACCTGATCCGCGCCGCCGTGGGCACCGACCTGGTCCGGCCCCGTGTCTGCCTCGACGTGGACGCGTCGCTGCGCATCGGTCCGCTGCACCTCGGCGTGCGCCGCTCGCCGATCCGCACCCCCGACCAAGCCGCCGCCCTGGCCCGCGCCGCGCTCGATCGCGGCTTCGACGTGGTCGGCGTGATGACCTACGAGGCGCAGATCGCCGGACTGCCCGACAGCAATGCCGCGGTGCGGCTGGTCAAGCGGGCCTCGGCCGCCGAGATCGCCAAGCGCAGGGCGCGGGTGCTGGACGCGGTGCGCTCGGTGGTGGGCAAGCTGGAGATCGTCAACAGCGGCGGCAGCGGTTCGATCGAGGTCAGCATCGCCGATCCGGATGTCACCGAGGTGACGGCGGGCTCGGGTCTCTACGTGCCGACACTGTTCGATCACTACCGCGCCTTCACCCCGCGGCCCGCGTTGTTCTTCGCCACCCCCGTGCTGCGCAAGCCGACGCCCTCCATCGCGACGGTGTTCGCGGGCGGCTACATCGCCTCCGGCCCGACCGGCGCCTCCCGGGTACCGAAACCCGTGTGGCCCAGCGGCTTACGGCTCATCGGCACGGAGGGCGCCGGCGAGGTGCAGACTCCGCTCTCGGCCGCCGCCGAACTGCGCATCGGCGACCGGGTGTGGTTCCGCCACGCCAAGGCGGGCGAACTGTGCGAGCGATTCGATCAGGTCCATCTCGTCGAATCGGACGGCAGCCGCACCACCGTCCCCAGCTATCGCGGCGAAGGCAAGAACTTCGGCTGAGCGCGTCCTCAGCCGAGGTCGAGGAAACGGGCCAGGTCGGGCAGATCCTCGGGCGCGGCGGGCAGGTATTCGGTGAGCAGGGGCGACCGGATGATCACCGCCCGCCACATCGCCCGCGACACCGCGGCGCGCACCAGGTCGCGCGACAACAGGAACGACATGCCGTGCGGCGCGTCGGCCGGGCTCGACGTGGTCATCGACAGCAGCACCACGGCGGCCTCCCTGCCGCGGAAGCGGTCGACGGTGCCCACCAGCACGTCCTCGATCTTGGCGCGCGCCAGCATGGTTCGGATCCGGCCGACCTGAGCGCCGTACGGCGCGACGACGAAGATGTCGTGCGGATGCAGCCGCCGGGTGGACGCGCCGGTGGTCCAGGACAGGCCGAGCAGGGCGCGGACCTGGCGCACCACCTCGCGCGCCTCGGCGGCGGATTCGGTGGCGTCGCCGTAGTGGTCGACGAGCACGGTGCCGATGCCCGGCTCGACGCCGTCGAGTTGCCTTGCCAGCGTGACGGTTTCGTTCGAGCGCAGCCTGCCGTCGTAGAACAGCCGGGAGATCGGATCGCACACGCGAGGATGCATCCGCCAGGTGCGGTCCAGGAAGTATCCGCGCTCGGATCCGACGGTGTTGCGGCCTGCGAGCAGCCAGCCCAGCGTCGATTCGCCCACGGGTCCAGGATGGGTGCTGCGCGCGGCAGTGGGCTGTGGGTCGCCGAGCAGCAACAGATTTCGCGCGCTGCCCGCCACGGTCGCCGTCTCGGCCAGCGGGAACCGGCCCGCGTCGGCGATCACCAGCAGGTCCAGGCTGTCGGCGGGGACCATCGAATCGTCGGCGAAATCGGCGGGCAGCCCGCCGATCACACACCCGTTCACGGCGTTGTCCAGGAACCGCGGATAGCGAGCACCGTCGATCACCGCCCACTCCGGAGCCACCGCCGCGGCGTCCTTCTTCGCGACCAGCTCCGGCAGCACGCCGACCGCGACGATCGCGTCGAGCAGGCTCTCGACTGTCGAATGTGCCTGCGCCACAACCCCGATACGCCACCTGTCCTTGATGATCAGCCGCTCCAGGACCCGCGCGACGGTGGAGTTCTTCCCGGTCCCCGACGGGCTCTGCACCACCAGGTACGACTCGTCCAGGGCACGGGTGGCGGCGGTGATGGCGGCGGCGTGGTCGCCGTGCACCTCCGGCAGCGGTGCGTCACCGCGCAGCCGCGGCGCGCGCCGGGCCATGATGTCGAACAAGGCGCAGGCGGGAATCTCCGGCAGCGTCACCAGCAGTCGCTGCGCGGCCGATTCCATGGCGGCCTCGGCGTTCTCGTCCCAGTCGGGCAGTCCGGGCGCGATGGCGGCGGGTAGGTCGTCGTAGGGTTCGCAGCCCTCCGGCAGGAGCTCCTCCAGGCGGACGGTGTCGTCGAAGTCGGCGTCCACCGCGCAGCCGAGCACCGTCGCGGTCGCGGTGGCGCGCCGGCCGCCGACGGCCCTGCCCGCCGCGACCGGGTGGTCGTAGTAGGTGCAGACGGTGGCGCCCGGCGTCAACGCGGCAGCGCCGCCGCCGTCGGAGCCGGTGCCGATCCGGCCGGTCAACGTCAGATACCTGCGCATGGACGGGCGATTCGGGCTGTGATGCCACTTCGTGTCCACGGTGCCCCAGTCGGCGATCAGCACGCCGGACGCGTCGGGCCATTCGTGCACGGGAAGGCTGAGGCGGTCCGCGTGCGCGTACCACAGCGGCTGCCGCTCGCGCCGGTGATAGCCGAGCGCCGCGGCCATGAGCGCCGCAGGGTGGTCCGGATCGCGCTGTGCCGCCGCGTATTCCGCGAGCGCGGCCTCCACCGAGGACGGACCGGAGACGGGCGCGAGCTGGGGCCGATCCCCTTCGGGCCCGAGGCGCCACGAGTCGTCGCGCGGCAACGCGATCGCCCGGGGATCGGCGGGCTGCTCGGCCGCGAGCTCCAGCAGCCAGTCGCGCAATCGCAGCACGGTGACGCACGCGGGTTCCGGCTCGCCGGGCATCTCCGGCAGCAGGCGCCGCAGCCGATCCAGGCGGTAGGAATCCTCGCCGACCAGCAGCGCGTTGCGCACGATCGGGTACAGGTCGACGAGCACGCCGTCGCGCAACAACTCGTCGGCGATCTCCTCACCGACGCCCGACGCCCCGGTCCAGCGCAGCAGCGCCGAGCGCACCTCGGAGGTGTAGTGGTAGACGCGCATGTCCGGAAACGTCCGCCGCCGGTGCGCGAGCAGATCGAGCACCTTGGTCAGTGTGTCCCGCCACGCTACGTCCTCGTCCTCGTCGTCCGGCGTGCGCAAGGACAGGTGCACGGCGCCCGCCGCGGCAACCTCGATCGCCGCGAGTCGTCCGCGGTCGGTATCGAGGGTCAGCGCGAGATCGCCCGGCGAGACGGGCGGCAGGCCACGCAGCGCGGGCGCGTCGATCAGCGTGTGGGCCGGGCGACCGGAATCCTCGCGCCGCCGTTGGATTTCGGCCTGCCTGCGCAGCGTGGTCACGGCGCGTGGCGGCAGTCCGGGCACCGCGCTGTCGAGTCCGCCGAGCCGGTCGATGGTGCTCACCCCGGCCTCGCGCAGCCTGGCACGCGTGGAGGAGGACATGCCCGCCACCAGGAGCAGATCGCGGGCGGCCGTCAGCTCGGCGGTGCAGGTCGGGCAGCGGCCGCAGGCCAGGTAGCGCGGATCGCCCCACTGCACAGGGAGCAGTTCCCCCAGCTTCTCCTCCAGGATCCGCTCGACGCGCCGCCGCCGGGCTCGATACACCGGAACCAGATCGGCGAGCGGATAGTCGGCGCTCTCCGCACCGAGGTGCAGCCGGACCAGGGGCGCGGCCAGCGCGCCGCCCCTGTCCAAAGCCTCGGCGCAGGCGGCCGATTCGAGCGCCGCGCCCACCCGATCCCACGGCGTCGCCGCGGCGCCGTGCACGGTGTAGCGCACCCGGTGCCCCGCCCGGACCAGATAGTCGCAGCGGCAGGCGAATCCGCCGTCGAAGAAGATGGCATTGTGCAGCACCGGCACGCCCTCGCGCAGCGCGGCCTTCGTCTGCTCGTGCGCGTCCCGCAGCGCGGCTACGCATCCTTCCGGGTCGTCCGGATTCTGTGGCGGCTGGCGGATTTCGACCATGCCGCCGCCGTAGCGGTCGCGGAAATCGGCGAGCCTGCGCTCGCGGGAGTCGTCGACGCGGCGCGGCTCGGCCGCGAACCGCGCGAGGCCGGGCTCGTCGTCCGGGAGCGACCCCAGTTCGGTGTCGAGGGCGCGGAGCAACGCGAATTCACAGCGCGCCGCGCGCACGAGATCAGCGGCGGTGCATACGACACGATCACCGAACACGAACAAACGCGCCCCTCCTGTGTCTTCGCCGGGACACCCGCACCAGGCGCGCTGGCGTGCGCGCCGGTCGGCAACACCTTAGCTAGCCCGCGTGACCTCGGGTTACCCCGCCCGGCTCAGGAGCGTGGCTTACGGCGCTCCGGGCGCTTGGCCGCATCGCGATCGCGGCGCGGACCCCGGCTGAAGGAGCGGTGCGAGGGCGGGCCCTGGTCCAGTTGCAGTTGGATGAGCTGGCCGCTGATCCTGGTGCGCCGCAGGGCTTCCAGCGTCTCGGGGGGCAGCTGCGCGGGTAGCTCGACCAGACTGTGGTCCGGCCGAATGCTGATATGCCCGAAGTCGCTGCGTCGCAAACCACCCTCGTTGGCGATGGCGCCCACGATCGCGCCGGGCGCCACGCGGTGCCGCTTGCCGACGCTGATCCGGTAGGTGGCCAGCTCCGTGCCGGTGCCACGGTGGTGCGAGGCCGCGGGGCGGTCCTCGTCGAACCGGCGGGCGGGCCGTTCCCGCGGCATCCGCTCGCGGCGTTCCGGCTCGGGTTCGGGCTCCATGAAGAAGTTGTCGCCGTCGTGGGAGCCGACCACGAGCGCCGCGGCGATGTCGACGAGCGGGATGTCGTGCTCGCGCTCGTAGTCCTCGATCAGCTTGCGGAACAGCGGCAGATTCGCCGAGGACAGGTTCTCGGTGATGGCGTCGCCGAACTTGGCGACGCGCTGCGCGTTCACGTCCTCGACGCTGGGCAGCTGCATCTCCTCGAGCGGGTGGCGGGTGGCGCGCTCGATCGCCTTGAGCAGATGCCGCTCCCTCGGCGCAACGAACAGCAGCGCCTGCCCGCTGCGCCCGGCCCGGCCGGTCCGGCCGATGCGGTGCACGTAGGACTCGGTGTCGTGCGGGATGTCGTAGTTGACCACGTGCGAGATGCGGTCCACGTCCAGGCCGCGCGCGGCGACGTCGGTGGCGACCAGGATGTCCAGCGTGCCGGACTTGAGTTGACCGATGGTGCGCTCGCGCTGGTTCTGGGCGATGTCGCCGTTGATCGCCGCGGCGGAGAAGCCGCGGGCGCGCAGCTTCTCGGCGAGCTCTTCGGTGCCCTGCTTGGTGCGCACGAAGATGATCATCGCCTCGAAGGACTCGACCTCGAGGACCCTGGTCAGCGCGTCCAGCTTGCGCTGGTGCGAGACCTGCACCCAGCGCTGGGTGATGTTGGTGTTGGTCTGGGTCTTGGCCTTGACCGTGATCTCGACCGGGTCGTGCAGGTACTGCTTGGAGATCTTGCGGATCGCCGAGGGCATGGTGGCCGAGAACAGCGCGACCTGCTTGTCGGACGGCGTCTCGGCGAGAATCCGCTCGACGTCCTCCTGGAAGCCCATCTTGAGCATCTCGTCGGCCTCGTCCAGCACCAGGTACTGCAGCTGGGACAGGTCGAGCGTGCCCTTCTCCAGGTGGTCGATGACCCGGCCGGGCGTGCCCACCACGACGTGCGCGCCGCGGCGCAGGCCGGACAGCTGGACGCCGTAGCTCTGCCCGCCGTAGATCGGCAGCACGTGCAGGCCGGGCATGTGCGCGGCGTAGCGGCCGAACGCCTCGGCGACCTGAATGGCCAGCTCGCGGGTCGGCGCGAGCACCAGCGCGCGCGGCTCCTTGCCGACGGCCTGCAGGCCCATCAGGATCGGGATCGCGAATGCGGCGGTTTTGCCGGTGCCGGTCTGCGCCAGACCGACCACGTCGGCGCCTTCGAGCAGCGGCGGAATGGTCGCCGACTGGATCGGCGAGGGAGATTCGTAACCGACATCGGCGATGGCCCGCAGGATGCGGTCATCGATACCCAAGTCGGCGAAGGACGGGCCGGCAGCCGGGGAAGCCGATTCGCTCCCAGCCGGGTCCCTGTCGTTGTCGCCAGGAACGCTGTCGACCTCATTGATGTTCATTGACCAGGAGTTTACTGCCTGGCGGTGGCCCTCCCGGTCACCGGGCCAATACGGTGAGACCTATGCAACTGAATGACGCGCCCGAACATCAGGACCAGCCCGTCTCTCCGGTGGAGGTCGCGGTCGTTCAGTTCGCGCCGGGAAAGGATCCGGCGGGCAATCTCGCGGCGCTGCGCGAGCACGTCGGGACCGCCGCGGGCCGTGGCGCCCGGGTGGTGGTCGCGCCCGAATACTCGATGTTTGCCGTGACCCGGCTCGACGAGCGCGTCGTGGCCGTGGCCGAGCCGCTGACCGGCCCGTTCGCCACCGGACTCGGTGCGATCGCCAGGGAGTTCGGGGTGTACCTCGTGGCGGGCATGGTCGAGCAGGTGGCTCCAGGAGCGGACCGGATTCGCAATACCCTGCTGGTGTTCGGGCCCGACGGCGAACTCCTCACGCGGTACCGGAAGGTGCACCTCTACGATGCGTTCGGCCACCTGGAATCCGACGTGGTCGAGCCCGGCGTGATCGAGGCGCCGCCGATCTTCGCCGTCGACGGGGTGCGCTTCGGCGTGCAGACCTGTTTCGATCTGCGCTTCCCCGAGGGTTTCCGGCGCATCGCCGCCGCGGGCGCGCAGGTGCTGGTGCTGCCCGCGCAGTGGATTCCCGGCCCAGCCAAGGTCGACCAGTGGACCACGCTGTTGCGGGCGAGGGCGATCGAGAACACCACGTACGTGCTGGCCGCCGACCAGTGCGCGCCGCGCGGCGCGGGCGCGTCGATGATCGTCGACCCCACCGGCAGCGTGCTCGCCGAACTCGGCGACGAACCCGGCGTGCTCACCGCCAGCGTCGACCTCGCGCACCTGGCCACCGTGCGCACCACCAACCCGAGCCTGGCCTTGCGCCGATTCGCGATCACCGAGCGCGCACCGGAGTAGCGTTCGAATCGATGGTCTACGCCGATCGGATCGCCGCCGGCCGGGCGCTTGGCGCCGAGCTGGAGCATCTGCGCGCGTCGAAGCCGCTGGTGCTCGGGCTGCCCCGCGGCGGGGTCCCGGTCGCCGCGACGGTGCGCGAGATCATCGGGGGTGACCTGGACATTCTGCTGGTGCGCAAGCTCGGCGTTCCGTGGCAACCGGAGCTGGCGATGGGCGCCATCGGCGAGGACGGGGTGCGGGTGCTGAACACGGACGTGCTCGTCCACACCGGCGTCACCCAGCGCAGGCTCGCGGCGATCGAAGAGGCCGAGCGCGCGGAGCTGGAGCGGCGCAGGAAGGTGCTCCGCGGCGGCGCGGAACCCGTGCCGATCGCCGGGCGCACGGTGGTGATCGTCGACGACGGGATGGCCACGGGGGCCACCATGATGGTCGCCTGCCGGGTCGCGCGCCTGCACCAGCCGACGCGCATCGTGGTCGGTGTGCCGGTGTCGTCCGGCGAGGCGATCCGCCGGGTGGAGACCGAAGCCGACGAGGTGGTGTGTCCGCTGGTGCCGCGCAGCCTCGGCGGCGTCGGCGTCGCCTACCGCGACTTCCACCAACTCGCCGACCACGAGGTCACCGACCTGCTGATCTGATCAGCCGACTTCGGTGATGCCCTTGCGGTGCCGCTGCGCGAGTTCCGCGTAGACGCCGGGATTGAGCTGCACCCACAGCTGCGCCTGCGTGCCCTCGATCGGGCGCTTCACTTCGGCGGGGGAACCCGCGGCGAGCACGCCGTCGGGGATCTGGGTGCCGGGCAGCACCAGCGAATGCGCGGCGACCATGCTGCCCGCGCCGATCTTGACGAGGTCGAGCACGGTGGTTCCGTTGCCGACGATCGCCTCCGCGCCGACGGACGCGCCGTGGAACACCACGCTGTGCGCGATGGTCGCGCCGGGACCGATCTCCATCGGCACGTCCGGCGGCACGTGCAGCACGGCGTTGTCCTGGATGTTCGCGCGTTCCCGGATGGTGATCGGCGCGAGATCGGCGCGCAGCACCGCGCCGTACCAGATCGAGGCGCCCGCCTCGACCCGCACGTCACCGATCAAGGTCGCGTTCGGCGCGACGAACGCCGTCGGATCGATCTGCGGTCGCTTGCCTTCGAATTCGTAGAGTGGCACGGCTACAGGTCTACCAGCGCCGGATCGCTACCAGCGTTCGGACCGCGCGGTGGTCTTCTCGGCGGCGGTGAGCATCGGGCGCAGATGCGCGGCAAAGGTTTCCGCGGTCACCGGCGCGACGTGCACGTCCGCGCCGGTGCGGACGGCGTAGCGGCCGTCCTCGGCGACGTCGATCCAGCACAGCACCCCGAACGGCGTCAGCCCCTCGGCCCGGCGCACCGACACCACGATCTGGCCGATGCCGTCGCGCGGACGGGCGAGCAGGCGGCGGATCCGCGCGGGCGCGGACGGACCCGACACCGGAACGGTCACCAGATCGCGGCTGTCCTCCCTGACCCGCGACAGCGGCGAGCTGAGCCGGGCCGTGTTGCCGGGCGGATTCTCGGGAAGCATCGAGATCACCCGAGCGGGCAGGCTTTTCGGGCTACCGACGAACAACCTGATGTCGCCGCCGCGGTCCGGTGCCGGGCCGGGCCGTTGCGCGGCGACGACCGCGATGTTGCCCGAGGCGATGCCGAGGACGCGCACGGGCTTCGCGGCGCCGTTGGCAGGGGCTTCTGAGACGATGTCGAACCTGGCGCGGGACGCGACGCCATCGCGTCCCGCGCCGGAGACGCCGTTCCCCGCCGTCACGGAGTGGGTCGCGGCCGTCGACGGCCCCGCGGACGCGCCGATGGCGAATTCCGCGGCGTCCGTGAGTTGTTCGTCGTCGAGCACGGCGGCGCGGTTGGTCGGGCGGTGCTCGCCGAACACCTCCACTCGCACGGTCGGCCGGGCGAGCAGCCGCAGCGCCGCCTCCAGGTCGGCGTCCAGCGTCCGCTCGCACCACTGGTGCAGGGCGGGCAGCTGCGCCGCCCGCTCCATCGAGTCGCGCGCCGAGAGCCGGACGGCCAGCGGATACGGAATGCGGTCACCGTCGGTGCGCTCCCAGGCCATGGCGAACTGGTCCGGAGTCAGCGTCCAGTTCACTCCAGCTCGGTCCATTCGCCGACGACCGGTGGCGTGGTCGGATCGAGTTCGCCGATCAGTTCGCCCGTCTCGTCCGCGGGTTCGAGGAAGGTCAGGTCGTCATCGATCCAGTGCAGCTCGTCGTCCTCGTCCTCGGCGCGGGCGGCCGCGGCCTTGGACGCGACGCTGGAACCGTGCCGAGTGGTGTCGGCCGCGGCGATCGCGCCGCCCATCAGCCCGCCGACGGCGCCCGCGCCCATGCCGGTGACGGCTTCGCTGTTGGCGTCTTTGCGCCGTTCCTCGCGTTTGCGTTGGTCGTCGGTGGAGCTCGCGCTGCTGCCGGGGAAGGTCGCGCCGGGCAGCGCGGTGGAGGCCGCTCCCACCGGTGCGGAAACACCAGGGCGCGGTGTGCGATCCGGAGCGGACGGCGCGGTGGCGGCGGGGGAGTCGGCCGCGACGGGAACCGTCTTCGCAGCCGCAGGCACGGTGTCGGCGGCAGGTGGCGTCGCGAGCGGTCCGGCGGCGGAGGTCACCGTCGCCGGGGTCGTGTCGGTGGCCGGTGGTCCGTCCGGTTGGGGTTTCGTCTCCTGCGCCGTTTCGACCGTGGTCGCGGGTAGCGCGGTCAGGGCCGAAACAGGTTGGGCGCCAGGGCTTTGCGCGGCGTCTGCCGGGAGGGCGGGCGCGGTCACCAGTCCGGCGGCGCTCGGGGTGATGCCCGCCGGGATGACCGGCGTGTCGTCCGGGAAAGCCGGGACGCCGGAACCGCTCTGTAGGAAAGCGTTGGTGTAGATGCTGTCCATGGCCTGCACGACGTCCTGCCGATCGTGCTCGGTGGCCTTCTGCGCGACGATGTTTCCGGTCGCTTGGTTCGGATCGAGCAGCGCGGCCGCCAGATCCGGCTCGGCGCCGGACGGCGAACCGACCGCGGACCGCAGTGTCTCGGCGGCGTCACCGGCCTGTCCGAGCCGCTGCGCCACCGTCGCCATCACATCGGCGATCTGCTGCCCACGCTGTTCGAAATCGCGCACCGCGTCGGCGGCGGTCTGCGCGGCGCCGCCGCGCCAGCCGTCGGCGATGGTCGAGCGAATCTCGTTGTGCGCCTGCGCGACCGAGTCGGTGAGTCCGGTCGCCGAACTCTGCCAGGCCTGCCTGCCCGCGTCGATCGCCGCCGGGTCGAGGAGCTGCACCTTGCCGTGGATCTCCTGGTGGGTGAGGTTGTCGAAGACCTCGACGCTCGGCGCGTAGGCCGGATCGACGCGGGTGTGCGGTGCGCGTTCGGTCTGATACGGAATCTCACGCATGCGCCGCTCCCGTCGCGTCCACCCGGCCGACCGCGGCCGCGAGTTCGGTGTCGGCCTCGGTGTATGCCGTCGCCGCGGCGCGGAAGGTCTGGGCGAGCGCCCGCGCCGAGTCGGCGTAGTCGCGCAGCCGCGCGATCGCGCCCTCGGCCTTGTTCTCGAAACCGAGCCGCAGCGCGTCACCCGAGGCGAAGCCGCCGAAACCGGGGAGCGAGACGGCCGCGCTCAGCACCTGGATCTGCCCCTCGACCTCGTCGGCGAGCTGTTCGTAGCGCCGGGCGCAGCGCTCGTGCGCACCCTCGGCGACCAGCACGCCGTCGATCCAGAGCCTGCCCTCGTCGACCGCTTGGTTCAGTGCCGTGACCTGTGGTTGCACTGTGCTGTCTTGTGCTTGCGCTGTGCCGTCTTGTGCTTGCGCTGTGCCGTCTGGTGCTTGCGCCGCGCCGTCCTCTGGCTGCGCCGCGCCGTCTTGTGGTTGCACCCCGCCGTCCCCCTGTCTCCTCATCGTGCCGCGTTCCGCAGCCGTATTCGGTTCACGCGTGTCGTGCCAACCCCACGACGACGCCCTGCATCCAGTCCGCGATGTCTGCGCCGACCCGCGCGTGCACCGGCTCGTGCAGCAGATCGTGCCCGGAGTCGGCGTACTCGCGTAAATCTACCCATTCGTGGCGTTCAGTCCAGACCCGCATCGCGTCGACCGGGGCGCGACGGTCCTCCACGCCGTGCACGGCGAGCACGGGAAGGTCGGCAGGGAGCGGGGTGCCTGGAGCGCCGGGCAGGCCGCTGCCGAGGGCGCGGCGCGGCACGGCCGAGAGCACCAGACCGGTCAGTGTTCCGGGGACGAGGCTCGGGACGATCGGGACGTTCGCTTCCACGGCGTTCAGGTCCGTGGCCGTGCTCGCGTCCGGGATCGCGGCGCCCAGCATGCCGAGCGCGGTGACCGCGCCGAGCGAGTGCCCCATCAGCAGCAGCGGCGATGCCGGCAGTTCGGTGCGCGCCAGATCCACCAGCCTGGTCGCGTCCGCGACCAGCTCGCCGAGGGTGCCCGGGTGTTCGGGATCGCCCTCGCTGAGGCCGTGCCCCGCGGTATCCAGCCCCCACAGCTCGATATCGACCGAGCGCAGGATGCGGGCGAACCGGTGGTAGTGGCCGGTGTGCTGTCCGATACCGGGCAGTAGCACCGCCACGGCCGCGTGTTGGTCGACCGGCCAGCGCCGATAGTGCAGTCTGCCGCGTGTGCCGTCGAAGAAGAGCATGCACTGATAGTGCCAAAACTTCTGCCCCTCAGGGGACTTCACCACTCCGGCGAAATGACGGTTAAAATGCGCGCGTTCGGGGTACCGATCAGGAGGTTCCAGGTGTCCATCGTCGAGCTGCCCGCGGCCGTGCGCCGCAGCGTACCCGTGCTCGCCCTCGCCCTCGCCTGCGCTGGATTCGCCGCGCCGAGCGCGACCGCCGAACCGGGCCCCGGCTGTGCGTCCGCGACGGCGACGACCGCGGTGCCCGCCGTCGTTCCGGTGCTGGACTGGTCGGAGAACCTCGGCTACGACCGGCAGGGCAACCTGTGGGTGTCCCGGCTGTATCGCAACGAGGTGCAGCGCTACGACGGCGCCGGACAACTGACCGCGAGGGTGCCGGTGGAATTCCCCGGTGCGGTCCGGCTCGGACCGGACGGGCTCATGTACGCGGTCTACGGCGACGCGCCCACCAGCGTGGTGCGCCCCGGCGGCGTGGTCCGGTTCGACCCGGCCGCCGCCGACCCGCGCCCCGAGATCTTCGCCTCCGGGTTCACCATGCCCAACGGCGCGGCCTTCGACGCCGACGGCGCCCTCTACGTCGCGTCGGCGACCGGGGTGATCCGCATCGGCCGCGACGGCGTCGTCGATACGGGCTGGACCGAGCGCGCGAAGCTGAACGCCAACGGCATCGCGATTCACGACGGCACGGTCTACCTGACCTCCAACGGCGGCCCGTTGGGACGAGTGCTGCGCTTCCCGGTCACCGAGCCGGAACGCCGCACCGTCCTCACCGACCTGTCGTCCGCGCTGCCCGGCATCCCGGACTTCGCCGACGACCTGCTCGTGGACGAGGCGGGCGTGGTCTACGTGACGACGCTGTCCGGCCAGCTCGTCCGAATCGACCCGAACGGCCAGTCCTGTCGCGTCCTGGCGAGCGAGCCGATGACATCCGCCGTCGCCGTGCCCGACCGGCCCGGCGAATTGCTCGCGGGCACCGAACGCGGCGCGATCCTCCGCATCCAGCTCGCCCCCTGACCGTCGGCCGCGGGGCCGGGTGCGCTTCCGTCGATATCGACGCCGCCTCGAACTCGCCGCGCGGGCTGTGGTCGCAAGCGCGCCGATCTATGGCTGCGGTGCGGGCGAGGAAGCCAACAGGCTCGGATTAGAAGCGGCGCATTTGCGTGGCCGCGGCTTTCCACGGACCGCCCACACGGTTCACATAGGTGTCAGCTGTGTGAGGCGTACGGACTGTGTGTGGTGTGGCAGCTAGGGGTGAGCCGATAGGGGGAGCGTCGAGCGGGAGCTAGAGCCGCGGGCCTTCGGCCGGGGTGAGGGCGGAGGTGATCCGAGCGGCGATGGCGTGTAGTTCCTCTGTCAGTTCCGGGGATTCGTGGACGCGGAAGGCGACGCCGAGGTCGAGCAGGCGGTGGGCCAGCCAAGCCGGGGAGTCGTCGCGGGTGGCGGTGAGGCGGCAGGTGTGGTCGTCCAGTGCGGTCAAGTCGCCGGTGTCCTCGCCGAGGCGGCCCGCGACGCGGGTGATCGGGGCGGAGATCGTCACGAAGACGCGGTAAGCCGGTGCGCCCCAATCAGTTCGGCGGCCCGCGACGTAGTCGGCGGGGGAGGCGGCGGGTAGTGGGCGCGGGGTGAATCGGGCGCCGGTGGGCTGCGGACGTTGGATCCGATCGACGCGGAAGACCCGCCAGTCCGCGCGATCGAGGTCGTGCCCGAGCAGATACCAGCGGCGGCGGACCGGGACCAGGCCGACCGGTTCCACATGACGGCGAGTCTGCGCGCCGGATTCGCCGCGGTAGCCGAAACGCGCTCGCTCCCTGTTGGTTACGGCCGCGGCCAGCGTGCTCAGCACTTCCGGGTCGACGGTCGGTCCGTCGTGCGCGGGCGCGGCGGTCGCCGAACCGAGCACCCGCACGCGACGGCGCAGCTTGGCGGGCAGGATCTGCTCGAGCTTGGCGAGCGCGCGCACCGACGCCTCCTCGATGCCCGCGACCGCGGACCCGGCCGCGGCCCGCAGACCGACCGCGATGGCCACCGCCTCCTCGTCGTCGACGAGCAGCGGCGGCATGGCCGCGCCTGCCACCAGCCGATAGCCGCCTGTGGCGCCCATGGTGGCCTCGACCGGGTAGCCGAGTTCGCGCAGCCGGTCGATGTCGCGGCGCACCGTGCGGTCGGTGACGCCGAGGCGTTCGGCCAGTTCACTGCCCGAGAATTCGCGCGGGGTCTGCAACAGCGAGAGCAGGCGGAGCAGGCGGGCGGGGGTGTCGTTCACGAATTCCAGAATCCCAGAAAAGTAGGACATAGATGGTCCTATATGGCTTCTAACGTTGTGGTCGTGACGAACCGAAATGCCCTCCGCCCCTTCCACATCGACATCCCTCAGGTCGATCTCGACGACCTGACCGACCGGCTGGCCCGCACCCGCTGGTCGGCGCAGCTGCCCGGCGCGGGCTGGGAACGCGGTGTCCCGGTCGACTATCTGCGCGAGCTCGCCGAGCACTGGCGCACCCGGTTCGACTGGCGCGCGCAGGAGGCGGCGCTGAACGAGTTCCCGCAGTTCCTGACCGACATCGATGGGCTGGACGTGCATTTCGTGCACGTGCGTTCACCCGAGCCGGACGCGCTGCCGCTGCTGCTGACCCACGGCTGGCCCAATTCGTTCGTCGAGTTCACCAAGACCATCGGTCCGCTGGCCGACCCGAGGGCGCACGGCCTCGACCCCGCTCAGGCGTTCCACGTGGTGGTGCCCTCGGTGCCCGGGTTCGCCTTCTCCGCGGCCCCGACCGAGGACATGACCACCGGCCGGGTGGCGCGGATGTGGGTGGAGCTGATGGACCGCCTCGGGTACCGGCGTTACGGCGTTCAAGGCGGTGATCTCGGCGCGTATGTCGCGCCGGAGATGGCGTTGGCCGCGCCGGACCGTGTGGTCGGCGTGCACCTCGACGGCGGCATCGGCATGCCGACCGCGGCGGACGTGCCGACCATGAGCGCCGAGGAACGCGCGGAGCGGGATCTCATGCAGCAGTGGATGACCGGCGGCGTCGACCATCACACGCTGTTGCGCGCGGCGCCGCAGACCTTCGCGCACGCCTGGACCGATTCGCCGGTCGGACTGCTGGCCTGGCAGACGCAGAAGTTCCGCGAATTCACGCCGCTGGTCGACCATCTCGAGGAAGCGATCGACCGCGACCACTTGCTGACCAATGTCAGCCTGTACTGGTTCACCGCCACCGCGGGCACGTCGTCCTGGCCGATGTACAACGGCCTCGGCAAGGCGGGCTTCGCCTGGCCGACCGGACAGAAGCTGGTCCCGACGGGCGTCTACGGCGGCGGCTCCGCGCTCATGCGCCGCCTTGCCGAACAGGACAACGACATCGCCCACTGGCCGGAGGACAACACCGGCAACCACTTCGTGGCAATGGAAGTTCCGGACATGCACGTCGCCGACATCCGCACGTTCTTCGCCGAGCTCGCCTGAGCGCCGAGGCCTCCGGGCGGTTTGGGCTGATCCTCGTCCGCCGCAGCGGACGCGGCGCCCTTGATAGACATCTGTCCATGTATCCTAGACATCTGTCTATTAAATCCTAGGGATTGGATACGCGATGGAGACGACTGCGAATGTGTTGGTCGGCCTGCTGGCCGCGCTGCACCTGTACATCCTGGTTCTGGAGATGTTCCTGTGGGAGAGGAAGCCGGGCCGCAAGCTCTCCGGCTTCGATGCGGCGATGGCCCGTGCCACCGCCCCGCTCGCCGCGAACCAGGGGCTCTACAACGGGTTCCTGGCGGCCGGGCTGGTCTGGGGTCTGATCGCCGAGAATCCGATCAGGTTCCAGGTCCAGGTCTTCTTCGTCGTCTGCGTGCTCGTCGCCGGGCTGTACGGCGGCTTCACCGCCAACCGGCGGATCCTGATCGCCCAGGCATTGCCCGGGGCGCTGGCGCTCGCCGCCGTCCTGCTGGCCAGGTGACTGTCATGCAAGCAGATCCCCGCACGGCACGGACCCGGGCCAAGCTGCGCCGGGCGCTGCTGGAGGAATGCGACAGCCACCCGTTGGCAGAGGTCAGCGTCGCCGCGTTGGTGCGCCGGGCGGGGGTCGGCCGCGCCACGTTCTATCTTCACTACGCCGACTTGGAGGCGGTCGCCGTCGATGCCTGCGCCGATGTCGTCCGCGATGCCGTGGACTCCCTGCACGCCTGGCGCGGTACACCCGACCCCGCCAGCCCGCCGCCCGCCCTGCTTGCCTTCTTCGACCGTCTCACCCCGCACGCCGGGCTCTACCGGGAACTGTTGCGCCCGGGCGGCGGCGGTCCGCTCGGCCACGTACTCCATCGCGATCTGCGCGCCCGCAGCCACACCGAGCGCACCCTGGCCGGTGCGCCGGAGCCCGATCTGGTCGCCTCGGCCGTGGCAGCGACCTTCGCCGGGGTGCTCGCCGACTGGCTGCACGGCCTCATCGAGGCGACCCCCACCGAGATCGCGCAGCGGGTTTGGCGCCTGCTCGTCACTCTGCACCGCACCCCCTTGCCCCAATGATCGCCGCCTGCCGTGGTGTTCACCCGTCCTCGGTGAGTCGACCAGGACGCCTCCGGCTGGCCCATGGAGTGGTCTTCTCGCGCGTCTCCACCCTTGTCTTTTGTTCTGCCTCGGCTGATCGGGCGTCCGACAGATGTCCGTCTGTGCCGCCCGCTCGACAGCTCCGCCGAACGCGCGCGGTTCGAGGGTTGATGCCCGGTGCGGGTGCTGCCGTCGCGACCGCCGCAGCTATCGACCAGTGGCTGGGCGGCGGGGTCGGTGCGGCTGTCGCGAGATGCCGGTGCCTGAGCGGTGGGGGCGATACTGGGCAGGCTGCCACCAGGGCGTCGCCCGGCGCGCGCAGCGGACTGTGCGGTGGTGGGAACCGCTGGTGACTCGGCGGTGAGGGCGATGACGGGTACGAACTTCCCTGCGGGCGTGGGCTTGTGGTGTGCCGGGTGCGCTGCGGTGTGCGGGCGGTGCGGGTTCGAGGCGGCCGTCGCGGATCCGCCGACGATCAACTGCCAGGAACGATGGCGGGCGCGGGCTGCGGCGCGGCAGGGGCGGTCTCCGGTGCGGCGGGTGCGGATGCGGCGGCCGGGATCTCCGGAACGACGAACGTGCCGACGGTCGGCGTCATCACGCAGTGCGCCCCGGGATATCCGATGACGCCCCACATCGACGCGATGACGGTCCCTGGGCCGGTGCGCACGGTCTTGGACAGGGTCGGCAGGTTGAACTCGGTCATGTCGTCGAGCGCGTCGATGCCACTGTGTCCGTTGTTGACGTTGAGCCACGCCACCACGAGTCCGGAGCTGAGCGGGGCGCCCGAGTGCGACGGGGTGGCGCTGAAACGGAGGGTTCCCGGCTCCGGGCTGGCGCCCTGGTCGCGGTTGTTGCCCTCGGTGGTGCCCGCCGCGATGATCGTGGTGATGGGGCCGTTGCTGCCGCAGCCGAAGGTGGGGGCGGCGTAGGCGAAGGGCGCCCAGGCGCCCGCGATGTCGCGTAGCTGGGCGACGTCGACGAGCTTGGTGTACGAGCCGAGCGCGTCCACGCCCGCGCGCGCGGCCTGGTCCGTTCCTGCGCGTTCGGTGAGGTGGGTGACGGCCTGATCGATCGCCGCGTCCGGCGCGGCGGAGGCGGGTCCGGTGAGGGTCAGGACCGCACCGATGCCGAGGGAAGTCACAGTCGCGGCCACGCGTGCGATGGTTCTGCCGTTCACCAAGTTCTCCTCGAATACGAACCCAGGGTTTCCCCGGCCCTGGGCTGCAACGTACCAGTTCGACGCGCCCGCCGCCGAGTCGGCCGAGCGGATTTCTCCCGGTCGCCGCAGGGTTGCGCGGCCGTGCGAAGCCCGCAGGTCGGCGCGGTGTCGTGCCTGCCAGACGCCGAATGTGATCCACTCGACAGCGTCGGATTACCCCGGGGTAGGTTGGTGCCGGAAGTACGAGACACAACGGGAGTTGCGTATGAAAATATCCCTGTCCCCCGACGAGGCGGCTTTCCGCGACGAGCTGCGGCAGTTCTACCGCACCCAGATCCCCGCGGAGATCCGTGAGCGCGTGAAGTACGGCCACGAGCTCTCTCGTGAAGACGTCGTCACGGTGCACAAGATCCTCAACGACAACGGACTCGCGGTGCCGAACTGGCCGGTGGAGTGGGGCGGCAAAGACTGGACCCCGATGCAGCGCCACATCTGGCAGGACGAGATGCAGCTGGCCTCGGTGCCCGAGCCGCTGACGTTCAACGCTCAGATGGTCGGTCCGGTCATCGCGCACTTCGGCTCACAGGAGCTCAAGGAGCGCTTCCTGCCTGCGACCGCGGCCCTCGACATCTGGTGGTGCCAAGGCTTCTCGGAGCCGGACGCCGGTTCGGACCTGGCCTCGCTGCGCACCACCGCGGTGCGCGACGGCGACTCCTACATCGTCAACGGCCAGAAGATCTGGACCACGCTGGCCCAGTACGCCGACTGGATCTTCTGCCTGGTGCGCACCGATCCGAACGCGCAGAAGAAGCAGTCCGGCATCTCCTTCCTGCTGTTCGACGTGAAGAGCCCCGGCGTCACCATCCGCCCGATCAAGCTGATCGACGGCGGGTACGAGGTGAACGAGGTCTTCTTCGAGAACGTGCGGGTGCCCGCCGATCAGCTGGTCGGCGAGGAGAACATGGGCTGGACCTACGCCAAGTTCCTGCTCGGCAACGAGCGCACCGGCATCACCGGCGTCGGCCGCACCAAGGTGAAGCTGGGCGTCGCGAAGGACTACGCGCGCCAGATCAAGTCCGGTTCGGGCACCCTGCTGGAGGACCCGGTGTTCGCCGCCCGGGTGGCCGAGCTGGAGAACGAGCTGCTCGCGCTCGAGCTCACCCAGTTGCGCGTGGTCTCGAATTCCACCGAGGGCAAGCCGAACCCCGTCTCCTCGGTGCTCAAGCTGCGCGGCTCGGAGTTGCAGCAGGCCGCCACCGAGCTGCTGCTCGACATCGCAGGACCGGACGCGCTTCCGGTCGACGCGGACGAGATCGCCTCCCCCGGCTGGGCGCAGCGCAGCGGCCCCAGCTACCTCAACTACCGCAAGACAACCATCTACGGAGGTTCGAGCGAGGTGCAGCGCACCATCATCGCCTCCACGATCCTCGGATTGTGAGGCTTCGCCATGGAATTCGAACTCACCGATGAACAGGTCATGCTGCGCGACACCGTGCGCGACGTACTGGCCCGCAACTACGACCCGGAGTCCCGGGTGAAGGTGATCGACACCGAGCTGGGCTGGAGCCGCGACGTGTGGCGCCAGCTCGCCGAGCTCGGCGTGCTCGGCCTCGCTTTCACCGAGGAGGACGGCGGCGTCGGCGCCGGTCCGGTGGAGACCATGGTCGTGCTCGAGGAGATCGGCCGCAGGCTCGCGCCGGAGCCGCTGCTCGACGCGGTGCTGGTGCCGGGCGCATTGATCGCACAGGTCGGCAGCGCCGAACAGCGTCAGCGGATCCTGCCCGACGTGGCGGCGGGCGAGAAGCTGCTCGCCTTCGCGCACGCAGAGCCCGGCGTGCGCTGGCCGTCCGTCGACCTCGCGACCACCGCGACGGCCGAGGGCGACGGCTACCTGCTGACCGGCGTGAAGAACCCGGTGGCGCACGGCGATTGCGCCGACGATCTGGTGGTCAGCGCGGTGCTGCCGGGCGGTGGCGTCGGCCTGTTCGTGGTCGCCGCCGAGGGCGCCGGGGTGTCACGCAAGGGCTTCCGCACCGTCGACGGGCTGCGCGGCGCGCAGATCACCTTCGACAAGGCGCCCGCCGAGCTGCTCGGTGACACGCTGGACGCGGCCGAGTCGGTGCAGGTCGCGCTCGGCCACGCGCACGCCGGTCTGTGCGCCGAATCCATCGGCGCGATGGAGGAAGCGCTGCGGCTGACCACCGAGTACCTGAAGACGCGCAAGCAGTTCGGCGTCACGCTGTCGAAGTTCCAGACCCTGACCCAGCGGGCGGCGAACATGTACGTCTCGCTGGAGCTGGCCCGCAGCATGAGCCTGTACGTCACCGCGTCGCTGGCCGACGGGGCCGACGACCCGGTGGTCGCCTCGCGCGCCCGTCTCCAGGTCGGACGTTCGGCGAGGCACGTCGGGCAGGAAGCCATCCAGATGCACGGTGGCATCGGCGTCACCGCGGAGTACCCGGTCGGCCATTACGTCGCGCGGCTCACCGCGATCGGCCGGACGCTCGGCGGCGATCTCGACCATCTGAAGGTGCTCAGCGCCCAGGTCGGCAGCTACGACCTGCCGGAACTGTAGGACCACGGAGGTCGGGTGGCGGTGCGGGCGAAAACGTCCGCGCCGCCGCCCTACTCGTTTTCGCCCTGGTAGTCCGCCCGCGGTGTGGCGGCCGGTCGGCGGGATGTCGTCGATTCCTCGTCGACGGCCGACGGCGGTGTCGTAGCCGACAGCGTCCGCCGGGTCGTCGTCGGTTCCTCGGTCTCCCTTGTCGTTTCGGCCGCGGTGGTGCGCGGCTCCGTGGTGCGCTCGGGCCGGGGGGTGTTCGTCTCCGATTCCTCTTCCGGCGGAATGGTCATCGTGACGTATCCGGCGGGCCTGCGCGGGGGTCCGCCCGGCGCCATCTGCCAGGTCGGCGACGGCGGAATCACGATGCGCGACACCGTGCCCGTCGAACCGTCGTCGCGGACCACGGCCGCGGCGGCGGGACCGTCCTTGAGCGGTGGGGGCGGAACATAGGTTTCGTCGCCGCCGATCCCGCAGGAGCCGATGAGAACCAGACCGACCGAGACCGCTCCCGCTGCGATCGCTGGACCCGCGATCTTGGCCCTGCTGCTCTCCATTCGGGGACACTCCTCGTGTGTTTCGAGTGGGCTCACCATAAACCAGGTCGGTCACCCGGGCCAGGCGTACCTCCGCCGTCACTGCCGCCGGACCGGAACTTTTAAACACATATGATTCAGATATCGAATTGATCTCGTCCGCGTGTCGCGGGCACGTGTCGCGGCGGAGCCCCCTGTGCGGGCCGTAGCGTACGTGATCAAAGTTACGCATGAGACGCCTGTATCAGGATGAGAGACGCGCTGGTGGAGCTGCGCGATCGAACACTCTGATCGGCGTCACCGAGGAGAAGATGATGGGAGCATACTCGACCTCTCCGCTGCCGCCAGTAGACGCGACCTCCGACACGGCGGAGGACGCGAATCAGGAAGCGGCGAAGCAGAAAGCGTCGAATCCGCCCGCGCGTTCCGTGCCCACGATCGTGGCGCGAGCGTTGGCCTGGCTGTTCTTCCTCGGCGGTGTCGTCGGGGCCGTGCTTGGCATCGCGGGCTTGCACGTCGAGATCACCGTTGCGGGTCTGATCCTGGCGTGCACCGCGGGACTCGTCCTGCTCAAGATCCGCGCGGACAGCGGAGCGAGGAGCGGCACCGGCTGAGCAACCGTTTTCTCCCGTGATGTCGCTGCGAAAGTCATTGGTGCCCGACGTCTTCGACGCTTATCGTGACGCCTGACAAGGGCAGCGGACGAAGTCCGTCGAAGGTCCGCGGAATCGCGGAGCGCGGCGGGATCGCGCCGGAGGGGCGCCGCGGACGGGGTACGTCCACACTTCGCACACTGCGGGAGCGAAGTGGAGGTATGCGGCATGCGGATCGAGATCACCGGCGATGCTGTCGCGTATCGCGCCGCGACAGAGGCCTTCGTGAGCCGTGATTTCCTGCGGCACACGGTGATCGCCACGGTCGTCGCCAACCACGTGGACGGGCAGCAGGCGGCGGATGGAACGTCGCGCTTCCTGTCGCTGCACGCGGCGGACGGCGCCGTCGTCGGCGTCGCCATGTGGGCCGGAGGTCGCGAGGTCTACCTGGGGCAGCTGCCCGCCGAGAGCCTGCGACCGGTCGCTGAGGCGTTCGCCGCCGCGGCGCCCGGCAACACCGGGGTCGAAGGGCTCGTCGCCGCCGCGGAGTCGTTCGCCGAGCATTGGTGCGCGCTGCGCGGCGTCGGTCTGCGGGAAGACGTCCGTACCAGGCTGTTCCGGCTCGGCGAGCTGCGTGTGCCGCGCGGGGTCGCCGGTGCGCCGCGCCGAGCCGCCGACCGCGATGTCGCGCTGTGTGTTGCCTGGTTCGAGGCCATGCGCCACGAAATCGATCTGGCGCCGCCGCATCCGAACCCGGACGTGATCCGCAAGCGGGTGGCGGCGGGGCGCTGGTGGTTGTGGGAGGTCGGCGGCCGTCCGGTGAGCCTTGCCGCGCACCAGATTCCGGTGGGCGGCTGGACGCGCATCGGCCCGGTCTACACGCCGCCCGCCGAGCGCGGGCACGGCTACGCGTCGGCCCTTACCGCGCAGGTGTCGCGGGCCTTGCGCCGCAACGGTCTCGACGTCTGCCTGTTCACCGATCTGGCGAACCCCACATCGAACCGGATCTACCGGGCGATCGGTTACCAGCCGGTCGACGACTTCGTGAACTACGTGTTCGAGGACCGCCCCGCGGTCAGCCGATGACCCATTCGAAGGCCGCGGCCTTCGACCGCGCTCCCTCGGCGGCGCGCGAGCGGTTGGGTTCGCCGAGATCGGCGAGCAGGCCCTCGGTCAGTTCGACGAGCGTGGCCAGCGTGGGCGGCGCGAACCAGTCGGGGCGGGTGGCGAAGAGGATGTCCTCGCTGGAGGTGTTGCCGCTCGCGCCCGGCGCGAACGGGCAGCCGCCCAAGCCGCCGAGCGATCCGTCGACCATGCCCGCGCCCGCCGCGATCGCGGCCAAGGTGTTGGCCACGCCCATGCCCCAGGTGTCGTGGCCGTGGAACACGATGCGGCGCTGCGGCGTCCGGTCACGAACCGCGGAGATCAGGGCGGCGACCTGGGCAGGATGGGCCTGGCCGAGCGTATCGGCGAGCACGATGTCGCTCGCGCCCTCGGTGCGCGGATCGTTCGCGATCTCGAGCACCCGCCCCGGATCCACCGGGCCCTCGAACGGGCAGGTGAAACTGGTGGCCAAGCACAGCTGAATGGCGCCGCCCACCTCGTGGGCCAATCGCACCGCCTCCGGCATCACGGCCAAGCTGTCCTCGGTGGTGCGGCCGATATTGGCCTGGTTGTGCGAGTCGGAGACCGAGAAGCAGTACTGGAAATTGCGGACGCCCGCCTCCGCGGCCTTGGCCACGTGACGCGGGGTGGCCACCCACACCCAGCAGCGCTCGAGCTCCTCGGGGGTCAGGGCCGCGACCAGGTCCATGGTGTTGGCCATGGGCGGCACCAGGTCGGGGCGCGCCATCGAACCGATCTCCAGCGCGGGCACGCCGAGCGCGAGCAGGCGGCGCACGATCTCGACCTTGCGCTCCACCGGCAAGGTCTTGCCGGTCAGTTGCAGTCCGTCGCGCAGAGTCACATCACGCAGTAGCGCGCCGCTCGTCTCGGTCAGCACTGCCGGTCCTCCCGCGCCTGCGGCGGCACGCACATCACGCCCGCCCACGGTTTCTGGTTCGCGCCCGCCGGATTCGGGTGGATCGTCGGCCGCGCGTGTCCTGGCGCGCGCTGCTCCCACGTATTACGGCCGGCCGGCCTGCGCCGTACGCGCCTGCGGCTCATGCCTGCACCTCGCTGGCGCTCGCTTCCGGCATGCGCCGTGCGCGCTGGCACATGATTCGCTCGCTCCGCTCACTCATGCCTGCACCTCGCTGGCGCTCGGTTTCGGCATGCGTCGTGCGCGCTGGGACGTGATTCGCTCGCTCATGCCTGCACCTCGCTGGATCCCGACGCGGCGGCGATCTCGGCCTCGCTCAGGCCGAGCAGTCCCGAGAGCACCTCGCGGGTGTGTTCGCCCAGGTCGGGGCCTACGTTGCGGATGGGAAGCGACTGTTCGCCGATCACCGGCACGATGCCGGGGAAGCCGACGGTCTTCGGTTCAGGTTCGCCGACGTCCACCGGGAACGGCTGAATCATGTTGCGCGCCTTGTACTGTTCGTCGTCGACGATGTCGGCGGCGGTGTAGATCGGCCCGCACGGGATGGCCGCGTCCTCCAGGATCTTCAGCGCTTCGTCCCTGGTGTGCCGCATCGTCCATTCGCCGATCGACGCGTCCAGTCGTTCGCGGTGGCGCCAGCGGCCCGCGTTGTCCTGGAGTTCGGGATCGGCCGCCAGATCGGGCCTGCCGATGACTCCCATGTAGCGCTGGAAGATCGCGTCGCCGTTGCCGCCGATGATGATGCTGAATCCGTCCCGGCAGGGGTAGGCGTTGCTCGGCGCGATGCCCTCCATCCGGCCGCCGACGCGCTCGCGGTTGATGCCGTAGGCCAGGTAGTCGGGGACCAGCGACTCCATCACCGAGAGAATGGCCTCGTTCAGTGCGACATCGATCACACGTTCCCGCAGGGGCACCGCGTCGTCCGTGCGCTCTCGCTGGAAGAGCGCCATCACGGTGCCGAAGGCGGCGTAGATGCCCGCGATGGAGTCACCGATCGAGACACCGACCCGCACCGGGGGACGGTCCGGGTCGCCAACCAGTTCGCGCAGACCGCCCACGGCCTCGGCGACCGCGGCGAAACCGGGCCGCGCGGACATCGGCCCGGTCTGCCCGTAGGCGGAGATCCTGGTGATCACCAGATCGGGGTTGGCCTCGTTCAGCGCGTCGGGCCCGAGGCCCCACTTCTCGAGCATGCCGGGCCGGAAGTTCTCCAGCAGCACATCGCAGTGCCTGACCAGGTCGAGCACCACCGCGCGCCCCTCGTCGGTGCGCAGATCCAGGGTGATCGACTTCTTGTTCCGGTTGACGGTGCGGTACAGCATCGAGGTGTCGCCGCCGTAGAGCCGCCAGTTGCGCAACTCGTCGCCGGCCTTCGGCCGTTCCACCTTGATGACCTCGGCGCCGAAGTCGCCGAGGATGCGCCCGGCGGTGGGCGCGGCGATGTAATTACCGAGCTCGAGGACGCGAACTCCGTCCAACGGCCGAATACTCATGGCCACCAGTGTGGACTAATGGGGCTCTCGTCCTCGGCCCGCCCTCGGTCTCGGGCCGCCCCGCGTGTCTCTGAGCTTCCGGTCCGCGTGTCCAGGCGCCTTCGCTCGGCGTGTCTCGGTGCCTTCGAGGCGCCTTCAATCGGCGTGTCTCGGTGCCTACGCCCCGCGTGTCTTGGGCCTCCCGCCCGCGGTCTCTGAGCCTTCCTCCCGCGTGTTGCGGCGCCCTTGGTCGGGGTGTTTCCGGGCCTTCGGTCCTCGCGGGGCAGCCGTCGTCCGGCAGCGCCGGTCAGGCGGCGCGGGAGACCTCCTCGATGATCGAGTAGTGCTCGGCATTGCCCGCGATGACGGTGCTCGCGACGCCGTCCACGCCGACCGGGACATCGCCCGCCAGGGTGATGCGGGTCAGCTTGCGCGGCTGGTCGTCGTAGTCGTCGATGGCGTAGTGCTGGGTGGCGCGGTTGTCCCAGATCGCCACGTCACCGAGCTGCCAGTTCCACCGGACGGTGTTCTCCAGGCGCGTCACCCGGTCCTGGAACAGGCGGAACAGTGCCTGGGATTCGGCGCCGGACAGGCCGACGAAGTGCTTCACGAAGTGACCGACCAGCAGCGCCTTCTCGCCGGTCTCCGGGTGCACGCGCACCACCGGGTGCTCGGTCTCGAAGTAGGTCGACTCGAACTCGGCACGGTACTCGGCGGCGTTGGGGCGGGCCTTGGCGCCGTGCGCCGCGGCGTAGTCGTACACGTTGGTGTGCACCGCGCGCAGGTTCTCGGCGAGCAGCTTCAGTGGCTCGGGCAGCGATTCGTAGGCGGCCACTGTGGAGGCCCATGTGGTGGAGCCGCCGTAGGTCGGCAGGGTGACCGCGCGAAGGATCGACGCCTTCGGGATGCGGTCGACGAAGGTGACGTCGGTGTGCCAGCTGTTGGCGCGGCCGTACTCGGAGTCGATGGCCAGGCTCTTCAGCCCGTGCGAGGTGACGGTCGGGTGCGGGGTGGTCGGGCTACCGAGCAACTCGGCGAACTCGTACTGCCCATCCTCGGTGAGGTGGTCCTGGCCGCGGAAGAAGACGACCTTGTGTTCGAGCAGAGCGCGGCGGATCACGTCGACCGGCGCCGCGTCCAGGTCGCCGCCGAGCCGGACATTGTCGACCTGAGCGCCGATGCGGGCGCCGAGCTTGGTCACCGAAACAGTGGGGGCGGTTGCGATCGTCATGGTGATCACCTTCGCTGTCGAGAACGGTTAGTGCGCGCTAGAGCACACCACCCGTAAACCCTCCGCGACCAGGGTTTTCGTCGGCATGATCGCAACACGTGCCACTCGCGCCCCACAATTGGCGAACCGGTCCCGGCCCGTCAACCCCCGAACCACCATTTGACTCCCGTCGATTTTCAGCACCCCAGCACGCACACCGGGGACAGGTAGACCCGCCCCCATCAGCACCGCACCTACCACGCAACAGCACCCACCCTGTTACTCCCCAAGAACGCAACCACAGCCGGTCGACCACGCTGGAACCTGCGCCAGCGTCCACCAACGGCGGGAGGTAGGTCGGGTACGGCAACTCGGCGTGCCCAGCACCGTTCGGGGAAGCCTGGGTGGGTGAGCGTGATTTGCAGGCAAGCCCCCGAAACCACGTCTGCGAACGCGCCCACCCGCTGAACTGACGAGAGAACGCCCTCCACCCACTCAAAGGAACGCAACCACAGCCGGATGACCACGCTGGAAGTTGCACCCATGCTTACCAACGGCGGGAGGTAAGCCGGGTACGGCACCCGACGTGCCCGGCACTGCTCGGGGAAACCTGGGTGGGCGAGCGTGATTTGCAGGTATGCGGCCGGAACCACGTCCGCGCCCACCCGCTGACCTGACGAGAGAGCGTCGAAGGAGGTGCTGGGCACATGCCGACCCTGGCTCTGCTGGTTCGCGGCATCCGCGAGCGGCAGGAGGAGATGACGGCCCCTGGCCTACTAAGTGCTGGGCCGACCACGCCTCGGCGTCGGGCAGCGGCTAGGAGCGGCCGACCCCTGATCGCGGGAGCCCTGCGATGAGGCACCCCGACCGTTCAGCCCCACCGCTCGATGAGTCGCAGCTCAGCCCACGTGCTCGCGCAGATAGGCGAGATCCTCGGCGACGCCCTCGGCCGGGGTCTCCAGCACCACCGGCGCGCCCGCATTACGGCACACCTCGGCCAGCAGCTGCGGGTCGATGGTGCCGTCGGCGAAGTTGGCGTGCCGGTCGGCGCCGGAGTTGAACTCGTCGCGCGAGGAGTTCAGGTGCACCAGGTCGATGCGGCCGGTGATGGCCTTGATCCGGTCGACGACGCCGAGCAGTTCCTCGCCGCCCGCCCACGCGTGGCAGGTGTCGAGGCAGAAGCCGGCGCCGTAATCGCCGACCGCGTCCCACAGGCGGGCAATGGAGTCGAAATGCCTGGCCATGGCGTGGTTGCCGCCCGCGGTGTTCTCGATGAGGATCGGCACCGCGAAGCCGCCTTTTTCCTGCTGGCGTTCGAACAGCTTGCGCCAGTTGTCGATTCCGGTCTCCACTTCGGCGTCGGAGCGGACGTGCCCGCCGTGCACGACCAGGCCGAACGCGCCGAGCTCCGCGGCGGCCTTCGCCTGCTGGGCGACCGCGTTGCGGGACGGCATCCGTAGCCGGTTGTTCAGGCTCGCCACGTTGATCTGATAGGAGGAGTGCACCACCACATCGATCGGACTGGCGAGGATCTCCTCGGTCCGCGGATGCGGGACCGGCTTGTCCCAGCTCTGCGGGTCGACGACGAACATCTGGATGACATCGGCGCCGAGTTTCTCACCGAAGCCGATCGGATCGCTGTCGAGCCGGACGTGTGCTCCAATGCGCATGGGGCTCAGCGTAGTGGGCGGCACCGACATCGCGGAGAACCGGCGATCCACCGGCGAATAACCGAGAATCGAAGGACTTGTTGCGCCCACGTGGGTCCGCGAGATACATCGGTAGGATCCACGTGCTCGACCCGATGAGGGGGGTGAATCACCTTGTTGCGTACTGGCGAAATCTTTGCCGGTTACGTCGTCAAGCGCGTGCTGGGTCAAGGCGGCATGGGCACGGTGTATCTGGCCCAGCACCCGCGGTTGCCGCGGATGACCGCCCTGAAGCTGCTCGATCGCGAGCTGTACGGCGATCTCGAGATCAGGGGACGCTTCGAGCGGGAGGCCGATCTGGTCGCCCAGCTCGACCATCCCAATATCGTCACCGTCTACGACCGCGGGGCCGAAGACGAGCAGCTGTGGATCTCCATGCAGTTCGTGCCCGGCTCCGACGCCGCGAGCGCCGACGTGGACGTGCTCGCCGCGGGACGCGCGGTGCAGATCATCGCCGAGACCGCCGCGGCCCTGGACTTCGCGCACGCCAACGGGGTACTGCACCGAGACGTCAAACCGGCCAACATCCTGCTGGCCAAGGCGCCCATCGGACAGCCGGAACGGGTGCTGCTCACCGACTTCGGCATCGCGGGCATGCGCAACGCGGACACCACGCTCACCTCGGCGGGCACCATCACCGCCACGCTGGCGTACGCCGCGCCCGAACAACTCAGCGGGCAGCCGCTCGATCACCGCGCCGACCAGTACTCGCTGGCCTGCACGCTGTTCTGGATGCTCACGGGCAACGTCCCCTTCCCTGGCGCCACGCCCGCCGCGGTGATGAACGGCCATATCGCCGCGCCGGTGCCGTCGCTGTCCCGCAGCCGCCGTGGTCTGCCTGCCGCATTGGACGCGGTGATGGCGCGGGCCCTCGCCAAACGCCCCGCCGACCGCTTCCCGAGCTGCACCGATTTCGCCGTCGCCGCCCGCCGCGCCCTCGCGTCCGCCACACCCGCCCCGCATTCGACAACCGGCCCCGTGCCACCCCACACCGGTTTCGCCACCCGCGCCGACGCCACTCCACTGCCGCCCCGCACCGCTTTCGTCCCCGGCGGACGTCCACCGCACGCGCCCGCCCCGCACACCAGCAGCCCTACGCACGTCGCCCCACCGGCACACACCAGCGCGGCTCCGAGCGCCGGGGCCCCGCATCCCGGTGGCCCAACACACACCAGCTCACCGGCGCACACCAACGCGGCGACGCACG
Source organism: Nocardia sp. bgisy134 (assembly GCF_965341865.1). Classification (GTDB taxonomy): domain Bacteria; phylum Actinomycetota; class Actinomycetes; order Mycobacteriales; family Mycobacteriaceae; genus Nocardia. Next base: position 141,967 of record NZ_CBDQZP010000007.1, read on the forward strand.
GCAGGGCTTCACAGACCAGCGGTCCGCCGCACACCGGCACGCCCACGCACGTCGGCTCGTCGGCACACCCCGGCCTGGCTGCACATGGCGGCGCCCCACAGGCCGGCGGCCCGCCGCACGCCGGTGCGGGCCCGAGCGTCGGGGCCCCGCGGTCCGGTGGCCCTACGCACCCCGGCTCGCCGGTGCATACCGGCGCGGCTGTACACGGCGGGCCCGCACAGACCGGTGGCCCGCCGCACACCGACGTACCGCCGCGTGGCACGGCTGTGCACACCGAAGCGCCAGGGCACACCATGCATGGCGAGGCCTCGCAAGCAGGTGGCTCTTCACGCAACGGCGTGCCGCCGCACCCCGGCGCCGCTGTACACGGCGGGGCCTCGCAGACCAGCGGGCCGTCGCACACGGGCGCGGCTGCGCACGGCGGGGCCACGCAGAACGGAGCACCGCCGCACCCCGGTGTGCCGCCGCGCGGAACGGCTACGCACGCCGAAGCCCCGGGGCAGACCAGCGGCTCACCGCACCCCGGCACACCGGCGCACGGCGCGGCTGCGCACGGAGGTGCTGCTCGGCAGACCAGCGGCCCATCGACCAGCACCACACCGCACGTAGGCGCGGACTCGTGGACCGGAATGCCGCCACACACCGGTTTCGTGCCGCCCGCGCACGGCTCGGCACACGAGTCCCGCAGATCCACCGCACCCGATCCGTCGCATCCCGGTGTGCCAACTGGTTTTGATCCCGGCCCGCACACCCAGTTCGCGCAGAGCTCCGATGACGTGCGGCGTCCGAGTGCGACCGCGTCTCCATATGCGCCCGCTCCCGAGGGCCGGTCGGCCACAAGCTCCCCGCACGCACCCCAGCAGTCGTATCCCGGTGTGCCGACTCGGTCGAGTGGCGTGCGGCCACCCACCGGATTCGCGCCACGCGCCGAAGGGATGCCGCCGACGAGCGTTCCGCCGCATCCGCATTCGGTTCCGCACACCGGCGCGCACACCCACACTGGCGTGCCGGGGCGCCCCGCTGTTCCGCCTCGGCCAGTGACGAATCAGACCGGGAGCGCACCGCACACGGGCGGGGCTCACGGTGGGACGCTGCCCATGCCTCCCTCGCACCATGCCGGGAATCAGACCGGGAGCGCACCACATACCGGCGCAGCCCACGGTGCGACGCCGCCCTGCCCGCCGTCGCACCACGCCGTGGATCTGACTCGTGGTGGCACGCGGCACGGAACTACCGGGCAACCGGCACCGCTCGGGACCGATCCCTCGCGTCCGGCGGGTGTGCCGCCGACGAGTCCTGAATCCGAGCGTCCGACCGGCCTGCCACCGACGGCGCCCCTGCCGGACGCTTCGTTGCCGACCAGCGGGACCGCGCATACCAACCCTCCGCGCGCTGCCGGAGTGCAGCAGCCGCAGCGGGGTCGGACGGACGCAGATCATTCGGCGTCCGGACGGAACCAGCCTGTGCCGCAGCGGCCGCAGCGGGATTCGACGGGCACCGGCCGTTCGGCGCCCGGATGGAACGAGCCCGTGTCACAGCGGGATTCGACGGGCACCGGTCGTCCGGCATCCGGGCGGAACGAGCCGGTGCCGCCAAGGGATTCGACGGGCACCGGCCGTCCGATCGAGTCCGTGCCACAGCAGGGTTCGACGGGCACCGGCCGTCCGATCGAGTCCGTGCCACAGCAGGGCTCGACGGGCACCGGTCGCCCGGCGTCCGGGCGGAACGAGCCTGTGCCGCAGCAGCCGCAGCGGGGTTCGACCGGCACCGACCGTTCGGCGTCCGGACAGAACGAGCCCGCGCCACAGCAGGGTTCGACGGACACCGGCCGCCCGGCGCAAGGGCGGAACGAGCCGATCCCACAACGGCCGACGCGCCGCACGCCACGGCCGATCACGATCGCGCTCCCGGATCGGGTGCGGGGGCGAATTGCGCCCGCCGGGCAGGGGCCGGGAAACGGCCCGCAACCGCCCGAACCACGCCCTCCGCCATAGCTTTTCGCTATGGATGTCGCCTGGCGTACCCCGCCTCCTCGGGCGCCCTGGGGCCGTGCGACTGCTGCTATGGTTTCGATGTTTTCCGTGGTCGGGTAAGCGCTGACCGCGCGTTCTTATGCTTAACGCCTGTTCCCGGTGGGTCCCGGTGCAGGCGGGAATTGGAGCAGACATGCTGGCCAGCGGTGAGGCTTTCGCCGGCTATGTCATCGAACGGCAATTGGGTCGCGGTGGCATGGGTTCGGTGTACCTGGCGAAACATCCGCGGCTGCCGCGGATGACGGCGCTGAAGCTGTTGAACCGGGAATTGTTCTTCGACAAGGAGGTGCGGGCGCGGTTCGAACGGGAGGCGGACCTGGTCGCCCGGCTCGACCACCCCGGCATCGTCACGGTCTACGACCGCGGTCTGGAAGACGAGCAGCTGTGGATCTCGATGCAGTACATCGACGGCATCGACGCCGCCTCGGTGGATCCGAAGACGCTGCCGCCCGAGCGCGCCGTGCAGATCGTCAAGGAGACCGCCGACGCGCTGGACTACGCGCACGGCATGGGCGTGCTGCACCGCGACGTGAAGCCGGCGAACATCCTGCTGGCTCGCTCCACCGGCGGCCGCGGCGAACGCGTCTACCTCACCGATTTCGGCATCGCCCGGCTCCGTGACGACACCGGCCACCTCACTCAGACCGGCACTTTCACCGCCACCCTGGCCTACGCCTCGCCCGAGCAGCTCACCGGCGCCGCGCTCGACCACCGTTCCGATCAGTACTCGCTGGCCTGCGCGCTGTTCTGGCTGTTCACCGGCAGCGGTCCGTTCGCGGCCACCAACCCGGCCCAGGTCATTCAGGGTCACCTGCAGTCGGCGCCGCCCGCGCTGAGCAGCGTGCGCCCCGGGCTGCCGTTCGCGCTGGACGGCGTGCTGGCCAAGGCGATGGCCAAGCGTCCCGACGATCGCTTCGCGAGCTGTTCGGAGTTCGCCGCGGCGGCGCAGGCGGCGCTGTCGGGGCAGAGCGTGCCGTCCATGCCGCTGGTCGGCGGCCCGCGGCCGGTCACCGGTCCGCCGCAACCGATCTCGGGTCCGCATCCGGTCACCGGCGGGCCGATTCCGGTGACCGGCGGGCAGTACCCGGTCGGTCCGACGACCAGCGGTTCGCAGCCGCTGACCGGCCAGCCGATGACCACGCCGCAGGGCGTGATGCCCAACGCGGCCGCTCCGCACCAGCAGACCGGCCCCGCCGCGCAGTACCCGCAGCAGTCCGGGGCGTACGGGTTCGCGCCGCCGCCCGGACCGCCGATGGGCGGGGGACACGCGATGGGCGGCGGCCACCAGCCGCCGCGCAAGTCCAACACCGGACTGATCGCCGCGCTCGCCGTCGGCGTGGTGGTGCTGATCGCCGTGGTCGTCGGCATCGTCGTCGCGGTGAGCAGTAGCTCCTCCTCCGGTGGTGGCGGCATCACGACCACGGCGCCGACGAGCACCTCGAACAGCAAGCGCCCGGTGGCCGCCGACGCCGCCGCGATCAGCAACGAGTTCCCGGGCATGGTTCCGGCGGACAAGGACGGCGACATCGGATACAACGGCGCCACCTGCGGCGCCTACTCGCCGGACCGGCCTTCGGTACCCACCGACGGCACACCGGATTTCGGCAACTGGGCCTATCAGTGGGACTGCTTCGGCGGCGGCAACAACGACGATCCGTTCTTCACCATCTACGTCTACAAGTCGGCCGCCGACGCGCAGGCAGCGCTGAACAACCTGCCGTCGAACGCCGCCAAGTCGACCGACAGCAACGGCGGAAAGTCCTACACCAACTACAAATTCGACAACAGCGGCCCGAAGATGGTCACCGTCTTCACCGGCGACCCGGACCGTGCGCAGTTCCTGATGTACACCGACGGCATCGTCGGCACCATCGACGAGGTGCTGCGCTGGTGGCGGTCGGCGCCGCTGAACTGACGCATGCTGGACAACGGAGCGGTTTTCGCCGGGTACACCGTCGAACGCCTCCTCGGGCGCGGGGGCATGGGATCGGTGTATCTGGCGCGGCATCCGCGATTGCCGCGATGGACGGCGTTGAAGCTGCTCAATCGAGAGCTGTTCTTCGACACCGAGATTCGGGCCCGGTTCGAGCGGGAGGCCGATCTGGTCGCCCAGCTCGACCACCCGAATATCGTCACCGTGTTCGACCGCGGTGTCGAAGGCGAGCAGCTGTGGATCTCCATGCAGTACGTCGAGGGTGTCGATGCGGCGTCGCTGGACGCCCACGTGCTGCCGCCGCAGCGCGCGGTGCAGATCGTCGCCGAGACCGCCAAGGCGCTCGACTTCGCGCACGGCAAGGGCGTGCTGCACCGGGATGTGAAGCCCGCCAACATCCTGCTGGAGCGGGCCGAGGGCGGGCTGGAGCGGGTGTTCCTCACCGACTTCGGCATCGCCCGTTTCCGTGACGACACCGGCAAACTGACCCAGACCGGAACCTTCACCGCCACCCTGGCTTTCGCCTCGCCCGAGCAGCTCTCCGGCGCGGTGCTCGATCACCGCTCGGACCAGTATTCGTTGGCGTGCAGCCTGTTTCGTATGTTGACCGGAACCGTGCCGTTCGAGGCGAGTAATCCGGTCGCGGTCATCCAGGGGCACATGCAACAGCCGCCGCCGCGGTTGAGCACCGTCCGGCCCGGTCTGCCGCCCGCCCTGGACGCGGTGCTGTTGCGCGCGCTCGCCAAGCGTCCGGACGACCGCTTCGGCTCGTGCGCGGAGTTCGCCGAGGCGGCGCGGCGGGCGTTCACCGAACCGGCGTCCGGTCCTTTCCCGCTGGCGGACAACGGTTTCGGCAACGGCTCCGGCGCGTGGCCGCAGGCGGCGCCGCCGCAGTGGTCGCCGCCGCGTCCGGCCCCGCCGACGACGCCCGGCTACCCGACTCCGCCCGTGGCCTCGGGACCCGCGCCCGCCACCGGTCCCGGGTATCGCACGGCCCCCGGCACCCACGGCCAAGGGGCCTCGCCCGGCGTGCCGGGCGAGCAGGGGTCCTGGCAGGAGTATCCGCCGCGGTCCTCCGCGTTCGTTTCCGGTGCGGACGCGCTCGGCGCTCAGCAGCCGTCGCGCGCGCACAGCGGCGCGATCCATGCACCGGGTTCTGCTGGGGCGCAGGCGCATTCGAACCGCTCGGGCGGCCACGCCGCGCAACAGCACGGCCGCGGACCCACGCCGTCCCGCCGATCGCGCCGCACAGCGGTGATCGGCACTGCCGTGGGCGCCGCGCTCGCGATTCTCGCCGTCACCGCGCTGGTCGTCGACCGTGGGTCCGAGCCGGGCAGCTCGGCCGCACCGTCGAGCACCGTCGAGCCGTCGCCGTCCACACAACGCCCCGCGAAGACCACCGCGGCGCCGACCACCTCGAAGAAACACGACGAGTCCGGCTCTCTCGTGGACGACATCGACTTGATCAGCAAGGCATTTCCCGGCATGACCCCCGAGGTGGACAAGGACAACGTCGTGCACACCGGCCCCGGTCACAACGGGTCCACCTGCTTCGCAAAACCGGAGGGTTCGGCGAACGCGATGGACGCGGGCGCACCGGATTTCGGCAACTTCACCGCGTACTGGTACTGCTTCGGCGGCCCGAACAAGGCCAGCTACGAGCTGTTCGTCTACCGCTCGCCCGAGGACGTGCAGGCCGCCGTCGGCTCGCTGCCCGGCCACACCCGCTCCACCGCTCAGCACGGCCGCGAGACCTACACGAACTATCTGCTCGACGGCCACCCCGCCGCCAAGCGGCCCCGCATGATCACCGTGTTCACCAGCGCCAAGAAGCGGGAGAACTTCCTGATGTACAGCGTCGGATTCATCGCCACCCAAGAGGAATTCATGGACTGGTGGCACACCGCGCCGCTGAGTTGACCGCGTCGAATCCTGGACTTGCCTCTCCACCGAGGGGAGACGCCAGGCTGTCGGACATGGACGACGACACGCTCCTCTCGATCGGCGCGGTGGCGCGACGCACCGGCTTGACGGTCAAGACCATCCGCTTCTACGCCGACCGGGGGATCGTCGCGCCGTCCGCCATCGGCCCGAACGGCTTCCGCCGCTACGACTCCGACGCGATCGCCCGCCTGGAACTGGTCCGCACCCTGCGCGCCCTCGGCCTCGACCTGGACACCGTGCGCCAGGTACTGGCGCGGGAACGCACCGTGTCCGAGGTGGCGGCGGCCCATGCCGACGCCGTCGACCTCCAGATCCGGATCCTGCGGCAGCGGCGGGCGGTGTTGCGCGCGGTCGCGCAGCGGGCCACCGACACCGAGGAGATGAACACCATGCACCGACTGGCCACGCTCACCGACGCCGAGCGCCGCAGGATCATCCATGACTTTGTCGACGACGCCTTCGGCGGTGTCGACGCGAATCCAGAGCTCGTCGAACTGCTCCGCGCGACGGTGCCCGATCTGCCGGAAGACCCCGCGCCCGAACAGGTTCGGGCCTGGATGGAACTGGCGGAACTTGCCCAGGACGAGGATTTCCGTGCTGCTGTGCGTCGGATGGCCGAGTACCAGGCTCGCGAGCGCGCGAACGGCGACACCACCGGACTGCACCACGAGCTGACCGGGGCCGTCCGCGACCTTGTCGGCGCGGCGCTTGCCGCGGGCACGGCTCCGGACGGGCCCGGGGCGGCCGAGGTGGTCGACGAGCTGACCGCGCGCTACGCCCGCACCTTCGGCCGCGCCGACGACGCCGCCCTGCGCCGCTGGCTCCTGGAGCGGCTGACGATCGCCAATGACGCACGGGTGGAGCGGTATTGGCGGCTCGTCGCCGCCGTCAACGGGTGGCCCGCACCGCAGGAACTCGCCGAGATCTTCGACTGGTTCACGGCGGCGTTGAGAACTGTATCAGCGACTCGCCCCTAGAGAGCTTGTCAGCGACTCGTCGCCAGAGAAGCTGTGCGTCAGCGACTCGTCGCGAGCGCAGCGGCATCGGCGACTCGTCGCCTGCGTCCCTGACCAGATCCGATGAGGTGCGCAGCCCGCGAAAGCGGGCCGCGCGCAACAGGTTCTAGAGCGCCGCTTCGATGGCCGAAACGACGGTCGGGTCTTCGGGTTTCACGGTAGGGCGGAACCGTGCCGCCACCTTGCCGTCCCGGTCGATGAGGAACTTCTCGAAGTTCCACTGGATGTCGCCCGCCGCGCCCTCGGCGTCGGCGGTCTCGACCAGCTCCTGGTAGAGCGGGTGTCGGTTCTCGCCGTTCACCTCGGCCTTCTCCAGCAGCGGGAAGTCGACGCCGTAGGTGGTGGAGCAGAACTCCTGGATCTCCTCGGCCGAACCGGGTTCCTGGCCCATGAACTGGTTGCACGGCACGCCGATCACGGTGAACCCGCGCCCGCCGTACGTCCGCTGCAGGTCGACCAGCGCCGAGTACTGCGGTGTCAGACCGCATTTGGACGCCACGTTGACCAGCAGCACCGCCTTGTCACCGGCCAGCTCGGCCAGCGTCGTCGGCGCACCGGTCAGGGTCTGTAGCGGAATATCCCGAATGCTCACTCGTCTCGCACCTGCCAATTCTGTGATTCGGTGGGTCCACCCCGAGCGCCACGCTACCGGATCGGCGCGGCGGACGACCCCGGCGTACAGGGTCGTCCGGCGCGGCCGGGTCCGGGTCAGCGCAGCCGCGTTCGCCGCATCAACCGCAGTGTGGTGAGGGTGGTCTTGACCTGCTTCTCGTAGGGCATTCCGGCGCGGGCGGCCAGGACCTGGCGTTTCACCACGCCGATGTTCACCGTGTCGGTGTACTTCAGCAAGCCCTGGTCGCCGTGCCTGGTGCCGACCCCGGACTGCTTCACCCCGCCCGACGGCGTGGCCTTGGCGGCGTAGGTGGTGACGAAGCCGTCGTTGACATTGATATTGCCCGACTCGAGCCGGCCCGCGATCCGCCTGCCCCTGGCCAGATCGCCCGTCCACACGCTGGCGTTGAGCCCGTAGTCGGTGTCGTTGGCGAGGCGGACGGCCTCGGCTTCGTCGCGGAACGGATAGACGCTCACCACCGGTCCGAAGGTCTCCGCCTTCGCGTGGGCCATCTCGGGTGTGACGCCGGTCAACACGGTCGGCTCGTAGAAGGCCGGTCCGATGTCGGGGCGGGCCCGGCCGCCGGTGTGCACGGTCGCGCCCTTGGCGCGCGCGTCCGCCACGTGCTCGGCCACCCTGGCCAGCTGGTCGGCCGAGACGAGGGAGCCGAATTCCGGCGCGTAGTCGTAGGCGGCGCCGATCTTGGATCCGAGATCCTCGGCCGCGGCGACCAGGCGGCGCAGGAATTCGTCGTGGATCCGCTCATGCACGTAAATCCGCTCGATGTGCATACAAGCCTGGCCGGAGTTGGCGAATACCGCGAAGACCGCGCCCGCGACCGCCTCGTCGAGATTCGCGTCGTCCAGCACGATCATCGGATTCTTGCCGCCGAGTTCGAGGCTGCATCCGATGAGGTGGCGGCCCGCCTGCTCGCCGACCACCCGCCCGGTGGCGGTGGAACCGGTGAACATGACGAAATCTGAGCCGCCGATCAGCGTGGGCCCGACGTCGGGGCCGGTGCCGCAGACGACCTGGAACAGCCCGCGCGGCAAGCCCGCCCGATACAGCAGTTCGACGCCGAACAGCGCGCACAGCGCGGTCTTGTTGTCCGGCTTGAGCACCACGGCGTTGCCCGCGATGAGGGCGGGCACCGAATCGGAGAGCGCGATGGCGAAGGGGAAGTTCCACGGCGCGATCACCGCGACCGCGCCCTTGGGCCGGTGCTCCTCGAACGAGGTGGTCACCAGCGGGATCGGGCCGCCGCGCCGCCGTGGCCGCAGCACCCGGCGCGCGGTCTTCAGGTAGTGGCTGATGACCATCGGTACGTCGCAGGATTCCTCGAGTGCCATGCGCCGGGTCTTGCCGCAGCCGATCTGGATGAGGTCGGCGATCGTCTCGCCCTCCCGCAGGATCAGCTCGTGCGCCCGCTCGAACACCGCGAGCCTGCGGCGCAACGGCCAGCTCGCCCACTCCCGCTGCGCCGCGCGGGCGACGGCGAAGGCCTCGGTGATGTCCTCGGGCCGGGATTGCGGCAGGTCGCCGACGTGGGCTCCGGTGTAGACCTCGGTCATCGGGAACGGCGCGCGGCCGTGCGCGCCGGACTCGGCGGCGACCATGCCGGTCAGTCGCGCTATCAGCTCCGCGGTGATCCGGGGCGGCAGAGTCGCCGTCGTCCGGTCCGTGGCGTGGGTAGTGCTCATGCCTGCACCTCGCTGACGCTCGGCTCCGGCATGCGCGATGCGCGCTGGCACATGAATCGCTCACTTCGTTCGCTCATGCCTGCACCTCGCTGACGCTCGGTTCCGGCATGCGCGATGCGCGCTGGCACATGAATCGCTCACTTCGTTCGCTCATCGGGTGTCTCCAAGGCGTGCGATTGCGACGCGCGCCCGCGGTGCGTCGGGCGCGTCCCTCGGTATGGAATTAGAACACGTTACTATTGTCTCACGCAGGGTTCTTCGTGATCGGGCAGCGGCGCTGCAATGTTGGCGCGGCGGCGCTGGGAATTCGGCGCGGCGGCGCTCGGACTTCGGCGCGGCGCTAGGGGTTGGGCTCTGTAGCGCTCGGCATCGGACGCAGCGGCGCCTCGGGCTGCACCTCGACGAGCACCAGGTGCGCCCCGCGTGGCGCCGACACCACGGCCAGCACCGCCGCCGCGAGATCGCTCGCTCGCAGCATGTGCGGGTGCCTAGCGAAACCCCACGCCTTCCAGTCCTCGAGCAGTGGTCCGACGACCTCCGGTGTGGAGTTCATGCCCATGTTGGTCAGCGTCGGGCCGGGTCGCACCACCGAGGCTCGAATGCCGGTGCCCTCCAACTCCATTCGCAACTGCACCGCCATCGCCTCCAGTCCGGCCTTGGCCGCGCTGTACGCGCCGGTGCGCGGCCTGGGCTCGGGCGCGCAGTCGGACCCGATGAGCACCACGTCACCGCGCCGCCTGGCGAGCATGCCGGGCAGCACGCGGTGCACCAGCCGCTGCGCACCGACCAGGTGCACCTCGACCTGGCGCAGGAATCGTTCCGGATCCATCTCCTGCACCAGCGAGAATTCGATGTCGCCCGCGCCGGACACCAGGATCTCGAGGGGGCCGAGTTCGCGCTCGGCGGCGGTGACGAACTCGTCGACCGAATCCGCGTCGGTGACGTCGAGCCGGTGGGCGAAGGCGGTGCCGCCGTCGGCGCGAATCTTGGCCGCGAGTTCTTCGCAGAGATCGACGCGCCGCGCGCCGAGCGCGACCGGATGACCGAGCTCGGCGAGCGCGAGCGCGGTCGCGGCGCCGATGCCGGAGGACGCGCCCGCGATCAGCGAGGGCCTGCGGGCAGGGTGGGGTTCGTAACGGGGCATCTAGCTCTCCACTACTAGGGGAAGGGCGGCGAAGCCGCGGACGTTGGTCGAGTGCACGCGCACGATGCCGCTGTCGAGGACGCGGTAGGCGGGTACCCGGGCGGCGAATTCGCGAAGCGCCACAACGGCTTCCAGACGCGCCAGGTGCGCGCCGAGGCAGAAGTGCACGCCCGCACCGAAACTGGCGAGCTTGCCCTTGTCCGGCCGGTCGATGCGGTAGGTGTCGGCGTCGTCGAAGGCCGCGGAATCGCGGTTGGCCGACCCGATCAGCAGCAGCACCTTCGCGCCCGCCGGGATCGTCGCGCCGTAGTAGTCGAGATCGACGACGGCGGTGCGGGCCACGATCTGGCTGGAGGTGTCGTAGCGCAGCGTCTCCTCCACCCAGTCCGGCACCAGGCCGGGCTCGGCCGCCACCTTCGCGTATTCGCCGGGATGGCGTGCCGCCCAGTACAGGGCGTTGCCGAGCAGTTTGGTGGTGGTCTCGTTGCCCGCCACCACCATCAGGAACATGAAGCCGATGATTTCCTGATCGCTGAGCCGATCGCCGTCCATGTCGGCGTCGAGCAACGCGGAGACCAGATCGTCGCCTGGTGCGCTGCGGCGCTCGGCGACCAGGTCGGTGTAGTACCCGAACAGCTCGAGCGAGGCGTCCACCGCGGCCATCGGCACGTCGAGCACGCCGTCTTCGCGGTGCACGACGAGATCGGCGAAGCGGCGGATCTCGGCGCGGTCCTGTTCGGGGACGCCCATCAGCTCCGAGATCACGTCCATCGGCAGCTTGCCCGCGAAATCCTCGATCCAGTCGAAGGTTTCGCGCGCCAGCGCGGGCTCCAGATAGCCGAGGGTGATCTCGCGGATGCGGTCTTCCATCTCCGCGACCCGGCGCGGGGTGAAACCCTTGTAGACCAGCTTGCGCATCCGCATGTGCCGGGGGTCGTCCATGGCGAGGAAGGACATCACCCGGTGTGCGTGCGGGCCCCATGCGGCCGGGTCCAGCGAGACGCCGTTGGCGCTGGAGAGCCGGGCCGCATCGCGGAATCCGGCGATCACGTCGGCGTGCCGGGAGAGCGCCCAGAAGTCCAGGTCGGGATTGTGATAGAGCGGCGCCTCGGTCCGCAGCCGCCGGTAGGTGGGGTACGGATCGTCGTGGAAGCGGTAGTCGTACGGGTCGAAGGTCAGCGGTTCCAGCGAGGCCGGCGTCATGGTGATCTCCGATTGATCCGTAACGAGTTCTCGCGCTGGACAGAGCTGAGCGCCGTCCGCGAAGACACATAGCTGGACATGTGTCTGGACAGTACCAGTGCTCGCATATCGAGACAACGGATCGGTGACATTCGCGGTCCGATCCCGCACCTGTCCGGTCGTTGATAGTGAAACATGTTCTTGCGTGCCAGAGTGCGACTGGACTATATTCCGTACACCTGTCCAGACAGTATCGGAGCAACCATGAGCAGTCTCCTGCCCGCCGACGGTGCGCGTCTGTTGATCGACGGCAAGCTCCGCCAGGGCGGCGACGGCGTGTTCGAGACGGTGAATCCCGCGACCGAGGAGGTCGTCGGAGTCGCCGCGAACGCGGACGCCGCCGATATGGACGCCGCGATCGCCGCCGCGCGCACCGCGTTCGACGACACCGCGTGGTCCCGTGACCACGCCTTCCGCGCTCGCTGCCTGGAACAGCTGCGGGTCGCGTTGCAGGGCGAGGTCGAGGCGCTGCGCGAAATCACCGTCGCCGAGGCGGGCGCCCCCGTCATGCTCACCAGGGGTCCGCAGTTGGAAGGGCCGATCGCGGATCTGGCGTTCGCGGCGGGGCTGGCCGAGAACTACAAGTGGGAAACGGATCTCGGCGTCGCGGCGCCGATGGGCATCAAGACGCGCCGGACACTGCGCCGCGAACCGGTCGGCGTGGTGGGCGCGATCATTCCGTGGAACTTCCCGCACCAGATCGGTTTCGCCAAGCTGGGTCCCGCGCTCGCGGCGGGAAACACGGTGGTGCTCAAGCCCGCTCCCGATACGCCGTGGTGCGCGGCGGCGGTCGGCGCGATCATCGCCGAACAGACCGACATCCCGCCCGGCGTGGTGAACATCGTAACCTCGTCCGATCATGGTCTGGGCGCGCGCCTTTCGGTGGACCCGCGGGTGGATCTGATCAGCTTTACCGGTTCGACGCAGACCGGCAGGCTGGTGATGGCCGCCGCCGCGCCCACACTGAAGAAGACCTTCCTCGAGCTGGGCGGCAAGTCCGCGTTCATCGTGCTCGACGACGCCGATCTCGCCGGAGCCGTTGGCGTCGCGGCGTTTTCGGTGTGCGTCCATGCCGGACAGGGGTGCGCGCTCACCACCCGGCTGCTGGTGCCGCGCGCGGCCTACGACGAGGCGGTGCAGGTGGCCGCCGCCGCCATGGGCCGGATGAAGCCGGGCGATCCCACCGATCCCGGCACCGTCTGCGGGCCGCTCATCTCGCGTCGCCAACGTGATCGGGTGCTCGGCTACCTGGACACGGCGCGGGCCGAGGGCGGGCGGATCGTGGTCGGCGGCGGCAGGCCCGCGGGCCGGGAGCGCGGCTGGTTCGTCGAGCCGACGCTGATCGCCGACCTGCCCAACAGCGCGACCGTCGCGCGCGAGGAGATCTTCGGACCGGTGCTGGTGATCATCGCGCACGACGGCGACGAGGACGCCATCCGCATCGCCAACGATTCCCCCTACGGGTTGTCCGGCTCGGTGTGGGGCGTCGATCCCGAGCGGATCCGGCGCGTCACCGAGGGCGTGCGCACCGGCACGCTCAGCGTCAACGGCGGCGTCTGGTACTCCGCCGACGCGCCGTTCGGCGGCTACAAGCAGTCCGGCATCGGCCGCGAGATGGGCGTGGCCGGCTTCGAGGAATACCTGGAAACCAAGCTGATCGCCGCCGCGGGCTGAAACCCGCCGGACCGCAATCCGATCGGCAGAGATGTGGAGGAGCCGACCCCATGGGGCGATTCACAGGAAGATCCGTCATCGTCACCGGCGCCGCGCAGGGCATCGGCGCGGCCTACGCCAAGGCGCTCGCGGAGGAGGGCGCGAAAGTCGTTGTGGCCGACCGTAATGTCGAGCGCGGCAAGACCGTCGCCGCCGAGATCGCGGCGGCGGGCGGCACCGCGGTGTTCGGCGAGGTCGACGTCGCCGAACCCGAATCCGCCACGGCGCTGGCCGAATTCACCGTCGGCGAGTTCGGCGCGATCAACCACCTGGTCAACAACGCCGCCATCTACGGCGAGATGAAACTCGACCTGCTGCTCACCGTGCCGTGGGACTACTACAAGAAGTTCATGTCGGTGAACATGGACGGCGCGCTCAACATGACCAGGGCCGTGTTCCAGCACCTGGTCCGCGCGGGCGGCGGCTCGATCGTCAACCAGTCGTCCACCGCCGCCTGGGTGTACTCCGGCTTCTACGGCCTGGCCAAGGTCGGCGTCAACGGACTCACCCAGCAACTGGCCTTCGAACTGGGCGCTTCGAAGATCCGGATCAATGCCATCGCGCCGGGGCCCATCGACACCGAGGCGACCAAGACGGTGACGCCGGGCGTCATCGTGGACGACATGATCAAGCGGCTGCCGCTCAAACGCATGGGCACGCCGCAGGATCTCGTCGGCGCCTGCCTGTACCTGCTCTCCGATGACGCGGCGTGGGTCACCGGGCAGATCTTCAATGTCGACGGCGGACAGATCTTCCGCTCATGAACGCACCGCTACGCGTCGGATTCATCGGGCTCGGCAACATGGGCGCGCCGATGGCCCACCGGCTGCTGACCTGGCCGGGCGGGCTCACGGTGTGCGACACCAGGCCCGAGGCGGTGCAGCCGTTCGCCGAAGCGGGTGCGGCGGTGGCGGATTCGATCGCGCGGGTCGCCGCGGCGGCCGACGTCGTCTCCGTCGCGGTGCTGGACGACGCGCAGGTGCGCGCCGTGGTCACCGAGTTGTCGGGCGTCGCCGCGCCGGGAACCGTGATCGCGGTGCACTCCACGATCGCCGACCGGACGGCCGAGGAGCTGTCGGTCACCTGCGCCGAGCGCGGGCTCGACCTGGTCGACGCGCCCATCAGCGGCGGCGCGCCCGGCGCGAAACTGGGTCGGCTCGCGGTCATGGTCGGCGGTAGCGCGGCGGCCTTCGAGCGGGTGCGCGAGCCCTTCGGCTGCTTCGCCGACCTCGTCGTGCACGCGGGAGAGGTCGGCGCGGGGACGCGAATGAAGCTGGCGCGCAACCTCTTGCATTTCGTCGCCTTCAGCGCGGCGACCGAGGCGCAACGGCTCGCCGAGGCCGCGGGACTCGACATCACGACGCTGGGCAAGATCGTCCGGCACTCCGACGCGGTCACCGGCGGCCCCGGCGCCATCATGCTGCGCGATCGCACCGCGCCGATCGAACCGGACGATTTCTGGCTGCCCATCCTGGCCCACGTACGTGACCTCGGCGAGAAGGATCTCGGCCTGGCGCTCGAACTCGGCGACCGGCTGGATCTCGACTTGCCGCTGGCCCGCCTGGCGCTCGAGCGCCTCGGACCCGGTCTCGGCGTCGGCGGCAACACCTTCGAAAGGCGGAATTCATGAGCGAACGAAGTGAGCGATTCATGTGCCAGTGCGCTTCGCGCATGCCGGAGCCGAGCGTCAGCGAGGTGCAGGCATGAGCGAACGTAGTGAGCGAATCGTGTGCCAGTGCGCTTCGCGCATGCCGGAGCCGAGCGTCAGCGAGGTGCAGGCATGAGCGAACGTAGTGAGCGAATCGTGTGCCAGTGCGCTTCGCGCATGCCGGAGCCGAGCGCCAGCGAGGTGCAGGCATGAGCGACAACGACAATGGCTCGCCGGACACCGTCCGTCAGCGCGGGCTGGCCAAGATGGCCGAGGTCTACGGCACCGAATTCCAGGATTACCCCGGCGACCACTTCGCGATGACCGCCGATCACCTCTTCGCGAACGTGTGGTCGCGCCCCGGCCTGACCGTGCGCGACCGCCGCCTGCTGCTGCTCGGCGCGCTGACCGCGCAGGGGTTGATGGACACCGCGGGCATCCAGATCGGCGCCGCGTTGCGCAACGGCGAACTCACCGACGAGCAACTGCACGAGATCGCGCTGTTCCTGTGCCATTACGTGGGTTGGCCGAACGGCACCAAATTGGACCTGCTGGTGGGAACAATCGTGGCGCAGCAGAAGAAGGCCGCCCGCGCCGCCGCCGACCAGCCCGAGAACGCCTGACAGCCCGAGGAAGCGAATAAATGACTGACGCCAAGTCCATCCGTCCACTGCGTGTCAGCGAGGTCTCCGAATGGGGCCACGCCGCCGATGTCGTCGTCGCGGGGTACGGCATCGCAGGCGTGTGCGCCGCCATCGAGGCCGCGCGAGCAGGCGCCGAGGTGCTGATCCTGGAACGCTCCGGCGGGTGGGGCGGCGCGGCGGCGATGGCGGGCGGGTTCATCTACCTCGGCGGCGGCACGCTGCTGCAACGGGCCCTCGGCTTCGAGGACAGCCCGGAGAACATGGAGAAGTTCCTGCTCGCCGCGCTCGGGCCAGGCGTCGACGCGGCCAAGATCGGCGATTACTGCCGCAACAGCGTCGAGCACTACAACTGGCTGGTCGCGTGCGGCGTGCCGTTCCGCGAGGCGTTCTGGGGCGAACCCGGCTGGGAGCCGCCGCACGACGAGGGTCTGATGTACTCCGGCGGCGAGAACGCCGCGCCCTTCAACGCACTGGCGACGCCCGCGCCGCGCGGACATGTTCCGCAGTACGCCGACAAACGGATCGGTCAGCGCAGCGGCGGCTACATGCTCATGAAGCCACTGGCCGAGACCGCCGAAAGCCTCGGCGTACGAGTCGAATACGACACTCGCATCCGGCGGCTGATCGTGGACGACGACGATCGGGTGGTCGGCGTGGTCGCCGCGCACTTCGGCAAGGAGATCGCGGTGCGCGCCGAACGCGGCGTCGTGCTCGCCACCGGCAGCTTCGCCTACGCCGCACAGATGGTGGAGGGGTACGCGCCGCGCCTGATCGGCAGGCCCGCCGCCGCCATCGAGGAGCACGACGGCATCGGCATCCGGGTGGCGCAGGCGCTCGGCGCGGATCTGGCCCACATGGACGCCACCGAGGTCGCGTTCTTCGGCGACCCGCAGCTGCTGGTGCGCGGCATCCTGGTGAACGGGCGTGGCCAGCGCTACATCCCGGAGGACACCTATCCCGGCCGGATCGGGCAGGCCACGCTGATCCAGCAGGAGAACCAGGCGTATCTGGTGATCGACGAGGCCTCCTACGAGGAGGCGCTGAAGACGGTGACCGCGACGCCGTTCTTCCGGCAGCCGCCGACCTGGGCGGCGGAATCGGTCGCCGAGCTCGAGGCGGAGATGGGTCTGCCGGAGAAGGCGCTTCAATCCACCGTCGAGACCTACAACCGGCACGCGGCCGACGGCAAGGATCCGCTGCTCGGCAAGAAACCGGAATGGGTGCGCCTGATCGGCACGCCGTTGGCGGCTTTCGACATGCGCAACTTCACGGCGGGTTTCACCCTCGGCGGGCTGCGCACCGATCTGGACTCGCGGGTGTTGCACGTCTCCGGTGAGCCGATCGCCGGACTGTACGCCGCGGGGCGCTGCACCTCGGGGCTGTGCGCGGGCGGATACGTCAGCGGGGCTTCGCTCGGCGACGGCAGCTTCTACGGCCGCCGGGCCGGGGTGGCAGCCGCCAAGAATTAACGGAGGGCTGATAGTGTCTGGACACATGTCCGAAGGTGATTCCATCATGCTGGAGGCGACCCGGCGTCGCCTCAGCGGGAAACAGGCCGACACTGTCGACAAGCTCACCAAGGCGGCGGTGGAGGTGCTGGCCCGCGAGGGCTTCGCCGGTATGACCATCCGGTTGGTCGCCGCGGCCGCCGGGGTCGGCACCGCCACCGCCTACACCTATTTCTCCTCCAAGGAACACCTGGTCGCGGAGATCTTCTGGCGTCGCCTGGTCGCCTCGCCGTCCCCGGCGAGCGAGTCCGACGACCCCCATGCCCGTGTCGTCGCCGAACTGCGCAATATCGCCATGCTCGTCGCCGACGAACAGGAGCTCTCCGGCGCCGTCACCAGCGCCCTGCTCGGCCGCGACCCCGACGTAGCGCACCTGCGCGACCGCATCGGCGCCGAGATCCGCAAACGCATCCTGCGCGCGCTCGGTCCCGACGCCGACGCCGACGTCGTCGAATCACTCGAACTCCTCTACGCGGGCGCGCTCGTCCGCGCGGGCATGGGCTACGCCTCGTACTCCGAAATCGCCGACCGCATAGAGAAATCCGCGCTCCTGATCCTGAAATAGGCGGACCGCGAACGTCGGCGCTAAGGTCCCGGTTGATCGTTCGATGGAGGGGGAGCATTGCAGCCACACGGACCACAGCCGCACGGGTATTCGCCGAGCGCTGCGCCACCGGGTTATCCGCAGCCGGGCGTGGCGCCCGGGCAACCGAATTCGGTGCCCGGTTATCCGCAGTCGGGACCGCTGCCGGCCGACTATCCGCAGTCCGGTTTACCGCCGGGCTATCCCCAGCAGGTCGGCCCTGCGGGATACCCGCCGCCGCGGCGTTCCAACACCGCGCTGCTGCTCGCCGCGGGCGGTGCGGCGCTGGTTCTGGTGATCGCCGCAGTCGTCGGCGTCGGGCTGATCAACCGAAGCGAGGATGTCGCGCCGCCGTACGAGGCCATGAGCCGTGCCTTCCCGAATCTGCTCCCGGCCGAGGACGGCGGCACGATCTACAACGGCGACAAGTGCGTCCGCGTCGACCCGCGCGGCGAGAAGCGTTCGGACTTCCCGGACCTCGACCTCGGCAAGTGGACAGGCGCGTGGCTGTGCGGCGGCTTCACCTTCCGCGAGTCGGGGTTCGTCGTCTTCGGCTACCGCAACGCGAAGGACGTCCGCTCGGCCGTCGACGGGCTGGGGTCGAAGAAAGAATTCACCGACGTCAACGACGGTGTCCGGTACACGAGCTACGAGCTGTACGCGTGCTGTTACGCCGGGCCGAAGATGGCGACGACCTTCCTCGATGACCCGGATCGGTCGTCCTACCTCCTCTACAGCGCGGGCACCAGCAGTTTCGACGAGCTGAAGAAGTGGTGGCGGTCCGCGCCCCTGGGCTGACCGGTCGCGCGGACTCGGAGTACGACCAGGGGATTCGGGGGAATCCCTGATGGCGCGGGGCGGGGTTGGCAGACAAACTGGAGGACATGACTTCGCAAGCTGTGGGGACCGATGCCGCCGAGACGGTGGCCACGCCCGAGGTGGCTGCTCGTGCCGTCGACCTGTCCAAGCTGTACGGCTCCGGAGATACCCAGGTCAGGGCGCTGGACGGGGTGACTGTCGAGTTTGCGAGGCGAGAGTTCACCGCGATCATGGGGCCGTCGGGCTCCGGCAAGTCGACCCTGATGCACTGCCTCGCGGGACTCGACAGCGCCAGCGCGGGCACGGTGCGGATCGGTGACACCGATCTGACCGACCTCGGCGACAAGCAGATGACCCGCCTGCGCCGCGACCGCATCGGCTTCGTCTTCCAGGCGTTCAACCTGGTGCCGACGCTCACCGCGCTGGAGAACATCACGCTGCCGCTGGATATCGCGGGCCGCAAGGCCGACCAGGACTGGCTGGACACGGTGATCAAGCGGCTCGGCCTCGGCGACCGGCTCGACCATCGGCCCAGCGAGCTGTCCGGCGGCCAGCAGCAGCGGGTGGCCTGCGCGCGGGCGCTTGCGGGCAAACCCGAGATCATCTTCGGCGACGAGCCGACCGGCAACCTGGATTCGCGCGCCTCGGAGGAGGTGCTGTCGATCCTGCGCGCCGCGGTGGACGAGTTCGGCCAGACGGTCGTGATCGTCACCCACGAGCCGCACGCGGCGTCCTTCGCCGACCGAGTGATCTTCCTCGCCGACGGCCGCATCGTGTCCGAATTGCGCGATCCCACCCCGCAATCGGTGCTGGACCGGATGAAGTCGCTGGAGCAGGCGTGAGTACGACGTCGGGCAGTCCGATGCGGAAGGTCGCGCTGCGCAACCTCGCCGCGCACAAGGTCCGGCTGGCGTTGACGCTGCTCTCGGTGGTGCTCGGCACCGCCTTCATCGCCGGATCGTTCGTCTTCACCGACACTTTGCAGCGCACGTTCGACGGCCTGTTCGCCAGCCAGGCCAAGGGCGTCGACGTGCGGGTGAGCCCGAAGGAGCAGCAGTCCTTCGGCGTTCCGCTCGGCGTGGTGGACATGGTCTCGCAGATGGAGGGCGTGCGCGCGGTCGCGCCCAGCGTGCAGGGTCCGCTCGTGGTGCTCGACCCCGAGGGCAAGAAGCCCGTGCAGACCGGTGGCGCGCCGAGTTGGGGCCAGTCCTACATCCCGCCGGAGCGCGCGGTCGCCGAGCCGGAGACCTTCCTCGAGGGCGTGCCGCCCGCGGCCGCAGGAGAGATCGCTCTCAACAGCGGCGGCGCGGAGCGCGCCGGGTTGAAGATCGGGGACAAGACCAAGATCCTGATCCCGTCCCAGAGCACCCAGCAGCGTCCGGTGCTCGACGTGACCGTCACCGGTATCTACGAGGTGCCCTCCGATACGGGCGGTTTCATCGGCGTGCTGTTCTCCGACGCGCAGGCCCGCCAGTTGTTCACCGACGGCTCGCACGTGGCCTTCATCGATATCGCGGCGGAAGGTTCGGGCGACGAGCTGCGCGACCGCATCGCCGCGACGCTGCCCGGCTTCAAGGTGCAGAACGGCGAGCAGGTGCGCGCGGACCTGAAAGCCCAAGTCTCCCAGGCGCTGAACTTCATCAACTACTTCCTGCTCGCGTTCGGCGCGATCGCGCTGATCGTCGGCACGTTCATCATCTACAACACCTTCTCGATGATCGTCGCGCAGCGGCTGCGCGAGCTGGCGTTGCTGCGCGCGGTCGGCGCGAGCAGCGCGCAGGTCGGCGGCTCGGTGGTGGCCGAGGCGCTGGTCATCGGCCTGCTCGGCAGCGCGCTCGGCCTGGCGGCGGGCATCGGCCTCGCGTTCGGGCTCTCCGCGGTGCTCAACGCCTTCGACCTCGGCCTGCCCACCGGTTCCATGGCGGTGCTGCCGCGCACGGCGGTGGTCGCGCTGCTCGTCGGTCTCGTCGTCACCGTGATCAGCGCCTACGCGCCCGCTCGCCGGGCGGCGAAGATCCCGCCGGTGGAGGCGATGCGCGAGGAATTCGCGTCCGCGGGAGAGTCGTTGCGGATTCGCACCGCGGTCGGCGCGGCGCTCGCGGTCCTCGGCGTGGTGCTCGTGGCGCTCGGCGCCCGCTCGACCGGAGGCAGCGCGGCGGCGACCGTCGGTGTCGGCGCGCTGGCGCTCATCCTGGCCGTGCTGCTCGCCGCGCCCGCGATCTCCCGCCCGGTGGTCGGCGGCCTCGGGATGCTGATTCGTCCGTTCGGGCCGATCGGACGAATGGCGCGCAACAACGCCGTGCGCAACCCGCGCCGCACGGCCGCGACGGCTTTCGCGCTCACCCTCGGCCTGATGCTGGTGTCGGCCATCGGCATGCTCGGCTCGTCGGCCAAGGCCAGTATCGGGGTGCTCGTCGACAAGGGTGTCGAGTCCGAGTACGTGCTCTCGGGCCCGCAGCAGCAGCTGCTCGGCTTGCCGCTCGGAGTGCCCGACGCGGTACGCGCCGCGGTGCCGGAGGCGGACGAGGTGATCGGCTTCCGCGGCGTGGCCGTGCAGGCCGGTGACGATCGGATGCAGGGCGTCGCGCCCGACGGCCCGATCGACCGGGCCCTGAACTACGAGATTCTGGAGGGCACCGACGCGCTCGGCGAGCGCGACATCCTGGTCTCGAAAGAGGAGGCGTCCGAGCACGGTTGGCGGGCGGGTCAGCAGATCGAGCTGACCACACTGGACCGGAACCAGAAGGTCCCCGTCACCATCGTGGGCGTCTACAAGAACACGCCGTTGCTCGCCGGTCTGGTGGTGCCGCCCAAGATCTTCGAAGAGGTGACCCCGCCCGCGTTCCGGAACAACTTCTACGTGCTCGTCACCGCGAAGCCGGGCGCCGACCTGGCGAAGATGCGCACCGACCTGGAGAACGCGACCGATCAGTTCGCGGTGGTCCAGGTGCAGGACCGCGAGCAGTTCAAGGGCGCGCAGGGCCGTCAGATCAACACCCTGCTCGCCATCCTCTACGGCCTGCTCGCGCTGGCCGTGGTGATCGCGATCCTCGGCATCATCAACACGCTGGCGCTCTCGGTGGTGGAGCGGCGCAGGGAGATCGGCATGCTGCGCGCGGTCGGCGCCATGCGCTCGCAGGTGCGTCGCACGATCTACCTCGAGTCGATGCTGATCGCGGTGTTCGGCGCCCTCGTCGGGGTGATCCTCGGCATCGGTCTCGGCGTCGGATTCCTGCGTACGCTACGGGATTTGGGCATCGACCAGATCGACATCCCGTGGGGCCAGCTGACCCTGGTGCTGATCTCCTCGGCCGTCGTCGGCGTCCTCGCCGCCTTGTGGCCGGGTATCCGGGCCGCGCGCACCCCGCCGCTGGCCGCCATCGCGGACATCTGACCGGTACACCCGCTATCCCGGATAGCGGGTGTACCAATCGAACGGGGGCTCGCCGTGCGTGTCGCGCGGCGGGTTCGGTCCGAATTCGGTGCAGTAGTCGGCCGCCAACCGCTCGATGACGGGCGCGGCGTCCAGCGCGGTACGCCAGTGGTCGGGGATGGCGGCGCGGCCGTGGCGGGCGCCGAGGATGCTGCCGCACAGTGCGCCCGTGGAGTCGCTGTCGCCGGAATGGTTGACGGCCAACAGGACTCCGTCGCGGAAGATGTTCTCCGGCGTCCCGCCGACGGCCTGCGCGCACAGCGCCGCGTACACCGCGATGCCGAGCGCTTCCGGCGCGATCCAGCCGCGGCCGAGGGCGTCGAAGTCCTCCGGCTGCGGCATGGTCTGCGTCCGGCGCGCCGTGGCGGCGGCCAGGTCGACGGCCGCGGTGAGCGCCGTCGAGGTCTCCTCGTGGTGGTCGTGGCGGGCCAGTTCGGCGCGGACCCGGTCGAGGGCGTCGTCGAGTTCCGCGCCGCGGCCGAGCAGGTAGATCAGCGCGGCCACCGCACCGGCGGGCAGCCAGCCGCTGGGATGTCCGTGCGTGAGCGCTGCGGCGTCGCAACCCAATTCGAAGACGTGCTCGAGGGCGTCGCCCGCGCGGTCCACGGCGTAGCCGAAGCCGCAGGGCACCGCGCGCACGGCCGCGGCGCAGCCCTTGGAATTGTTGATCGGCTCGGTCCTCGTGCCCAGCGGACGCGCGGGTTCGCGTCGCGCCGCCGCTTTCTGGAGCGCGGTGATGGCGGCGTGCGTGGTGCCGCGATGCCCCATCAACTCCGGATGCGCGGCCAGCGCGCTGTGCGGGGGGACCTTCTGCTCGGGAATGCTGACGCCCTGACCCTGCAACCACACCAGGAAACCCTGCTGCATCATGCCCAGCGTCGCGCCGCCGATGCCGCGCGCCCGTGCCCGCACCGAGCCCTTCACGAGGGCCTCCACCGTGAACAGCGTCAGCTGGGTCTCCTCGGAGATCCTGCCCTCGTAGGTGTCCGGCGAGCCGGTGACGCCGCGCAGACCGTAGCGCTGCCGAATATGGTGCAGCAGCATGTTTTCCACCGGTGCGCCGAGAGCGTCGCCGATGGCCGAGCCGAGCAGGCAGCCGTGCACCACGTCGTCCTGGGTGTGCAGCTGTCTGCGATACGCGGTCGCGTGCATGGTCACGGCCGGTGGCGTTGTGGACCGCGCGGGCGGCTCGGTCGGCGCGAGGGTGGCCGGGCCCGGCGCCGGTCGCGCGGGCGCCGGACGGGCAGACGGGCCCGATACAGGCTGGGCGGCAGATTCCGGTGCGGCGGTGGAACTTCGGTCACGCAGGGCGCGAACGACGGCCTCGGCGAATTCGCCGCACGAGTCGAACCGGTCGTTCGGGTCCTTGGCCATCGCCCTGGCGAGCACCGCGTCCAGTCCCGCGGGCAGTTCCGGCCGGGTCGCACGCGGCGACGGGATCGGACCGTGCATGTGCCCGTAGAGCACCGCGGGCAGGTTCGGGCCGTCGTAAGGTCCTGCGCCGGTGAGCAATCGGAACAGCGTGCAGGCCAGCGCGTACTGATCGCAGCGATGGTCGAGCGGTCCGTTGGTCAGTTGTTCGGGTGCGGCGTAGGCGAGGGTCGCGGTCAGATTCCCGGTGCGGGTGAGCCCGGCGGTGTCGTCGAGCAGTTTGGCGATGCCGAAGTCGGTCAGCAGCACGCGCTCGTCGAAGCCCGCGCCGACGCCCGCCGAGCGGGACAGCAGGATGTTGGCGGGCTTGACGTCCCGGTGCAGCACGCTGCGCGCGTGCGCGTAATCCAGTGCGCCCGCGGTCTGTACGACGATCTGCGCGGCACGCTGCGGTGACATCGCGCTCGGCGGCACCGCGGCGCTGTCGTGGCCGTCCACGTATTGCATCGAGATCCACAGCCGCTCGTCCTCGATGCCGCGGTCGTAGACGGTGATGATGTTCGGATGGTCCAGCTGCGCGACCAGATCCGCCTCCCGCTCGAACCGCCGCCGGATCTCCTCGTCGTCGAACATCTCCCGGTGCAGCAGCTTCAGCGCGGTCGTCTTCGGCAGCCGGGGATGGCGCGCCGCGTACACCGCTCCCATGCCGCCGCGCCCGAGTTCGCGCTCGATCACGTAGCCGGCGAACACCTCACCACGGCGCAACATGCGTGCTCCCCTCCAGCGTGCCGAGACTCGGTCGCGAGTCTAGGCCCTGTCTCGACGTCCCATCCGGCGCCTCCGCGGCCCAGATCACGGATGCATCCGGCCGGACTTCGAGACAGGGCCTGGAACGGTCTCACGGCCTTCCGGCGTTCACATCCGCCCAGGACTGGACGTCACCGCGATCCAACGCCACCGCGAGCAGGTCGGGAAAGCGGTCGGGCGTGCAGGCGAAGGCCGGAACGCCCAGCGCCGCGAGGGCGGCGGCGTTGTCGTGGTCGAAAGCCGGTGCGCCGTCGTCGGAGAGCGCGAGCAGCACCAGCACCTGCGTGCCCGCGTCCTTCATGGCGTGCACCCGGCGCAGCATCTCCGCGCGGATGCCGCCCTCGTAGAGATCGGAGATGAGGACGAAGAGTGTGTCGGCGGGACGGGCGATCAGCGTCTGGCAGTAGGCGAGCGCCCGGTTGATGTCGGTGCCGCCGCCGAGTTGGGTGCCGAACAGTACGTCGACCGGGTCGGAGAGCAGGTCGGTGAGGTCGACTACCTCGGTGTCGAACACCACCAGCGACGTGCGCAACGCCCGCATCGACGCGAGCACCGCGCCGAACACCGAGGCGTACACGACGCTCGCCGCCATCGACCCCGACTGGTCGATGGCGAGCACGACGTCGCGGCGCACCGTCTGGGTGTTGCGGCCGTAGCCGACCAACCGCTCCGGGACGACCGTGCGGTGCTCGGGCAGATAGTTCGCCAGGTTCTTGCGAATCGTGCGGTCCCAGTCGATGTCTCGCGCCCGCGGCCTGCTGATCCGCGCGGCCCGGTTCAACGCGCCGGAGACGGCCGTGCGGGTGTGGGTGGCGATGCGCTGCTCGATCTCGCGCACCACCCGTTCGACCACGGTGCGCGCGGTGGCCTTGGTCGTCTCGGGCATCACCCGGTTGAGGCTCAGCAGCGTGCCGACCAGGTGCACGTCGGGCTCGACGGCGGCGAGCAGTTCGGGCTCGAGCAGCAGTTCGGTGAGTTGCAGGCGGTCGATGGCGTCGCGCTGCATCACCTCGACCACGCTGGACGGGAAGTAGGTGCGGATGTCGCCGAGCCAGCGCGCCACCCGCGGCGCCGAGCCGCCGAGGCTGCCGGACCGCTTCCCCGAGGTGGGCTCGTCGCCGGTGTTGTAGAGAGCGCCGAGCGCGCGGTCGACGGCGACGTCGTCCCCGCCGCCGAGCCCGCCGAGCTCGGGTTCGGCCGCCGCGCCGAGGACCAGACGCCAACGGCGGGAGAGGTTTTCGTCGGGCAGGCTCATAGTGCGGCTCCTCGCCGACGGACGGAGTGGATCGCGGTGCGGATCGGCTTGTGCCGGAGGGAGTTCGGTGACGGCGCGCAACCCCCGGCCGCGTTTGTGGTGCACGGTCGCTCAGTAGAAGCCGTGTCGTGGCGCGGCGACGGGTATCTCGGCGACGGCGGGCACGATCCGGCTGTATTCGTCGTGCGTGGCTGCACGGTGGCGGTGGTCTCATGGCGCGGCGGGTGCGGGATCATCCTGCGACTCCTAGAATCTCGGCGACGGTCCGCATGGCGCGGCGGCCGCGTTCGACGTCCACGCCCGCTTGCTCCGCCGTCGAGGTTCGTGCGGCGTCGCCGACCGCGCGGCCGATGGCGCGGCGTTCGCCGGATTCGAAGGCGCCGAAGGTGCGGCGCAGCACCGGCAGCGTCTCCAGGAACTGGTCGTCGTCCAGTCCGCGCAGCCAGTCGTCGATGCGCCGCAACAACTCTCGGTCGTGTACGAGCAGCAGACCGCGGCCGCCGAGGAAGCCGTCGATCCACGCGGCCTTCGAGGCCGGGGTCGCCCCGACCGACAGCGCGGCCGACAGGCGGCGGCCGGAATCGGTGTCGTCGATGATGCCCGCGTCGCTGAGCAGCCGCACCGCCCGGCCGACGAGCGCGCCGTGCACGTCCTCGCGGTCGGCCAGCTTGCCCAGCGCGGCCAGCCAGTTCTCGGTGGCCCACGTGTCGTCGCGGGTGTGGATCGCCAGGTGCGCGGCGTCCAGCTGGGTGCGCAGCTCGGCGGCGGCGTCGGCGTCCAGTCCGGTCACCGCGCCGGGGAGACCCGCGGCGATGCGGACGAGCAGCCCGTCGGCCACGTGCGCGAGCGCCTTGGTATCGGTGCCGCGCACGTCGCCGTAGCGCAGCGTTCTGATCAGGCCGGGCAGCGCCGCGAGCAGGTGGGTGACGTCGTGGTCGAGCGCCGCGACGCTCTCCAGCCGGGCGATCAGTCCTGCGGTCGCGCCGCCGAGATCGGCGAGCAGGGCCAGCTCCAGCGCGCCCGCGAGATCGCCGAGGGTGCGGTCCGGCCGCTGCGCGGTGTCGAGGATCTTGGCCTCGGCGGCGGTGCGCAGCGTGGTGCCCCAGCGCGAGGCCTCGATGACGGCGACCGCGAACTCCGGGCGCCAGCGCAGCGTCCAGGTCTCACGGAAGGTGCCGGTGCTGCGCACCTCCCCGGTGGTCGGCGCGCCCCATTCGACGCCGAGCAGGCGCAGCCGGTGCAACAACCGCGACCGCTCCAGCTCGCGCTCCTTGCGCAGATCGAGATCGACGGTGCGCGCCGTGGGCTCCAGCCTCATCCGCAGCCTGCGCACCCTGGCGCGCAGGTCGGCGTCGAGCGGCACCGTCGGCGCGTTCTCCGGCACCGCGCCGAGCGCTTCGCCGACGACCAGCTCGGTGGTCACCACGTGCACCATGGTCTCGTCGCCGCCGCACATCACCGAGCGCACCGCCTCGGTGACCTCGGAGAGCCCGGCCAGCGGTCGCCGCCGCAGCGCCGCAAGGGTTTCGGCGAGCCGGATGGCCTCGATGACGTGCGCGCTGGATACCGGGAGATCGTGCGCCCGCAGCACTCCGGCGACCTTGGTGAGCCAGCGCGCGATCGGCTGATCGGCGGCGGTGAACAGGTGGTGGTACCAGCCGGGCGAGTCGACGCCCGCGCCGTAGCCGGAGGACGCGGCGAGGCGGGAATGGGTGTAGGGCACCCAGGTGACGGTGGCCTTCACCTTCGGCATGCCCTTGAGCAGCCGGGCATCCGGCGCGGCGGGACCGAGCTTGCCCGCGAGTGCGGGTGCGTGCCAAGCGCCGCACACCACGGCTAGGCGACGCGATCCGCCCTTGAGCGCCTTGCGCATGGTCTGGCGCATGTAGGCCTCACGGCGCAGGGTGTGCGCGTCGATGATGGCCGGGGTGGGGCGACGGCGGCGCGCGATCGACGGCGAATCGGTTCGGCCGAATTCGAAGTCGGGTCCGAGGGTTTCGAGATCCGGCAGCAGGTCGTCCGTCGGCGATGGGTCCAGGCGTGGTTGTTCGTCCGGGTCCGTGGCGGGCGTCTCGCGCAACGCGGCCATCGCTTCGGTGAGCGCGTCGAAAACGTCGATGTCGGTGCTGGATTCGACGACCGCGTCCCACCAGCGTTCGGCGTCGTCATAGCCGGCGGCGGCCGCGAGATGGGCCAGCGGGTCGACGCTGTCGCCTGGCTCCGCCTCGGCGGCCAGCACCGCGCTGCCCGGCAGGTCGCAGAAGCGCACGGGGACTTCGTATTCGGCGGCGTAGCGGAGCGCCTGCCATTCCGGCGAGAACACCGCGTAGGGCCAGAACGCCGCCCGCGCGGGCTGATCGGGTACATAGGCGAGCAGCGCCACCGGCGGGGCCATGCCCTCGGCGGTGACGAACCCGACCAGGGGATCGGCGTCGGCGGGGCCCTCGATGAGGATGGTGTCGGGCTGGAAGTCTTCCAGCGCCAAGCGGAGCGAGCGGGCCGAGCCGGGGCCGTGGTGCCGGATGCCGAACACGCGCGTCACCGTGTCGGGCGGACGGATTCCGGCACCAGGTGTGCCGCTCTCGCCCGCTGTGCGATCGTTCTCCGGTACGTGCATCGCAATCCCTAGCCGGTGACCTCGCGGCACGCCCGGTAGAAGTCGGCCCAGTCGGGACGTTCGCGGACAACGGCTTCCAGGTACTCCGTCCACACCGCGGCATCGGCCACCGGGTCCTTGACCACCGCGCCGAGCAGCGCGCCCGCGATGTCGCCGGCGCGCAGCACCCCGTCGCCGAAGTGCGCGGACAGCGCGATCCCGTTGGTCAGCACCGAGATCGCCTCCGCGGTGGACAGCGTTCCGGACGGCGACTTGAGCTTGGTGCGGTTGTCGGCCGTCATGCCGGAACGCAATTCGCGGAAGACCCGCACCACGCGGCGCACCTCCGCCGCGGCCGCGGGCACCTCGGGCAGTTCCAGCGCCGCGCCGAGCTGAGCGACCCGGCGGGTCACGATGGCCACCTCGTCCTCCTCGTCGGCGGGCAGCGGCAGCACCACCGTGTTGAAGCGGCGGCGCAGCGCGGAGGACAGCTCGTGCACGCCGCGGTCGCGGTCGTTGGCGGTGGCGATCACGTTGAAGCCCTTGGCCGCCTGCACCTCGCGGCCGAGTTCCGGTATCGGCAGGGTCTTCTCGGACAGCACGGTGATCAGCGCGTCCTGCACATCGGACGGGATGCGGGTGAGTTCCTCGATCCTGGCCAGCGCGCCGGTGCGCATCGCGGTCAGCACCGGCGAGGGCACAAGGGCGGCCTCGCTCGGGCCCTCCGCGAGCAGCCTGGCGTAGTTCCAGCCGTAGCGGATGGCCTCTTCCGCGGTGCCCGAGGTGCCCTGCACCAGCAGCGTGGACGAACCGGAGATGGCGGCCGAGAGATGTTCGGAAACCCAGGTTTTGGCGGTGCCGGGCACGCCGAGCAACAGCAGCGCGCGATCGGTGGCCAGGGTGGCGACCGCGACCTCGATGAGGCGGCGCGGGCCGACGTACTTCGGGGTGATCACGGTGCCGTCATCGAGCGTGCCGCCGAGCAGATAGGTGACCACCGCCCAGGGCGAGAGCCGCCAGGAGGGCGGGCGCGGGCGGTCGTCGGCGGCGGCCAGCGCGCGCAATTCCTCGGCGTAGGCCTGTTCGGCGTGCGGGCGCAGCAGGGCGCTGGCGTCGGTGCTGGTCACGGCAACTCCTCGAGCATGTCCGAGCGGTGGGTGAGGTCGGTGGCGAGCTGGTCGAAGGCGCGGGCCCAGGCCACATCGTCGCAGCGCTGGGCGATCGTGGCGACGGCGGCCGCCGCGTCGACGGGCAGGTGCACCGATGCCGCGGTGAGCAGGGATCGGTGCGCGGCGGGGCCCGTTCCGTGCCCGCCCGCGCGCTGGGCGGCGATCCTGGCGCGTTCGAACAGCAGCAGGATCACGTGTTGCGCCATGGGCTGCGGCCACGGGTGCGGCACGGCGGGCAGCAGCGCCTCCAGCTCGGAGAGCCAGGCGCCGTCGAGGCGAAGCAGGTGCCGGACGCGCTCGTCCACCGGCAGTAAGGCGAACAGCTCGCGGCGGCGCAGCAGCGCGGTGTCGGAGGGCACGCCGTTGGCGAACAGCGCCGCGGCCCAAGACGGATCCCGTTGCGCCAGTGCGGCATCCACCCAGCCGTCGAACAGCGGCTGGCGGAACCGCTCGTCCACCGTGACGCGCACCGCTCGCTCGGGTGCGCCGAGCACGGCCGTCCAGTGCCGCAGCGGCGTCGCGGCGACCAGCTGGCGCAGGCGGCCCGCGGTGACGTCGGGGACTCCGTTCCAGCGGTAGCTGAATTCGACGGCGCGATCGGTGATGCCGTCGCGGCGCACGTCGGCGTCGAGCGGGTCGGGCAACGCGATCCGCAGCGCCGCCCCGTCGGCCTCGACGACGATCCAGTCGGCCGCGCGGCGCAGCATGCGGTGTGCGAAGGACGAATCGGGAAGCAGCGCGAGCAGTCCGGCGGCGGTCCGGCGCACCTCGGCGCGGCGGTCGTCCAACGCCGTCTCCAGCAGCGGCTCGTCGGCCGCCGCGATGCCGTCGCCGAGGACCGCGAGCAGCTCGGCCCTGGCCTGGCCGGTTTCCGTGCCCCAGGTGGCGGCCAGGGCGGCCCGCGCGGCGTCGGCGTCGCGGGCGCGCAGCCGGGCGAGCCAGGCGCGTCGTTGCGGTGCGGCGCCGTAGCGCCAGATCTCGTCGGCTTCGGTGTCGAAGACGAACTCCGACAGCAGTTCCCGCCATTCCGGATGCCACTGCGCGAGCCATCGGCCGCGTGCGCCCGCCAGCCGAAGCAGCGGTTCGCGCAGTGCGGACTGCGCGCTCGCCGCGTCCAACAGCTCTGCGGCCAGCGCATCGGGCGCGCGGAAATCGTGCGGTTCGGCGGCCGCGAACCATTCGGGCAGGAAACGGGACCGGTCGCGCAGCAGGTCGGCCAGTCGCCGCGCGGCGGCGCGGGGCAGCAGCGCGCGATCGTCGTCGGGCGCGGGCGGTGGCGCGGCGGCATCCCGCGGTGCGACCCCGCCGCGCGCGAAAGTGTCTCGTAGCGCGGCGGATTCGAGAAGTAGAAAGGCCGGGTCGGTGCGCAGGCGAGCGGCGACGGCTGCGGCGGGCGCGGGCAGCAGGGCGGGGTCGAAGGCTCGGCGGGCGGTGCCGAGCAGCGCCGTCGAGATCAGGTCGTCGGTCTCGGCGCTCGGCGCGGGGGAGTCCCGGTGCGGCGCGGGCTCGCTCTCCACGTCGATCATCTCGCCCACCGCGAACGCCGAGAGTGGGACGAGTCCATCCGCCGTCCACTCGCCCAGCACCGTGACGGGATGCCCGCCGGAGACCGCAGAGACCGTCCACGGTTGTTCCGCAGGGGCCAGCGGCAGCGCCGCGCCCTGCGCGTCGACCACCCGCCAGCCCGCGTCCGTGATCACCGGAACCACGTCGCGCAGCAGCACCGGCCACGACCGCACCCACGGGTCGGCGCCAAGCGCCGTAGCGTGCGCCTCGAGCGCCTCGCGGACGGCGCCGCCTGCCGCTCCGGAACGGCTGCCTTTCGTCCCGATCGCTGCGGCACGCGCACGGGAGTCTCGTTCGCCGATGCGAGCGGTGTCGAGGGATGCGGCCGCCTCTTTCGCCGCGACAGTCGGGGCCAGGGATGTGGCCACCTCTTTCGCTGTGGGGGCGGCGGCCGTCGGGGCCGCGGGCAGGGTGGTGAAGGGTTCGTCGATTCCGTGGCGCTCGCCCCAGAGCGCGCGCAGGGGCGCCGCGCCTGGGTAGTAGTGCAGGTCCGCTTCGGCCATGCTCCCGAGGACGGGCGCGGTGGCCGGAAAGGCGGGTGCGCCGAAGGCGTGGTCGACGAGCAGCGCCCAACGGTGCGTCCGGCGGCCGTAGAGCCAGGTGCGGCGGGTGTAGAGCCGCTCGTCCTCGGTGCTGCGCACGCCGAGGGTCATCCACTGATCGCGGACGGCCGGTTCGGCGCGCACCGATTCGGCCGGGCTGGGATAGCCGACGTGGGTGCGGACGCTGGCGCGCAGCGCGGGCGGCAGGTCGTCGATGCGGCGGTGCGCCGCCACCAACAGGTGCAGCCTGGCGTATTCGCGCAGCACCGGTTCTGGCCAGTCGGCGCGGGTCGCCATGATCAGCGGCAGCCTGCGTAGTGCGCCCGCGACGCCGGGGGCCTGCGCGTCCACCATGCGCGCGGCGATCGCCTCGAACGCGTGGTAGGAGCGATCGGCCTGGGCGAGGCCGGTGCGCACCTGGTCGCCGAGCCAGATGTCGAGTTCCTCCAGTCCGGCGGTGACGCGCACTCGCCGCTGCTCCGCGGTGGCGGGGTTGGCCGTGCGCGCCGTCGCTGGCGTCGCGGGGCGGGCCGCGCGGGCGGCCAGCCATTCCGCCGCGAACTCCGCGACCTCGGCCGACGGCGCGACAGCGCCCTGGGACCAGTGCAGCAGCAGCGAGAGCGCGTGTTTGCACGGCGACTTGCGGCTCGGGCAGGTGCACGTATACGCGGGGCCGGAGAGATCGACGATCGTCGCGTACGGCTCGGGACCGCTGCCCCGGCACCGGCCCCACACGGCCTCGTCGCGGTACCCGGTCTCGCGCCAGCGGTCCGCGAGGCCACGCGCCGCCGCGAGCGAGCTCGCGTCCGGCGCGAGCGCGCCGACCCGTTCCTCGGGCCACGGTGCGTTCATCGGGTGGCGTCCGAACGTCCGTGCGTCATTCTCGTCTCCCCTGATCCTCTTGTTCGGATTTCTACCCCAGCCCACCGACAGCTCCGCAGGTACCCACGGCTTTCAGCCCGAAAACGCTGTGCGGGCGACGGATTCGCGCACCGCTTCGTCTTGCGCCGAATTCTGTTGTCTGGCATCCTGTTCTGTTCGGCTCCGACCGGGCCACCCACACCGGGTGAGACACCATCGAGCTGCCCGCCGGGGTTGGGCCGAGGGGTGGACATCGAGTCGCGGCCCAGCCGGCTCGATGGCCATATCCATCCCCGCGGGCAGGTTCGCATCTCCTTCCTCTCGTCCACCGCCGGTGGGCGGATGCGGCTCGATCGGGTAGCGTTTCGCTCAGCTTTCGACGGTGACACCGCGCGCGAATGTCGGGAGGGGCGCGCCGCGGTGCGGTGTGTAGGGGGTTTCAACGTGTGCCCGGAGCCCGCGGTCGACATGACGGCGGAGACCGTACCGCGCCTGACCGACGTGGTCGCGCGACGGTTGAACGAGGACCCGGCGGTCACTCCCGACGTGGCGCATGCCGTTCTGCGCGCGCTGGGCGCCATCGATTCCCGCCTCCGGGCAACCGAATTCGACGACTCCGGCATCTTCCTGCGCGCGATCCGAGTGCGCGGCTTCCGCGGCATCGGCCCCGAGGTGACGTTGCGCGTGCCGCCCGGCCCTGGCCTGACCCTGGTGGTCGGGCGCAACGGCAGCGGCAAGTCCAGCTTCGCCGAGGCCGCCGAACTGGCGCTGACCGGCGGCAACCGCCGCTGGGAGGGCCGCTCGGCCGCGTGGCGCGAGGGCTGGCGCAACCTGCACGACGGCGATATCGCCCGCATCGAACTGGAGTTGCTCACCGGCGGAGCCGATCCGGAGCTGACCATCGCCAAGGAGTGGTCGCCGAAGGACGAACTCACCGAGGCGCGCTGGACCGAGCGGCGCAAGGACGGCGCACCGGCGGATTTCGACGCGGGACGGTGGGCATCGGTGCTCGAGCTGTACCGCCCGTTCCTGTCCTACAGCGAGCTGGGCACCCTGGTCGACGGCAAGCCGAGCGACCTGTTCGACGCGCTGCACCAGCTGCTCGGCCTCGACGAACTCACCCTGGCGCAGGAACGGATTCGCGCGCGCAGGCTCGAATTGGAGCGCGCCGCACGGGATTCCCGGCAGGAGCGGCTCGACCTGCTCGCGGCCATGGAGACGCTGGCCGACGACCGCGCGGTACGAATGGCCACCCTGCTGCGCCCCGCGCAACCCGACCTCACCGCGGTCGGCCGCGACATGCTGGGCGGCGCCGACGGCGGCGACGGCCCGGCGGGCCTGCGCGCCATCGTGCGGCTCGCGCTGCCCACCGAGGCCCAAGTGGACGCGGTCGCCACCCGGCTGGAGTCCTGCGCGGCCGCACTGGCGCGGGATTCCACCGCCGACGCCGAGGCCGACCTGCGGGTACTGGAACTGCTGCGCCGCGCCCGCGAACACGCTGCGGCGAACGGGGATTGCGCCTGTCCGGTCTGTGGGCGGGGCAGGCTGGACGCGGAGTGGGCCCGCGGCGCGGACGCCTCGATCGCGCGGCTGAGCGCCCGGGTCGACGCGCTCACCACCGCCCGTGACGAGCTACGCAACGCGGTGCGCGCCGCGCGGGCGCTGCCCGACCACGTACCGCCCGAACTGGACTTCGATCCGCGCAATCCGCCCACCGTCGACACCACCGCGGTGCGCGCGGCCTGGATGGAGTGGGCCGCGCTGAGCCACGCGGAGTACTCCCAGGAACTGCCGGATCGGTTGCGCTGGGCGCACACTCGGCTCGTCGACGAGCTCGAGCTGGTCCAGCAGGGCACCCGCAAGGAGCTCGACCGGCTCGACGAGGTGTGGGCCCCGCTGGTGCCGCGGATCGCCGCCTGGCTGGAGGGTGCGCGCGAAGCGGCCCTGCGGGCGGGCGAGCTGCGCACACTGAAACGCGCCGAGGATTGGCTGAAATCGGCGACGGCGGGTCTGCGCGACGAGCGCATGGCCCCGTTGGAGACCACCGCGCGCTGGGTCTGGCGCACCCTGCGCCAGCAGAGCAATGTGGAACTCGGCGCGATTCGCTTGCAGGGCAACGCGGGCACCGCGCGCCGGGTGCTGCTCGACGTCACCGTCGACGAGGTGGACGGCGCGGCGCTCGGCGTGATGAGCCAGGGCGAGCTGCACGCGCTCGGCCTCTCGCTGTTCCTGCCGCGGGCGACGGTGGAGGAGAGCCCGTTTCGCTTCGTGATGATCGACGACCCGGTGCAGGCCATGGACCCGGCGAAGGTGGACGGGCTGGCCAGGGTGCTCGCGTTCGTCGCGTGGACGCGGCAGGTCGTGGTG
This sequence comes from Nocardia sp. bgisy134, assembly GCF_965341865.1. Classification (GTDB taxonomy): domain Bacteria; phylum Actinomycetota; class Actinomycetes; order Mycobacteriales; family Mycobacteriaceae; genus Nocardia. The sequence continues at coordinate 176,474 of NZ_CBDQZP010000007.1, forward strand.
TTCACCCACGACGAGCGGTTGGCCGAGGCGGTGCGCCGGATGCAGCTGGATGCCTGCGTGCTGGAGGTGCAGCGGCGCGAACGGTCCGTGATCGAGGTGCGCACGTCGAGCGATCCGGTGCGGCGCTACCTGGACGACGCGCGGTCGCTGGTGCGTACCCCGCAGCTACCGGAGGCGATCGCGGACGAGCTCGTCGCGACCTGCTGCCGGTCGGCGGTGGAGGCGGCCAGCCTGGCCAGGGCGCGGCGCGAGCTGCTGGCGCGCGGCATGAACCATCGCGAGGTGGAGCGGCACATCGAGGGCGCGCAGACCACGAGGGCGATGGTGGCGCTTGCGGTGATGGGCGTGCAGTACAACGTCGACAACCTCAACAAACACCTTGCGCGAGAAGGCAGATGGCTGGTCGGCGCGTTGCGCGACGTGACGGCGGGCGCGCACGTGCCCATCGATCGCGGCATGCGGGAGCTGATCGCGAACACCGAGCGGTTCATCGCCTGGATGGGCCGGTGACCGGGTCGCGCGGACCGCGGCGTCGTCCGCCCGGCCGGCCGCGCGGAGCCAAGCAGAATGCGCCGCGCCCGACGGTCGCCGAGCGGCTCGACGCGGTGGACCGGCTGCTGGACGGCGAGGTGACCGCGGCGGGCGGGGTGTGGTCGCGGGCGACGGCCTGGATTCTGCGGCTGGCCCTCGAACAGGCGGTGGACGAATTGTGGGTGCGCCTCGCGCCGGAGCTGGTGCGTTGCCCGATGCGCGCCCAACTGCTCGCGCTGCGCGTCTACGCCGGACCGGAGACCGGCGCGCAGGTGGCCGCGGTGTGGGCGGCGCTCTCCCGGGCCGCTCACCATCACGATTACGAACTCGCGCCGAGCGTCACCGAACTGCGGCGCTGGCGCGAGCAGACCGCCGCCGTCGCGGGCGTGCTGGCCAGGGTCGGCCGCGGGGATTCGGTGTGGGTGCGCACCGAGATCGTCCCGGAGTGACCGGGCGGGGGAGAATCCGGGCATGGATGAGTCGCAGCCGTGTCCGTGTCGTCGCGGGGAGTCGTTCGGGGAGTGTTGCGGTCCGGCGCTGTCGGGCGTGCGGCCCGCGGCGACGGCGGAGGCGTTGATGCGGTCGCGCTACACCGCGTTCGCCGTCGGCGACGTCGATTATTTGCGGCGGTCCTGGCATTCGCGGACCAGACCGCGGCGGCTCGAGCTGGATTCCGACCAGCGGTGGATGTTCCTCGAGATCGTGCGCACCGAGCGTGGCGGGCCGTTCGACGACACGGGGACCGTGGAGTTCGTCGCGCACTACCGCGCCGAGGGCGGACGCGGCTCGATGCACGAGGTCAGCCGGTTCGTGCGGGAGAACGGCGCGTGGGTCTACCTCGACGGTGTCGTCGAGCCGTGAGCACGGAGCGCGCTCGTGGCCGTGCTTCGGTAGCGTCGACTGCTATGCCACGTGTCGCGATCGAGTACTGCACCCAATGCCGCTGGCTGCTGCGGGCGAGCTGGATGGCGCAGGAACTGCTGAGCACCTTCGCCACCGAACTGGGCGAGGTCGCGCTGATCCCGGGCACGGGCGGGGTGTTCCGGATCACCGTCGACGGCGATCAGGTGTGGGAGCGCAAGGCCGACGGCGGGTTTCCCGACATCGCCGTGCTCAAGCAGCGGGTGCGCGACCGGGTCGCGCCGGACCGTGACCTCGGCCACGCCGACCGGCGCGAGGGCGAGCGCACCGACTGAGCCGCGGGCGGGTCAGCCGCAGCAACCGCCGCCGCAGCAGCCGCCACCGCTCGGCGGGGGCGTCGGAGCCTGCGGTGCGCCGCCGCCACCACGGCCGACGGTGGCGAACGTGGTCAGCAATTTCACCGTGTCGTCGTGGCCCTGCGGGCAGGCGGCCGGGTCCGACGACTGGGCCATGGGGCGGTTCACCTCGAAGGTGTCACCGCAGCTGCGGCAGCGGAAGCTGTAGTTCGGCACCGGCCAAGGGTAGCGCCCTGATCACGGTTGATGCGTCCTACCGGTGGCGCCCGCGAAATCGCACGTACTCTCGAAAAGAGATCACGACGTGCGGACCCGGGGTGTGGCAAACCCTCAGCGCACCGATGGGTCGCGGGCAGGAGGTGCGGGACGATGAGCACTCGGTTCGAGATCGAACGGGACTGGGATGCGGACGGCGCCGGGCCCATAGTCCAGACCACTTCCGGCCGGGTGCGCGGATTCCTGGACGGACCGATCGCCGCATGGCGCGGCATTCCCTATGGCGCGCCGGTCACCGGGACGCGGCGTTTCCGGCCGCCGACCCCGCCGGAGCCGTGGGACGGCGTGCGTGACTGCCTGACGTTCGGCGCGATCGCCCCGCAGACGATGGGCGCCATGGTGCCGGTCGATTCGGAACTGCGGATGGGCGAGGACTGTCTCTGGCTGAACGTCTGGGCGCCCAGCAGTCACGAGCAGGAGCCGCGTCCGGTCATGGTCTGGCTGCACGGCGGCGCCTACTGCCTCGGCACCGCGGCCCAGCGCATCTACGACGGTCGCAAGCTCGCCGAGACCGGCGACGTCGTCGTGGTCGGCGTCAACTACCGGCTCGGCGCGCTGGGATTCCTCGACCTGTCCTCGCTGTTCCGCGGGTTCACGCCGAATCTCGGACTGCACGATCAACTCGCGGCGCTCGAGTGGGTGCGCGACAACATCGCGCGGTTCGGCGGCGATCCGGACAACGTCACCTTGTTCGGCGAGTCCTCCGGCGCCGGATGCGTGACGGCCCTGCTCACCGCGCCGCGGGCGGCGGGGCTGTTCCACCGCGCCATCGCCCAGAGCCCGCCCGCCACAACTGTCTTCGGCCAGGAGCGCGCCGCGATCGTGGCGCGGCGCTACCTGGAGCTGCTGGAGATGTCCCCGACGCAGGCCCTCGACCTGATCGACTTGCCCATCGAACGGGTGGTGCAGGTGGCCGGGGTGCTGTTCGACGAGATTCCGCTCAAGGAGCCGGGGCGTCTGGCCGCGGCGCCGGTGGTGGACGGTGACCTGCTACCGGGTTATCCGATCGACCTGTTCCAACGGGGCCGTTCCCATCAGGTGCCGCTCATCGTCGGCACGAACAAGGACGAGGCCTCGCTGTTCCGGCTGTTCCGCTCGCCGATCATGCCGGTCACGCCGGACGCAGTGAACATCATGCTGCGCGACGCGGCGGCCAACCATCCGGGTCTGTCGGCCGAGCGGATCGCCGAGATCACCTCGGCCTACCCCGATCTGGCCAAGACCCGCGGCGCGCTGGCCATGTCCACCGACGCGGCGTTCCGGATGCCCGCGCACTGGGTGGCCGACGCGCACGCGGCCCATTCGATGACCTGGGCCTACCGCTTCGACCACGCCACCCCGATGCTGCGCGCGGCCCGCGTCGGCGCCGGGCACGCCACCGAATTGCCGTATGTTTTCGGCAATTTCGGCACCTTCAACCACGACCCCACGTTCTGGCTCGGCGGTCGCAAGCAGGCGACGGAGGTGTCCGGGCGGATGATGCGCCGCTGGCTGGCCTTCGCCAGGCACGGCGTGCCCGCCGCGCTGGACGGTTCCAAGCACTGGCCGCCCTACCGGTCGTCGACGCGCACCACGTTGCTCATCGACGCCGCCGACCGCGTCGTCGACAATCCCGACCGCGACCAGCACACCGCGTGGGGCGACCAAGCCGTCGGCTTCAGCTGAGCCGGGTTCAGACCGAGCTGGGTTCGGGCGCCTCGGCCTCCGCGCGACGGCCGAGGCGCACGGGCATGCGCTCGTAGCCGTGCAGCGTGAACAGCTCCCTGCGCTGCGGCGGGCCGTCCAGGCGCAGATCGGGGAACCGCTCGAACAGCGCGCGCAGCGCGTAGACGCCTTCCATGCGGGCCAGGCTCGCGCCGAGGCACGCGTGGATGCCGTTGCTGAAGGAGAGGTGATCCTTGGCGTTCGGGCGGGCCACGTCGAAGCGGTCCGGTTCGGAGAAAGTCTTCGGGTCGCGGTTGGCGCCCGCCAGCGACAACACCACGGTGTGGCCCTTGCGCAGCTGCTGGCCGTCGAGCTCGATGTCGGTCAGCGCCGTGCGCGCGGTGGTCTGCACCGGGGAGTCGATGCGCAGCACTTCCTCGATCGCGTTCGGCCACAGCTCCGGTTCGGCGCGCAGCCGGTCCAGCTGGTCGGGGTGGGTGAGCAGCTGCACGACGCCGTTGCCGATGAGGTTGACCGTGGTCTCGAAACCCGCGCCCATCAGCAGGCTCGCGGTGGCCTTCAGCGCGTAGTCGTCCAGGTCGCCCGCGGTGACCAGGGTGCTCATGATGTCGTCGCCGGGTTCGCGGCGCAGCCGGGCGATGTGACCGTCGAAGTAGTCGTTCATCACCTCCATCGCCTTCATGGCGCGGAGGTGCGCGCGCCATGGGATGCCGACATCGAGCAGCGGGGTCAGCTGGTCGCCCCAGGCGAGGAAGCGGGCGCGATCCGCATCGGGGAAGCCGAGCATTTCGGAGATGATCGCGATCGGCACCTGGGAGGCGAACGAGGCGACCAGGTCCGCGGATCCGCCGGACGGCAGCGCGTCGAGCAGCTCCTCGGTGACCGTCTCGACCCGCTCACGCAGTTTGGCGATGGCGCGCGGGGTGAACGCCGAGGCCACGGGCTTGCGCATGGCCGTGTGGTCGGGCGGATCGATCACCAGCATGGAGGGCGGCTCGACCGGGTTGGGCGGCATCGGCGAGCGGTCCGCGAGCAGTTGCATGGGTTTGGGGATGTCGAAGCTCTCGGTGTTGCGCACACCGAAGCGGGTGTCCCGCAGAATGGTTCGGCACAGCTCGTGGTCGAAGGTGGCCCAGGACAGCGAGGTGCGCATGATCCTGCCGCGCCCGCGCATCTCCTCGATCAGCGGATACGGATCGGCGATCCCGTCCGGCCCGCCCATCAGCCGCGCGAACGGATCACCACGGCGCGCCCGGGTACGCAAGACCAGCCTCGGCAAGCCTTGCTGCGACAACCAACGAACCCAATACTGCGGCTTCATATCCCACCAACCCCATCGTTGTGCGATACCTCCACCGTACGGACTTCGCCCCAGTTCTGGAACGTCCTCCGGTCGGATGCGTTCTCCTACCGGAGTAGGAGAACGCTCCCGCGCCGCCCGACGGCGACGACCGCGACGTCAGCCGACCTGTGCGGTGACGCGTTCGGATTCGATGCGGCGCTGGCGCTGGTCGGGGTCGGGGTTGACGACCTGGACGAGGGAGGCGCCCGCGGCGAGGACGGCGACGAAACCGTTGATCAGTTCGTCGGGGGTCTCCCACGGTGCGCTCGACAGCACCCGGTCGCCCTCCGCGAAACCTTGGCGCATGGCCGACTTCCGCGCGGCGGCGAGCACCTCGGCGACCGGCATGCCGTCCAGCGCGACGCCCGCGCCGCGCGGGAAGAACTGGTCGCCGTGCACGCGCACCGCGGTGGCGAAATCGGTGATGCCGACCGGCAGGTCCCTGATCGGAGCGCCGAGCGGATCCAGCGACAGCGCGGCGACCTCGGCGACGCCGTCGGCGTCATCGATGCGGTCGGCCGTCACCAGCGCCAGGTCGGCGTCGGGATCGGGACTCAGCACCACCTCGGTGCCCGCCCACCAGCAGCCCAGCAGCACGGCGGCGGTCTGCCAGTGCGCGGGGAGCAGCACCGCGACTCGCGCGCCGGGGCTCAGGCCGAATTCGTCCCGGAGCAGGTTGGCCGTCTTGGCGGCCCAGTTCGCCACCGTCAGCCCGGACAGCTCGATCCGGGCGCCGGTGGCGTCGTCGTAGTAGGTGACACGCGGGCCCGCGGGTTCGCGGGCGAGGATCGGGTCGAGCACCGCCTCGGTGAGAGTCAGTGCCTGGTTCTTGTCACGCATCAGTGGCTTCACGATTCAGTTCACGCATTTCGGTCCATTCTGGCCTGCGTCGATCGGTGGGGCGGGCGGAACCGGCGTCGCGGATGTCGACGTTCCGGAGAGGTCGAACATGGTGCTCGCGGCCGAGCCCGGCCCAGAATAGTCGCTCGCCAGCACGACGCTCACCGAGTCCGGCGACATCGACGGGTCCGCGACCACCGTGAGCTTGCCGAGGGCTTCGGCGACAGCCTTGGCCTTCGGATCCGCGGTGTCCGCCGCGAGCACCCGGCTGCCGGTGACACTCCCACCGGAATAGTTGCCCACCCGGCCCGCCTGGAAACCCTTGGCCGCCAAGGCTTGCGACACTTGAGCCGCCAGCCCGCCGACGCCGCCCGCGTTGAGCACGTTCACGGTGACCGTCGCCGGGTCCGCCGCGGGCGCCGAGACCTCCTCGGCCTCGGCCTGCTCGCCGACCAGCGAGGCCACATAGGACTTGACCGCCTTGGGATCCACCCGCACCACCGACTCGCCGTCGCTGGTCGTGCCGTTGAGATCGGTCACCGGGATGGTCTCGAACTGCACCTGACCGCCGGAGAGATCCTGGAGCTGCTGGAGGAAGGCCACCACGTCCCAGTCCTCGTCGAGCACCACGGTGCGTCCCACCGCCTCGCTGAGGTGGCTCAGGCGCGCCGGATTGGCGAGCATCTTCGCGCTGAGCATCTGACCGACCAGCTGGGCCATGAACACCTGCTGGCGCACGATCCGGTCCAGGTCGCCGCGCTGCAGGTCGTGGCGCTGACGCACGAAGCTCAGCGCCCGGGGCCCGTCCAGCCGCTGGCGGCCCGCCGGGAATTCCGCGCCCGACATCCACTCGTCGACCGGGTTGTTCAGGCACACCTCGACGCCGCCGACCGCGTCGGTGAGCAGCACGAAACCGAGCAGGCTGACCTCGGCGTAGTGGTCGACGGTGATGCCGGTGAGAGTGGCGACGGTCTTGATCAGCGCCTGCCGCCCCGCCTTGGTGGACTGCCGTTCGGCCTCGGCCTCCGGGACGCCCTGCTCGATCAGCTTCTCTCGCTCTGCCTCCTTGGTTACGCCGTACGCCGAATTGATCTTGCCCGTGCCGATGCCGGGAATGTCGACGTAGGAGTCGCGGGGCAGCGAGATGGCGGTCGCGGACCGGCCGTCGTTGGGCACCCGGACCAGCACGATGGTGTCGGTGTTGGTGCCCACCTCGTCGCCCGCGTGCAGCATGGCCCGTTCGGCGTTGGTGAGCGGATTGCCGTGCGCGTCGGTGCGACTGTCCACCCCGACCAGCAGGATGTCGACCGCGCCGTCGCGGCCGCCGCCGAGACCGAGGTCGCCGATGCGCTCGATGTTGGCGATCAGCGAATCGACGCTGTGCCAGGCGAAGCCGGTGATGACCAGCACCACGGCCGCCACGGCGGCGACGAAGGCGTGCAGCAGGCCCCACGAATCGGCGCCGGTGTCCGCGCCGGCGAGTCGCGACCGCACCGGTGTCCTCCTCCGCTGCAACTGCGCATCCTCTCGACAAGCCCCTGTATGCACCCCGACCGCCCCCGCGTCCGCCCGCCCCCGGAAGACGCCGCTCAAGGCTAACCAACGGTTACCCCGCGCGGCCGTACCCGCAGGTGTCACGGCGTGCCAGACTTGCGCCCGTGACCGCCGCCGTACCGCCCGCCGCCACCGCACGTCTCGTCGTCATCGGGGCCGCGGGCCAAGTCGGCAGGGAGTTGTTGCGCCTGGCCCCGAACGCCCGCGGTTACCGCCGCGCCGACCTCGACATCACCGACGCCGACGCCGTGCGCGCCGTGATCGCCCCCGGTGACGTGGTGCTCAACTGCGCCGCCTACACCGCGGTGGACAAGGCCGAGTCGGAACCCGATGCCGCGTTCGCGGGCAACGAGACCGGCCCGGCCGTGCTCGCCGCCGCCTGCGCGCGCGCCGATGCCCGGCTCATCCATCTCTCCACCGACTATGTCTTCCCGGGTACCCAGCGCGCGCCGTACGACACGGACGACCCCACCGGTCCGGCCACCGTGTACGGGCGATCCAAGCTCGCGGGGGAACGGGCCGTGCTGGATTCGGCTCCGCACGCGCACGTCGTGCGAACGGCCTGGGTGTATACCGGGCGCGACAACGATTTCGTGGCGACCATGCTGCGCCTGGAACGCGAGCGCGAGACCGTCGACGTGGTGGACGACCAGATCGGGTCGCCGACCTACGCCGCCGATCTCGCCGCGGGCCTGCTCGAGCTCGTCGCGCGGCCCGGCGCACCGCGGCTGCTGCACGCGACCAACGCCGGCGTGGCGAGCTGGTTCGACCTGGCGAGGGCGGTGTTCGAGGAGATCGGCGCCGATCCGGAGCGCGTGCGCCGATGCGATTCCACGGCGTTCCCGAGACCGGCTCGGCGCCCGTCCTATTCGGTGCTGTCGGACCGGTCCTGGGTGACGGCCGGTCTTGCGCCGCTGCGGGACTGGCGCAGCGCGCTGCACGACGCGCTGCGCGCGGTACGGGCCTGAATCCGGTGAGAAACGGTTGGCCCGTGGCCTTTTCGATCACCGCGTCGCGGCGTCCCCGCGAGCGGTGGAAGACCGATCGGTCTGGGGCCGGGTTCGCACCGGAGGACGCGCGGTCACGTCGTTCCGACTAGGCTTTCGGGTCGTGAGTGAGCGTAAGCGAGTGAACCATCGACACAGCGCGCCTGCGCGCACGACGCAGCCGAGCGTCAGCGAGGCGGAGTCGTGAGCGCTTCCGATTCCACGGCCCCGGGTGGCCTTGCCGTCGTCACGGTGACTTATTCACCCGGCGAGCACCTCGAGCACTTCATCACAACCCTCGCCCACGCCACCAGCGAGAAACCGCAGGTGATCCTGGCCGACAACGGGTCGGTCGACGGCGTGCCCGAGCTGGTGGCCGAGGCCAACTCGCACGTGCGGCTGCTGCGCACCGGCGGCAACATCGGATACGGCGGCGCGATCAATCGCGCCGTGGCCGAGATCGACCCGAGCATCGAATTCGTCGTCATCGCGAATCCCGACGTCCGCTGGGGCTCCGACTCCATCGACAAGCTGCTCGAGGCCGCCGAGCGCTGGCCGAGGGCGGGCGCGCTCGGGCCCATGGTGCTCGAGCCGGACGGCAGCGTGTACCCGTCGGCGCGGTCGGTGCCCGGCCTGCTGGACGGGGCGGGCCACGCCATCCTCGGCACCGTCTGGCCGGGCAACCCGTGGACCCGCCGCTACCGGCAGGAGAACGAGGAGATCTCCGAGCGCAACGTCGGCTGGCTGTCCGGCTCGTGCCTGCTGGTGCGCCGCGCCGCCTTCGACTCGATCGAGGGCTTCGACTCCCGCTACTTCATGTACATGGAGGACGTCGACTTCGGCGACCGCATGGGCAAGGCAGGCTGGCACAATGTGTTCGTGCCCACGGCCGAGGTCACCCACGCCAAGGGCCACGCCGCGGGGCGCCACCCCGAGGTGATGCTGCCCGCGCATCACGCCAGCGCGTACCGCTTCCAAGCCGACCGGCATCCGCACTGGTGGCAGGCCCCGCTGCGGCTCGCGTTGCGCGCCGGACTTGCGATTCGCTCCCGGATTGCGGTTCGATCTGCGCTGCGTGAGTTGGCCCGGGAGCGCGGCCGACAGGCGTAGGAGCACGGCCGACGAGCGCGGACCGCGGCCACCGGGCGTAGCTGCCACGGTGACGGCCGCGGGAAAGCGGTCGCCTCGGACCGGTGCCCGGCTCGGAACGATCCACTGTGAACAGGGGAACTTTGATGGCAGGACATCCAGGCACCGACGCCGTGATTCTGGTCGGCGGCCAGGGCACGCGGTTGCGCCCGCTGACCCTCTCGGCACCCAAGCCGATGCTGCCGACAGCGGGCCTGCCGTTTCTCACCCACCTGCTCGCGCGCATCGCCGAGGCCGGGATCTCCCACGTCGTGCTCGGCACCTCCTTCAAGGCGGAGGTGTTCGAGGAGCACTTCGGCGACGGCGCCGAGCTCGGCCTGGAGCTCGAGTACGTCACCGAGACCGAGCCGCTCGGCACCGGCGGCGGCATCCGCAACGTGCTGCCCAAGCTGCGCGCCGACAACGTCATGGTGTTCAACGGTGACGTGCTCGGCGGCACCGATCTCGGCGCGATCCTGGACACCCACGAGGCGACCAACGCCGACGTGACGCTGCACCTGGTACGCGTCTCCGATCCGCGCGCGTTCGGCTGCGTACCCACCGACGAGAACGGCCGGGTCACCGCGTTCCTGGAGAAGACCCAGGATCCGCCGACCGATCAGATCAACGCGGGCTGTTACGTCTTCCGCCGCGAATACATCGAGAAGATCCCCTCCGGGCGTCCGGTGTCGGTGGAGCGCGAGGTTTTCCCCGCGCTGCTCGCCGAGGGCGCGCGGGTGCAGGGCCACGTCGACTCGTCGTACTGGCGTGACATGGGCACCCCCGAGGACTTCGTGCGCGGCTCGGCCGATCTGGTCCGCGGCATCGCCCCCTCGCCCGCGCTGCCGGGCCAGCGCGGCGAATCGCTGGTCCACCCCGGCGCGGGCGTCGCACCCGGCGCGCTCCTCATCGGCGGCACCGTCGTCGGCCGCGGCGCGGAGATCGGCGCGGGCGCTCGCCTCGACGGCGCGGTGATCTTCGACGGCGCCATCGTCGAAGCGGGCGCGACCGTCGAACGCTCCATCATCGGCTTCGGCGCCCGTATCGGTCCCCGTGCCCTGGTCCGCGACGGCGTCATCGGCGACGGCGCGAACGTCGGCGCCCGCTGCGAACTCCTGCGCGGCGCCCGCGTCTGGCCCGGCGTCGAGATTCCGGACGGCGGCATCCGCTTCTCCACCGACGTCTGACGGCAATCCGTTCGCACAGACCAGCCAAGCGCCTCACAGCGGCACCTCCGTTGTGAGGCGTATGCACGCTGTGTGAGGCCGCCGAGGGTACTGGCCACATCGCCTGGACCTTGTGCACGCAGCGCAGCGCAGACCAGTCTGTGCGCGGACTGCGGGGCCACCGAGGCTGCGGTGTGTCTGGACGGCGCAGCGTTCAGTCGGAGCGTTTCCAGACGTAGCGGGTTTTGGGGCGGCCCGCGCGGCCGTAGTCGGAGCGGCGGACGACGAGGCCGTCGTCGGCGAGCTTCTCCAGGTAGCGCCATGCGGTGATGCGGGAGACGCCGATGCTGGTCGCGGTGTCGGCGGCGGTGATGCCGTCCTCGGCGCCGCGCACGATCCGGGAGATCTCCTCGAGTGTCTGCGGGGCAACGCCTTTCGGGGTGTTGGCGCGCTGGTCGGGGGTGCGCAGGGCGCTGAGGGCACGGTCGATGTCGAGCTGGGTCAGCGCGGACTCGCCCGCGGGCAGCGCGGTGCGGAACTCCCGGTAGCGCTCCAGCTTGTCGGCGAACGCGGCGAACGTGAACGGCTTCAACAGGTAGAGGACCACGCCGCTGGCGACGGCGGTACGCACCATGGCCAAGTCGCGAGCCGAGGTGATGGCGATGACGTCCGGACTCGGCGCCAGGCCGCTGAGCGCGGCGGCGACGTCCAGGCCGCTGGTGTCGGGCAGGCCGATGTCCATCAGCACCAGGTCGACGGGTGCGCCCTCGGCCGCGGCCGCGGCGGTCGCCCGCATGGCCTCGCGTCCGGTGTGCGCGACACCGATCGGGGTGAAGCCCGGGATGCGTTCGACGTAGGCGCGATGCGCCTCGGCGATCAGCGGCTCGTCCTCCACGATCAACACTCGGATCACGATGCGTCCTTTCCTGACCCGCGCGGAATGGTCACCGTCACCGCGCTTTCCGGCTCGCGGGCGTCGATCGTCCCGCCGTGCCTGGTGACGACCCGGTGCACCAGCGCGAGGCCGAGCCCGTGATGGTCGTCCTTGGTGGTGTACCCCCGCTCGGCCGCCCGCGCGAACGTCTGCGCCGACATTCCGGGCCCGCTGTCGGAGACGCGCAGGAAAAGATCCGAATCTGCTTGGCGCACTGTGACTTCCACCCACGCGCCCGCGCTGTCCGCGGCGGCGTCGATGGCGTTGTCGATCAGGTTGCCGACCAGTGTGACCGCCTCGCGGGCGGAGAGCGGCGCGGTGGCGTCGAGGGCGGTGTCCGCCGAGATCGTCAGCTCCACACCGCGTTCGGCGGCCTGATTCACCTTGCCGAGCAGCAGCGCGGCCAGCGCCGGATCGCCGACTGCGCCCATCATCCGGTCGATCAGCGATTGGGAGAGCCGCAGTTCGGCGGTCGCGAATTCGACCGCCTCGCGACACCGGCCGAGCTCCACCATGGTGATCACCGTATGCAATCGGTTGGCGGACTCGTGCGCTTGGGCGCGCAGCGATTCGGCGAAACTGCGCACCGAGTCGAGTTCGCCGAGCACATGGCGCAATTCGGTGTGATCGCGGATGGTCATGACGGTGCCGAGCGAGTGGCCCTGCGAGGTGACGACGTCCTGGTTGACCAGCAGGATCCGGTCGTTGGTCACGTGCATCTCGTCGCGCACCGCGCCCCAGCTCATGTGGTGCATCGAGACCGGCAGGTCGCCGCGCAGCACGATGCCGTCAGGCAGGTCGAGCAGCCGCCGCGCCTCGTCGTTGACGACCTCGGCCTGCTCGCCCGCGCCGAAGACGACGAGGCCCTCGTGGATCGAATGCAGCACCGCGTCGTGGTGTTCGTACATGACGCGCAGTTCGTCGGGCGCGAGGCCGTGGGTCTGGCGGCGCAACCGGCGGCTGAACAGGAACGAACCGAGCGCGGCGACCGCAAGGCCCGCGCCCGCGACGCCGAGGATCTTCGGTAGCTGCGTGGCGACCTGATCGCCGATGCGCGCTCGCGTGACGCCCGCGGATACCAGCGCCACGATCCGATCGTCGTTGTCATACACCGGAGTCACGGCGCGGATGGACGGTCCGAGCGTGCCCGTGAACGTCTCGGTGAACGTCTCCCCGGCCAGCGCCTTGTCGATGGTGCCGCTGAACGGCTGGCCGATGCGTTCGGGGTTGGTGTGGGTGAACCGCGTCCGGTCCGGCGCCATCACCACGATGAAGTCCATTCCGGTCTGCACCCGAATTCGCTCGGTCACCGGTTGCAGCTGCTCGGTGGGGTTGGCGGAGAGCACCGCCGCGCGGGTGGACGGAGCGTGCGCCACGCTCACCGCCACGTCGGTGACCTCCTGTTCGGTGGTCACGTCGCTGGTGTGCCGTGCGTCGATCACCGCGAGCACCACCGCGATGGCGATCATCAGCGCGAGCACCACGAGTTGCAGGACGAAAGCCTGGCCGGCGAGGGAGAGCCGCGGGCCGCGCGGCCGTCTCTCGCCGCGAGCGCGCGGGCCGGACCCGGCGGCGTCTGTGAAGCGACGACGTCGCACGAGCTGACCTCCACTGAACGTTATGCACCAAACAGTGACCCGCGTCACGCGCGTCGTCATCATTTTGCACACGCGGCCGGTAAGGCCCGCATTCCGGTACCACTCGGAGGACATGATTCGCCATGAGCGACACACCCCGCGCGTCGCGGCGCGACCGCACCCACTGGCTGTATCTGGCGGTCATCGCCGCTGTCGGCGCAGGCATCCTGGTCGGCTGGCTCGCGCCTGACGTCGGCGTCTCGCTGGCCCCGCTCGGCACCATGTTCGTCGATCTGATCAAGATGATGATCGCGCCGGTCATCTTCTGCACCATCGTGCTCGGTATCGGTTCGGTGCGCGCCGCGGCCACCGTCGGCAAGGTCGGCGGGATGGCGCTCGGCTACTTCCTGATCATGTCGACGGTCGCGCTCGGCATCGGCCTTGTCGTCGGCAACCTGCTCGAGCCGGGCAGTGGGATGAACATCGCCAAGACCGCGGGCGCGGGCGCGAAGTACGCCGACCAGGCGCACAGCGCGGGCGGCACCTGGGATTTCATCAACAACATCATCCCGACCACGCTGGTTTCCTCGCTCACCGAGGGCAGCGTGCTGCAGGCGCTGTTCGTCGCGCTGCTCGTCGGCTTCGCGGTGCAGGCCATGGGCAGCGCGGGTGAGCCGATCCTGCGCGCGGTGACGCTGGCGCAGAAGCTGGTGTTCCGTGTCCTGTCGATGATCCTGTGGCTGGCCCCGATCGGCGCGTTCGGCGCGATCGCGAACGTGGTCGGCAAGACCGGCCTCGACGCGGTGGTGCAGCTCGCCACCCTGATGATCGCCTTCTACCTGACCTGCCTGGTGTTCGTCTTCGGCGTGCTCGGAGTGCTGGTGCGCGTGGTGTCCGGTGTGTCGATCCTGAAGCTGGTCCGGTACCTGGCGCGGGAGTACCTGCTCATCGTCGGCACGTCGTCCTCGGAATCGGCGCTGCCGCGGTTGATCGCGAAGATGGAGCACCTCGGCGTCGAGCGCACCACGGTCGGCGTCGTCGTGCCGACCGGATACTCGTTCAACCTGGACGGCACCGCCATCTACCTGACCATGGCCTCGATCTTCATCGCCGACGCGATGGGCAAGCCGCTCAGCCTGCCCGAACAGCTGGGCCTGCTGCTGTTCATGATCGTCGCCTCCAAGGGCGCGGCGGGCGTCACCGGCGCGGGCCTCGCGACCCTCGCAGGCGGTCTGCAGAGCCACCGTCCGGAGCTGCTCGACGGCGTCGGCCTGATCGTCGGCATCGACCGCTTCATGTCCGAGGCCCGCGCGCTGACGAACTTCTCCGGCAACGCGGTCGCGACCGTGCTGATCGGCACCTGGACCAAGACCATCGACGTGGACCAGGTCCGGCTGGTGCTCGACCGCAAGCTGCCCTTCGACGAACGCACCATGATCGACGAGCACGCCGCGCCGGAGGCCGCGGAACCGGCTGAGCAGAACCTGGTCTCGGCCTGACACCCGACGTCCCCGGCCAACGTCGGGGCCGCGGGCGGCATCGCACCACCCACTGCCTCCGCGGGCCGGTGCCGCCTTGGCGATCGACGAAGGGCCCGCATATCCCGCGGGCCCTTCGTTCGTTTCCGCGCCGGTGCTCGTTCCGGTGTGGTTCAGACCGCCCACTTGCCGGGGTTGAGGTGGTACTGGACGAGCGCGGTGGCGTGGCCGTGGCCCATCCCGTGCTCGGTCTTCAGCCACTCGACCTGCGGCTTGTGCCCCTCCAGACCGCAGTCGCGCAGCAGGGTGAACCATTCGTCGATGCCGCGGCCGTACTTGGTCTCGATGGTGGGGAAGTAGGACGCGGGGCCGTGCGGCTTGGTCGCCATGGTTCGTTCTCCTGTGCTCGCGGTGTCTTCAGAGAAATGGACGGCGCTGGGTCGCGCAACTCATCGCGGGAACCGGGTCTATGTCGCGGATCACACCGCGGCGGCGACGCGATCGTCCTTCGTGACCGCCCGTTCCCGGATCAGCAGCGCGCCGGTGAGCGCCACGAGCGCGGCGGTGAGTCCGTGGATACCGAAGGCCGCGCCCGCCGAGCCGTCCCAGCGCAGCACGGTGAGCATGTCGCCGAACGGAATCAGCGCGATCACCACGGTGGCGATGCCGAGCGCATACCGCTGCTTCGCGGCGAGCAGGGCCAGGATGACCAGACCGGACGCGATGTCGCGCACGCCCTTGAGGTTCATGAAGGCCGCGGCCTCGCCGTCCGGCCAGGCGGGCAGGCCGAAGCCGGGGGCGACGCTGTCGGGCGCGATCACGTAGCTGAGGCCGACGTAGAGGATGAACGCCGCGCCGATCAGGGACAGGACGGTGGCGATGCGGGAGATGGTCACGGGGTGCTCCTCGGTGGTGCTCTGAATTCTAGCGTCGCTAGATCTGAGAGCAACGGTAGACGAGCCTCGATAGATTGTCTAGCGGTGCTAGAATTTTGGCATGAGCACCCAGACTCGCAAGGAACGCGAACGGGCCGAACGCCATCGGCGCATCATCGACACCGCACGCGAACTCGCCGAGTCCCAAGGCTGGGAATCGGTGACGGTGCGCAGGCTGGCCGACCGCATCGAGTACAGCCAGCCCGTGCTCTACAGCCACTTCGCGGGCAAGACCGCGATTGTCACGGCGGTCGCCGAACAGGGCTTCGCCGAACTCGCCGACGCCTTGCGCGCGGCGCACGCCGGCGCCGAGACCCCGGCCGCGGCGCTGGAATCCGTGGCCAGGGCGTACCTCGACTTCGCGGACGCCAATCCCGCCCTCTACGACGCGATGTTCCTGATGAAGACCGACCTGGCCTTCGGACCGGAGGCGCCACAGGCGCTGCGCGACGGCTGGGGCGAGCTGGAACGCCTGTTCCGCCCGTTCGTCGGCGAACCCGATCTCGGGGCGCGCACCGAAGTGGCCTGGAGTTCGATCCACGGCATGGCCACCCTCGGCCGCGGCGGCAGGCTGCTGCCGCAGTTGCGGGAGGCGCGACTGCGGATCCTGGTCGACGAATGGCTGGCCGGCGTGGGGGCCGTCGAGCGCAGGTAGCGTGGGGCCATGGCTGATGTGGTGGTGGTCGGCTCGGGACCCAACGGCTTGGCCGCGGCGGTGGTCCTCGCCTCTGCGGGACTGTCCGTCGAGGTGTACGAGGCCGAGACCACAGCGGGCGGGGGCGCGCGTACCGCGGAGCTGACGCTTCCCGGGTTCCACCACGACGTGTGCTCCGGCGCGCACCCGATGGCCTTGGCTTCGCCGTTCTTTCGCGCCTTCGACCTCGGCGCCCACGGGGTCGACCTACTCGCCCCCGAGGTGTCCTACGCGCATCCGCTCGACGGCGGCCGGGCCGGTCTGGCTTGGCGGGATCTCGATCGCACCGTCGCGGACCTGGGCCGCGACGGCGACGCCTGGCGGCGGCTGTTCGAACCGCTGGTCGGGAACTGGCGGAGCGTGGTCGACCTGACCATGGCCGACCTGCGTCGCCTGCCCCACGATCTGCCCACCGCGGTGCGCTTCGGTCTGCGGCTCGTCGAACAGGGCTCGCCGCTGTGGAACGCGCGGTTCCACGAGGACATCGCGCCCGCACTGCTGACGGGCGTGGCGACCCACGCGATCACCTCGCCGCGCGCCCTGCCCGCGGCAGGCGCAGGGCTGCTGCTTGCCACGCTCGGTCATGCGGGCGGCTGGGTCGTTCCGCGCGGCGGCAGCCAGGCCATCCCGGACGCGCTCGTCGACCGACTCGAAGAGCTCGGCGGCCGGGTGCACGTCGGCCACCGGGTGGACTCGCTGGACGAGTTCGCCGGTGCGCGCGCCGTCCTGCTCGATCTCGCGCCGGAGGGTCTGCTTCGCCTGGCCGCCGACCGGCTGCCCACCCGATATGCCAAGCGGCTGCGGCGATTCCGCTACGGCGGCGCGGCGTGCAAGGTCGATTTCGCGCTCTCCGGTCCGGTGCCGTGGCGGGCCGAGGGATGCGAGCGCGCGGGCACCCTGCATCTGATCGGCAGCCGCGCCGAGGCGATGGCCGCCGAAGGCGCGGTCGCCGCGGGCCGGCACGCCGAGCGTCCGTATGTGCTCGCCATTCAGCCGGGCGTGGTCGATCCCAGCCGCGCGCCCGGTGACGCGCAGACCTTCTACACCTACGCCCATGTGCCGAACGGCTCCGATCGCGACATCAGCGACGCGGTCATCGCCCAGGTGGAGCGCTTCGCGCCCGGCTTCCGCGATCTGATCCTCGCCACGAACGTGTGCACCGCCGCGGAAATGCCCGCGCACAACGCCAACTACGTGGGCGGCGACATCTCGGCGGGCGCGATGACCTTGCGCCAGACCGCGTTTCGCCCCGCCCCGCGCTGGAACCCGTACGCCACCCCGCTGCCCGGCGTCTACCTGTGTTCCTCGGCCACCCCGCCCGGCCCCGGCGTGCACGGTATGAACGGCGTGCACGCCGCCCGCCACGTGCTGCGCCACGAATTCGACATCCGCACCGACCCGCTCGATCTGCTGCGCGAGCGTCAGCCGCAACACCGCTGACCGCCGCCCCGTGCCCAATGGTGCTCACGCACTGTGGGCAACGGTGCTCACGGAAGAACGATTACGACACCGGTTGTGTGCGGTACAGGTCGGGCTCCACGTAGATGATGCGTGCGGCGGGCACGGCCCTGCGCACCCGCGCCTCGGCGGCGTCGATGGCCGCGGCGATGGTCGCGATGTCCAGCCCCGGCGTGATCGCCACCTTGGCCGCCACCAGAATCTCCTCCGGACCGAGGTACTGGGTCTTGAGGTGGATGACGCGGTCGATGCGCTCGCCGTCGACCAGGCTCTCTCGAATCGCCCTGTCCTCCTCGGGCGTCGCGCCCTCGCCGATCAGCAGACTCTGCATCTCGATGATCAGGATGATCGCGATGACACCGAGCAGCGCGCCGATGCACAGCGTGCCGATGCCGTCCCAGATCGCGTTGTCGGTGAGCATGGTGAGGCCGACGCCCAGGAAGGCGAGGACCAGACCGACCAGCGCGCCGGTGTCCTCCAGCAGCACCACGGGCAGTTCGGGGCTGCGCGAGTTGCGGATGAACCGCCACCAGCTGGCGCCGCCCTTGAGCGGGCGGGACTCGCGCATGGCGGTGACGAAGCTGAAGGTCTCCAGGCCGATGGCGATCAGCAGGATGACGATCGCGACGATCGGCGAGCTCAGCTCCTCGGGATGCTGGATCTTGTGGATGCCCTCGTAGATGGCGTAGACCGAGCCGAGCGTGAAGAGCACGAGCGCCACGATGAACGAGTAGAAATAGCGGTTGCGCCCGTATCCGAACGGATGCAGTTCGTCGGCCTCCTGTTCGGCGCGACGCTGGCCGAACAGCAGCAGGCCCTGGTTGGAGGTGTCGGCCACCGAGTGCACCGCCTCGGCCAGCATCGAGGCCGAACCGGTGATCGCCGCGCCGACGAACTTCGCCACCGCGATCCCGGCGTTCGCCGTCAACGCGGCCAGAATCGCCTTCTTGCCACCGCCAGCAGACATGTCGTGAAGGTCCTCTCTCGTTTCGCCGATCCCGGCTAACTTAGCGTGTTCGCCGATCTTCGGCCGAGCGCCTGCCGCGTCGCTCAGTTGCCCGCGCCGAGGCAGGCACAGAACACCTGGGCGGGTCCGTCCACCGCTTGGGCGCGAACATCGCTGTCGGCGGCCGAGATCCAGGCCGCCGCGCCGCGCCCGACCAGCAGCTCGGTGCCGTCCTGGAGCAGCCGCACCGTACCCGCCGTGCACAGCACGATGCCGGGCCCCGCCGAGGTGAGCGGCACCTGTCCGGAGCCTTCGGTGAGATCGAAGCGGCGCAGCGCGAATTCGGGCGCGGGCGTGCGATACCGCACCGAGCCGTCGCCCGCCGGTTCCGGCAGCACGACGGGCAGGTCGATCGGCTCGAAATCCAGCACCCGCAACAGTTCCGGCACGTCGACGTGCTTGGGCGTGAGCCCGCCGCGCAGCACGTTGTCGGAGTTGGCCATGATCTCCACGCCGAGCCCGCGCAGGTAGGCGTGCAGGTTCCCGGCGTCGAGGAACAGTCCCTGGCCCGGCTCCAGCGTCACCCGGTTCAGCAGCAGCGCGGCGAGCACACCCGCGTCGCCGGGGTAGGCCTCCGCGAGTTCGAGCGCCGTGCGCGCCTCGAGGGTGAAGGCGCGCTTGCCCTTTCCGGACAGATAGCGCACGCAGCCGTCCAGCACCGCGGGCAGCAGCGTGGCGAGCACCGGCTGAGGCAGCGTGATCCAGGTGGTGAACAGCGTGCGCAGACCCGCCGAATCGGGTTGGGAGGCAAGCATCTCCGTGTAGGACACGAGTTGGGGCACCTCGAGCGCGCGGAACAGCTCGACGGTGCGGTGCGGCTCGCGGAACCCGGCCAGCGCCTCGAAGCGATCCAGCGCCACCACCAGTTCCGGCTTGTGGTTCTCGTCGCGGTAGTTGCGCATCGGCGAGTCCAGCGGCACCCGCGCGCGATTCTCCCGCTCGAACCCGGCGCGCGCCTGCGTCGCCGACGGGTGCGCCTGTAGCGACAGCGGCTCCTCGGCCGCCAGGATCTTCAGCAGGAACGGCAGTTTGCCGCCGAATTCCGGCGCGGCGGAGCCCAGTTCGCGATGCGGATTCGCCGCGACGAACTCCAGCAGCGACGTCGTGCCGATCGCCGTCTTGACGTGCGCGGGATCGGCGGGATGCGCGCCGAACCAGAGTTCGGCCTCCGGGTGTGCCGAGGGGACCGGTCGGCCGCACAGCCTAGCGAGCGCGGTGCGCGAACCCCATGCGTAGGAACGCAGTGCACCAACGAGTTCGTGCACTAGTAGCGTCCCCCGTCGTACTGTTCGCCGCCGAAGCCGCCGGGGGTCTCGGCGGCCGCGCCGCGCGAGCCGATCAGCCGTAGGTAGGCCGCGGCCATCTCCAGGCGCAGTGCGAGCACCGCGAGCTGTTCGAGTTCGGTGCCGCGCCCGGACGCGCCGGACGCCTCGGTCCGCGCGGATGCCGGAGCGGCCGGATCGGTCATGCTGTTCTGCAGCAGGTCGACGTCGGCGCTCACCAGATCCGCGTCGACGAGACCGGAACCGCCGCCGCCGAACACCGCGACCCGGCGCCGCGCGGCGGCTTGGTCGGAATCGGCGCTCAGCACGAACACCCGGATCCGCTCGACCGGCGCGGGACCGTCGAACTCCTCGTCGTGGAAGAGCGGATCGAAGCCGGGCGCGGATTCGCCCGCCGCCTCGACCATGCGCGGATTGGCGGCCACCGCCTCGGCGAGATCGGCCGCGGTGGCCACCCGGCCCGCGGCCTGGAGCAGCACCTCGGCGCCGTGCTCGGCGAGTTCCGCCGCGGCGGGGGAGTCGCCCGCCAGCACGATGCCGCGCTGCTGCATGCGCGCGGCCAGCGTCTTGGCCGGATTGTGGAAGACCTCGTTGTGCGGGCCGTCGCGCAGCGCCTCGGCGTCGAGCACGTCGGCCAGCTCGGTCAGGTCGGGCACGGCCGTACCGGCGCGCGTGGGGTCGACGATGCGCAGCACGGCGATCCCGGCCGCGAGGAAGCGCAGCAGGCGGTTGTGGTCGAGCACCGGAACACGCGGCTCGAGCAGCGCGGCCCGGCCCGCGGCCGCGGCGCGCAGCGGTCCCTCGTGCGGTGCGGCGACGACCACCTCGGCGCCGCGGCGCAGTGCGCGGTCCACCGCTTCGATCAGGCGAGGATCGCCGGCGTCGTCGCCCGCGACGAGCACCACGTCCAGCGGACCGACCCAGGGCGGCAGTGCGGACGCGAGCACCACGGGCAGGCCTGCGCGGTCGCCGAGCGCGGCGACGAGCAGACCCGCGGCGCGGGCGGCGCGACCGGAACCGGAGACCAGCACCACGCTGCGCGGGCGTAGGTCGGCGAGACGGGCCAGCGCGTGTTCGGCGATGGCCGCCGCGGTGGCGCGCACCTGGGCGCCACCCGAGGCGGCGGAGCGCAGGGCGCCGCCGCTATCTGCCGCCTCGAGCGAAGCGGCATCGTCGAGGTCGAGCACCGGTGTTCCAGCGATCATCGGGCGTCCCACCTCCCCTCATCGCGCTGCGTCCGGATCGTCCACTGTGCTTCCACTATTCCAGTCGGGAGTGGACGATGCTCGGGATCTCGCGTCGAGCAGAATCGTCTGCTTCCCCGGTCGAATCCTGAGCGTGTGATTCCATTCCGTCGTATCTCCACTATCCCAGTCAGGACCGGACGATGCTCAGAATCTCGGTTACGAGTGCGTCTACTTCCTCCGGCGATCGGGCCTCGACGTTCAGCCGCAGCAACGGCTCGGTGTTCGAGGCACGCAGGTTGAACCAGGCGTTGTCGGCCAGCTGAACCGTCACCCCGTCGAGCCGGTCCACCGACTTGGCGCGATCCTCGAACGCCTCGACCACCGCCAGCGTCCGTTCCTTGGCGTCGGCCACCGTCGAATTGATCTCGCCCGAGGCGGCATACGTCTCGTACGACGACATCAGCTCGGAGATCGGCCGGTCCTTCTCGCCGAGCGCGGCCAGCACGTGCAGCGCCGCGAGCATGCCGGAGTCGGCGCCCCAGAAATCGCGGAAGTAGTAGTGCGCCGAGTGCTCACCGCCGAACACCGCGCCGGTCGCGGCCATCTGCTGCTTGATGAACGAGTGGCCGACCCTGGTGCGCACCGGGGTGCCGCCGAGCTCGTGCACCAGCTCGGGCACCGCCCGCGAGGTGATCAGGTTGTGAATGATCGTCGCGCCCGGCTCCTTGGCGAGTTCGCGCTCGGCGACCAGTGCGGTGATGGCCGAGGGGGAGACCGGCTCGCCGTTCTCGTCCACCACGAAGCAGCGGTCGGCGTCGCCGTCGAAGGCCAGTCCGATGTCGGCGCCGCAACTGCGGACCAGCTGCTGCAGATCGACCAGGTTCTTCGGGTCCAGCGGGTTGGCCTCGTGGTTGGGGAACGAGCCGTCCAGCTCGAAGTAGAGCGGGACGATGGTCACCGAGGACAGCGTGCCGAGCACCTCGGGCACCGTGTGGCCGCCCATGCCGTTGCCCGCGTCCACGGCGATCGTGAGCGGGCGGATGCTCTCCAGGTCGACCAGCCCGCGCAGGAACTTCGCGTAGTCGGCGAGCAGGTCCACCTCGGTGGCGCTGCCGCGCGGCCCGTCGAATTCCGGCACGCCGGTGACGAGTTCGTCCTTGATGGCGGTGAGTCCGGTGTCCTGGCCGACCGGCAGCGCGTTGGCGCGGCACAGCTTGATGCCGTTGTAGCGGGCGGGGTTGTGGCTCGCGGTGAACATGGCGCCGGGACAGCCGAGGTGGCCGGAGGCGAAGTACAGCTGATCGGTGGAGGCCAAGCCGATGTGCGTCACGTCGAGGCCCTGCGCCTGCACGCCGTCGGCGAAGGCCGCGGCGAGCTCGGGGGAGGACTCGCGCATGTCGTGACCGATGACCACGCGGCTCGCGCCCTCGCCGCGCATCAGCCGCGCGAAGGAAGCGCCCACGTCCCTGACGAATTGCGCGTCGATCTGTTCACCGACCACACCGCGAACGTCGTAGGCCTTGATCACCGCGTTCACGAATTCGGCAGAGCGGGCGACTGTCATGGCCCCTACCCTAGTGTGCCCCGGCGCGGCCGCGGGACCGCTCCCTACCCTCGGGCCCGATTTCCGCGCATGCGGCAGGTACGGCGCGGTGTGCGAGGTGGACGATCGCGGTCGGATCCGCGCCGTGGGCAATCGGTTTCGCCGCCCGCGTGCGGCGGCGCGGCCGAGGTGCGCGCGGTCGCGGGTGAGCGTCCGGTCCCGCGGTGAGCAGGTGGGGCGAGCGTGAAGGGAGAAGGAAACGTGGCCTGGCGTCCGTCACCGATGCCTGCTGCGGGTGCGACGTCTCCGGACGGTCGTCGGGTGAGGCTCGGCGTTGCGATCGACTCGGCAGCGCCGGGTCGTGTTTCGCGTCGACCGGTTCAGTTCGGCGGATCGGGTAGCACGCGCAGGTGCCCGCGCCTGCCGGTGCGGGTGGTGCGCTGCGGCGCGGGCGCGTACTCGCGGTAGCCGCGCTGATCGGGCTCGGGGGGACGCCGCCGCAGACCGGCCTCGCGGACGGCTTCGGCCAGTGCGGTGAGGTCGTCGTCGTCCGGCGTGGTGGAGAAGCCGCCTTCGTGGCGGACCAGCTCCCACCCCTTCGGCGCGGTGATCCGGGATCCATGCGTTTCACAGAGGTCCCACGAGTGGGGCTCGGCCACCGTCGCGAGCGGACCCACCACCGCGGTGGAGTCGGAGTAGACATACGTGAGCGTCGCGACGGCCGGATTCTTGCAGCCGGGTCGGCAGCAACGACGCATGGGGATCACGTCGATGAGAGTAACCCCCCTGGCCTCCGGATGTGGATAGACACGCGCTAAGAGTCACGGCTCACATGTGCGTACCTTCGCCTTCGCTCCGGCCGTGCGCTCTTCGCGTACCTCCTCCGCCTTCGGTCCGGCCGTGCGTGGACTTGGGGCGGACTGCGTCCGACCCGTCCGCTGTGCGTACCCCGGCCGTGCGTGGACTTCGGGCGGACGTCGCCCGGCTGCGTCTGCCGGGCGGATCGCCTACTCTTCTTCCTCCTCCTCGGGGTCGATCACGTCGGGATCGACGCCGAGGTAGGTGGCGATCTGCTGCACGAGCACCTCGCGGAGCAGATCGACGAGATCGTCCGGATCGCTCGCGCGGAGTTCGAGCGGTTTGCGGAACAGGACGACCCGCGCGCGGGTCGCCTGCCCGTGCCGGTCGACGCCCGCGGGGATCAGCCGGGAGAGCGGGACCGGTCCGTCGGCCACCACCTCGTCCGGCCAGGTGACCGAATCGGGGTGCAGCGGACGGATTTTCGGTACGTCGTCGACCGCGATGTCGAGTTTGGTGAGCCGGTCGTGCCAGCGGCTGTCGAGCGGGGCGAACGCCTCCAGCACGAGCCGGTCGAACTGCTGGCCTCTGGTGCGCCACGCGGGCACCGTCGGCGGCAGCATCGGCCCGCGCACCCCGCGGCCGCGGCGGATCACCGACCTGGCAGTGGGCGGGCGTCGATGGCGTGAACGGGACATACTCAAAATCTAGGTGAACTCGCACCGACCTCGCGCATCGAGGTCGGTGCGCCGCCTACATGTCAGCCGATACCGCGCTTGAGGCGCCGGCGCTCCCGCTCGGAGAGACCGCCCCAGATGCCGAAGCGCTCATCGTGTGCGAGTGCGTACTCCAGGCACTCGTCGCGCACCTCGCAGCCCATGCAGATCCGTTTCGCCTCGCGGGTCGAGCCGCCCTTCTCGGGGAAGAACGCCTCCGGATCGGTCTGCGCGCACAGGGCACGCTCTTGCCACTGCTCTTCGATGGATTCGAACATCTCGTCGAAGCCCGTCACGACCAGGCTGAGCCGGGGTGTCGACACCGCGTCACCGCCGTCTTGCTCGCTCCGGCCGATGTCTGCGCAGACGCCACGTGCTGCGCCTGCTGTGGAATCGGGTTGCGAGACCATATCGTTGGCCATCGCTCCGCCTCCTCACTGTGTGTTAGCGCAGAATGATTCTTTCCGTCGGACCAACACGCACACCGACGGCCGTACCCCGCGACGTAGTCCCGCGGACATCCCCGAGCTCGCCACCCCGGCTCGAACGCCTGTTCGAAAAGTTGTCCGCGCCTTGCACTCTCGCGCGAACCCGGAATGACACGACTGTGATTAGACACGCCGAACGCGTCGATGGTCAAGCCGTCGTCGCTATTCCGTTACTATCCGCGACGGGTTTCCGTGCTGATCTTGGTGTACGGCATAGCAAATGAATAGCAAATAACGCCCCGGCACCGCTCTCTTCGGCAGCGCATAGGCTGTGCGGATGTGACTGGACAACAAGCGGACATCGCGCCCGCGAAGGGACCCAAGATCGCCGTCCTTGTCGGCGGAGTCGGCGGCGCGCGCTTCCTGCAGGGCGTGCGGGAACTGCTGCCGGAAGCCGATGTTTCCGCGATCGTGAACGTCGGCGACGACGTCTGGATGCACGGCCTCCGGATCTGCCCCGACCTCGATACCTGCATGTACACCCTCGGCGGGGGGATCGACACCGAACGCGGCTGGGGCCGGGTCGGCGAGACCTGGCACGCCAAGGAAGAGCTCGCGAAATATCACGCGCAGCCGGACTGGTTCGGCTTGGGGGATCGCGATATCGCCACGCACTTGATTCGAACCGAAATGTTGCGTGCCGGGTATCCGCTCTCCGCTGTCACCGAAGCGCTCTGCAACAGGTGGCAACCGGGCGTGAAACTCATCCCGGCAACCGACGATCGGTGTGAAACACATGTGGTTGTCAGTGACCCCGAGAACCCTGGCGAACGCCGCGCGATCCATTTCCAAGAGTGGTGGGTTCGATACCGCGCAGACATCGACACCCATGGATTCGCCACAATCGGTGCGGATGAAGCCAAACCGGCCCCAAATGTGACCGATATCATAGCGTCCGCCGACGCGGTGCTGCTGGCCCCCTCCAACCCGGTGGTGAGCATCGGCGCCATCCTCGCGGTGCCCGGCATCCGCGGCGCGCTGCGCACGACCGAGGCGAAGGTGATCGGCGTGTCCGGTGTCATCGACGGAAAGCCGTTGCGCGGCATGGCCGACGAGTGCCTCTCGGTGATCGGCGTGGAGACCACGGCCGAGGCGGTCGGCCGCTACTACGGGGCGCGCTCGGCCACCGGCATCCTCGACGGCTGGCTGATCCACACCACCGACACCGCCGACGTCCCCGGCGTCGAGGTGCGCAGTGTGCCGCTGCTCATGACCGACCCGCCGACGACCGCCGAAATCGTGCGCGAGGCACTGGATCTCGCGGGAGTGAAGCCGTGACCTCGATCGACCACGCCGCGGGCGAGTTGAGCATCCTGCCCATCACCGGCCTGCCGGAATTCCGTCCCGGCGACGACGTCGCCGAGAGCATCGCCGCCCGCGCGCCCTGGCTGGCGGACGGCGACATTCTCGTGGTGACGAGCAAGATCATCGCCAAGGCCGAGGGGCGCATCGTCGCCGCGCCACTGGATCCCGAGGAGCGCGACACCGCGCGCCGGGCGCTGGTCGACCAGGAGGCCGTGCGGGTGCTGGCCCGCAAAGGCCGCACATTGATCACCGAGAACAAGCTGGGCATCGTCCAGGCCGCCTCCGGCGTGGACGGCTCCAATGTCGAGCAGGGTGAACTGGTGCTGCTGCCCGCCGATCCCGACGGCAGCGCCAAGGCGCTGCGGTCCGCGCTGGCCGAACGGCTCGGTGTGACCGTCGCCGTCGTCATCACCGACACCATGGGCCGGGCCTGGCGCAACGGCCAGACCGACGCCGCGATCGGCGCGGCGGGGCTCCGGGTGCTGCACGACTACGCGGGTTCGGTGGACGGGCAGGGCAACGAGCTGCACGTCACCCAGGTGGCCGTCGCCGACGAACTGGCCGCAGCGGCGGATCTGGTGAAGGGCAAGCTCGGCGGCGTCCCTGTCGCGGTGGTGCGCGGGCTGCCGGTCGTCGACGACGGTTCCGGCGCAACGGATCTGCTGCGCCGCGGCACCGACGACCTGTTCTGGCTCGGCACCGCGGAAGCCATCGAGCTCGGTCGGCGTGAGGCCGTGCCGCTGCGTCGTTCGGTGCGCCGATTCGCCGACACCCCGGTCGATCCGGAGCGAATCCGCGCGGCCGTCGCCGTCGCGCTGACCGCGCCCGCGCCGCACCACACCCGGCCGGTCCGGTTCGTCTGGGTGCGCAAGCGGGGCCTGCGGGACCAGCTGCTCGCGGCGATGGCCGACAAGTGGCGGGCCGACCTCACGGCCGACGGTCTCGACCCCGAGCGGGTGGAGCGGCGGGTGGCGCGTGGCCGGATCCTGTTCGACGCGCCCGAGGTGATCATCCCGTTCTGTGTGCCCGACGGCGCGCACGACTATCCGGACGAGCGCCGACGCGCCGCCGAACGGACCATGTTCACCGTGGCGGTGGGTGCGGCGGTACAGGGCCTGCTCGTCGCGCTGGCCACCGAGGGGATCGGCAGCTGCTGGATCGGCTCGACCATCTTCGCTCCGGAGATCACCAGGGATGTGCTCGGCCTGGAGGCGGACTGGAACCCGTTGGGCGCCATCGCCATCGGTCATCCGCTGGAAGAGCCGACCCCGCGCCAAGTGGCCGGTCCCGGGGCGGGCCTGGTCGAACTATGAGCGAACGGAGTGAGCGAATCGTGTGTCAGCGCGCTTCGCGCATGCCGGAGCCGAGCGTCAGCGAGGCGCAGGCATGAGCGCTGATTCGCTGCACGCGTCGGCCACCGAGCTGCTCCAGGCCTGGTCTCCCGCCGCTGATCACGATCGGTCGCTGCGCGAGGCCATGCTCGCGTTTCTGGGTTCGGCGCCACGTGGCTGTCTGCGCGAGCACGCCGCGGGGCACATCACCGCCTCGGCGGTGGTGTTCTCGCACGACGCGGCCGAGGTGCTGCTGACCCTGCATCCGAAGGTGGGGCGCTGGATTCAGCTCGGCGGGCACTGCGAGGAGGGCGACGAGACGGTCGCCGATGCCGCGCTCCGCGAGGCGACCGAGGAATCGGGCATCCCGGGGCTCCGGATCGAGCCCGGCCTCTACGGTGCGCAGGCGCATCCGATCACCTGTTCGCTCGGCGTCCCGACCCGGCATCTGGATCTGCTGTTCCGTATCACCGCGCCCGCGGGCGCGGTCCCGGTGCGCAGCGCGGAGTCGACGGACCTGCGGTGGTGGCCGGTGGACGCGCTGCCGGAGGATGCCGAGGTCCTGCTGTACTGAGGCCTTTTCACGCCTGAGGCATCGCACGAAAAGTGGTTTCTGACCGATAGGCGTCCGGTTGGTGCTCAGCTCCGGCCGGACGCCCTTTCGTTATGTCATAACATCTTTACAAATCGCCAATTTTGTATAGACACAAGACAGTTGTCGTTCTAGTGTCCACATCAGAAGTATTGTGCGTCACACCTCGGTGTGCGCCGCGCTGATGGGAGACATCGATGTCTACTGATGCCGACGCGCCGCAGCGTCCGGTCGAGGCTCCGGCCTGGCGGGATCGCAAGCGTTATCTCTGGCTCTGGGGGCTGTTCGCGCCGACCGGCTTGTTCACGATCGCGCTTCCGCTGATCTGGGCATTCAACGAGCTCGGCTGGCATCGCCTCGCGCAGGTGCCGTTCTGGCTCGGCCCGATCCTGATCTACCTGGTGATCCCGCTGGCCGACGTCTTCTTCGGGCCCGACGGTGAGAACCCGCCCGACGAGGTGATGGAGTACCTGGAGAACGACAGGTACTACCGGTACCTGACCTACCTGTACCTGCCGTTCCAGTACACCACGCTGATCATGGCCTGCTACCTGATCGGCGCCGACGACCTGAGCTGGCTCGGCATCGACGGCGGATTGCACGTCGTCGACGAGATCGGCTTGGCCATCACGGTCGGCATCATCGGCGGCATCGGTATCAACACCGCGCACGAACTCGGTCACAAGAAGGTCGATCTGGAGCGCTGGCTCTCCCGCATCGCGCTGGCCCAGTCGTTCTACGGTCACTTCTACATCGAGCACAACCGCGGCCATCACGTCCGCGTCGCCACCCCGGAGGACCCGGCGAGTTCCCGTGTGGGCGAGACGTTCTGGGGCTTCTGGCCGCGCACCGTGTGGGGCAGCCTGAAGTCCTCGTGGCGGCTGGAGAAGGTGCGGCTGGAGCGGCTCGGCAAGAAGCCGTGGTCGCTGCGCAACGAGGTGCTCTCGGCCTGGCTGATGTCGGTGGCGCTGTACGCGGCGCTGGTCGCGATGTTCGGTCTTGGCGTGCTGCCGTACCTGGCGCTGCAGGCCGTGATCGGCTTCAGCCTGCTGGAGGCGGTCAACTACCTCGAGCACTACGGACTGGTCAGGCAGCGCACCGCCACCGGTCGCTACGAACGGCCCGCGCCGGTGCACAGCTGGAACAGCGACCACATCGTCACCAACATCTTCCTGTACCACTTGCAGCGGCACAGCGATCATCACGCGTATCCGACCCGCCGCTACCAGACACTGCGCAGCTGGGACGGCGCGCCGAACTTGCCGAGCGGTTACGCGAGCATGGTCCTGCTCGCCTACTTCCCGCCGCTGTGGCGCAAGGTGATGGACAAGCGGGTGCTCGCGCACTACGGCGGCGACATCACGCGCGCCAACATCCACCCGGGCAAGCGGGACCGGGTGCTCGCGCGGTACGGGGCGGAGGTCGAGTCGTGAGATATCGCTGCCCGGTCTGTGATTACATCTTCGATGAGGCCAAAGGCGCTCCGCACGAAGGCTTTCCGGCTGGCACCCCGTGGACCGATGTGCCCGACGACTGGTGTTGCCCGGACTGCGGCGTGCGCGAAAAGATCGACTTCGAACCTGCAGAGGTGACCAAGTGACCGAATACAAGCTGTACCAGTGCATCCAGTGTGGCTTCGAGTACGACGAGGCCAAAGGGTGGCCGGAGGACGGCATCGCGCCTGGCACCCGGTGGGACGACATCCCCGACTACTGGACTTGTCCGGACTGCGGCGCGGCCAAGGCCGACTTCTTCATGGTCGAGATCGAGCGGTCGTGAGATTTTGACTGCGGCGGACGCCCGTGACAACCTCGCGGGTATGCCGCGCACTGGACCGAGGGTTCCGTATCAGGAGGCGGCGCGGGAACTCCTGCGCACCTCCGTCCTCGACGCCATGCGCGAACTGCTGACCGAGCGGGACTGGTCCAAGATCACGCTCGGCGACGTCGCTGGCAGGGCCGGGGTGAGCAGGCAGACGCTCTACAACGAGTTCGGATCGCGCGCGGGGTTGGCGCAGGCCTACGCGCTGCGCCTGGCCGACGACCTGGTCGACCACGTCCGCAGCGCCATCGCGGGCAACGAGGGCGACGTCCGCGCCGCGTTCCGGGAGGCGCTGTCCGGCTTCTTCCTGGACGCGGCCGCCGATCCGCTGGTGCAGTCGCTGCTCGCGGGCGAGGTGAAGCTGGATCTGCTGCGCCTGATCACCCTGGACGCCGCGCCGCTCGTCGAACACGCCACCGAGCGGCTCGCCTCGGTGTTCCAGCACAGCTGGGTGGACGCCACGGAGGAGGAGTCGGTGGTGCTGGCGGGCGCGCTGGTCCGCATCGCGCTCAGCTACATCCCGACACCGCCCGCGCCGGGCCGCAATGCGCCCGCCGATCTCGCCCAACTCCTCGGTCCCTACGTCGAGGCGATCCTGGCCACCCGCGAAGTGGGCTGAACGGCTGCCTCGAATTCGCTCCGATAGGGGATCGCACCCCGGGAAATGGGGGCTCCGGCCGTCCTGGTTAGGGGATCCTTAGGGGCCCATCCCCGATTTGCGGGAGGTGTGCGGTGACTGCTATCACATGTGAAGTCGCTGAAAAACCGACCGCCACGCTTGTAACGGTCGACACGTTTGGATCGAGAACTCCGGTGTAACGGAGGTCATGCCTGTAAGTATTCTCATGCATCGGAGTTGAGAATTTTGATTAGCGGGGCAAACGTGCAATCGGTTGGCAAACCGTCGGGATCGACCGATCCCAAACGCCATCTGTGGGTTCTGGGCCTGATCGCGCCGGCCTCCGCGTTGCTGCCCTCACAACTCGTGTTGCACACGGGCGCCGCGGTGTTCTGGTGGATCGGACCGATCATCGTGCTGGTGATCATCCCGGTCCTCGACTGGGTGGTCGGCGAGGACGGCAGCAATCCGCGCGACGAGGACTACGAGCGGCTGTCCAACGATCGCTACTACCGGTGGTGCACCTATCTGTTCCTGCCGATCCAGCTGATCGGCTTGATCATCGCCGCCTACATGTGGGCGGGCGACGAACTCAGCGTGCTCGACAAGCTCGGCCTGGCCGCCACTCTCGGCTTGGTCAGCGGCATCGGCATCAACGCCGCGCACGAACTCGGCCACCGCGTCGAGCACATGGAGCGCTGGCTGGCCAAGATCGCGCTCGCACAGTCCGGGTACGGGCACTTCTTCGTCGAACACAACCGCGGCCACCACGTGCGCGTCGCGACACCGGACGACCCGGCGAGCGCGCGGCTCGGTGAGTCGCTGTGGGAGTTCCTGCCGCGCAGCGTCGCGGGCGGCTTCCGTTCCGCCCTGGTGCTGGAGAAGGAACGGCTGGCGCGCAAGGGCCTGCCCTGGTGGACCGTGCGCAACAACGTGCTGCAGGCATGGGCGATGACGCTGGTGCTGTTCGGCGCGCTGATCGCCGCCTTCGGCTTCGCGGTGCTGCCCTGGCTGCTGTTGCAGGCCGCGATCGGCGCGGGCCTGCTGGAGACGGTCAACTATGTCGAGCACTACGGCCTGCTGCGCGAGCGCAGGCCGAACGGCAGCTGGGCCCGCTGCTCGCCGCGCGACAGCTGGAACAGCGACCGGCTCGTCACCAACATCTTCCTTTTCCACCTGCAGCGGCACAGCGATCACCACGCGAATCCGGGACGCCGGTACCAGACCCTGCGCAGCTCGGAGGACGCCCCGCAGCTGCCCGCCGGCTACGCCAGCATGATCGTCTTCGCGGCCATCCCGCCGCTGTGGCGCTCGATCATGGACCACCGGGTGCTCGCCCACTACGACGGCGACATCACCCGCGCGAACATCCAGCCGCGCAAGCGCACGCGGATCCTCGCGATCTACCGGGCGACCGCCTGAGACGGGCGGGATCACGGGCGGGGCGAGGCCGGGACAGGCGCGTGGTGTGTTCCCATGCGCTCAGCGACTAGCCTTGCATCGGTACAGCCGACCATGGAGAGGCACATGACGACCTCAGAACTTCCCGCACGCACGTCCCTGACTCCCGATGTCCGCAACGGCATCGACTACAAGGTGGCGGACCTGTCGCTGGCCGAGTTCGGCCGCAAGGAGATCCGTCTGGCCGAGCACGAGATGCCGGGTCTGATGGCGCTGCGCCGCGAGTACGCCGACGTGCTGCCGCTGAAGGGCGCGCGCATCTCCGGCTCGCTGCACATGACGGTGCAGACCGCGGTGCTGATCGAGACCCTGGTCGCGCTCGGCGCGCAGGTGCGCTGGGCCTCCTGCAACATCTTCTCCACCCAGGACCACGCCGCGGCCGCGGTCGTCGTCGGCCCGCACGGCACGATCGACGAGCCCAAGGGCACCCCGGTCTTCGCCTGGAAGGGCGAGACCCTGGAGGAGTACTGGTGGGCGGCCGAGCAGATGCTGACCTGGCCGGGCGAGCCCGCCAACATGATCCTCGACGACGGCGGCGACGCCACCATGCTGGTGCTGCGCGGCGCGCAGTTCGAGAAGGCAGGCGTGGTGCCGCCCGCCGACGAGGACCACTCCGCGGAGTACACGGTCTTCCTGAACCTGCTGCGCGAGCGCTTCGAGACCGACAAGGGCAAGTGGAGCGCGATCGCCGAGAGCGTGCAGGGTGTCACCGAGGAGACCACCACCGGCGTGCTGCGCCTGTACCAGTTCGCCGCCGCCGGTGAGCTGGTCTTCCCGGCGATCAACGTCAACGACTCGGTGACCAAGTCGAAGTTCGACAACAAGTACGGCACCAGGCACTCGCTCATCGACGGCATCAACCGCGGCACCGATGTGCTCATCGGCGGCAAGAAGGTGTTGATCTGCGGCTACGGCGATGTCGGCAAGGGCTGCGCGGAATCGCTTGCCGGACAGGGCGCTCGGGTGCAGGTCACCGAGATCGACCCGATCAACGCGCTGCAGGCGCTGATGGACGGCTACGACGTGGTGACCGTCGAGCAGGCGATCGGCAACGCGGACATCGTGATCACCTCGACCGGCAACAAGGACATCATCACCCTCGAGCACATGAAGGCGATGAAGGACCAGGCCATCCTCGGCAACATCGGCCACTTCGACAACGAGATCGACATGGCGGCGCTGGAGCGTTCCGGCGCAACGAAGTTGAACATCAAGCCGCAGGTCGATCAGTGGACCTTCGGTGCGACCGGCAAGTCGATCCTGGTGCTCTCGGAGGGTCGTCTGCTGAATCTGGGTAACGCGACCGGACATCCGTCGTTCGTGATGTCGAACAGCTTCTCCAACCAGGTGATCGCGCAGATCGAGCTGTGGACCAAGCCGGACGAGTACGACAACGAGGTCTACCGCCTGCCCAAGCACCTGGACGAGAAGGTCGCCCGCATCCACGTCGAGGCGCTCGGCGGCACGCTGACCAAGCTCACCAAGGACCAGGCCGAGTACATCGGCGTCGACGTCGAAGGCCCCTACAAACCGGACCACTACCGGTACTGAGTCTTCGCTCGTCCCGAGCGGCCCGGCAACCCGTGCGGTTGCCGGGCCGCTCGCCGTGTAAGCCCTTGCCGCGCAACTACGCCGACGCGCACCTCGGGCTCGGGCGATCGGCGGCGGAACCGGCGATCGAGTCCGTCGTCCTCGGCGCGCGTGAGCCGCGCGTGCGCGCTACCGGTGTCGGTGGGTGGGGCCCAGCCCGCGATCGGTACTGTGACCTGCCATGGGTGCCCTGATCGCGGTGGAAGGTCTGGACGGCGCCGGGAAGCGCACGCTGACCGACGCCGTGATCGCCGCGCTCGCCGAGCGCGGGCTGCGCGCGGTCACACTGGCGTTCCCGCGCTACGGGCGATCGGTGCACGCCGATCTCGCCGCCGAGGCGCTGCGCGGCGCGCACGGGGACCTCGCCGACTCCGTGTACGCGATGGCCTTGCTGTTCGCGCTGGATCGCGCCGACGCGCGCGCGGAGCTGGCGAAGCTCTTGGCGGACAACGACATCCTCATTCTCGACCGCTACGTTGCCTCCAACGCCGCCTACAACGCCGCCCGCCTGCACCAGTCGGCGGAGGGCGAGATCGCGCGTTGGACAGCCGATTTGGAGTTCGGCCGGTTCGGTCTGCCGAAGCCGGACGTGCAGGTGTTGCTGGACGTCTCCACGGAGGTCGCCGCCGAACGTGCGCGCCTGCGCGGCGAACTCGACGAGTCCCGCGCGCTCGACGCATACGAACGCGACGGCGAGCTCCAGCGCCGCACCCTCGAGGTGTACCGTGAGCTGGCCGAACGGAACTGGCACGGCCGGTGGTGGACGTACCGATCCGGTGACGATCCGGCATCGCTGGCCGCGCGCATCGCAGAAATTGTTGCCGGATAGGGTTGGATGTGCGGCGGGTTCGCACCAGTGTTGGCGTGGCGGCCCGATCCTGGCCTGGGAGATGACAACATAGTAATTATGAAGCCGAAGATTCTGGTCGTCGACGACGATATGGCACTCGCTGAGATGCTCACGATCGTCCTGCGCGGGGAAGGGTTCGACCCGCATGTGGTCGGCGACGGTACGCAGGCACTGGCGGCGGTTCGCGAGATCCGTCCCGATTTGGTGTTGCTGGACCTGATGCTGCCCGGCATGAACGGCATCGATGTGTGCCGTGTGCTGCGGGCCGATTCCGGAGTCCCGATCGTCATGCTCACGGCGAAGACCGACACGGTCGACGTCGTGCTCGGTCTGGAGTCCGGTGCCGACGATTACATCGTCAAGCCGTTCAAGCCGAAGGAGTTGGTCGCTCGGGTGCGCGCCCGCCTGCGTCGCACCGAAGAAGAACCCGCGGAGCTGCTGTCGATCGCGGACATCGTCATCGACGTGCCCGCGCACAAGGTGAGCAGGGGCGGTCAGCAGATCTCGCTGACCCCGCTCGAGTTCGACCTGCTGGTGGCGCTGGCCCGCAAGCCGCGCCAGGTGTTCACCCGAGAGGTGCTGCTCGAGCAGGTATGGGGCTACCGCCACGCGGCCGACACCCGCCTGGTGAACGTGCACGTGCAGCGGCTGCGCGCCAAGGTCGAGAAGGATCCGGAGAATCCCGAGATCGTGCTCACCGTCCGAGGCGTGGGCTACAAGGCCGGACCGCCGTGACCGAAGGCGATGCCCAGTCCGCGGGTGCCCAGCGCCCGCGCGACGATGCGCCTGCCGCGGGTGACCGCGCGGGCGCGCCGGGCGGAGTGTTGCCACGTCTGGAACACACGCTCGCCCCGGTGGTCGCCTGGTTCAAGGAGGCGGGCACCGCGCTCGGTCATGTCTGGCGGCGGTCGCTGCAGCTGCGCGTCATCGTCTCCACGCTGACGCTCTCGCTCATCGTGATCACGATCCTCGGTGTGGTGCTGACCAGTCAGATCACCGACCGGCTGCTGGACGCGAAGATCAACGCCGCGGTCGAGGAGATGGATCGCGCCCGCAACACGGTGGAGAGCCAGTTGGTGGGCGTGCAGGACGTGGGCACCCAGGAGCAGCGTCTCACCGACGCGCGCAACGCCCTCTCCAACCGCGGCGGCACCGGCCAATCCACCGGCGCCGCAGGCAGTTTCGACTCCGCGCTGAGCATCGTCGGCGGCATACCGCAGCGGCAGATCGCGACCGGGCCGATCACCGAGGTGCCGGAGGAACTGCGCCGGTTCGTGCAACGCAACCAGGTCAGCTACCAGTTCGCCACGGTCGAGGACCCGGACGGCTACCAGGGGCGGGCGCTGATCATCGGCAGCCCGAGCGCCGAGGTGCCGACCCTGGAGATCTACCTGATCTTCCCGTTGGCCAACGAGGAGCGCAGCCTGGCGCTGATGCGCGGCACCATGATGATCGGCGGTCTGGTGCTGCTGGTCCTGCTCGCGGCGATCACCGCGCTGGTCACCAGGCAGGTGGTGCTGCCGATCAGGTCCGCGGCGCGGATCGCGAGCCGCTTCGCCGACGGTCGCCTCAAGGAGCGCATGCTGGTGCGCGGCGAGGACGACATGGCGCGGCTGGCGCAGGCGTTCAACGAGATGGCCGAGAGCCTGTCCAACCAGATCACCCAGCTCGAGGAGTTCGGCAATCTGCAGCGGCGCTTCACCTCGGATGTGAGCCACGAGCTGCGCACGCCGCTCACCACCGTGCGCATGGCCGCCGACCTGATCCACGGCAGCAGCGAGGACCTGGATCCCGCGCTGGCGCGTAGCGCCGAGCTGCTGGTCACCGAGCTGGACCGGTTCGAGGGTCTGCTCAACGACCTGCTGGAGATCAGCCGCCACGACGCGGGTGTCGCCGAACTCCAGGTGGAATCCCTCGACGTGCGGATGTGCGCGCGGGCCGCCATCTCGACCGTGCGCCATCTGGCCAAGGACGCCGGCGTCGAGGTCGTCATCGACCTGCCGGAGGACCCGCTGGTCGCCGAGGTCGATCCGCGTCGCGTGGAGCGGGTGCTGCGCAACCTGCTCGCGAACGCCATCGACCACAGCGAGGGCAAGCCGGTGCTGATCCGCATGCGCGGCGACGCCGAGGCCAACGCCGTCGCCGTCGTGGTGCGCGACCAGGGCGTCGGCCTGCGGCCCGGCGAGGAGAAGCTGGTCTTCAATCGCTTCTGGCGGTCGGACCCGTCGCGCATGCGCCGTTCCGGCGGCACCGGCCTCGGCCTGTCGATCAGTGTCGAGGACGCCAATCTGCACGAGGGCAGGCTGGACGCGTGGGGCGAGGTCGGCGTCGGCGCCAGCTTCCGCTTGACCCTGCCGCTGGTGCGCGGTCGCAAGATGGGCCCGAGCCCGCTGCCGCTGGAACCCGCGTTGCGCAGGACACCGCCGCGTTCGCCCGAGGCCGACGATTCGCCGACGATTCCCTTCTCGCACGCCGATCCGAGCGCGTTCGGCGAGCCGATCGGCGCGGCGGCGAGCGGAACGGTGTCGTCGAGCACGACGGCCAGCGGCGCAGTGGCGAACGATCCGGTGGCGAACGTGACCGAGGGCGCGGAAGCTGCGGACGGCCCCGCTGAACGCGCCGGGTCGACGGACGGTACGGGAGAGTCGACCGTGGCGCGCAACGGCGTCAGCGAGGCAGAGAAGGGGTCGAACGCGGGCGATGCGGACGGCTCCGGTTCCGGCAAGGTACTCACCGAACGCGGAGACGTACAGTCATGAGAATGCCGGCTGTGAGATCCTCTCGACTCGCCGCGGTGGTCGCGACGCTGGTCGCGGCACTGCTGGCGATCAGCGGATGCGCGAGCCTGCCGGAGTCGTCGGCCCCGCAGGCGCTCGGCACGCTCAACAGGGAGCCCACCTCCGAAGGTCCGCCGCCGCCCATCCAGGGCCGTGATCCGGATCTGCTGCTGCAGGATTTTCTGCAGGCCACCGCGGATCCGACCGACCGCCACCTTGCGGCGCGGCAGTACTTGACCCCGGCTGCTTCGGCACAGTGGGACGACGCTGCCGCCGCCGCGATCGTCGAGAAGCCGGACACGCTGCGGGAATCTCGATCCATCGATCAAGCCACGTACGTCATCCGGGCGCGCAAGATCGCTGAGGTCAGCGCGGACGGGGCCTATCGAGCCGTGGACGACAGCCTCGAGAACAAGATCGAGATGACCAAGATCGACGGCGAGTGGCGCATCGACGAGCTGCCCGACGGCCTCGTCATCGACAAGTCCGCCTTCGGCAAGTCGTATCGGCGCAACGTGCTGTACTTCGTGAACCAGGCAGGCACGTCGGTGGTACCCGATCTGCGGTGGGTTTCGATCCCCAAGGATCAGCTTCCCCAGCGGCTGCTGACTCTGCTCGTCGAGGGGAGCCAACCCGCGCTGGCCCCGGTGGTGCGCAACCTGCTCGCGGCGCCGGTGACGTTGCGCGGCCCGATCACCAAGGCCAACGGCGATCCTGACGAAGTCGGCTTGGGTCTCGGCGGTGTGCGCGTCGACTTCTCCGGCGCCTCGGTGTTGAGCCCGCGCGATCGGGAACTGCTCGCCGCTCAGGTGGTGCTCACCCTCTCCGCCGCGGACATCCTCGGACCGTACGTGCTGCTCGCGGATGGCAAACCGCTGGACGACCGGTTCGCCGCGAACGGCTGGTCGGTGGCCGACGTCCAGCAGTTCACCCCGTCGGCGCAGGCGCGCTACAAGGCGGGGCTGCACGCCCTGCGCGAGGGCGCGCTCGTCGAGGTGGCCGCGGGAGGAATCGCCCCGGCGCCCGGGTACTTCGGCGCGGTGAACAATCTGCAGTCGGCGGCTCTCACCCCCGACGGCCAGTTCGTCGCCGCGGTCGCCGACGCCGGGCGGCCTGCGCCGCAGCTGCCGCGCACGCTGATGGTCGGCACCTACGGCGGTACGCAATTCCCGGTGGCCGAAGGAACGACCATCAGCAGGCCGTCGTGGACGACCGATGGCGCCGCCGCCTGGGCGGTGGTCGACGGCGAGCGGGTGATCCGTGTGGCCAACGACCTCGCCACGGGCACCGTCTCGGTTCAGGAGGTCGACACCTCCGCATTGCTGGACGGTGCGAACGGCGTTTCGCTGCGGCTGCCGATCACCGAGATCAGGATTTCGCACACCGCGACGCGGGCAGCGCTGATCGCCGACGGCCGGGTCTACATGGCGGTGATCGAGCGGCGGCCCGACGGTCGCTTCGCGCTGTCCTCGCCGCTGCCGATTGCCGTGGGCCTCAGCACCCGGGTGATCTCGCTGAGCTGGCTCACCGACGACAAGATCATCCTCGCCCGTGAGGGGAACGTCGACCCGGTCAGCACGGTGTCGATCGACGGATCGGATCTGTTGCCGGAGACCAGCCGCAACCTGACCCCGACGCTGCGCATGGTCACCGCATCGCCGGAGACGCAATATGTCGCCGACTCGCGCGCGGTGCTCGAGCTCGCGGCCAATCCGGACGGCGGGGAGCCGTACTGGCGCGAGGTGCCCGGCCTGGGCGCCAGCGCGGTCCCGGTGCTGCCCGGATGAGGCTGATCGGTCCTTGCGAACCCAGCCCCCGCGGCCGCCGTCGGGGTTCCGAATGAATTCGCACTCCACGAGGTAGCCCTCGCGAATCCGCTGGCGCTCGCATTCGCACTCGTTGCGGTAGCTGGACGGCTACGCAGTGGCCGATGGCGGAAGCCCTTGTGCCACAGGTCATGTCTGCTAGCAGACCGCTGTAGGGTTCCGGCCGTCGCGTTCCGGCCGCTCGGATCTGTCGGTGGACGCGGGCACACTCTGGCGATGCGAACACTGCTGGACTTGGTGCTGCCCGCCGCGTGCGCGGGCTGCGGCGCGGCGGGCGTCGGATGGTGCCCCGACTGCGCGGCGGCGCTGACCAACGGTCCGACGCGGGTGCGTCCGCGTGCCGATCCGGGTGTGCCGTGCTGGGCGCTCGCCCCGTACGCCGGGCCCGCGCGCCGAGCGGTGCTCGCCGTCAAGGAACGCGGCAGGCGCGATCTGACCGGGCCGCTCGGGCTGGCGATGGCGCGCGGGCTGGCCCAGTTGCGGGCGCCCGATCGACCCCTGATGCTGGTTCCGGCGCCCAGTCGCGGCGGCTCCGCGCGGCGGCGCGGCGGGGACCCGGTGCTGCGGACCGCGCGCGCCGCCGCGGGATGGCTACCCGATTGCCGGATGGTGCCGATGTTGCGGGTGTGGTGGGGTGTGCGCGATTCGGTGGGCTTGACACCCGGTGAGCGCCAACACAATCTGCGAGGCCGGATATCGATGCGGCACGGGCCACTCGCAAGGCTCGGCGATACCGGGAACGCCGAGGTCGTCGTGGTCGACGACGTGCTGACGACCGGTGCGACGGCCCGCGAATCGGTGTGTGCGCTAGGGCGGGCGGGAGTCGAAACAAGTGCCGTCCTGGTGACGTGTTCGGCTTGACTCCGGGAAATTTGCGTGAACACTGGCGGACCGCCCGTTGGCGTACTACCGTCGCGATCACACACCCGAACCGAGAGTTTGGAGGTGGCGCCTCGGACAACTTCGTGTCGCGCGATTCCCCGGTGTGAGCCAAGCCCGAAGGCGTCAGACTGTCTGACAACGAACGGGCTCTCGCGCACCTATGAAACCCGGATTTCGCACGGCACGGCTCAATCCCGCCGCACGGGAAATCGGTCCGTGCGGCCAGATCCGGGAGGTACGCGTGACGACTTCTTCACGTCCTTCAGTGAAAGACGCAGATCCTTCGGTGCTGGATACCGGCGCCTTGGATGCGACAGAGCAACCCGCAGCGGACCAACCACGGGCCAATCGCGCCGACATCGTGGTGAAAGGCCGCAACGTCGAGGTTCCCGATCATTACCGAATCTATGTCGCGGACAAACTCTCCCGTCTCGAACGCTTCGATCCGTCGATCTTCCTCTTCGACGTCGAGCTGTTCCACGAACGCAACCGTCGTCAGCGCAAGGCCTGCCAGCGCGTCGAGATCACCGCACGCGGCAAGGGCCCGGTCGTCCGGGCGGAGGCCTGCGCGGACAGCTTCTACGCCGCCTTCGAGTCGGTGACCGCCAAGCTGGAGAGCCGACTGCGTCGCACCAAGGATCGGCGCCGGGTCCACTACGGGGAGAAGACCCCTGTCTCGGTCGCCGAGGCCACCGCCGACTTGGTCGACGATTCGCTGTTCACGTTGGCGAACAGCGTTTCCGCGGTGCACGAGCACCCCGGTGAGCGCGCCGAACAGGAACCCGAGTACGAGGCCGGTCCAGGCCACATCGTGCGGACCAAAGTGCATACCGCGACTCCGATGACCGTCGACGACGCCCTGTACCAGATGGAGCTCGTCGGTCACGACTTCTTCCTGTTCCAAGACAAAGAGACCGATCGACCGTCGGTCGTCTATCGTCGTCACGCTTTCGACTACGGCCTGATCAGGCTCGCATAGCCAAGCGCCGAAACCGTCCGGCCGACGCCCAGGAGGGCGTCGGCCGTTTCGTCTCCGCGTCGACCGCGGCGCGCGCGGCAGGCCACGCGCGGGCCAGCTCCAGCAGCTGTCGCAGCTCGGAATCGAGGTCGCGGGACTCGGGCACGCCGGTACGGGGCGCGGCGTGCACGGGACCACGGCCCTCGGCCTTGGCTTGGATCGCGTACGCGATCCGCACCGCGTAGCGGTGCACCGGTCCGGCCGCCGCGGGTATCGGAAGGTCGTGTGGCGCATACCTGTTCAGGTGCAGCAGCGCGTCACGGATCTCGACGGTCATCCGGATCAGCCGGACCTCGGGCTCGTCGTGTCCGGTGGACGCGGGATCGAGCACGATCTCCGGCACCGCGCCGGTCACGTCCGTCCAGAGCGGGCCGAGCCGACGGCAACAGCGCCGGGCCCGATCCCAGCCCGCGCGTGTTGCCAGCACATCGAACAGCGGCACGGCGAGCAACGCGGCGGTGAGCACGATGACGGTGCTGTTCGGCCACGCCCAGCGGATCAGATCCGGATCCTCGATCGGCACCCAGTCGCCGAACAACAGCGCCGCGAACGGCAGTCCGCACGCGCCGACGGCCAACGCCGTGAGCAGCGCGCCGAAGACGAGCCGCTCCCGGCGGGTGGTGTCCGCTCTGACCAGTTCGCGGTACAGAACCTGGCCCATCCGGCGGCCGCACGCGATCGCGGGCAGGCAGAACGCCAGCGCGGAGGCCGCCGACCACATGTCAGGCGTCCCGCCGAGCAGCGTGCCCTGCTCCCTGGCCGGCGTGCCGACGATCAGGATGACGGCGGCGCAGGCGGCGGCGAACAGGTTGTAGCGGCGCTGGCGCCGCCACGCGCCGTTGGGGTCGGCGCCTGCCCACAGCGTCGCCGCGCCGTAGGCGCTCATGACCGCGAAGAGCATGCAGCCCATGGAGAGTTGGTGCATCAAGCTGCCGAACCGCGGCGCGATCCCGCGCTCCAGCAGCAGCATCCCGGCGCCCGCCCACGCCAGCGCCCGGTTGAGCAGCCGATCGGTGACGGTCTGGTGCAGCAGCGCCCATCGGCCGAGCGCCACCACGGCGACGAACCCGATCAGCGGAGCCGCGATGACGCCGGGAATGGGCGAGTTCACCTGCGTCGGTCGCGGAAGAACGTGCGGTGCAACAGGGAATCGCGGCGCGGCGGGCGCATCGCCTGCAGCATCACCATGTCGGCGAAGGTCTCGGCGTCGCGTTCCCTGCTGGTGCCGTAGTCGGTGCGACCGAGCACGTGCGCAATGGATTCCGGCGAGATCGATGGCAGCAGTTCGGCCACGGCAGCGAGGGTGTGCGCGGTCCGGTCGCTCGGCGGCGGCTCCGATTCCGGGCCGTGCCCGAGCAGCATGTGCCCGAGTTCGTGAGCGATGATGTGCTCGGCGTGCCACTCGGTGGTGTCGGCGCCGTACACGATGACATCGCTGTCCCGCTTGGCGATCCACAATCCGCTGCCCGTGCCGCAGCCCGCGCCCGCGAGCACCGCGGTGTCCACCGGCTGCAACGTGATCGGGCGGTCACGGAACTCGGCGACGGCATCGAGATAGGTATTCAAATTCCATGGATGCGGTATCGGTACGTTGCGGGAAAGCTCCCGGAACCGGGTGTCCATACCGGCCATGCGATGCGATCTCCTACAGCAGTTCCGCGGTCCCGCCCCGTGTAGCTGAAGATGGTACCCAGGATGGTGCGCCGTGGGCGACCCCGCGGTAGGCGCCTGCCTTCCGATGACGGGTCAGCGCGGCAGATCGCTCGATTCGGCGGCGTCCTCGGTGTCGCGGATCAGCCGGGCGAGCATGGCCCGGTCCACATCGGAGCCGCGCAGCGCGATGCTGGCGACATTGGCGTCGCGCATGGTGGCCAGCAGTTCGAGTTCCCTGTCGATGCTCGCGGCGGCCTGCCCCGTGGTGGTCAGATACCGGGGCGCGACGCCGAAGCAGGAGGCGATCGCCGCGAGGATCTCGAATTCGACTGCCGCGCCGTCGTGTTCGTCGTCGAAGCGGCCGTCGCGCAGCTGTTCGAGATAACCGGCGGCCACCGCTCGCTGCAGCTGGCCGCTGACCTGTTCGGCGACGGATTCGGTGCTGCGTTCCGGCGCGGAGCGCGGGTGCATCACCGCGAAGAGTCTGTTGATCTTGTGGCTCAGCGGTAGCCGCGTGGCCTCGGTCATCTCGATCACCTCAGTGCTTGCCGTTGCGATTCGGCGCGGTTGTGCTGTTGGCCGCCAGCCATCTGGCCCGGAACTGAGCTTCGGTACCGGCGCTCACATTTTCGCTGCGGCCTGCCAGCCAGCGTCGATAGCGGCGTTCTTCGAGTTCGGTCGCGTCGTCGGCGTCGGCGGGGACCTCGAGCAGGTGCGCGAACGCCATCTCCACCAGCGGGTGCAGCTGGCGGCCTGGTCCGCCGTTGCGCTCCAGCATGACGGTGGCGTACCGGGCCGAGAGCCGGGACACCACGCGGTTCAGGTCCGAGATCGCCTCCACCACGGCGGGTTCGGTGGTCTGGCCGCGTTCCACGGCGTCGGTGAGGCGGCCGGTGGCGGCGAGCAGGCCGGTGAGGTCGGAGATGTCGAACCGGATCGAGGTCGGGCCCGCGACGATCGACTCGTCGCCGGAGCGCTCGCCCCCTACTTCCTTCGGCGCGGGCGCGCCGCCCGCGTAGGCGCGCGCCGCACTGCCGGGCAGCCAGCGCAGCGGCGCGTCCAGCTTGTTCAGCGTGTGGGTGCTGATCGCCGCGTCGCCGTCCTCGATCTTTCGGATCGTCGGCGCGGAGGGCCCACCCAGATCGCCGATCTGCAGCTGCGTGAGGCCGAGCTCGTCTCGGCGTTCCTTGATGATTCGGCCGAAGCGCTTCTGCCGCGACAGCTCCGAAGGGCTTCTCATAGTGGGCGCCATAGTATGCCGAACTAGTACCGGATGACAACTTCATAGAAAAGATTTGAAAAATCAGTGGAAAGAACGCTACTGTTCTTTCTGCGCCGGATGCGCGGTGCCGGCACCGACGCGGTTCCGGGACGAGCAGGGGCGTTCGACGGGACGGCGCCCCAGCCTGCGGCGCAACGGCGCGCCGCAGGCCGGCTCAGCGGCATCTGGAGGGGATCGCTGAGCCGCCTGGGGCTTCGCCCGCCGTGGTGCGGGACCGAATCGGGGTCGAGGGGGGCGGAAAGCCTGCCCGCCCGGAGGGGTGCGGGGAGGCGTTTTCCCGTCCGTGACGTGGACCGAGAACTTACTTCAGAGTAAGTTTGTGGTGTACGTCTCTG
The DNA here is from genome assembly GCF_965341865.1 of Nocardia sp. bgisy134. Classification (GTDB taxonomy): domain Bacteria; phylum Actinomycetota; class Actinomycetes; order Mycobacteriales; family Mycobacteriaceae; genus Nocardia. The sequence continues at coordinate 220,618 of NZ_CBDQZP010000007.1, forward strand.
GAAAGGAATTCGCATGGCTTCCGACGCCGCTCGCCGTGCCGTAGTCGTGTCCGGTGCGCGCACCCCGTTCGTGCGGGCGTTCACCGACTTCACCCGAATGGACTCCATCGCGCTGGCCGACGCCGCCGTCCACGGTCTGCTCGAGCGCACCGGGCTGCCCGGCGCGCAGGTGCAGGCCATCGTCTGGGGCGGGGTGATCCTGCCGAGCGCCGCGCCCAACATCGCCAGGGAGATCGCCCTCGACCTGCGCCTCGACCCGGGCTGTGAGGGCTACACCGTCACCAGGGCGTGCGCGTCGGGTCTGCAGGCGGTGACCGCCGCCGCGGCCGCGATCGAGCGCGGCGAATACGACATCATGATCGCGGGCGGCAGCGATTCCACCAGCAACGCCGAGGTGAAGCTGCCGCAGAAACTGGTGCACGCCGGCGCCCCGCTCGCGCTCGGCAAGCCGAAGCTGAAGGACTACCTTTCGGCGGCAGCGCAATTGGCGCCGTTCACCGACATCCTGCCCAGCAGGCCGAAGATCGCCGAGCGCACCACCGGCGAGGTGATGGGCGAGTCGGCGGAGAAGATGGCCCGCATCCACGGCATCGGCCGGGCCGAGCAGGACGAGTTCGCGGCCCGCTCGCACCAGCGCGCCGCGGCGGCCATCGCGTCCCGGCGCTTCGACGACGAGGTGCTGCGGGTGCGCACGCCCGACGGCGCCGACATCGAGCGCGACGGGCTGGTCCGCGCCGACACCAGCGTGGCGAAACTGGCCAAGCTGAAGCCGGTGTTCGCCGAGGACGGCACCGTCACCGCGGGCAACGCCAGCCCGCTCACCGACGGCGCCGCCGCGGTCCTGCTGATGAGCGAGCAGAAGGCGCGCGAGCTCGGCTACCGGCCGCTCGCCGCGTTCCGCTCCTGGAGCTACGTCAGCGTCGATCCCACCGACCAGGTGCTCATCGGCCCCGCGATCTCGATGCCGCGCGCGCTCGACAAGGCCGGAATGGCGCTGTCGGACATCGACTTCGTCGACATCCACGAGGCCTTCGCCGCCCAGACCCTCTCGGTGCTCAGCGCACTCGCCAGCGACGAATGGGCCAAGAAGAAACTGGACAGGGACACCGCGGTCGGCGAGGTCGACATCGACCAACTCAACGTGCACGGCGGGTCGGTCTCCCTCGGCCACCCCTTCGGCGCGACCGGCGCCCGCATGGTCACCACCATGGCCAACGAACTCGCCCGCACCGGAAAGAACGCCGCCCTGCTCGGCATCTGCGCGGCGGGCGGCATCGGCGCGTCGGCGGTGCTCGAACGGGTCTGAGATTGGCGCGGTTGCCCTGGAAGTGGCTGGGGTGCCCGCGCACATCGTGTCGCGTGGGGGTTCGTCAGGTTGTGGCGGAATCCATCGCCGGGCCCGCTGCCGGGGGTTCGGCGGAGAGGCGCCCGCCGAAGGTCTCTCGGTGCACGGCTTCCGACAACGGGCGTCCGGTGCGCCAGCCGAAGCGTTCCAGGTCTGGGACCGTTTGGAATTCGCGCACCGGGCCGACGCAAAGCCACGCGACGGGACGGATGTTCGGCGGCAGGCCGACCAGTTCGGCGAGGAACGCCGCATCGTAGAAGGACACCCAGCCCACGCCGATGCTCTCGGCGGTGGCGGCGAGCCACAGGTTCTGGATTGCGAGAACCGCCGAGTAGATACCGGTTTCGGGGACGGTGGCGCGGCCGAGCACCTGCGGCCCGCCGCGGTCGTGGTCGTAGCTGACGACGACGCCGGTGCCGCTCTCGACGATGCCCTCGATCTTGATCGGCTCGAAGGTCGCGGCCCGCTCGGGCGGCAGCGCGTCGCGGAACTCGACGCGCTTGTCCGCCACGTGTTCGGCGAAGCGGCGCAGCGTCGCCGGATCGCGCACCACGACGAAATCCCATGGCTGCGAATTGCCCACGCTGGGCGCCCGGTGCGCGGCATCGAGAATCCGCCACAGCGTGGCCTCGTCGACGGGCGCCCCGGTGAATTCGGCGCGCACGTCGCGGCGTAACCGGATGGCCTCGTAGACGCTCAGGCGATCAGCACTCACCGGGCCAGTCAACCAAAGCGGACCGGCGGGTCCACACCCGCCGGTCCGCTTTGTCGAAGGTTCGCTGATTCGCCGCGTCGATCGTTCGCGCGCTCACCGCGTTGCCGGTTCGTGCACTCACTGCGCCAGCGGGAGCGCGGGCTCCCGCCGTGCGGCGCGGCGCGTGATGCGCCGCTTGCCCTCGGCCAGTGCGGTGCGCAGGCCGCGCCGCTTGCCGGTGGCCGGGTCGATGGTGGCGAGGGTGTTGCCGCCGAACCTGCGCTCGGAGGAGGTCTCCGGGGCGTCGTCGGCCGTGTGGCGCAGGTACTTGTTCGGCAGCGCGAGTTTGAGAATCGTGCGCCACGACTTGAAGTACTGCACCGGCAGCGAGCCCGTGGTGTAGGGCAGGTCGTACTTGTCGCACAGCGCGCGCACCCGCCCCGCGATGTCGGCGTAGCGGTTGCTCGGCAGATCTGGGAACAGGTGGTGTTCGATCTGGTGGCTCAGGTTGCCGGTCATGAAGTGCATGATCGGACCGCCGGAAATGTTGGCGCTGCCCAGCATCTGGCGCAAGTACCACTCGGAGTGGGTCTCGCTGTCGATGTCGGCCTTGGTGAACTTCTCCGCACCGTCGGGGAAGTGGCCGCAGAAGATCACGGCGTTCGTCCACACGTTGCGGATCATGTTGGCGGCCAGGTTCGCGGTGAGCGTGGAGAAGAACAGCGGACCGGTGAGCGCCGGGAAGATCACGTAGTCCTTGAGCACCTGCTTGCCGACCTTGGTCAGCACCTCGCCCCGCTTGCGCTCGAACTCCGCGCGCTCGGGGGTGCCCTCCTTGTACCGGCCCGCGGCCAGCTTGCCGAGCTCGAGGTGCTGGATCGCGACGCCGTACTCGAAGAACAGCTGCAGGAGCAGGTTGTAGACCGGGTTGCCCAGATTGAACGGCTTCCAGCGCTGGTCGCGGGTGACCCGCAGCAGGCCGTAGCCGATGTCGTCGTCCATGCCGAGGACGTTGGTGTACTTGTGGTGCAGGTAGTTGTGGGTGTGCTTCCAGTGCTTGGACGGGCCGGTGTTGTCCCACTCCCATGAGCTGGAGTGGACCTCTGGATCGTTCATCCAGTCCCACTGCCCGTGCATGACGTTGTGCCCGATCTCCATGTTCTCGATGATCTTGGCGGTGCTGAGCAGGGCGACGCCCGCGAGCCAGGCGGGCGGTAGGAAACCGGCGTAGAGCACTGCGCGTCCGCTGATCTCCAGCGCGCGCTGCAGCCTGATGACATTGCGGATGTACCGCGCATCCGATTCACCGCGCGAGGATTCGATTTCCCGCCGGATCGCGTCGAATTCCGCGCCCAGCGCCTCCACATCCGCGGCGGTGAGGTGCGCGTACTCCTTGACATCCGAGATCGCCATGGCGGTTACAGTACCGTAAGTTACGACACCGTAAGTTTCTGGAACTGTGGCAAATCCCGCATTGCGTTCGTGACCGCCGAATGTTATATCAGGCGCGTCGCCAGCGCGCGCGGAAGCGCTTCTCTCGCACGGCCTTCCTCCGCAGCGCCGACCGCTCGGTGCGCGCCTTCTCCTGCAGGGCGATTTTGGCCTCGCGCAGCAGCTCCTTCTCGTGCTCGGCCTTCTCCTTCAGCGCCCGCTTGGCCTCGCGCAACACTTCTTTCTCGTGCCGCGCCTTCTCCTCGAGCACCACCTTCGCCTCGTGCAGCGCCGAGCGCAGCCCGCGCCGCTGCCCGGTCTCGGGATCGGTCAGCAGCCAGTTGTTGTCGGCCCAGCGCTCGGTGCTCGGCAGCGTGATGCCCGCGAACTTGCGTTCCGAGGAGGTCTCGGGGGCGTCATCGGCGGTGCGCTTGAGGAACCGGTCCGGCAGCGCCAGCTTGTGAATGGTGCGGAAGGCGAGCAGGTACTGCTTGGCCAGCGAGCCCGTGGTGTAGGGCAGGTCGTACTTGTCGCAGAGCTCGCGCACCCGTGCGGCGATCTCCGGGTACCGGTTGCTCGGCAGGTCCGGGAACAGGTGGTGCTCGATCTGGTAGCAGAGGTTGCCGCTCATGAAGGCCATCGCGGGCCCGGCCTTGAAGTTGGCGCTGCCCAGCATCTGGCGCAGGTACCACTCGGCGCCGGTCTCGTCCTCGAGCTGCTCGATGGTGAACTTCTCCGCGCCGTCGGGGAAGTGGCCGCAGAAGATCACCGCGTAGGCCCACAGGTTGCGCACCAGGTTGGCGGTGGCGTTGGCCTTCAGCGTCGACTTCCACGCGGGCCCGGTCAAGGCGGGGTACAGCACGAAATCCTTGGCCGCCTGGCGCGCGATCTTGCGGGCGAACTCCCGATTCGGCGCCGACAGCAGTTCCTGGCGCGGGACGCCGGACAGCTGCTTCTCGATGCTCCAGTCGTGCAGCGCGATGCCCCACTCGAAGGTGGCGGCCAGCAGCAGGTTGGCCAGCGGCTGCACCAAGTGGATCGGGCGCCACTCTTCGTCGCGGGTCATCCGCAGGATGCCGAAGCCGAGGTCCTCGTCCTTGCCGAGGACATTGGTGTAGGTGTGGTGGGAGTAGTTGTGCGCCCGCCGCCACTGCGACGACGGCCCGACCTGGTCCCACTCCCAGGTGCCCGAGTGGATTTCCGGATCGTTCATCCAGTCCCACTGCCCGTGGCTGACGTTGTGCCCGAGCTCCATGTTCTCGATGATCTTGGCGACCGAGAGCAACGCGGTGCCCGCGAGCCAGGCCCAGCGGTTGCGGCTGCCGAACAGCACCGCGCGCCCGGCGACCTCGAGGCCGCGCTGGGCCGCGATGGTGCGGCGGATGTATTTCGCGTCGCGTTCGCCACGGGAGAGTTCCACGGACCGGCGAATGCTGTCGAGTTCCTGCCCCAGGGTCTCGATATCGGCGGCCGTGAGGTGGGAGAACGTCTGGATATCGGTGATGGCCACCGGAGTCCCTTCTCTGCTCGACTTATGCGGTCGAGGGTACCTGCGTCTCAGGAGGTATGGATTCTGTCTGCAACGGGCCTGATCGCCTCAGTGGTGTCGGAGGTGTCCGAGGCGGGGCCCCGCGTGGTCACGCTGCGCTGCCTCCTCCGGGCCTGACCGCCTCAGACGTCGAGCGTGCAATCGCCCGCGGCGGCCGAGATACAGGTCTGCACCTTGTCGCCCTCGCGGCGCTCCTCGCCGTTGCGCAGATCCCGGGCGTGTCCGGAACTCAATGTCACCACACAGGTCTGGCAGATGCCCATCCGGCAGCCGAACGGCATCTGAACCCCGGCCGACTCACCCGCCTCCAGCAGGCTGGTCGCGCCGTCGACCTCGACGCTGCGGCCGGACTTGCCGAAGTTGACAATGCCGCCTTCGCCGATCGCCGAGCGCTCGATCTCGAACCGCTCCACGTGCAGCCGGTCGGCGATGCCCGCCCCGCGCCAGTGCTGTTCGATCTCGTCGAGCATGGCGGCGGGCCCGCAGGCCCAGGTGTCGCGTTCGCGCCAGTCCGGGAACTTCACGTCCAGATCGGTGAGCGCGAACTTGCCCTGCTCCCCGGTCAGGTGCAGATGCGACTCGAAGCTCGGGTGCCGGTCGTGCAGCGCGCGCAGTTCCTCGCCGAACATCACGTCCTCGGCGGTGCGCGCCGAATGCAGGTGCACCACGTCGGACACCAGGCCGCGCCGGTCCATCGCCCGCAGCATCGACATCACCGGGGTGATGCCGCTGCCGGCGGTGAGGAACAGCACCTTGGCAGGCGGCGGGTAGGGGAGCACGAAACCGCCCTGCGGCGCCTGCAACCGGACGACCGTGCCCGGCTTGACGCCGCCGACGATGTGGCTGGACAGGAATCCCTCGGGCATCGCCTTCACGGCGATCGAGATGACGCGCTTGCCGCCGTGCTCGGGGGCGCTCCAATCCGGAGGGCAGGTCAGTGAGTACGAACGCCAGTGCCAGCGGCCGTCCACCAGCAGGCCGATGCCGATGTACTGGCCCGGCTGGAACTTGAAGTCGAAGCCCCAGCCCGGCTTGATCACCAGGGTCGCCGAATCCGCGGTCTCCTTGCGCACGTCGACGATCCGCCCGCGCAGTTCGCGCGCCGACCACAGCGGGTTGGCCAGGTGCAGGTAATCGTCCGGCAGCAGCGGCGTGGTCACCCGGGCGACGGCCCCGCGCAACACGTTGAGCCGACCCCCCCGATCGGCGACGCTCGCCGCAGGCGCTTCGAGCCAATCGCGGACATTCTTGAAGACCATCGGTGCCGTTCGTCTTTCTGTCGAGGTGGCGGCCGCCGTCGGGGCCGCTCTCGGCCAGGTTACGGCATCGTAGGTTAGCGGGCAGCGGCGACCGCGCGCCCACTTTCCCGCCGCGGCCCCAACGCGAATGAACCCCGGCACCATCGAGCCTCGGCGCAATTCGGCCTCAGCGCAAGTGCGCCTCGCCACAAGCGGAGCTCAGCGCAAGTCGGCCTCAGAGCAATTCGAGCAGGAACGGCAGTTCCTGCGCGGCGTACCAGGCGAGCTGGTGGTCCTCGGCGTCGCCGAGCACGAATTCGGCGTCTGCGTCACCGAGATCGGCCGCGTCGATGACGTCCACCGCCTTGGCCACCTCGGGCTCGGCCTCGGCCAGGTCGACGTGGATCGAGGCGATCCGCGCGTAGCCGATCGGTCCCGCGAGCTTGACCACCGCGTCGTCGAGGTCGGGCCGCAGCTTGGCGCCGGTGACGTCCGCGGCGATCACGGCCCGCCGGTACACCGGACCGCCGGACGGCCGCGCGGCCACGGGTTCGCCGTCTTCGATGTCCTCGACGATCGCCTCGCGTTCGGCGGCGAGCAGGCGCAGCGAGGCGCGGGCCGCCTCGAGCATCGCGACCTCGGCCAGTTCCTCGTCGTCGCCGGAGGCGTAGGCCTCGCGCAGCGCGGGCGTGACCGCGAAAGCCGTGGCGCCGATCGGGAAGATCTCCCGCTCCTCGACCAGCGCGCGCAGCATCGGCACCGTCGCGGGCACGTACACCCGCAGGATGTTCTTCTGATCAGGCGCAGGCACCGAGCATCTCCTCCATGGACTCGTGCACCGCGGCGGCCAGCACCTCGATGTCGGCCATCGCGTCGCGGTCGGCGTTGAGTCCGTAGAAGACCCGTCCGTCGTAGGACGTGATCCCGATGCTCGAAGCCTGATTGCGCAGCAGCGGCGACACCGGATACATCTCCAGCATCCGCGCGCCGCCGATGTACATCGGCGTCTGCGGACCCGGCGCGTTGGTGATCACCAAGTTGAACGTGTGCTCTGCGAACGTACTCGCCGCCCGCACGCTCATCGCATGCAGGCTGGCCGGAGCGAACCCGGCCATGTGCACCAGCGTGCGCGCCCGCACCCCGCGCCTGGCCTTGCTGTTGGCCTCGGTGGCGTGCGCGATGTGCGAGAGCCGCATCACCGGATTGGGCTCGCCGACCGGCAGATCCAGCAGAAACGAGGACACCTCGCTGGCGGGTTCGAGCCGATCCCGGTCCGGGCCTTCGATGTACACCGACATCGGCACCACCGCGCGCAGCGTGGTCGACTCGATCAGCGCCTCGCCGCGGGACAGCAGCCAGCTGCGCAGCGCCCCGGTGACCACGGCGAGGATCGCGTCGTTGGTCGAGCAGTCGAAGCGGTGGCGGATCTTGCGGTAGTCCTCCAGATCGGTGCGCACCACGTCGAAGCGGCGGCTGCGCGAGGTGCGCGCGTTGAGCGGGCTGTCCGGCGCGCCGATGGCGGCGGTGCGGACCGCCGAGACGACCGAGTCGACCGCGCGGCCCGCCGCGCCGATCATCGCGAAGGCGTCCGCGCTCGCGTCGCGGGCCACCTCCAGCGCCTCGCGGGGCTGGGCCGCCAGATGGGTGAGCGCGCCGACCAGCAGTTCCACGTCGGTGGGTTCGCGCGGAGCGACCCAGGCGTCGTCGGCCAGACCGCGCGGCGACGGGCTGGCGTCCAGGATGACGTGCCCGATCTCCAGCGCGCCGACGCCGTCCACCAGCGCCGAGTGGGTCTTGGTGAAGATCGCGCTGCGGCCCTCGGTGAGCCCCTCGATCAGGTACATCTCCCACAGCGGTTTGCTCTGGTCGAGCGGCCGCGATGCCAGCCGTGCGACCAGGTCGTGCAGCTGTTCGTCGGTGCCCGGACTCGGCAGTGCGGAGCGGCGGATGTGATAGGTGATGTCGAAGCGGCTGTCCTCCACCCACACCGGTCTGCCGAGCGCGAACGGGATCTCGCGCACCTTGCGGCGGTAGCGCGGGACCAGCGAGAGCCTGCTCTCCACCAGGTCGACGAGCCGGTCGTAGTCGAGGGGCGATTCGCCGTCGAGGAGGCCGTCGCCGGTGTTGCGGACGATCGCGAGCGAGCCGATGTGGATCGGATTGCTGCTCGACTCGAGCCGATAGAACGCCGCGTCCTGTGGCGTCAAACGCGTGATCACGCTGCCCGGTGCTCCTTCCGATGCCGTGTCCCCGCCTCATTGTCGTTCGCGACAAGGAAAAGGTGGTGGATCCTGTGGCATATCCAGCGAAATCGGTACATATCTTTACCCCTGGCAACCCGCGTGGCAGGGTTGTCCGAGCTCGTTCGGGCGGGGTGGGGTTTCGATAGAGGTGGGGACTGCACAGTCGGCGACCGTCGCTTTCGCTCGCTCCGCATCAGGGGATCACGAGCCGCACTGCCCTTGCCGTCCCGCGCATATGCCGCTGCCACCGGCGCGTCGGACCCCTGTCATCGTATGGCACCGACCTTCGAAGCGGCTCGGCTCGAGCGTGATTCGCCCCCGGTTTGCGGCGCGACCGCCCGACGCCACGGCGCTGACCCGCGGATTCGCGCCCGCCGCGGGCGTCGCGCGGACCGCGAGGCGAGTACGGTGAGAAGCGACGCCCCGCGGCCGCCGCGGCGATGGCGCCGAGTACCTGCAGCCGGACGCGGTGCGTTCCGGGCCCCCGCACGTGGCCAGGGCGAACGCGGACGTCGCTAGCATGGTTGCAGCATTACCATGAGGCGTGCTGCGGATTCCGCCGTGCCCGGCGGAAGATGTGGGGGCCGACATTTGACACACCGACCAGAGGACTGACGAGACCCGTGCCTGCGCTGACACTGACGAGGTTGCTACGGATTGGTGAGGGTCGCACCGTCAAGCGGCTCGCTCATCTGGCCGACGAGGTCCTCGCGCTCGAAGCGGAGCACGAGCAGCTCACCGACGGCGAACTGCGCGCGAAGACCGACGAGTTCAAGCAGCGCTACGCCGACGGCGAGAGCCTCGACGACCTGCTGCTCGAGGCGTTCGCGGTGGCTCGCGAGGCGTCCTGGCGGGTGCTCAACCAGAAGCACTACAAGGTCCAGGTGATGGGCGGCGCCGCGCTGCACCTCGGCAACATCTCCGAGATGAAGACCGGTGAGGGCAAGACCCTGACCTGTGTGCTCCCCGCTTACCTCAACGCGCTGTCCGGCGACGGCGTGCACGTCGTCACCGTCAACGACTACCTGGCCAAGCGCGACGCCGAGTGGATGGGCCGCGTGCACCGCTTCCTCGGCCTCGAGGTCGGCGTCATCCTCGGCGGTATGAGCCCGGCCCAGCGCCGCGCCGCGTACAACGCCGACATCACCTACGGCACCAACAACGAGTTCGGCTTCGACTACCTGCGCGACAACATGACGCACTCGCTGGACGACCTGGTCCAGCGCGGGCACAACTTCGCCGTGGTCGACGAGGTCGACTCCATCCTCATCGACGAGGCCCGCACGCCGCTGATCATCTCCGGCCCGGCCGACGCCTCCTCGAAGTGGTACGCCGAGTTCGCGCGCATCGCGCCGCTGCTGAAGAAGGACCTGCACTACGAGGTCGACATCAAGAAGCGCACCATCGGCGTGCACGAGGCGGGCGTGGAGTTCGTCGAGGATCAGCTCGGCATCGACAACCTGTACGAGGCCGCCAACTCGCCGCTGGTCAGCTACCTGAACAACGCGGTCAAGGCCAAGGAGCTCTACCAGCGCGACAAGGACTACATCGTCCGCGACGGCGAGGTCATCATCGTCGACGAGTTCACCGGACGCATCCTGGTCGGCCGCCGCTACAACGAGGGCATGCACCAGGCGATCGAGGCCAAGGAAGGCGTCGAGATCCAGCCGGAGAACCAGACGCTGGCCACCATCACGCTGCAGAACTACTTCCGGCTCTACGACAAGCTCTCCGGCATGACCGGTACCGCCGAGACCGAGGCGGCCGAGCTGCACCAGATCTACGGCCTGGGTGTCGTCCCGATTCCGACGAACAGGCCGATGGTGCGCGCCGATCAGTCGGACCTGATCTACAAGACCGAAGAGTCCAAGTTCGCCGCCGTGGTCGACGACGTCACCGAGCGGCACGAGAAGGGCCAGCCGGTGCTGATCGGCACCACCAGCGTCGAGCGCTCGGAGTACCTGTCCAAGCAGTTCACCAAGCGCGGCATCCCGCACAACGTGCTGAACGCGAAGTTCCACGAGAAGGAAGCCGAGATCATCGCCGAGGCCGGTCGGCCCGGCGCGGTCACCGTCGCCACCAACATGGCGGGCCGCGGTACCGACATCGTGCTCGGCGGCAACCCGGACATCATCGCCGACATCCTGCTGCGCAAGCAGGGCTTGGACCCGGTCGACACGCAGGAGGAGTACGAGTCCGCCTGGCATCCGACCCTGGAGCAGGTCAAGCAGCAGACCGAGGAGGACGCCGAGGCGGTCCGCGACGCGGGTGGTCTGTACGTGCTCGGCACCGAGCGCCACGAGTCCCGGCGTATCGACAACCAGCTGCGCGGTCGCTCCGGCCGTCAGGGCGACCCGGGCGAGTCCCGCTTCTACCTGTCGCTGGGTGACGAGCTGATGCGGCGCTTCAACGGCGCGGCGCTCGAGGCGATCATGACGCGGCTCAACCTGCCCGACGACGTGCCGATCGAGGCCAAGATGGTCTCCAAGGCGATCAAGAGCGCGCAGACCCAGGTCGAGCAGCAGAACTTCGAGATCCGCAAGAACGTCCTCAAGTACGACGAGGTGATGAACCAGCAGCGCACCGTTATCTACGGCGAGCGCAACCAGATCCTGCGCGGGGAGGACATGGAGGGCCAGGTCCAGAACATGATCACCGACGTGATCTCCGCCTACGTGGACGGCGCCACCGCCGAGGGCTACGTGGAGGACTGGGATCTGGACAAGCTGTGGACCGCGCTGAAGACCCTCTACCCGGTCGGCGTCGACTACAAGGAGCTGACCGGTGAGACCGGCGTCGGCGAGGCGGGCGACCTGACTCGCGACGAGTTGCTCGACGCCCTCCTCGACGACTCGCACGACGCGTACGACAAGCGCGAGCAGGAGATCGACGGCCTGGCCGGCGAGGGTTCCATGCGCAATCTCGAACGGCAGGTGCTGCTTTCGGTGCTGGACCGCAAGTGGCGCGAGCACCTCTACGAGATGGACTACCTCAAGGAGGGCATCGGCCTGCGCGCCATGGCGCAGCGGGATCCGCTGGTCGAGTACCAGCGCGAGGGCTTCGACATGTTCTCGGCGATGCTCGACGGCCTGAAGGAGGAGTCGGTCGGCTTCCTGTTCAACCTTCAGGTCGAGGTGCAGCAGCCGCAGCCCGCGGGCGTCGCCGTCGACCCCGGCCTGCGCTCCCCGGTCGGCGCCATGTCCGGCGCCCCCGCCCCGCTCCCGACCGAGGAAGCCCCCGCCGCCAACGGCGCCCCGGCCGCCTTGCGCGCCAAGGGCATCGACGAGCGCACCACCCGCGGCTTCAGCTACTCGGGCCCGGACGAGCGCGGCGGCGCGGAAGTCCACAGCGACGCCGAGGAGTACGGCTCCGAAGCCGGCGCCCACTCCACTCGTCGCGAACGCCGCGAAGCGGCCCGCGCCGAAAGCAAGGGCAAGCGCGCTCCGAAGTCGCGTCGTCGGCACTGAGCGACCCGAACACCGAAGGCGCCCCGGGGTTTCCCGGGGCGCCTTCGCCCGTTTTCCGGCTCGACCTTGCTCATTCGATTCGGATTCTCGTAATCGGAGAGGCACTGCCTTCGGTGCCGTTCGTCAGGGCTCGCAAGTAGTGTGTGCTGGTCGAACCCGCGAGTGAGGTGACTCCAGCGGCCAGGAGGGGAAGGACTTGCATTGCGGTACTTCAACACCACGGGGCCCTGCGACCCGAAACGGCATTACATGCTCCCCGCCGCCGAGCGGCTGCCCGATGCTCGCCGGTTCATCGACCGTGGGCAGTACTTCGTCCTGCACGCGCCGCGACAGTCCGGGAAGACGACCAGTCTGGCGGAACTGGCGCGGGAGTTGACCGAAGAGGGGGAGTACCTTGCGTTGCGCTTTTCTTGCGAGTCTGCCGAACCCTTCGGTGATGACGTCGACGTCGTAGAGCAAGTCCTGCTGGATGTGATAAGCAAACGGGCCATGGCGCGTGGGTTCGCTCCCGAGTTGTTACCCCCCGACCCGTGGCCAGAGGCCAAGCTGGGCAACCGCCTCACCGTCGCACTCACCGCGTGGACCGTCCGTTGTCCTCGGCCGCTGGTTTTGTTCTTCGACGAGATCGACGCAATCCGGGGCGAGAGCCTGCGCAGCGTGCTAAGGCAGCTGCGGGACGGCTACACCGATGAACGGGACGAATTCGTGCATGCGGTCGTGCTGTGCGGGCTGCGCGACGTCCGAGACTACAAGGTGGCTTCCGGAGGCGACCCGTCGCGACTCGGATCCGCCAGCCCATTCAACATCAAGGTCGAATCGGTGCGCATCGGCGACTTCACCCATGCCGAGGTGGCCGAGCTGTATGAGCAGCACACCGAGGAAACCGGGCAGAAGTTCACCGCCCGCGCAGTCGATCTCGCCTACTACTACACCCAAGGTCAGCCCTGGCTCGTCAACGCCATTGCGGCCGAGGTCATCGACAAGATGCGGGTGCGAACCACGATCACCGACGACCACATCGACGAAGCCAAGGAGCGGTTGATCGTCGCGCGTGCCACCCACCTGGATTCGCTGGTCTCGAAACTGGGTGAGGACCGTGTGCGGATGGTCATCGAACCGCTGATCGCGGGCACGTTGCTGGATGCGGATCTCACCTTCAACGATGCCGTCTCCTACGTCCGGGATCTCGGCCTCATCGCAGACGATCGACCGGTCCGCGTCGCCAACCCGATCTACAAGGAAGTCATCCTCCGGGTGCTGGGATCGGCGATCGAGAACAACGTGCTCCTCGAGCCGAGCAGCTTCCGGATGCCGGACGGCCGCCTCGACTTCCCCCGCCTGCTCACCGAATTCGCCGCGTTCTGGAAACTGAACGGTGAGGTCCTCGCTGCCCAACAGGGCTACCACGAAGCGGCCGCGCAGCTGGTGATGATGGCGTTTCTGCACCGAATCGTCAACGGCGGCGGCTACATCGACCGGGAATACGGAGTCGGCCGCGGACGTATCGATCTGCTCGTCCGCCAGCCCTATACAGACGCGAACGGCCGCCGGGCGTGGCAGCGCGAGGCGTTGGAGCTGAAAGTCTGGCGGGACAGGGAAACCGATCCACTCGCCGTCGGCCTCGGCCAGCTCGACGGGTACCTGGACCGTTTCGAATTGAGCACCGGAGTACTGGTGATCTTCGACCGCCGCTCCGCAGCCGAGCCGATCGATCGTCGCACCGTGTTCTCCGAGGCGACAACACCCGCCGGCCGAACGGTCACCGTCTTGCGCGCCTGAACTTGCCAGAACCGAAGGCGCCCAGAGGTTTCCCGGGGCGCCTTCGTCGTCTTCAGTCGATCACCCCAGTGCGACTCGGGCGCCGCCGGAGAAAGCCGAGTCGTGGAATTCGATGGCGGCCGGGACGGTGCCTTTCGGGACGTCGAAGGCGAGGATCACCGAGATCTTGTTGCCGGGGTTGATCTCCGCCGCCAGATCTTTATCGAGGTTCAGCTCGGCCGCGGTGTCGTTGGTGTACAGGCGTCCTTGGTCGTCCACCAGTTTCTGGTTGTCGCCGAAGTAGGTCTGCGGTTTGTCGGCCGTGTTGGTGACGTCGACGTACACCAGGATGTATTCGCCCTGAGCCTCCTTCTTCAGGAACTCGTTGTCACCGACCGAGGCGACGGGCGGATCGACGCGGGTGACGACGAAACCGAACTTCCCGTCGCGAACCTCCGAACCCGCAGGCGCGGCAGAGGTCCGCTTCTCCGTGCTCTCGGCCATCTCGTCGGCCGCGCTGCTCAACAGCGCGACGCAACCGCCGAAGGTGATACTCCGGCGGGCATCCTCACCACGGTCCGGACACGCCGTTGGAGGGTGGCGTCGGCCCCGCTGCCAGCGGGGAAAACCGGGCGGTACGCCAGTGCACGGCCCGTCCGATTCGGAGTACGCGCCGTATCGAGATCGCACGACGAGAGGCGTCCGGGTTTTTCCGGGGCACCTGAGTGTTTCGTTGTCGAGCGACCGACGCGAAATGTGGGTCAGATTGGGCGGTCCAGTTGATCGGGGATAGGCCGAAGCGAATATTCGGCGCTTTCGCCCGCCGCGGGAGTACCGTCTGCGGCATGGATCGCGATACGGTTCGCGCATGGGTGGCGGGCTATGAACGGGCTTGGCGCACATCGGGCACCGACGCTCTCGCTGAGCTGTTCGCCGCCGACACCCACTATGTGGTGTCTCCCTGGGCGGAGCCGATTGTCGGCCGCGCGGCGCTGGCCGAGTTCTGGGAAGCAGGCCGGGACGGAGCGGACGAGCCGTTCGCGATGACCTTCGACCTCGTCGCGGTGGACGGCGACACGGCCGTGGTCCGTGTGCAGGTCGAATACGAGCGGGACGATCCCGCGCGCTGGCGTGACCTGTGGGTCATCCGCTTGGACGATTCCGGTCGCTGCGTCCACTTCGAGGAGTGGCCGTTCGCGCCGGGGCAGCCGGACGTTCAGTGACCACGGCGTCGTGCGGCGTTCGATCCGAACGCTCCGACAAGAGCGCGAACTGCCCGCCCCGACGGCGACGTGCTCGGCGCTTATACGCGATTCACGCGCTGTACTGAAGTATTTCGCTGACGAGCGCGGACGCGGTGTCGTGCGCCTGCGGTAGTCGGTCGGCCCACACGTCCTCGGCGTCCCCAACGTAGACCGCGCGGGCGTGCGCGAGCGCCGGCCGGTGTTCGGTGGGGAGCCGGTCGAGGGCCCAGCTCGCGGCCTCGGATTTGGCGCGAATCTCGCCCGTTTCCAATGTCATCCAGACACGGGCCAGGCGGAGCAGCACGTTGCGGGTGTCGCTGTCGAGTTCGGCGAGCAGGTCGGTGACGCCGTCGAGCAGCACGCCGCGCAGATGCTCCGGCGGGACGGGGTCGAGGAGCTCCGCGGGCGGCGGGCCGAGCAGCGGCGAGTCGGCCTGGAGGGTCATCGTGATCAGGACGGCGAGGTCGGGATCCGGTGCGGCGGTGGGCAGCATGCCCCGTTCGTAGTCGTCGCGCAGCCATTCGCCGTACTGGAAATCGAGGGTCGGCGGGTACTGCCACGGCCGCACATCGGCCTGGGCGACCGTGCTGAGCTCGATCGGTCGCCCCGCGCCGGGGACGCGCGGATCGCCGGAAACGGTCAGTAGTCCGTCCATCAGCGCGCGGCGTCGCGCACTGTCCAGACGCCCATCGGTGACGACGAGAACGTCGATGTCGCTGTGCGGCCGCAACCCGCCGAGCGCGGCCGAACCGTGGCGGTAGGCGCCGAGCAGCAGGGGCCCGAGCGTGGTGCGGAGCAGGTCGGCGACGGCGGCTTCCTGGGTCACCCGGTCCACCCTACTGCCGTAGGGCGCGTCAGCGGGGGAAGCGCTACCAGGGCTCGTTGGAGTTCAACGCCACCAGCAACCGCCGGATGGCGGCCACCCGCCGCTCCTTGTCGGGCAGCGTGTCCAGCGCGCACTCGGGATCCGCGGGCGGCCCGAGGTGGGTGCAGCCGCGCGGGCAGTCCTCGATCGCCTCGGCGAGATCGCTGAACGCCAGGATGACGTCGTCCGGGGTGATGTGGGCGAGGCCGAAGGAGCGCACGCCGGGTGTGTCGATCACCCAGCCGCCGCCGGGCAGCGGCAGCGCGATGGACTGAGTGGAGGTGTGCTTGCCTTTGCCGACGCCGGAGACCTCGCCGACCGCCCGATCGGCGTCCGGCACAAGGCGATTCACCAGGGTCGACTTGCCGACGCCGGAGTGCCCGATGAACGCGGTGAGGTGGTCGGTCAGCAGGCCGAGGACCGGATCGAGTGGATCGTCGATGCCGCCGTAGACGATCGTGAGATCGAGATCGTCGAAGGCCGAGGCGAATTCGGAGTCGGCGGCCAGATCGTGCTTGGTGAGGCACAGCACCGGACGCAGCCCGCCGACGTAGGCGGCGACCATGCACCGCTCCACGAAACCGGTGCGCGGCGGCGGGTCGGCCAGCGCCACCACGATGAACAGCTTTTCGGCGTTGCCGACCACGATCCGCTCGAACGGGTCGGTGTCGTCGGCGGTGCGGCGCAACACCGTCCCGCGTTCGCCGACGCGCACGATGCGGGCCAGGGTGTCGGGTTTGCCGGACAGATCGCCCACGACGTCCACCTGGTCGCCGACCACGATCGGGGTGCGGCCGAGCTCACGCGCCCGCATGGCCACGATCCTGCGTTCGGGGTCGCCGCCCAGCACGCAGCCCCAGCGCCCGCGGTCGACGGAAACCACCATCGCGGCCTCGGCGTCGTTGTGCTGCGGGCGAGTCTTGGTGCGGGGACGCGAACTTCGGCCGGGACGAACCCGCACATCGGATTCGTCGTAGCCCGCGGCGGAGCGTCGTGGCCGGCTCAGTGCGCAGCTCCGTCGTTCAGCATCCGCTCCCACAGCGCGACGAAATTCGGCAGTGTCTTGGCGGTGGTGCCGATGTCCTCGATCTCCACGCCGGGCACCTTCAGGCCGAGGATCGCGCCCGCGGTGGCCATCCGGTGGTCGGCGTAGGAGTGCCAGGCGCCGCCGTGCAGTGGTGCGGGCACGATCTCGAGCCCGTCCTCGGTCTCGGTGACCTTGCCACCGAGACGGTTGATCTCGGTGGCCAGCGCCGCCAGCCGGTCGGTCTCGTGCCCGCGCAGGTGCGCGATGCCGCGCAGCCAGGACGGGGAGTCGGCCAGCGCGGCCAATGCGGCGACGGTCGGGGTCAGCTCGCCGACGTCGTGCAGGTCGATGTCGATGCCCGCCAGGCGTTCCGGCCCGCGCACGGTGAGCACACCGTCGAAGACCCTGGCCTCCGCGCCCATGCGCACCAGGATCTCGCGGATCACGTCGCCGGGCTGGGTGGTGAGGCGTGGCCAGTGCGGAATCCGCACCTCGCCGCCGGTGACCGCCGCCGCGGCCAGGAACGGCGTGGCGTTGGACAGGTCGGGTTCCACGTCCCAGTCGACGGCGCGGACAGGACCGGGCTCGACGACCCAGGTCTGCGCCTTGCGGCTGTCGGCGGGCGCCTGCACCCGAACATCGGCGCGGCGCAGCATTTCCACCGTCATCTCGATGTGCGGCATGGACGGCAGCGCTTTGCCGTCGTGATGCACGGTCAGGCCCTCGTCGAAGCGGGCGGCGGAGAGCAGCAGTCCGGAGACGAACTGCGAGGATCCGGAGGCGTCGATGGTGACCGGCCCGCCGCGCAGTGCGCCCTTGCCGTGCACCGTGAACGGCAGCGCGTCGCCGTCGATGTCGGCGCCGAGCCCGCGCAGCGCGTCCAGAATGGTGCGCAGCGGCCGCACCCGAGCCTGGGCGTCGCCGTCGAAGGCCACATCGCCGACCGCAAGCGCCGCCACCGGCGGCAGGAACCGCATCACGGTGCCCGCGAGGCCGCAATCGACCGCGCCGCCGCCGAGCGTCGCCGGGGTGACGCGCAGCGTCTCGGCGTCACCCGCGATGTCCGTGCCCAGCGCGCGCAGCGCGGCGATCATGAGATCGGTGTCGCGGCTGCGCAGCGCCCCCGTGATCGTGGAGGGTCCGTCGGCGAGTGCCGCGAGGATCAGTGCGCGATTGGTGATCGATTTGGATCCGGGCAGGGTGACGGTCGCGTGTACCGGGACATCGACGTGGGGCGCTGGCCAGAAAGTCACCAGTCCATCTTGGCCCATCGGGTGATCGGACACACCGGCGGTCGTGAACTGCGGCCGAATCGGTGCCGGGAGGACGGGCACGCCGGTATGCGCGAACCAGCCGTCCGCTGCGGCCGGTTCGCGCATACCCGGCGTTGTCTACTTGTGCCTGCCGTGCAGGAACGGAACCAGCTTGCGCAGCAGCTTCATGGTCGAATCGGTGCGGGTGTAGCTGAGCAGCGCCATACCGGGAACCGTGAAGCGCTGCACCGCGATCGAATGCGGCCGGACGAACTCGCGCAGGCCCGGTTCGCCGTGGATGCGGCCGATGCCGGAGTCGGCGACCCCGCCGAACGGCAGACCGGGGATGGCGGCGAAGGCGAGCACCGAATTCACCGAGGTGGCGCCGACGCGCAACCGGCGCGCGATGTCCAGGCCGTTCTTCTTCGAGTACACCGCCGAGGACAGGCCGTACTTGGACTTGTTGGCCAGTTCCACGGCCTCGTCGACGCCGTCGACGGTGCGGATGGTGACGGTCGGCCCGAAGGTCTCCTCGGCCACCGCCTCGGAGTCCTCGTCGACGTCGACGAGGACGACCGGCTCGATGAACGGACCCTTGATCGACTCGGGCCCGCCGAGCACCGCGGTGCCGCCCTTCTTCAGCGCGTCCTCGATGTGACGGCGCACGATATCGATCTGGCTCGGCATGGTCATCGGGCCGTAGGCCGCCTTGTCGTCCGAGCCGGGCTTGATATCGGAGAGGATCCGCTTGACCTCGGCGACGAATTCCTCGCGCACCGAGCGGTCCACGTACACCCGCTCCACGCCCGCGCAGGTCTGGCCGCTGTTGGCGGTGGCGCCCCAGGCCACCGCGTCGGCCGCGGCCTTGACGTCCGCGTCGCCCGCCACGATCACCGCGTCCTTGCCGCCACACTCCAGCAGGACCGGGGTGAGGTTCTCGGCGGCCGCGGCCATGATGCGCTTACCGGTCGCGGTGGAACCGGTGAAGGCGATCTTGTCGACGCCGGACTTCACCAGCGCCGCGCCGGTAGCGCCGTAACCGTTGATGGTCTCGAAGACGCCCTCGGGCAGTTCGGGGTTGGCCTTCTTGAACGCCTCGGCGAGGAAATTGCCGATGCCCGTGGAGAATTCGCTCGGCTTGAACACCACGGTGTTGCCAGCGGCCAGGGCGTAGGCGATGGAGCCGTTCGGGGTGTAGACGGGGTAGTTCCACGGTCCGATCACGCCGATGACGCCGAGCGGGCGCTGCTCGAGACGGGCGGCGAAGTTCGACATCAGCACACCGGGGGAGACCTTCTTCGGCGACAGCAGCTTCTTGGCGTTCTTGGCCGCCCAGGCGATGTGCTCGAGCGCGAGCATCAGCTCCAGGAACGCGTCGTCGAGCGGCTTGCCGTTCTCCTTGTGAATCAGCGCGGTGAATTCCTCGGAGTCGGCGACCAAGCGGCTCGACCAGCGCAGCAGATGCTTGCGGCGTTCGTCGAAGCTCAGCGCGCCCCAGGTGGTGGCGGCGGCACGGGCCTTGGCGACGGCCGCGCGCACCGCGTCCTCGTCGGCGATGGGATAGGTGGCGATGACCTCGCCCGTGGCCGGGTCGACAGACTTCAGCAGTGTGTCGGGTGTGGCGGGGGTGGTCTCGGTGGTTGTCACGTGGGCTCTCCTCTTGCCTCTACGGTGGCCGGTCGGTGCGCGTGCCGGAGCGGATGGGTGTGATGGCCGTCCCATCCGTTGAGAGAATGCTAGGTCAAAACTCTCACCAGGTCACCACTCGGTATCGATTGTCCCCGAGCTTGTCGGTGTGGGGTGGGAGTATCGGAGATATGTGCGGACGATACGCGACGACGACGAACCCGGGCAGGCTCGCGGTCGAGCTGGACGCGATCGACGAGACCGGCAGCGAAAACGATTCGCGCGGAGGCGGTTTCGAGAACTACAACGTGGCGCCGACGAACCGGGTGCTGACCGTGGTGGAGCGGCACGACCACGACCACCCGGACGACGATCCGACGCTGCGCATCCGGCGCATGCGCTGGGGACTGATCCCGACCTGGACGAAGGCATCCGAGCCCGGTGTCCCGGCCAAGGGCAAACCGCTGTTCAACGCCCGCGCGGACAAGGCGACCACCACCGCCTCGTTCCGCGACGCCGTGAAATACCGGCGCTGCCTGGTGCCGATGGACGGCTGGTACGAGTGGCTGACCGAACCGGACCCGATCGGCGGCGCGAAAGGCAAGGCCGTCAAGCACCCGTACTTCATGGCCAACGCGGACGGCTCCCTGCTGTACATGGCCGGGCTGTGGTCGGTGTGGCGGGACCGCTCGGTGCGCGACAGCGAGCCGCTGCTGTCCTGCACCATCCTGACCACCGACGCGGTCGGCGACCTGACCCGCATCCACGACCGGATGCCGCTGCCGATGCCGCGCGAGCACTGGGATGCCTGGCTGGACCCGGACCACCCGGCCCCGGCGGAGCTGCTCGAGACGCCGAGCGTGGACGCGGTGGCGGGCATCGTCGCGCGACCGGTGTCGCCGCTGGTGAACAGCGTGAAGAACAACGGCCCCGAACTACTCGCCGAGGTGTCGGGAGGCGGCGGAGAGAAAGCCGGGCAGATCAGCCTCTTGTGATCGCCCGGCCGTCGCGCTATCGGCGGTTCGCGTAGCTCACAGCTTGCATTTCACCGCGTCGGTGGCGATGTTGAGCCCGCACTTGATGATGTTCGCCATCAGATCGATGATCGCGGAGGTGACGCCCCCGCCGTTCTTCTCGGCCTTGTCCGACTGCTCGTTCTGCTCCTCGTCCAGGCCGGACTTCTTGTCGGACTTGCCGTCGGACTTGTTGTCGGACTTGTTGTCGGAATTCCCACCGGACAGCCCGGCGAAGGGATCGTCGTCGGACTCGTCATCGGCCAGCCCGTCGAACGGGCCCTCGACCTGAGTCGCGGACGGGCCGCCCGGCGCGGCGGCGGCCTCGGGCGCCTGCAACGCGGCGGAGCCGACGGTCAGCAGGGCGGCTCCGGAGAGGGCGACGATCGCGGTGCGCAGACGGTAGTGCTGGGACATTTCGCATCACATCCTCGGGTCGGACGAATCGGACCTTGTTCGGTAACGCAGCTATCGGCGACGTGGAACGGGTGACGCACAGATCAGTAACGCACAGAAGAGGCGGCGCGCCCGCCGGTTTCACGGCGTTGCCGCCCGAGGCGTTACACAAGCAATTCGACGCCGCCAGCGCGCCGGTTGGGCCGTCCTTCTCGCCGATACGGTCCGTTCTCGCCCGCTCGTCGCAATCCCGGAGGCGGAGCCCACCGGCCCGATCGTTCAGGCCGTGATGGATGCGCTCTGTTCGTGCGCTCGACGCGTCCCGGGGCCCTGCCAACAGGAGCCGACCGGGCGCTCCGCTCAGGCCGTGATGGGCGCGGTGACCGCTGACGCGGCGCGGACGAGGTCGGCGGGTGCGAGCTCGATCTCCAGCCCACGCTTGCCCGCGCTGCACAGCACGCGGTCCCAGCTCAGCGCCGAGTCATCGATCACGGTCGGCAACTGCTTGCGCTGCCCGAGCGGGGAGATGCCGCCGAGCACGTAGCCCGTGGTGCGTTCGGCCTTGGTCTTGTCGGCCATGGCTGCCTTCGGTGCACCAAGCGCCGCGGCGGCGGCCTTGAGCGAGAGGGTGTTCGGCACCGGAAGCACCGCGACGGCGAGCACACCCGTCGACAATTCGATGATCAGGGTCTTGAAGACCTGCGCCGCGGTCACGCCGAGCTCGGCGGCCAACGCGTCGACGGCCTCGGCGCCGTAGGAGTCGGCGCGCGGATCGTGGGCGTAGGAGTGCACGCGGTGCGCGATGCTCGCCTTGGCCAGGGTGCGGATCGCGGGGGTCGAGGCGCCTGCCATGGGCGACAGATTAACGGCGCTCGGCGCCCTCGCCGCAACTCGTTTTCCCGGGCGGTGGCCGCGCGGGAAACCACGGCGCGCCGGATGCGGGAACACAGCGTGAGTCGGGCATGTTGCATGCGATACAGGCGCGGCGGACCGCCGTCGCGCCGGACGAACAGTACGAGGGACGACGTGAAGGAGATGTCGGTGTCCGTTCTGCTCGACGAACGTCCGGTGTGGACCGTCGCGTCGCCGACGAAAGCCGGGTTCCCCTCCGATCTGGACTTGCCGGTAGATTTGGCAGGTACAGCTATCGAAGGGACAGGTGTGACGAGCGACGAAGGCGTGGTGCACGACGACGGCGAGGTCGGCACCGCGGTCGATGATGCCGAGCTGGCGCAGCGTTTCGAGCGGGACGCGCTCCCGCTGCTCGACCAGCTCTACGGCGCGGCGCTGCGTATGACCAGGAACCCGGCCGACGCCGAGGACCTCGTGCAGGAGACCTACGTCAAGGCGTTCCAGGGGTTCAAGTCCTTCAAGGAAGGCACCAACCTCCGCGCCTGGCTGTACCGGATCCTGACGAACACCTACATCAACTCCTACCGCAAGAAGCAGCGCCAGCCCGCGCAGTACCCGACCGACGAGATCACCGACTGGCAGCTGGCCGCCACCGCGGAGCACAGCTCGACCGGCCTGCGCTCGGCCGAGGTCGAGGCGCTCGACGCCCTGCCGGACGACGACATCAAGGCCGCGCTGCAGGAACTGCCGGAAGAGTTTCGTATGGCGGTGTACTACGCGGACGTCGAAGGCTTCCCGTACAAGGAAATCGCCGACATCATGGGCACTCCCATCGGTACGGTGATGTCCCGGCTGCACCGCGGCCGCAAGCAACTGAAGGGTTTGCTCGCCGACGTGGCGCGCGAACGGGGGTTCAACCGCAGCGAGCGCCAGGAGGTCAAGCAGTGAGTGTGGAGCGGGACCCCGACATGGAGCTCGACTGCACGGCGGTACTAGCCGACGTCTGGCTCATACTGGACGGTGAATGCGACGACGCGACCCGCGCTCGTCTGCAGCATCACATGGATCACTGCTCGCCGTGCATCGAGGCGTACGGCATCGAGGAGAAGATCAAGAGTCTGCTCAGCCGCAAGTGCGGCGGCGACAAGGCGCCGGACTCGTTGCGCGACCGGCTGACTCTGGAGATCCACAAGTCGATCACGGTGATCAGGTCCGACACCACCGAGGCCTGACCACCCGAAAACGACCGAGCGGCACGCTCTTCCCCATGGGGAGCGTGCCGCTCGGTCGTTTCGTGCGCTACAGCTCAGGCGTTGGGCCGCTTGCCGTGGTTGGCCGCGTTTCCCTTGCGGCTGCGCTTCTTACGTCCGCGCTTACCCATAGGTAGTCTCCCTTCTGATTGAAGGTCATTCTTTCACGTGTGGTTGGCTGTACCTTCAGCGGATACAGGCGCGGTGCGGCGTCGCCGTCGGAGGTCCGGCGGAGCCGCCCGATCAACCGAGTGAATGAGGTGTCATGGCTGAGGAAGTGCGCGCGGAGATGGTGTCCACGGTCCTTACCGTCGAGGTGGCTGTGGGCGATCACGTCGAGGTCGACCAGACGCTGATCCTGCTGGAGTCGATGAAGATGGAGATCCCGGTCATCACCGAGAACGGCGGCGAGGTCACCTCCATCGCGGTGAAGCCGGGCCAGGTCCTACAGCAGGGCGATCTCATCGCCGTCGTCTCCTAGCGCGAAGCGGTAGACCGAACGTGGCGACACTGAGCGAGCTTCTTGCCGAACACACCGACCTCCCCGGCGTCGCCGTGGATCACCTGCAACGGGTGGTAGGAGATTGGCAGCTGCTCGCCGACCTGTCCTTCGCTGATCTGCTGCTGTGGGTCGGCGCCGGACCGGTGGTCGAAGGCGCGGACATCGTCTGTGTCGCCCAGTGCCGCCCCACCACGGCAGCCACCGTGCACGTGGAGGATCTGGTCGGCACCACCGCCGTCCAGGCCGATCACCCGCAGGTCTTCGACGCGTTGACGACCGGCAAGATCGTGCGCGCCGACAGCGATGTGGAGGCGCAGGGCGTCTATCACCCGCACCCCGTGCACGCGATCCGCGAGGCCATCCCGGTGCGCTGCGGGGACGACGTGATCGCAGTGCTCTCCCGCGACACCGACATGCAGCGCTCCCGGGTTCGCAGCACCCTCGAGATCGCCTATGTCGCGTGCGCCGACGACCTGTGCCAGATGATCGCCGACGGCAGCTTTCCGACCACCGAGGACCGGGCCGCCACGCACTCCAGCCCGCGCGCGGGCGACGGCTTCATCCGGCTCGACACCGACGGCACGGTCGTCTACGCCAGCCCGAACGCGCTCTCGGCCTATCACAGGATGGGCTTGCAGAGCGATCTGGCCGGACAGGATCTGGCCGTCACCACCCGCTCGCTGATCACCGACCCGTTCGACGCCCAAGAGGTCGTCGGCGACATCCAGGCCGCGCTGGCCGGGCGCACCGGGCGGCGCATGGAGGTCGAAGCGCGCGGCGCCACCGTGCTGCTGCGGACCCTCGTGCTGCGCCCGCACGGCGAGCTCGCGGGCGCCGCCGTGCTGGTCCGCGACGTCACCGAGGTGAAGCGGCGCGACCGCGCGCTGTTGTCCAAGGACGCGACGATCCGCGAGATCCACCACCGGGTGAAGAACAACTTGCAGACCGTCGCCGCGCTGCTCCGTTTGCAGGCCAGGCGCACCGAGAACGAGGAGGCGCAGGTCGCGCTGACCGAGTCGGTGCGCAGGGTGACCTCGATCGCCTCGGTGCACGAGATGCTGTCGATGTCGGTGGACGAAGAGGTCGATCTGGACGAGGTCGTCGACCGGCTGCTGCCGATCATGGCCGATGTCGCGACCGTGCACACCACCCGGATCAAGGTGCGCCGCGCGGGTTCGCTCGGCGTGTTCTCCGCCGAACGCGCCACCCCGCTGGTGATGGTGCTGACCGAGCTGGTGCAGAACGCCATCGAGCACGCCTTCGACTCCGGCCAGACCGGCACCGTGACGATCCGTTCCGAGCGTTCCGCACGCTGGCTCGACGTGATCATCAGCGACGACGGCCGCGGCCTCCCACCCGGCTTCAGCCTGGAGGCCTCCGACCGCCTCGGCCTGCAGATCGTGCGCACCCTGGTGACCGCGGAACTCGGCGGCTCCATCGGCCTGCACCCCGGCGCGGACGTGGGAACGGACGCCGTCCTCCGAGTCCCATTGGGCCGTCGTTCCGGCCGCTGACCTGCGATTTTGGTCGGCTGACCCGCGGTTTCCGTTGGCGTTCACGGGCCTTGCAGGAGGCGCAACGAGGCCACCCAATCCCTCGACCGCCTACCGTCATGTGACGAAGATCTCCCGATATGTCGGCGTGTCCCGGCACACTTCTGGCGTGTCACCGTCCATCGCCCCGCAACCACCACAATAAGCCTGTCCAACAACAGGTTTCGAGCGAAGCGAGATCGAGCATCAGCGTTCGCGGCCGTCTCGCGCCCGAGCGACCGAAGCGCACGCGACGCAGTCGCAAGTCTCGGTCGCTCGGGCGCGAGACACTAAGGGCCGCGAACCGCCGCGACGAAGTCGCGGCAAAACAATAGAGCCCGGCACCTCTAGGGTGCCGGGCTGAATGCTTTACCGGGCCGGGCTGGACAAGGCCCGGTAAGGCCGGTCGTCTTGTCAGACGACAGTGCGGGTGCGGGTGCGCGCGTTGCGACGCTTGAGCGCCCTGCGCTCGTCCTCGCTCATACCACCCCACACGCCGGCGTCTTGTCCGGACTTCAGGGCCCAGGACAGGCAGTCGGCAGTAACGGGGCAGCGAGCGCAGACCAGCTTGGCATCGGCAATCTGCGCGAGCGCAGGACCACTGTTACCCACCGGGAAGAACAGTTCGGGGTCCTCATCGCGACAGATGGCCTTGTGGCGCCAGTCCATTCCTCTGCTCCTTTGCTGGGCGCCGCAAAGGGCGCCTGTCGTTAGTGGATCGTTCACTTGTGCGACTCGAATGTTTCCGCACGGTTGCTTGTGAATGCTTTCACGAACACCGTAGATGTCAATAGGTATCCGGTGCACCGTGGGGAAGCTCACGCCATCGAGGTGTCCCCAAGGGGGACCTGCCCGGTCCTTTGTACTCGCTCTATGTGGTTTTCGCAGCACAACCGCGAGTTTTTCGCGGCGTTTCGTCAGCGGCGAGGCTGCGGCGCGACCACTTCGAGCACGTCGGGGACCGCCGTGAAATCCACCACGTTGCGCTTCCCGATAAAGTCGCCATCGATTTGCAGGCCGATGGGCTGCTTGGTCTCGATACGCACCGAAGGCACGTCGTCTTCACGAAACAAATTGCGGGACTTGGGATTTCCGTTTTCGGACAGGAGTTGCCGGGCGAGCATCAGTGTGGGCAGCACCGCCATGGATCGGACGGCGAACAGCCCGAGGCCCGTTTCGAAGCTCGTGCCGGGGTTGGTGCGCACCGGAGTGGCGTTCAGGTACGTCCACGGACTGGCGTTCGTGACGAACGCGTAGTGCACCTCGTCAACTACTTCGTGCCCCGGAATTTCGATGCGAATGTCCGGTTCCCGACGCTTCGCGCGAAAGAATTGTCGCACAGTTGTTCGAACATATCGACCGGGAGTGGCGGCGTGGCCTTTGGCGCGACTGGCGTCGATGGCCTCGCACACGTCGGCGTCGAGCCCGACGCCCGCGCTGAACGTGAACCAGCGGTCGTCGGCGAGACCGAGGCCGATGGTGCGATCGTGTTCCAGGGTCAGCAGGTCGATCAACTGGTTGGTCGCGGTCACCGGATCGGGCGAGATGCCGAGCGCTCTGGCGAACACATTCGCCGAGCCGCCGGGGATCACACCGAGCCGGGGAATCCACGCCTGTCCATCGTTCAGTTCGGGCAGCGGGAGGAAACCGTTGATGGTCTCGTTTACTGTCCCATCGCCGCCGTGCACGACGATCAGGTCCATCTCGTTGGTCGATGCCCACTGGGCCAGTTCGGCCGCGTGGCCGCGATGCTGGGTGTGCGCAACGGTCAGCTGAGTGCGGCTCTCCAAAGCATGGGCCAGTAGGTCTCGGGTCGCCGGTGTGGTCGAGGTGGCATTCGGGTTCACGATCAGCAACGTCCGCACGTTCGCAGCCTAGTAGGCGCGGCGGATCGCGTTCGCCGGCAGCGGGCGCACGACCGGGGTACGCCAGGACGCGACGGCGGGCGCGGCCGTGACCGGGCGCACCCTACGACGCGTCGTAGGCTTGGCGCGTGGCGGAAAGCGGCAAGGCAGAGGTTTCGGCGGACACGGTTCCCGCGACGGTCCGCGGCGCGGGCGGACTGGTCGCGCTGGAGGGTGCGGTCGCGGTGACGGTGGCGATCGTGCTCGTGGTGCGCGGGCTGCTCGGTCACGACCAGTCGCAGGCCAGCGGCTACGGCACCGCGGCGTGGTTCGGCATCCTCGGCGGCGCGGTGCTCGCCGCGGGCGTCGGGCTGCTGCTCGGCCACCGCTGGGGCCGGGCCATCGCCGTCATCGCCCAGATCCTGCTGCTTCCCGTGGCGTGGTCGCTGCTCACCGATTCGCACCAGCCGGTGTACGGCGCCCTGCTCGGCGTCGTCGTGGTCGCCGCGCTGATCCTGCTGTTCGTGCCGTCCTCGACGCGCTGGATGGCCAGGGACTACGGGGTGGCGCCGGACTAGCCGGACGCCGCCCTGCCGCGTCTAACGCGCGGCCGCGATCGCCGCGCGCAGCGCCTGCCGGCACAGCGCGTCGGCCCTGCGGGTGGTCTCGGGCTGGCGGTACTGCGGCGTGAGCGCGAGCACCTGCGCGCAGGCGGTGTCGAGATCGATCAGGTGCCCGACCGAGACGAAGACCGGCTTCACGCCCGTCCTGGTGCGCAGCGCCCTGCCGACCACCTCGCCATCGATGACCAGATCCGACGCGTCGCCGCGCTCCGGACCCGGCTCGGCGTAGTCGCCCCACGCGTTCTTGGCGACCCCGATCGTCGGCACCCCGGCCAGCACGCCGACGTGGCAGGCCAGCCCGAAGCGGCGCGGGTGGGCCAGTCCCTGGGCGTCGCAGATCAGCAGATCCGGTGCGGCGCCGAGTCTTTCGAGCACGCCGAGGGTGGTGGGCAGCTCGCGGAAGGCGAGCAGGCCCGGCACGTACGGGAAGCTCACCGCGCCGTGCGCGACGGCGGTGTCGACCGTCGCGAGGGTCGCGGCGTCGAGCACGACGACGGCCGCGGCGACCACGCCGCTCTCGTCGTCGTAGGCCGAGTCGAGCCCGGCGACTGTCCCGAATTGCGGCGGCTGGGGATTCGCGGCGACCACGAGCGGGCGCAGCGAATCCTGGATCGCCATCGCCTCCTCGGCGTCGGCGGGCCAGCGATCGGGTGTGTCGATCAGCACCGATGCTCCGCGCGGGCTCAGGACGCTTCGGCGGCCAGCTTCACCAGCTCGCCGCCCGCCAGCCGGTACCCGACCCACTCGTCCTGTTCGACGGCTCCGATCGAGCGGTAGAAGTCGATGGACGGCGTGTTCCAGGTGAGCACCGACCAGGAGACCCGGCTGTAGCTCTTGTCGACGGCCTCTTTCGCCAAGGCCGCGATCAGCGCCTTGCCGTAGCCTTTGCCGCGCGTCTCGGGCTTGACGTACAGGTCCTCCAGATAGATGCCGTGCACGCCGTCCCAGGTGGAGTAGTTCAGGAACCAGATCGCGCAGCCGACCACGCCGGTCTCGTCCTCCGCCACGTGCGCGAACAGCGCGGGCGCGGGCCCGAACAGCGCGGCGCGCAGCTGCTCCAGCGTGAGCGTGCACTCGTGGCGCGCCTTCTCGTACTCGGCGAGGTCGTAGACGAGGTCCACCAACGCCGGGACGTCGGCGGGGGTGGCGCGGCGGATCAGATCGGTGGTCACTCGGCTCCCTCGATGGTCGAAACGATGTTGTGCGCGTGGATGGTTCGCTCGTCGTGCTCGTAACCCAGCAGGCTCAGAGCGGCGGTCGACATGGCGAAGCGCCTGCCCTCGACGACCTCGAACTCGGCCCACCGCGCGATGAGCACGCGAGAGAAGTGCCCGTGCCCCACCAGCACCACATCCCGCTCCGGCAGGACGGGCTCGACGGTCGCGAGCACCCGGTCGGCCCTGACGCGGACCTGCTCGGCGGTCTCGCCGCCGGGCGTCACGCCGGTCCAGACGGTCCAGTCGGGCGCGGTCTCCCTGATCTCCTTGGTGGTCGTGCCCTCGTAGTCGCCGTAGTCCCATTCGGCGAGGTCGTCGTCGACGGTGGACTCGGGGAGACCCGCCAGCGCCGCGGTGCGCACCGCGCGCTGCCGCGGGCTGGTCAGGACGAGCGGATCACGCAGCTTCAGCTCGGCGAGCACCCGTCCCGCGGCCTCCGCCTGCCGCTCGCCGCGCTCGGTGAGCGGCAGATCGGTGCGACTGGTGTGCCGCAGATCGCGCGACCAGGAAGTCTCGCCGTGCCGGAGCAGAACCAGCCGGGCGTCGTTGTGTGCGGACATGTTCTCCATCATGGTCAGGCGCCGGACTCGCCGCCCGCCCGGTGCGTCAGCCGAGCGCGTGCAGGTCCCCGTCGTGCAGTTCCAGCACCGTGGTGCCGAGGACGGCGAGGGAGATCGGACCGCCCGCGTAGCCGGCCCGCTCGACCGGGATGCGTCCGACCTCGGCGCCCGAGGTCGTGTCGAGGACGGCGAGGCCGTCCGCGACCGGCATCAGCATCCGTCCCGCCATCAGCGCGGGCGAGCCGAGCGCGTTGGGCGCGACCCACAGCGGATCGAAAGTGCTTGCGTTCAAGGCGATCAGGCTGTTGCCGGTGAACACCAAATAGGACGAACCGATCCGGGTGGTGGTCGCGTTCGCCGCGAGTGGCGCGGAAAGCTGATGCACCACAAGGGGATTGCCGGTGCTGTCGTACACGGCCAGGCGCGGCGGCGTGGCTTCACCTGTGCCGGAGGCGGTTCCGCCGGGCAGGTAGAGCACGATCCGGTTGTCCGACACCGCGACCACCCTGGCGTCGGGTGAATCGGCGCCGGAACCGGCGAGCACGTGCGAGCCGTACTCCTCGGGCACCGTGTTGTCCTTGGGCGCCGGATTGAGCACCGTCAGCCGGGCCGCCGGATCCTCGGGGCAGCGTTCCAGCACGGCGAGGCGCGACGAGCTGGAACCGGCCGAGAGCAGCGTGCAGCCTTTGCGCGGTTGGGTTTTCACGTTCACCGGCGCGTCGACGTAGCCGTACTCCAGCGTCCGCACCAGATCCGAGCGCCACATCTCCAGCCGCCGCTCACCCTGCGCGAGCACGTAGGTGCCGTCCACGGAGAGGCGCACGCTCGGATCCATGTAGCTGCTGCGTGCCGTGCGTCGTTCCCCGGTGTCGCCCGCCAGCAAGGTGGCCTGGCTGCAGCCGCGCTGATCCCGGTACACCGCGACCACCATGCCGAACTGCGCCTCCACCCCGCACAGCGGCATATCCCGCCGGTAGCGCCACAATTCGGCGCCGGTGAGCGGGTCACGCCCGGTGACGGCGCCGTCCGAACCGGTGATCACCGCGCCACCGGAGACCAGCGCTCGCGCGGAGGCGTCGTCGGGCGTGTGCCACAGCTCCCGCAGGTTCGCGGGGAGCTTGTCGGCGGTCGGCGGCGTGGTCGCCGGGGTCGGCGCGGTCACCGATTCGGTGCCCGTCGCGTCGCCGCGCGCCCACACCACCAGCGCCGCGACCACCACGAGCACGGCGATCGCGACTGCGGAGATGATGTCGGCGCGCGTCCGCCGCTCAGGTGCGAGCACGATTGCGAGACTAGCGGATCCGCCGAACTACGCCGAAGCAGCCGTTCCCGCCGTGGCCGCCTCGGTCTCGCTCGCCTCGGTCTCGTCGGCCTTGCGCCTGCGCCTGCGCACCGGCTTCTCGGCGGCCTCCGCGTCGGCGGGAGCGTCGCCGTTCCCGTCGACCGCCGCGGCCGTCTTGCGAGTGCGGCGGCGCTTGACCGGTTCGGCCGGGGCCTCGCCGTTGCCGTTCTCGGCGGCGCCGTTGTCCGTCGACTCGGCCGTGGCTGTCTTGCGGGTGCGGCGGCGCTTGACCGGTTCGGCCGGGGCCTCGCCGTCGCCGTTCTCGGCGGCGCCGTTGTCCGCCGACTCGGCCGTGGCCGTCTTGCGGGTGCGGCGGCGCACGGGCTTCGCGGGCGCTTCCTCAGCGGTCGCCTCGGCTGCGGCGGTCCCGGCTGCCTCGGTCGCTGCGGTCTCGGCCGTGACAGGCGCCGAGATTGCGGCCGCCGCGGTTTCGGCCGCACCGGCCGTCGTGCTGTCGGCCGTGACAGGCGCCGCGGTTTCGGCGGCGACAGGGGTCGCAGTTTCAGCTGCGGCAGGAGTCGCGGTTTCGGCTGCGGTGGATGTCGCCTTCTCGGGCGCGACGTTCTCGGCCGTGACGGACGCGGAGTTGTCGGCCGTGACAGGTGCGGCGTTGTCGGCCGCGACGGGCGCTGCGTTCTCGGTCGCCTCGGCGGTTTCCGCTGCGCCGTTCTCGTCCGCCGCCTTGCGACGACGACGCCTGCGCCGCGCCGGAGCCTCGGCGGTCTCCGTCTCGGCACCGCTGTCGGCGCTCTCCGCCTCGACGGACTTGTCGGCGTTCTCGGTCGGCTCGCCTTCGGCGCTCGTTTCCGTCACGCCGTTGTCGGCGCCCTCACCCGCGCCGGAGCGGCGGCGACGGCGGCGACGGCGGGGCTTGCCCTCCTCCGCGTTCGGTCCGGCGGCGGTCTGCTCGGCCGCGGTCTGCTCGGCGTCGTTTCCGTCGGCCTCGACGGTCGACTCGGTGCCGACCTCCGCCCAGTCGACCGGCTGGCCGCCGCGGGTGCGCCTGCGGTTGCGCTTGCGCGGGCTGCGCGCCTCACGCTCGACCACCACGTCGTCCTCGTCGCGGACCGGGCGCGCCTTGCGCACCGTGCCGGTGACGCCCTCGGGGATGCCGAGATCGGCGAACAGGTGCGGCGAGCGCGAGTAGGTCTCCACCGGATCGGGGATGCCGAGGCCGAGCGCGTTGTCGATGGCGGACCAGCGGTTGAGCTCGTCCCAGTCGATCAACGTCACCGCGACGCCGGTGCGGCCGGCGCGGCCGGTGCGGCCGATCCGGTGCACGTAGGTCTTCTCGTCCTCGGGGCACTGGTAGTTGACGACGTGCGTGACGTCGTCGATGTCGATGCCACGGGCGGCCACGTCGGTGGCGACCAGCACGTCGACGGTGCCCTTGCGGAACTTGGTCAGCGCCTTCTCGCGGGCGATCTGACCGAGGTCGCCGTGCACCGCGCCCACCGCGAAACCACGCTCGGCCAAGTCGTCGGCGACCTTCTGCGCGGTGCGCTTGGTGCGCGTGAAGATCATGGTGGCGCCGCGGCTCTCGGCCTGCAGCACCCGCGCGATCAGCTCGGCCTTGTCCAGTGCGTGCGCCCGGTACACGAACTGCGCCGTGCGGTCGTGCACCGCGGAGTCGTGCGGCTCCTCGGCCCTGATGTGGGTCGGGCGGGTGAGGAAGGTGCGGGCCAGGGTGATGATCGGGCCGGGCATGGTGGCCGAGAACAGCATCGTCTGACGTTTCTCCGGCACCATGTTCAGGATGCGCTCGATGTCCGGGAGGAAGCCGAGGTCCAGCATCTCGTCGGCCTCGTCCAGCACGAGCACGCCGATCTTGCCCAGGATGAGATGGTTCTGCTTGGCCAGGTCCAGTAGTCGGCCCGGGGTGCCGACCACGACGTCCACGCCCGCGCGCAGCGCCGCGATCTGGGACTCGTAGGGGCGGCCGCCGTAGATCGAGGCGACCTGCAACTTGCCCTGGTGGTTGCTCAGGTACTTGCTCGCGTTCTCCAGGTCCTCGGTGACCTGGATGCACAGCTCACGGGTCGGCACGATGACCAGCGCCCGCGGCGTGCCGTCCAGCGGCGTGGTGCCGGAATCGGCGGTGGCGATGCGGTGCAGCAGCGGTACGCCGAAGCCGAAGGTCTTGCCCATACCGGTGCGGGCCTGACCGATGAGATCCTCGCCGGCCAGCGCCAGCGGGAGGGTCAGTTCTTGAATGGCGAAGGTGCGTTCGATGCCGATCTCGGCGAGCGCGCGGACGATTTCCTCGCGCACCCCCAATTCGGCGAATGTCGGGGCGGTATGCGTCGCGTCCAGTTCGGCCGTCAACAGCGTGTCCGCCACACCGGGTTCCTGCTCGACAGTGATCTTGCTCAGGTTCGTGCCTTCCTCGTTATCGCGTCACGCGCGCACGAGGCGTGGGGCGGACCGGCCGGTCCACGACAACCACGTATCCGCCGGTATTGCTCGCCGCAGCCGGATGTCGTCGGGTGCCGTCTTCGAACAGCAACTACCGGGGAACATCGGCGCAGCGCAGTCGCGGTGCGGATCTGGTGCGCGCACATTTTCCTGGACATCGGAACCCCCAGCGCCGCGCCAAGCGGCGGACGCGCGGGTAACGAAAATTTCCGTTGTCCGCAGTGATTGTAGCGTGATATTGTGCACGGCTCGAATTGCCGTCGTCGTTATTGCGCGGCAAAAGCCTCATTTCCGGCGAGCTCGCGCCGACCGCCGTTGCGCGACTTGACAATTCAACGCCGAGCTGGAATCCGCCGCAGGCCGCGGAAAGCTGCCGTCCGATGCTATTCGCGCGTGCCGCGCGCGGCCGCTCGCGGTGGTCGGCGACCGTGGCGCCCGCGGGCGGGAAACATCGCAAAACGGACTTGCCTGTTACCAGCGGTACTCCCTTGTGAGACATTCTTGTGGTGAGCATCGCAGAGACCGTCACCATCGCGGCCCGCAACGCCTGGGCGCTGACCTTCGGCCCGGGCGTCGAGGCGCCGGACCCCGCGCCCTCGACGGTGCTGTGGGACGAGCCGCATCGTCAGCTGCGCCGCTACGACGGCGGCGGGTCGGACGGCGCTTCCGCGGTGCTCCTCGTGCCGCCGCTCGCGGCTCCTGCCAGCTGCTTCGACCTTCGCCCCGACCAGAGCCTGGCACGCTTCCTGTGCGAGACCGGCCGCGCCACCTACATCGTCGACTACGGCGAGATCACCTTCGGCGACCGCAGGATGGGCTTCGAGGACTGGATCGACGACATCCTGCCGGAGTCGATCATGCGAACCTCCGCCGACACCGGCGGCAAGCCGGTGGACCTGGTCTGCTGGTCGATCGGCGGAACGCTGGCGCTGCTCACCGCCGCCGCGCACGCGCACCTGCCGATCCGCTCCATCACCGCCGTCGGCTCCCCGCTGGACTACGACAAGATGACCGGCATTCCCCAGCTGCGCGCGGTCGCGAAGCTGACCGGCGGCATCGCCACCTCGACCGCGGTCAGGGCGGCGGGCGGCATCCCGGCTCGGCTCACCCGCGCCGCCTACCGGATCACCGCGTGGGACCGCGAACTCACCAGGCCGTGGTTCGTGGCGAGCAATATCGCCCGCACCGAGACGCTGGCCAAGATGGAGTCCATCGACCGGTTCATGGCCGCGATGCCCGGCTACCCCGGCCGCTTCTACGGCCAGCTGTGGGGCCGCCTCATCCTGAACAACGACATCGGCCGCGGCGTCGTGCGGCTCGGCGATCGGCGCATCGCGCTCGCCGATGTGACGGCGCCCGTGCTGCTGGTCGGCGGGCCGACCGACGTCATCACCCCCGCCGCGGCCGTCGAGGCGGGCGTCCGCACGCTGACCGGCGCCGCGTCCGTCCGCTACGAGACGGCCCCCGGCAGCCACCTCGGCATCCTCACCGGTGAGACCGCTCGCGACACCACCTGGGTTTACCTCGACAAGTTCCTCTCGGAACAGAACTGACCGCAGGGTGCTGTGTTGGCGGACTTCACCCTGCCGCGCCTATTAAGCTAGCGGCATGGGAGCACAGTCATCTGCAGCGCTTGGCGTTTCGTTCGATCCGGCAACCTCGCCCATCGCCGCAGATCATCCCGGCGTGACCGATCTGTTCGCGGTGCTCGCCTACGGTGAGATCTCCGCGTTCTACCGGCTGGCCGAGGAGGCCAAGCTGTCGCCGACGCTGCGCGGGAAGGTCGCCGTCGCGAAGATGGCCTCCGCGGAGATGGACCACTTCAAGACCCTCGAGGCGGCCCTGGCCGAGCGCGGGATCGAGGTGTTCGACGCGATGGCGCCGTTCGTGCGCGCGCTCGACGCCTATCACGCGTCCACCGATCCCTCGACCTGGCTCGAGTCGATGGTGAAGTTCTACGTCGGTGACGGCATCGCCGCGGACTTCTACAGCGAGATCGCGGGCGCGCTGTCGCCGGACGTGGCCGCCGTCGTGCGCGATGTGCTCGCCGAGACCAGCCACTCCGAATTCGTGGTCGAGGAGGTCCGGCGCGCGGTGTCGGTCAGCCGCTCCCAGCGCGACCGGCTCACGCTCTGGGGCAGGCGACTGCTCGGCGAGGCGATCACCCAAGCCCAGTACGTCATGGCGCAGCGCGACGAACTCACCGATCTGGTGCTCACCGCGACCGGCGATCTGAACGGCATCGCCGCGCTGTTCGAGCGCATGCAGGACAGCCACGCCCAGCGGATGGCTGTTCTCGGGATCTGAGGCTCCGCCCGAAAAGGAACCCGAACAGGCGAAGCCGGACGGAGTCCGTCGACAGCCCTGAGCACGGCCGGGGTATGCCTTACTCGTTCGCGGCCCGGTTGTGCACCAGCCGCAGCCCCTGAGAACGGGTCGCGGCCTGGTCGAGCAGCCAGACGACGACGCTCTGGTCGCGGTCGGTCTCCATGGTCTCGAACGGCACGTCGACGTGACCGTGCACCGGGTGATCGAACTCCAGCACGCTCGACACCGGTCCGCCGCCGATTCGGTGCGGTTTCCACCGCTCCAGGAACTCCGGCTCGCGCCGGAGCGCGTCGATCATCCCGAGCAGTTCGTCGTCGCCGGGCCAGCGCAGCTTCGCCCGCAGGAGCGCGGTCACGAACGTGTCCGCGGCCGCGGGCCAGTTGCGCAGCGTTCGCCGCGCCCGCGGATCGGCGAACGTGTACCAGACCAGATTGGCCTCGCCGTGCTCGCCGATCAGGCCGAGCGGGGTCGCGAAGTCGGCCCACGCGTGGTTCCAGCCGAGCACGTTCAGCCGCCTGCCGATGACGAACGCGGGGGTCGGCTGCAGCGCGTCGAGCACGGCGCGGATCGTCTCGCCGAGCTGCTCTTTGGGGGATTCGCTACCCGGACAACGGGATTCGTTACCGGAAGCGAGCGCGAGCACGCCGAAATGATGCCGCTGCGCGCCCTCGAGCAACAGCGCGTCGGCGAGTGCGTCGACCACCGCCACCGACGGATTGGTGTCGCGGCCTTGCTCCAGCCGGGCCAGGTAGTCGGCGCTCACGCCCGCCCGTACCGCGACCTCCTCGCGGCGCAGCCCCGGCGTGCGGCGCCTGCCGCCCTCGGGCATTCCGACGTCGGCGGGCCGGAGCTCACCGCGGCGAGCGACGAGGAATTCGGCGAAACCGTTACGTGCCATGCCTCCATCGTGCCTGTTCCCCGGATATTCAGCCTCGCCCTGGCAGGTCCAGGATAACGGCGGTCTGGTTAACGGACCGCGGTCCGGACAAGGTCGATGGCATGACGAACACTTCCGCACCCACCACCGACACCCAGCAGCTGAAGCCCGGATCCTGGGCGCTGGACACCGCTCACTCCTCGGTCGCCTTCACCGTCCGTCATCTCGGCATCTCGAAGGTGCGCGGCGGCTTCACCCGCTTCGAGACCGAATTCGTGGTCGACGAGGCGGGCGCCGCGACCCTCGGCGCCACCATCTACCTCGACTCGTTCGACACCGGCAACCCCGACCGCGACGCTCACATCCGCACCGCCGACTTCCTCGACGTGGCCAGCCGTCCGACGCTGACCTTCCGCGCCCCGCAACCGGTGCAGGTCGCCGAGACGTTCACCGTCGAAGGCGAGGCCACCCTCGGTTCGGTCACCAGGCCCGTCACCCTCGAGGTCGAATGGGGCGGCGTGCAGGACTTCGGCCCGACCGGCGACCGGCACGCCGGATTCTCCGCCACCGGCACCATCAAGCGCACCGACTTCGGCGTCGGCGGCCCGATGCCCGGCATGCTCAGCGACGCGGTGAAGATCGAGCTGGAGATCCAGCTCATCGAACCCAAGTGACCAGCCGCCGCACCGACCGGGTTTCGCGGTCAGCGTAGGCAGTGCGGTGCCGCGCAGCCGTTGCCCTGCACTAGCCTTGGACCGGACAGCAAGAGCGCACGGGCGGACGCGACGTCCGACCGCCGCACAGGACTCTAGGTTCGGAGGTTGGCCGTGGAGGTCAAGATCGGTATTTCGGATAGCCCGCGCGAGCTCGTGATCAACAGTGGGCAGACTCCGGAAGAGGTCGAGGCGATGGTGTCCGAGGCGCTGAGCGGCGCGGGCGGCGTTGTGGCGCTCACCGATGACAAGGGCCGCAAGTTCCTGATCCAGGCCTCGAAGGTCGCCTACGTGGAGATCGGCACCGCGACCAGCGGCCGGGTCGGTTTCGCCGCCGTCTGACGACAGAGCAACGAGCCCTCGGATTCCCGGTCATCGACCGGGAATCCGAGGGCTCGTTCGCGTTCGCTGCGTGGTGGACCGCGCCGCCGATCAGAAGCGCTGGGAGTTGCCCGAGTAGTCGATCGGATGCAGCGGGACGTGCGACAGACCGCCCCAGGCCAGCGCGACGGTGGTGTCGACGGCCTCGTCCTTGGGGATCGGGCGGTCCGCCTCCAGCCAGTAGCGCGCGGTGAACTGGCTCGTGCCGACCAAGCCGACGGCCAGGATGCGCGCACGGTAGGGATCCAGGCCGGAGTCGTGCGCGACCAGGTCGAAGACGGCGTCCACGCATGCCTCGGTGGCCTGCTCGACCCGGCGCTGCACCTGCGGTTCGCTGGTCAGGTCGGATTCGAAGACCAGCCGGAAGCCCTGCATCTCGTTGTCGACGAAATCGAAGTAGGCCTGCACGGCGGCGCGCACGCGCTGGCGGTTGTCGGTGGTGGAGCGCAGCGCCTGTCGCACGCTCGACACCAGCATGTCGACATAGTTCTGCAGGACCGCGAGGTACAGCTCCAGCTTGCTGGTGAAGTGCTGGTACAGCACCGGCTTGCTGACACCGGCGACCTGCGAGATCTCGTCCATGCCCGCCGCGTGATAGCCGCGGAGCACGAACACCTCGCTCGCCGCGTGGAGTAGCTGCTGCCGCCGTTCGTCGCGCGGCAACCGCGTACCGCGTTTCGCCGGCACCATGGCCTCGGACGACATTCTGCGGGACGTCATCCGGTCCACGAGCTCTGTCATTTCGGCTCTCCCAGTCGATTCCCCGGCAAAAGGGGTTGTGCACCGGGTATCCAAAGAACGATACCCGGTTGTAGCTCACAAGCCGATCGGGGCCGTCGATCTCGTCAACCGATGAGACGTGGCGCACACCAGGAACGCGGTCATTCCGGCGCACGCGCGGGCGGATCGGCGCGGATCGGCCGCGTATCGCGCCTACCCCCGGTCAGGACGCACTCGACCGGCTGTCGTCGGCTCTGTGAGAACCTGTCTTATGTGACCCTGCGTGCAAACGGGGATCGGGCACGCGATTCCGGCCCGTCCATCGTCTCCGGCGGCGGGCGCGATGCGCTCGGCCCCGCTGGCTCCGGGTCGCCCGATTCCGTAGTCTCTGGACCCGTGGCAAGGTCCGGTCCCGAATCGCGTTCGGGTGCGGCTGCCCGATCGGGCGCTGTACCGCGGTCCGGGATCGCAGGTCGGCCCGGCCGATCCAGACCCGAGCGCGGGAGCCGCATCGACCCGTGGCCGCGGAAACCCGACGGCGACGAGGCGGAAACCGCGCCGACACCCCTGCCGCCACGTGACGCCAACGGCGTCGAGATCTACGACCCTCTCGGTCTCTACCCGGGCGCCGCCAACCGCTCCCACCAGCCCCTGCGGGCACGCTGGGATCCCACGGCGCCCGATCCGAATCGCGCCCGCGGACCACGACCCGAGCGCAACACCAAGAAGCAGAGCGCCCTCGGTCGTTTCGTCTCCACCTACGGCTGGCGCGCGTACGCACTTCCCGTGCTGTTCGTGGTCACCGTGCTGGTGATCGTCGACGCGGTGCGCGGCGGCGCGGGCGGCACTGGTTCGAGCGTGGCCCCCAGTTTCGGACGGCTCAGTCCGCGCGCCGCGACCGCGGGCATCATCGGCGCACCGCCGGGAGACGGGCAGTTCCCCGCCGACCTGCCCACCGGTGCGCTGCCCGAGGGCGGCCCGTTCACCGAGAACGGCGTGGGCAACTGGCGGGTGGTCCCCGGCACCACCGCCGAGTTCGGCGCGGGCACCGAGTACCACTTCAGCTACACCGTCGAGATCGAGAACGGCGTCGACACCTCCGGCTTCGGCGGCGACGAGTCGGTGGCCAAGATGATCGACAGCACCCTGACCAATCCGAAGAGCTGGGCGAACGACAAGAAGTTCGCCTTCCGCCGCGTCGATCAGGGCAACCCGGATTTCCGGATCTCGCTCACCTCGCGCCAGACCACCAGGAAATCCTGCGGTTTCGACATCCCCATCGATTCCTCGTGCTTCAATGCCGACCTGGACCGGGTGGTGCTCTCCGAGGTGCGCTGGGTGCGCGGCGCGCTCGCCTTCGAAGGCGACATCGGCTCCTACCGGCAGTATCAGATCAACCACGAGGTCGGCCACGCCATCGGCTACCACCAGCATCAGCCGTGCGAGACCGACGGCGGCCTGGCGCCGATCATGATGCAGCAGACCTTCGGCACCAAGAACAACGACATCGCCGCGCTCGATCCCGACGGCCTTGTTCCGATGGACGGCAAACGCTGTCGCTTCAACCCCTGGCCGTACCCGCGCGGCTGATCGCGGACCCGGTGCGCGACGATAATGGGGAAGAACGGCTCGATCGTCGGCGTTGCACATCGCGATCGGCCAATTCGATTCGAGGAGTCCTGGACGTGTCATCACCGAAGTCCCTGCCGCCGCTGGTCGAGCCGGCTGCGGAACTGAGCAAGGACGAGATCGCCCGCTACAGCCGTCACCTGATTATTCCCGATGTGGGTGTGGACGGGCAGAAACGTCTGAAGAACGCCAAGGTGCTGGTGATCGGCGCGGGCGGCCTCGGCTCGCCTGCCCTGCTGTACCTGGCCGCCGCGGGTGTCGGCACGCTCGGGATCGTGGAGTTCGACGAGGTCGACTCCTCGAACCTGCAGCGCCAGATCATCCACGGCGAATCCGACATCGGCCGTCCGAAGGCCGACAGCGCGCGCGACTCCATCCTGGAGATCAACTCCGGCATCGACGTGCGGCTGCACAAGATCCGCCTGGAGCCGGAGAACGCGGTCGAGCTGTTCCGCGACTACGACCTGATCCTCGACGGCACCGACAACTTCGCGACCCGCTACCTGGTGAACGACGCCGCGGTGCTGGCGGGCAAGCCGTACGTGTGGGGTTCCATCTACCGTTTCGAAGGCCAGGTCTCGGTCTTCTGGGAGGACGCCCCCGATGGCCGCGGCCTGAACTACCGCGACCTCTACCCCGAGGCCCCGCCGCCCGGCATGGTCCCGTCCTGCGCCGAGGGCGGCGTGCTCGGCGTGCTGTGCGCGTCCATCGGCTCGATCATGGTGACCGAGGCGATCAAGCTGATCACCGGCATCGGCGACCCGCTGCTCGGCAGGCTGATGGTCTACGACGCACTGGACATGAGCTACCGGACCATCAAGCTGCGCCGCGACCCGGAGCGCCAGCCGATCACCGAACTGATCGACTACGACGCGTTCTGCGGTGTGGTGTCCGACGAGGGCCAGGCCGCCGCGGCCGGGTCGACCATCACCGCGCGTGAGCTGAAGGAACTGCTCGACGCGGGCAAGGACATCGAGATCATCGACGTGCGCGAGCCGGTCGAATGGGACATCGTGCACATCGAGGGCGCGCGGCTCATCCCGAAGGACCGCATCCTGTCCGGTGAGGCGCTGTCCGAGCTGCCGCAGAACCGCCCGATCGTGCTGCACTGCAAGACCGGCATCCGGTCCGCCGAGGCGCTCGCGGTGCTGAAGAACGCGGGCTTCTCCGACGCCACCCACGTGCAGGGCGGCATCGTCGCCTGGGCCAACCAGGTCGACACCAGCCTGCCGGTGTACTAGGCGTACCTCCGCTCGCGCGCCGACGTCCGGCTCTTCGGCGCGCGGCGGGGTTCGCTTGGCGGACGCGCACGGGTGCGATACGACGGATAAGGGCCGTACAGGGCCTGGATCCGTGCGGTAACCAGCTGCGCGCCCGGACCGGCGCGGCGTCCGAATCCGGCCCCTCACCGGCGGTACCGTACGGCCGTGACTTCTGTGGAACCCCCCGAGCACGTGCGCGCCACGTTCGGTCTGCGCGAAGTGACGCCGGTTTCGCTCGGAGACTGGGACGGCGGCTGGCGCTGCGGCAACGTGGTGCTGACCCCGGTCGCCGATCACGCGCGGGCGGCGTGGTCGGCCAAGATCCGCGAGACGCTGAAGGTCGACGGGTTGCGCGTCGCCCGTCCGGTGCGCGCCACCGACGGCCGCTACGTGGTCTCCGGCTGGCGCGCCGACACGTACCTGGAGGGCAGCCCCGAGCCGCGCCACGACGAGGTCGTCTCGATCTCGCTGCGCCTGCACCAGACGACCACGAAACTCGAGCGCCCGCGCTTCCTCGTGCAGCCGCCGATCGCGCCGTGGGTCGACGTGGACGTCTTCGTGGCCGCCGACCGCGCCGCCTGGGAGGCGGTACCGCTGCGCAGCCTGCGCGCGGGCGGCGCGATGCCGGCCACCTCGCCCGACGGCAGGCGCAGCATGGAACTCATCGGCCAGCTGGCCACCCTGCGCAAGCCGGTGCAGACCCCCGCCCAGCTGGTGCACGGCGACCTGTTCGGCACCGTCCTCTTCGCGGGCGCCCACACGCCGGGCCTCACCGACATCACCCCCTACTGGCGCCCGGTCGCCTGGGCCGCGGGCGTCATCGTCATCGACGCCCTCTCCTGGGGCGGCGCCGACGACGGCCTGGTCGACCGCTGGTCCGACCTCCCCGAATGGCCCCAGATGCTACTGCGCGCCGTCATGTTCCGCTTGGCCGTGCACGCCTTGCATCCCCGCTCCACACCCGAGGCATTTCCCGGGCTGGCCCGCACCGCCGATATGGTCCGGCTGATGCTCTGACCGGTACCGGTTTTCGCCGCAATCCGACAGCGACCCAAAAGCCAATCGGCGGAGCGCGATTGGCGGAATGCCGCCCGCGTCGCGTGATATCTTGCGCAGCAAGCGTTGGCGCCGCGCCCGTTCTGCGATGATCGATGCCGCGACCGATCGCCCACGGCGAACCAGGATGCGGCAAGGGGGTGCTGAGCCGATGATCGTGATCGCCACATCGGACAAAGGCGGTACCGGGAGGTCGGTCAGCAGTGGCAATCTCGCGTATCGGCTGAGCACGGCCGGACAGAGTGTCGCCTACCTCGATTTCGATTTCGGTGCGCCCACCGCGGGCGCGATCTTCGAAATCGGTTCGGCACAACGCGGGGTCTCGGGTGGCGCCGGGCTGCATTCATATCTGCTGGGGCGCAACACA
This sequence comes from Nocardia sp. bgisy134, assembly GCF_965341865.1. GTDB lineage: Bacteria > Actinomycetota > Actinomycetes > Mycobacteriales > Mycobacteriaceae > Nocardia. Next base: position 263,237 of record NZ_CBDQZP010000007.1, read on the forward strand.
ACTGCCGCACAGATCGACGTCTACGCGGCCACCGATCGGGTAACGCTGCGCAAACAACGCCACCGGCGCGGTCGATTGGTGTTGCTGCCGGGCGACGAGGGCGGCGGCCAACTGGCGCGCGCCGATCAGCACGACGCGATCACGCGATGCGCCGCATTGCTGCTCGAGCTGCAGCATGCGTTTCAGACCTGCATCATCGACCTGAGCGGCGGCCGGTCGATCGCGATGGAAGTGGTTCTGCGCGCGACCGCCCTGCCGCAAATGCGCGAGTCCCGCATGCGTTGGATCGTGTTCCACAGATGGACGCGCCAGCACATCGTGGCGACGAGCGGCTTGGTCCACGGACCGCACGGGCTGCTGGAAAGCGGTGCGGCCTACGGCCACGATCCGACGAAACTGCTGGAGTCGATCCGCTATGTGCGAACGCTTGTTCCAGCGGCAAACGAGCTCGGCGCTACGACTGCGGCCGGCGCTGTGTGGATACAGGAACAAAACCACGGCTTGAAACGGCTGGCGTCGACCGCGCGGCTCGGCGCGTCCGTGGTGCTCGGCGAAATTCCCTTCGATTCGCTGTTGCAGTGGCGCGAGCAGATCATTCTGGATGCCGACGTCGCCGCGGGTCTCGCGAAGGGCGAGACAGTGGACGCTTTCCAGCAGCTGGGTCGTCGACTGTTCGACGACGCCACCTGGGAAACGCTGTGAGCAGTTCACGGACAGGAGTTCGACACTCGTGAACGACATCGAAGGCTACACGGAGGCCGCCGAGCGGATCCGGGTCGCGGAGGTTCCGCTCTCGCACCTGTCCATCGAGGTCGGGCACTTCTACATGACCGACTTCGACAACGGCGCGGAACACATTCGGGCGGAATTCCGCCGGCTGGCTCCGCTGGTCGGCGCCTTCACCGCTTTCGCGCGGCGAGACTTCGGCCCGCGGGCACGGGTGAGTACCTGTTTCCTGATCGATGACTACTTCCGTCCGGACGCGGACCCCGCGAGGATCCTCGAGCTGCTGCTGGGCGCGGCGGACGAATGCGGAGTCGCGATCGATTATCTGGCACGCGAGTCCGCCTGCTGGGAGGCCCCGGTCGGTACCCCGGAATCGGCGAGCGCCGAGCGAATTCCGTTGGCGGAGATGGTCGCCGCACGCATCGTCGCCGAGCCGCCGCGGAACTCCACGGGCAGCAGGCCGCCGACAGCCGAATCCGGTTGGCTGTGCAACGGAGTGCGCTCCTCGGACGACGAGCCCGGCGAGGCGATGCATCATGCCGGTCCGTACCGCCCGCCGGAGGAGTTCGGCCGACGGGAGCATTCGATCTTCCTCGACGTCCAGATGTGGAGCAGGGACAACAGCCGAGGCAACGGCGGTGATTCGCGGATCCGGTGGTCGTGCCCCTTCCTCGCGTCGATCTGGCAGCTGTTGCGGCTGGGCATGTTGCGCTACGAAGGCGCGGCCGTCGTCGATCCGCAGCCGTGGCGATGGGAGGACGGGTGGCCGAAGGAGTGGCGGGAGCTTCCTGCGGTGATCCAGCTCAATCCGGCGGCGAAGCCGTTCGCGGCCTATCGGACGCTCTCGCTGCTGCCGCAGCGCTATCTCGGAATCGAGCACGCGGTGCAGGTCATTCTCGACCACGTCGATGTGGATCCGGAAGTCACCGAACAGATCACCCGGCGCGGGTTGGCCGACGGAATCACGGTGCCGCGCAGAGTTGCCGAGCGGATTTCGCACACGATGCTCGGCCCATGGTGATCCCATTGTGGTGTCGCGCTTGGTGTTCGTATCGGTGACCGAACGAGGGGAGTAGTCATGAGGACGATTCGGATCGCGGACGAGAACGACATCGCCACCCTGGACGCGCTGGACGCCCTGTGTTTTCCGCCGGGGGATGTCGACAGGGAGCCGGCTTCCGGCGACGAGCTTCGCGACGGGGTTTCGGGGAGAAGGGTTTTCGTCGCCGAGGACGATATCGGCATCATCGGCTTCATCCACTTCGAGCGCCCCTCGCCGAGTCACATCTACATCAGCTCGCTCGCGGTACATCCGGATCGCCGTCACCGGGGCATCGGCGCTCTTCTCCTCGACCATCTGATGCAGCGGCTGCGCGGATCCGAAAACGGGCGCCTGCCGTCGATCTCGACGGTCACCAGTCCACGGAATTATCCGATGCTGCGACTCTTGTTCTCGCGCAAGTTCGTTGCTCGCACCATGATGCGCGGATATTTCGGGCCGGGGCGAGACCGCGTCTATTGCCAGTACAAGCTGCGAATCGACTACGTGGATCCGGACGAGCGTTACCTGGTGCCGATCGAGGCGGAGGGGCATGTCGATCGACTCCTGTCGGACGAGAACTATGTGATCACCGCGATAGTCGAGCTGCCGTCCGGCTCTGCCTTCGAATTCTGCCGATTCGATCGGGACGATCTGGCAGGCCTGGAATCGGACGAGACATCGACGAGTGTCACTTTCGCGGGAACGATTCTCGCCGCGATCACCTTCGTGCTCGGTTTCTCGCTCTCCTCGAACAACTTTCCCAATCTGGCCAAGGCGCTGCTGCTCGGTTCCACGCTCGCCACGACGATGGCGCTGGTCGTCTACACCAACGCCGCGGGCGAGATCGCGCGGCTGCGTTCCCATATGTTCGAATTGCATATGCGGACCGGGAATGTCTTGTCCGAGTACGGGGGCGTGTATCCATTCCTGATATCCCTGCCGATCGCGTTCGAGCACGCGACGGATTCGTTGCCCGCGGGTCTGGCCGCGTCCGCCTTCTTCGTCGTGAGTCTGGCCTTGTACGAACGGTCGAGATTCTCGATATCGTCGAGATTCCAGCAGAGCATCACCACCAGACTGCTGTTGCTGATCACGGTGACCGGCCCGGTGACCGGTGTGCTCGCGATCCGCTCGGAGATCGGCTCATGGGTATGGACCGTCGGCACCTTCCTGGTGCTCGCGCTGCTCTCGCTGATCTTCCTCACGCGGCGCACCGGCGAACAGCGTCGCGTCAATCCGAACGATCACTGGGATGTGCGTGATTGACCGTGCCGACGCCTGAATTCGTGTCCGATCCGCAGACCCGGCCGCTGGTCGTTCTCGGGGAAGTGCGGACCTGCCTGGTGCCCGACTCGGCAGCATTGAGCCAGGGTGTCGTCCAAGATCTGCTCGCCTTGGTTCCGGGACGGCGCGTGGTGTCTCGTTCGCGCCCGGTGGCTCTGGCGAGCTCGCCGAGCACCGCGATCGGCGTGGACTGCCGGCTGGCGACCGCCTCTGGCACGACCCTGCGCGCGGTGGGGACGGCGGCCGCCAAGGCGGTAGTGGTCGGCGGCAGGGTGCTGCAGAGCTCGGTCCATACCGGGGTGGTCCGGTCCTTCAGCACCCGCAGGCAGGCATGGTCGCACTATCTGGGGCGAGCCGGTGTGACCGAGGTGCTGACGCGAGTGTCCGATGGCGACCGGGTCGGCGCCGACCTGGTCGAGGCGGTCATGCTCTCGGGCGTACCGCCGCCGGAGACGCTCGATCTGGGATCGATCAGCGAGCACCTGCTGCGGCGGGTTCGGATGAACGCGGCGTTGGACCAACGTGTCCCCTTCGTGGCCGAGACGACGAGGCTGCGCTGGGCCGCACGGGTCGTGCCCGATGCGCAGCCGAGCCTGCGGTTCCTGCTCGACGACGAGGCAAGGCGGTGCGCGATCGTCACGGTGGGTGACGAGCGTGAACTGGCCGTGGTACCGCGGTTCTGCGAGGATCTCGCGCTCCACGATTGGCTGCTCACCGTCGTCGGCGCCGAGATCGAGCGAGCGGATCTGCTGACACACAACGGCTCCGAATCGGTGAAGATCGTGGCGACGATGCTCGAGCACGTCGTGCATCTCTGGCTGCCCGGCGCGCACTCGCCCGCGGCATTGCGGGGCGTATGGCGCCAGCTGGAATCGGACCCGGGATTCTCTCGCCAATGGGAATCGCGGATCTACCAGCTCCGCGATCGGCTGTCCGTGGCGACCCTGTCCGCGCTGTACCAGGCGGACCTGAGCAGAACGAACTGGTAGCGCGGCGGGATCACAGCCTGAACCATCGTCGGACCAACAGCGCGAAGAAGACCGAAGTGGCAACGACGCTCAGCCAGGATTCGAACACCAAGAGGGCCCGCCCGGACGAACCGAGCGTTTCCTGATCGTCGGCGCCGAGCGGCGCAAGCGCGCTGACCACGCACAGACGCAGCGCCGTGGTGAGCGAAACGCCCTCGATCGCGACGAGGGCCACGGTGCTGAGGATCAGCACGACACCGATCCAGCCGAGCAGCCGGAACGGGTGAAAACCATAGCCGCACAAGAGATCCGCGGCACGCCCCGCAGTGCGCTGCCACCACGGATAGATTCTTGTCGTCCGTATTCTCGCACTGGCCAGTTCGCAGCGGTCCTGCGCATCGCGATCCTCGTTCACGCCGTACAGCCAGGCGGCGCGGCGGAACGCCATGCGCGCGTGCGCGGGCAGCAAGGCACCGCTCAGCGCGCTTCCGAGGCGCTCATAGGTCTGGGCCAGCCGCTCCCGCTGTACGTGGCTCAAGCTGAGCGGCCCGCGAAATTCGGTCTCCGCCGCCACCAGCGCTTCGATGACCTCACCGAGGAGGCTTCCGGTCGTTTCGTCGTCGGCGTCCGACGGCCGTTCGAAGACAGCGGTATAGAGATGCTGAAAAGTCAGGCTGTCGCCGCGTCGCCGGACGCCGGGTGGCTCGTAGCTCACGAGGATGTTTTCCACATGGGCATACAAGTCTTCGAGAATTCGTTCCTCTGCACCGACGGCCCGTGGCGCCGACTCGCGAAAGCGCTCGACCTCGACCGAGTAGGCGTCAGCGTGGCGCGCGATCCTGGTCGTCATCGACGCGACGAACGGCGAGATCGCCGTTCGGCCCACGTCATCGTCCATGATCGGGCTCCCCAGAATCGAAACGACTCGGATGGTCGTCGCTGTCGACCATAGCAACGGAATTCGCCGACGAAGCCGAAACTTTCACGATTACGCGCGATGGTGCGAGCACGGCAATGCCGAATGCCGCTGGGAGGCCCTTGTTCCCAGCGGCATTCGGGGGCTCGGCAGCCCGGAGGGGGTTTCGGGCTGCCAGACCCGGACCGGTATTCGGGGTTCGGGTTCGAATACCGGACGTCGGTTGCGGTTTACACCTTCGCGTAGGCCAGCGAGGGGACGCGGCCGATGGCGAAGGAGGACCGCAGGTAGAAGAACCAGGTGACGGTCGCCATCACGAGGAAGGCCACCGCGTAGGTCCAGAAGGCGGGCGCCATGCTGCCGAAGTTGATGTTGGACAGGCGAAGCGCCTGCTGCAGCAGGTAGCCTCCGGAGGCGCCGACCGCGCCGATGACGCCGATCGCCGCGCCCGCCTGTCGCTTCGCCGACGCCGCGGCTTCGGCGATGTCCAGGCCGTGCTCGGAGGCGTACTTCTTGGCCTCCGCGCTGAAGATGGACGGGATCATCCGGTAGGTGGAGCCGTTGCCGATGCCGGTGAGGATGAACAGCGCGAGGAAGGCGGTCAGGTAGAGCGGGAAGCTCTTCAGCTCCAGCGCCGCCATGATCCCGGCGACCGCGACGGACATGCCGCAGAAGACGAACAGGGTCATCTTGGCGCCGCCGACCTTGTCGGAGATCCATCCGCCGAACGGACGGCTGAACGAGCCGACCAGGGCGCCGAGGAAGGCCAGGTTGCCCAGCGTGGTGATCCAGCTGATCTTGGCCAGGTCGGGGAAGTTCGCCTTGATGAGGGTGGGGAAGGCGAAGGAGAACCCGATGAAGGAGCCGAAGGTGCCGATGTAGAGGAACGACATCACCCAGGTGTGCCGGTTGGTGAGCGCCAGCTTGTAGGACTTGCCGTCGGACTTGGCGGTGCTGATGCTGTCCATGTAGCGCAGCGCGCCGAAGGTGGCGATCAGGATGAACGGCACCCAGACCAGCACCGAGAGCGTGATGCCGAAGCGGTAGCCCGCCGGATCCTTGGCCGTGAGATGGGTGCCGAGGGTGATCAGCAGCGGCAGCACCAGCTGGGTCTGCGCGACACCGAGATTGCCGCCCGCGGCGTTGATGCCGAGGGCCGCGCCCTTCTTCCCCTCCGGGAAGAAGAACGAGATGTTGGCCATCGACGAGGAGAAGTTGCCGCCGCCGAAGCCGGCCAGCGCCGCGAGCACCATGAACACCCACATCGGCGTGCCCGGCTGGTTCACGAAGTAGGCCAGGCCGAGCGTCGGGATGAGCAGCATGGCCGCGCTGAAGGCGGTGAAGGCGCGCCCGCCGAATTTCGGAATGGCGAAGGTGTACGGAATGCGCAGTGCCGCACCGACGAGCGTCGGGGTGGAGGTGAGCAGCAGGGCGTTGCTGACCGCGGTGGGGTTACCCTTGCCGAGTCCGGCGAGGAAGTCGAAGCCGGCGGCGCCCATGCTGGTGACCACCGTGCCCCAGATGACCCACACGCTGAAGCCGAGATTCTCGGCGAATACCGAGAAGATCAGGTTTTTGCGCGCGGTCAGTTTTCCGCCCGACTCCCAGAATTTCGTGTTGTCCGGTTCCCAGTGCTCCAGCCAGCGGCCACGCTTCTGGTGGCTGAACGATTCCGACTGCTGGCCGGTGGCAGCAACTGTGGCAGTCATCGGCTTCCTCTCGATCTGTCTCGACCGACCCTCATCGCGGCAATCGTCGCGCCGTTGCGACGTTGTTCGTCTCGGGACGCCCCTCCATTCGACAGAGGGGCCGTCGAGTTGCCTTGTACGGTCGAGACAAAGGTAGAAGCCGGTTGTTGCGAGCCAATGGCGTTCCGTGACGTTCCGGGCAAATCCGACTCACATGGGGGAAGAGCCCTCGGTGACCGGTTGGTTACCTGGTCGCCTGCTCTAGAACCGGTTGGAACTATCGGGCGTCCGGGTATTCCGCGATGAGCGAGCCGAGGAAGCAGCGCGCGGCCTGCGCGGCGCGATCGGCGTCGCCGTCGACGACGGCTTGCACCAATTCATTGTGCTCCGCGTCGTAGGAATCGTCGGATTTCGAAGTCCGCGAGCGGATCACCTGTTCGATGGTGGGCAGCAGCGAGTCGTAGAACTCGAGGTACACCGCGTTGTGGCTGGCGACCACGATCGCGCGGTGCAGCGCCACGTCGGCGGCGATGGCGGTGCGGGTGTCCTCGTCCCAGTGGAGGCTGCGTTCCTCTAGCAAACTGCGCAGGTTCGCGATGTCGGCGTCGTCGCGACGGCGCGCCGCCAGCGCGGCGGCGGTGGTGTCGAGGGCCAAGCGCAATTCGAGGACGTCGCGCTCCTCGGCGTCGGCGAAGTACTTGCCGAGCGTGCCACCGACTTCCGAGGCGGCGATCACATAGGTGCCCGAGCCTTGGCGTCGTTCCAGCATGCCGGCGTGCACTAGCGCCTGGACGGCCTCGCGCACCGTATTTCGACCCGTCCCGGTGAGCTCGGTGAGCTCCGGTTCGGTCGGGATGCGGGAGCCGATAGCCCAACGGCCGGAACGAATTTCGGCACGCAGCTGTTCGGTTACCTGGGCGATGAGGCTGGTGCGCCGGACGGGTTGCACCGGAACAGAGTACCGCCCGTCACAAATTGTTGCCGCCGATCATAGGGTCATCCTATGATTTTTCGGTGACAGCGACCCTTCCGGACACCGCGACCCGCCACGAATCCGCCGCCCCCGAGCTGCGCGAGCGCGCGCTCGTCGAGGGCAGGCTGCTCGTCCTCACCGCGATCGTGATGTCCGCACTGGTCCTGCGAGTCGCCGTCACCGCGTTCAGCCCCCTGGCCGAACGGATCGGCGCCGACATCGGTTACTCGACCGCCGTCGTCGGCGTGTTCGGCATGATCCCGACCGCGATGTTCGCCCTCTCGGGCCTGCTGACGCCGCTGCTGGTGCGCCGCATCGGCCTGGAGCGCACCGCGCTGACCGCGATGCTGATGGCGGGCCTCGGCATGCTGATCCGGGCCTCGGTGCACGGCACCGCCGAACTGCTGATCTTCTCCGCGCTCGCGCTCGGCGGCATGGGCATCGGCAACGTGGTGATCCCGCCGCTGGTCAAGCGGTACTTCCCGGACCGGCTCGCGATGATCAGCTCGCTCTACATCACCATGGTGCAGCTGGGCACGGTGGTGCCCGCCCTGATCGCCGTGCCGGTGGCCGAGGCGCACGGTTGGCGGATCTCGGTCGGCCTGTGGGCGCTGCTCGGTTTCGCCGCCGCGGTGCCCTGGCTCGGGGTGCTGCGCGCCCGGCGCGGCCGCGACCTGGCCGACAGCACCGGTATGGGTGCGGACCACAACGAGCCTGCGGGGCAGGTCTGGCGTTCGCCGGTCGCGTGGGGGATGGCGGGCATGTTCGGCATGACCTCGCTGAGCACCTACGCGATCTTCGCCTGGCTGCCCAAAATCCTGGGCGAAGCGGGCGCGAGCGCCGCGTTCGGCGGCACCATGGTCGGTCTGTTCGCCCTTGTCGGGTTGGTGGCCGCGCTCTCGGCGCCGACCCTGGTCGCGCGTTTCCGTAATCCTTTCCCCGTCGTCGTGGTCTGCGCGGCTCTGTTCTTCGTCGCCTTCGCAGGTCTGCTGATCGCACCGATGAGCGCGCCGGTGCTCTGGGTGGTGATCCTCGGCCTCGGCCCGAGCACCTTCCCGATGGCGCTCACCCTCATCAATCTGCGCACCAGGACGCCGCGCGGTTCGGCGGCGCTGTCCGGATTCACCCAGGGCGTCGGTTACGCCGTCGCGTGTGCGGGCCCGTTGCTGTTCGGCATGCTGCACACGGCGACGGGCGGCTGGCTCGCGCCGTTCGCGATGCTGAGCGTCGCGGTGCTGATCTTGCTCGCGGGCGCTTGGCAGGCGTGCAAACCACGCATGCTCGAGGACAGCTGGGCTTGACCGCCCGCGACTCGCCTCATTCGAGTTGCGGGTCGGCACGACGCGGCGCATGCTGTGCGCGTCACACCTCACCGGCCGCTGTGCGCGAGATCGGCTGTTTGTCACCCGTGGAAACCCTTATGTCACACGGGTGAAACATTCGGTTGAAACTCACCCCGATATCCGGGTAATCGTGAGCAACCGTTGATTTGACGGTCATTTCCCGCAGCATTTCGGCAATACCTGTTTCCTACCGTTGGGGCCAACCGATTTTGGGAGGCCCTTGTTGAGCACGCTGACGCGTAACCACAACATCGAGCACTGGGATGCCGAAGACGTCGCGGCCTGGGAGGCGGGCGGCAAGGATATCGCCAAGCGCAACCTGATCTGGTCGGTCTTCGCCGAGCATGTCGGTTTCTCGGTCTGGTCGATCTGGTCGGTGATGGTGCTGTTCATGCCCACCGACAAGTACGGCATCGACCCCGCGGGCAAGTTCTTCCTCGTCGCGATGCCGACGCTGGTCGGCGCGTTCCTGCGGATCCCCTACACCGTGGCCACCGCCCGGTTCGGCGGACGCAACTGGACGATCTTCAGCGCCTTGATGCTGCTGGTCCCGACGCTGTTGACGCTGTACTTCATCAACCAGCCGGGCACGTCCTACACCACCTTTATGGTCGTGGCGGCGTTCGCGGGCTTCGGCGGCGGCAACTTCGCCTCCTCGATGACCAACATCAATGCCTTCTACCCGCAGCGGCTCAAGGGCTGGGCCCTCGGCCTGAACGCGGGCGGCGGCAACATCGGCGTTCCGGTCATCCAGCTGCTCGGCCTGCTGGTCATCGCGACGCTCGGCAACGGCTACGCCTCGCTGATCTGCGCGATCTACCTGGTGCTCGTCGCGCTGGCCGGTGTCGGCGCCGCGCTCTACATGGACAACCTGAAGAACCAGAAGGCCGACCTGTCCTACATGATCACGGCGCTGAAGGTGCCGCAGTCCTGGGCGATCGCCTTCCTCTACATCGGCACCTTCGGTTCGTTCATCGGCTACAGCTTCGCCTTCGGCCAGATCCTGCAGATCAGCTTCAAGGCGGGCGGCGACACCGCCGCGCAGGCCGCGCTGCACGCCGCGCAGATCGCCTTCATCGGCCCGCTGCTCGGTTCGCTGGCCCGCCCGTACGGCGGCAAGTGGGCCGACCGGATCGGCGGCAGCAAGGTCAGCATGTACGTCTTCGGCGCCATGATGGCCGCCGCGCTGCTGGTCGGCCTGGCCAGCACGGCCGCCGACGGCAACAAGGGCGTCGCCACCGGCGGCGTGATGACCGTGCTCGTCATCGGCTTCATCGCCCTGTTCGTGCTCTCCGGCATCGGCAACGGCGCGGTCACCAAGATCATCCCGTCGGTGTTCGACGCCAAGTCCAAGAGCCTGGACGCCGGCCCGGCCGAGCAGGCCGCCTGGTCGCAGAACACCTCCGGCGCGCTCATCGGCTTCGTCGGCGCGATCGGCGCGCTCGGCGGCGTCGGCATCAACCTGGTGCTGCGCACCTCCTATGCCTCGACCAGCTCGGCCACCGCCGCCTTCTGGGTGTTCATGGTCTTCTACGTGGCCTGCGCCACGGTGACCTATCTGGTCTTCCTCCGCCGTCCCACCATGGCCGCCGACACCGACGTCGTGCACGAGGCCGAGGCGCTGGTCCTCGAAGCCGAGGCCGCCGCAACCAAGTCCAACTCGTCGGCTCGCGCCTGACGCCCGAACCATTCCCAGGGAGGTCACCATGAACCCCACAGTCGATCCCGCCCAGCGCAAGACCGCGGTGGTCGTCGGCCACGGTATGGTCGGGCACCGTTTCGTCGAGGCACTGCGCTCGCGCGACGAGGCCGACCAGTGGCAGATCGTCGTCCTCAGCGAGGAGCAACTGCCCGCCTACGACCGCGTCGGCCTGTCCTCCTACGTCGGCACCTGGGACGCGAGCGCGCTCGCGCTGCCGGGCAACGAGTACGCCGGTGACGCGCTGGTGGAGCTGCGCCTCGGCCAGCGCGCCGAGACCATCGACCGCGAGGCGCGCAAGGTCGTCACCTCGGCGGGCGACACCATCGCCTACGACGCGCTGGTGCTGGCCACCGGTTCCTACGCCTTCGTGCCGCCGGTGCCGGGCCACGATCTGGATGGCTGCTTCGTCTACCGCACCATCGAGGATCTGGACGGCATCCGGGCCGCCGCCGAAGCGGCGGGCCCCGGCGCGATCGGCGTGGTGGTCGGCGGCGGTCTGCTCGGCCTGGAGGCGGCCAACGCGCTGCGCCTGCTCGGTATGACCCCGCACGTCATCGAATACAACGACCGGCTGATGCCCGCGCAGGTCGACGCGGGCGGCGGCGCGATCCTGGAGCGCTTGGTCACCGACCTCGGCCTGAACGTGCACACCGGCGTCGGCACCCAGGCGATCGAGGCCGTGGGCGAGAGCAAGCTGAAGCTGACCCTCTCCGACGAGTCGGTCATCGAGGACGCCTCGCTCGTGGTGTTCTCCGCGGGCATCCGTCCGCGCGACCAGATCGCCCGCGACGCGGGCATCGAAGTCGGTCCGCGCGGCGGCATCATCACCGACCTGGGCCTGCAGACCTCGGACCCGAACATCTGGGCCATCGGCGAGTGCGCCGCGGTCGAGGGCATCTGCTACGGCCTGGTCGCCCCCGGTTACAGCACCGCCGAGGTGGTCGCCGACCGGCTGCTCGGCGGCGCGGGCGAATTCCCCGGCGCCGACATGTCCACCAAGCTGAAGCTGCTCGGCGTCGACGTGGCCAGCTTCGGTGACGCGCACGGCACCACCGAGGGCGCGCTGTCGGTCGTGCTGCACGACGCGGCCAAGGGCACCTACGCCAAGCTCGTCGTCTCCGACGACGCCCAGATCCTGCTCGGCGGCATCCTGGTCGGCGACGCCTCCGCGTACTCGGCCCTGCGTCCGCTGGTGGGCCGCCCGCTGCCCGCCGATCCCGCCTCGCTGATCTCCCCGGCGGGCGCGGAACTCGGCGCGGACGCCCTGCCCGACGACGCGCAGATCTGTTCCTGCAACAACGTCAGCAAGGGCGCGATCTGCGGCGCGATCGCCGAGGGCGCCTGCGATGTGCCCGCCATCAAGAGCTGCACCAACGCGGGCACCTCCTGCGGCGGCTGCGTGCCGATGCTCAAGAAGCTGCTCGAGCAGTCCGGCGTCGAGGTCTCCAAGTCGCTGTGCGAGCACTTCACCCAGTCGCGCGCCGAGCTGTTCCAGATCGTCCAGGTCACCGGTATCCGCACCTTCTCGGGCCTGATCGCCAAGTACGGCAAGGGAACCGGCTGCGACATCTGCAAGCCGACCGTCGCCTCCATCCTGGCCTCCACCTCGAGTGATCACATCCTCGACGGCGAGCAGGCCGCGCTGCAGGACACCAACGACCACTTCCTGGCCAACCTGCAGAAGAACGGCACCTACTCGGTGGTGCCGCGGATGCCGGGCGGCGAGGTCACCGCCGAGCAGCTGATCACCATCGGCGAGGTGGCCAAGGAGTTCGGCCTCTACGTCAAGGTCACCGGCGGCCAGCGCATCGACCTGTTCGGCGCGCGCGTCGAGCAGCTGCCGAAGATCTGGCAGCGCCTGGTGGACGCGGGCATGGAATCCGGCCACGCGTACGGCAAGTCGCTGCGCACCGTCAAGAGCTGCGTCGGCTCCACCTGGTGCCGTTACGGTCAGCAGGATTCGGTCGGCATGGCCGTGCTGCTCGAAAAGCGTTACCGCGGACTGCGTTCCCCGCACAAGCTGAAGCTGGCCGTCTCCGGCTGCGCCCGCGAATGCGCCGAGGCGCGCGGCAAGGACGTCGGCGTGATCGCCACCGAGCACGGCTGGAACCTCTACGTCGGCGGCAACGGCGGTCTGACCCCGAAGCACGCGGTGCTGCTCGCCGGTGACCTCGACGACGAGACGCTGATCAAGTACATCGACCGCTACCTGATGTTCTACATCCGCACCGCCGACCGGCTGCAGCGCACCGCGCCGTGGCAGGAGGCGCTCGAGGGTGGCATGGACTACCTCAAGGCGGTCGTCTGCGAGGACAGCCTCGGCATCGCCGACGAGCTGGAGGCCGCCATGGCCAAGCACGTCGACGGATACAAGGACGAGTGGGCCGCGGTGCTCGACGACGAGGAGAAGCTCTCGCGCTTCGTCTCCTTCGTCAACGCGCCGGAAGAGTCCGACCCGACCATCTCGTTCGACGACAGCGGCGAGCGCAAAGTGCCGGTGCTGTTGGGTGTGCCACAAATGCCGGCCGCCACGCACGGGAAATAACGTCTTAACCGTGTGGAAACAGGACGCCGGTACCAATGAGTATGGCGTTCGGAGGAGGAACCCGATGACCGTGATCGATACACCCAGCATCTCGCCAGCTACGGCCACCGGTTGGACGCAGGCATGCCGACTCGACTATTTGATCCCCGGCCGCGGCGTTGCGGTGTTGCTGAAGGGTGGCCAGCAGGCCGCTCTGTTTCGACTGACCGACGGCAGCGTCTACGCCGTCGGCAATATCGATCCGTTCGGTCGCGCGGCCGTCATGTCGCGCGGGATCGTCGGTGATCGCGGCGGCGTGCCCGTCGTGGCCTCGCCGCTGCTGAAGCAGGCGTTCTCGTTGCTCGACGGGCGATGCCTGGACGACGAATCGGCGGCGCTGCCGGTGTACGCGGTGCGTGTCGACGACAGCATCGTTTCGGTTTCCAACGAGCCGGCGGCGCTCGACTCCTCGGACGGGTGAACATCCATGACGACAACTGAGGCGGGCGCCTGTCTCGCCGGATTCACGGTGGGCATCACGGCGGCGCGGCGGGCCGAGGAGTTCGCCACCCTGCTGGTCAGAAGGGGCGCCACCGTCGTGTCGGCGCCCGCCATCCGGATCATTCCGCTGGCCGACGACAACGAATTGGAGCGGGTCACCCGGACGCTGGTCGCCGAGCCGCCGCAGATCACCGTGGCCACCACCGGCATCGGTTTCCGCGGCTGGATGGAGGCGGCCGAAGGCTGGGGTCTGGCCGAAGACCTGCGCAGCACGCTGGCCGCCACCCGCATGCTGGCCCGCGGCCCGAAGGCCAAGGGCGCCATCCGCGCCGCGGAACTGCGCGAGGAATGGTCGCCCGCCTCCGAATCCTCCGCCGAGGTGCTCGATCACCTGCTGGCCGAGGGCGTGGAGGGCGTGCGGATCGCGGTGCAGCTGCACGGCGCCACCACCGAGTGGGAGCCGGTCCCCGATTTCTGCGAGGTATTGCGTTGCGCCGGAGCGGATGTCGTTCCGGTGCCGGTGTACCGCTGGACTCCACCCGCCGATCAGGGTCCGATGGACCAGCTGATCGAGGCGATCGTCACCGCGAGCCTGGACTGCGTGACCTTCACCAGCGCTCCCGCCGTGGCGTCGATGTTGATGCGCGCCAAGGAAACCGGACTGTTGGAGGGTGTGCTGCACGCCCTGCGCGGCCGGGTGCTCGCGGCGTGTGTCGGGCCGATCACCGCTGCGCCGCTGGAAGAGCTCGGCGTGCCGACCTCGATGCCGGGGCGTGCGCGGCTCGGCGCCCTGGCCAGGCACGTGGCCGAGGAACTGCCCAGGCGGGCCAACCGGATTCATGCCGCCGGACACAACATCAGCGTGCGCGGCGCCTGCGTCGTCGTCGACGGTCAGGTGCGTCAGCTGGCGCCCGCGCCGATGGCGCTGATGCGGTCGCTGGCTCGCCAGCCCGGTCGGGTGGTCTCCCGCGAGGACCTGCTCTCGGCGCTACCCGGCGGCGGTGACGACACGCACGCCGTGGAGACGGCGATCGCCCGGCTGCGGGCCGGGCTCGGCACGCCGAAGGCGATCCAGACCGTGGTCAAGCGCGGCTACCGGCTCGCCTTGGATCCGGCCGAGTGCACCGACAACAATCCGCGCCAGCTGCCGCCGACGCGGCCGCAGGGACCCGGTATCGGCGCGCCCGTGCGTGCTCCCAAATACGCCCCGCAAGCGATGGGAAGCTGGTGAGCACGCCGGCCCTGGTGCTGGTGGCGCACGGCACCCGAAGCACCAGGGGTGTGGAGATGATCGCCGCGCTCGCCGAGGCGGTCTCCCGTGAACTCGGTGCGGCGCAGGCTGTTCCGGAGCTGGGCGCCGCGATTTCGGGGCGCGGCGCCCACACCGGCGCGCCCGTCGTCCGCACCGCTTTCGTCGACGTGCTCGGCCCGTCGCCGTCGGAGGTGTTGCGCGACCTGAGCGGCGCGGCGGAATCCGTTCCCGCCGTAGTGGTTCCGGCCTTCCTCGCCTCCGGTTACCACGTCTACCAGGACGTGCCGCGCGAGGTCGCCGAGAGCGGCAACGACGCGGTGGCCGTCACCCCGGCCATGGGGCCGGACCCGGCGCTGGCCAGGATCATGGCGATGCGGTTGCGTGCGGCGGGCTGGCGGCCCGGTGACGCGGTCGTGTTCGCCGCGGCGGGCTCCTCGGATGCGCGTGCGCGCCACGATGTTCGGCGCGCGGCCGCGATGCTGGCCGAGCACCTCGACGCGCCGGTGCGCATCGGCTACGTCGCCACCGGCGCCCCCCGCGTCCCCGAGGTGGTCACGGATCTTCGTGCCTCCGGCGCGCGGCGGGTGTTCATCGCGTCCTACCTGCTGGCGCACGGCCTGTTCCAGCAGCGCCTGCACGACGCGGGCGCCGACGGCGTCGCCGAGCCCATCGGCGTGCACCCCGCGGTCGTCCGGCTCATCGCCGACCGCTACCGCGCAGCCGTCCTTGACCTGGCCAAAACCCGCGTACGCTGAGCACCGCCCCGGTCAGGGCCGCTGAGGGAGGCGGCCCTGACCGGGGATGCTTACGGCTCGGCCGACGTGTACTCCCCGCAGCCCCGCACCTGTCACTGATGGCGTGAGGTGGCGGAAAACTCTGTGTCGTCAGAGGATTGGATACCGCCGAAGTACGGACGTCCGCGTTCAATACTCGAGTTCGGACCAGGGAATGCGAATCGGGAACGGGTGGTCGATATCGATCCCATCCGTGTCGCCGGGGATCCACTCGCCTGCCACGATGTAGTTGGTTCGCCGCAGCGGGCGGACGCCTTCGGGGAGTTGGCCCGGCGCGGTCTCCAGCACGTACGCGCGAATGCTGGCGATGCCGCGAGGGTCGCGCGCCAGCCGGACCTCCCAATACCACGGGATACCACTGCCCGCATATCGGGCTTTCTTGGCTTCGATGTCTGTCCCGAGGTCCACACTGTGACCCATGGCTTACGACGAGGAACTGGCCGAGCGGATCCGCGACCTGATCGAGCCCGGCCCTGACGTGACCGAGAAGAAGATGTTCGGCGGCCTCGCCTTCCTGATCGGCGGCAACATGGCGGTGGCGGCCAGCCGCCAGGGCGGACTGCTGGTCCGCATCGATCCCGCCGAGGGCGGCGCCTTGATCGACGACGACTCCGTGAAGCCCATGATCATGGGCGGCCGCGAAATGGACGGCTGGGTCCGCGTCACCGGCGCAGCGATCCACAACGACACCACCCTGCGCGAGTGGGTCGACCGCGGCGTCGGCTACGCCCGCTCCCTCCCGGCCAAGCGCTAGCCGATCGCCGTCTCGAGGTGCGCTTGTCACTGCGCGACGTTCCACTGATAGGGGCAATCTCGTTTCGAATCGGACAGTTTGGACGGATTCGTTGTCGGCCCTTCCGTGACTGTCGCGGGCTCGATACGCTGCGGCGATGATGCCCATTGTGCGCGGGGTCGTCGTGGTGGCGGCGCTCGGCGGGTCGCTCGGCGGGTCGCTGGTCGGGGTGGGGCGGGCGGAGGGTACGCCCGGGTCGGAGATCACGGCGGTCACCCTTGGGCAGGCGCAGATTCCGGCGGGGCTGTTGCCGTTCGTGGCGGGGACCGATCTGGTGGCTCGGGAGATCACGATCGGGCCGGGTGGGTCCACCGGGTGGCACTTTCACGACGGGCCGGTCTTCGGGTTCGTTCGATCCGGCACGCTCACTCATCCCGGGCCGGATTGTGTGGCGCCGGTGTATCGCGCCGGGGATTTCATCTACGAACCGGCGGGGGAGTGGAACGTGCACATCGGCCAGAATCTCGGGACGGAGCCGTTGGTTCTCGACGTCGTCTACGCTCCGCCGACGGGCGATCCCCTGTTCCGGGACGCGCCGGCTCCGGACTGCGCCTGAACCGCCGGAAAAAATTCTCGAGATTTCCGCCGAAGTATGTCGAAGCCCTCGAATCGGCTCCGACCAACGGGTGACAGCAAGGTCAAACCATTCAAAGGAGCCCATCATGGCCGTCACCACCTTCTTCTGGTTCGAGTCCGAGGCCGAGCAGGCCGCCACCCGCTACGTCGAACTGGTGCCCCGCTCCCGCGTCACCGACATCACCCGCCACCCCGACGGCTCGGCCTTCGTGGTCTCCCTCGAACTCGACGGCCAGTCGGTCACATTCATGAACGGCGGCCCCGGCCACCCGCAGACCGACGCCGCCTCTATCCAGGTCACGGTCGACACCCAAGACGAGGTCGACCGCCTCTGGGACGCCCTCACCGACGGCGGCGCACCCGGCGAATGCGGCTGGCTCGTCGACCGCTACGGCATGCACTGGCAGGTCGTCCCCGCACCCCTCCTCGACCTGCTGTCCGGCACCGACCCGCCCAAAACCGCCGCCGTCGGCACCGCCCTGCGCACCATGTCCAAACTGGACCTGAAAGTCCTGCGCGACGCCTACGACAACGCCTGAGCTGCGAACGACTGTCCCCACCAAAAGAATTCGCCCCCACCCGATCGCGGTGGGGGCGAATTGGCATCGGAATTCAGCGCCAGCGGTCCGGGGTGACCGGGGCGTCCCAGGCGCGCGCGTAGCGGCGGGTGTCGGTGGCGTTGGGTTGCTTGTGGCGGTAGACGATGTAGGGGCGGGTGAGGTAGCCGACGGGGGCGCTGAACATGTGGACCAGGCGGGTGTAGGGCCACAGGGCGACCAAGGTCAGGACGACCAGCCCGTGGAGCTGGAACGGCCACGGGGTGTCGACCATCAGTTCCGGTTGCGGGTTCAGGGTGAACAGGCTGCGGAACCAGGGAGAGACGGTTTCGCGGTAGTTGTAGGTGCCGAACAGCAGGTTGGCGCCCCAGGTGTTCGTCAGGCCGGTGACCAGCGCGGCGGTGAGCAGGGCGTACATCAGCTTGTCGTTGGCGGTGGTGGCTTTGCGTACCGCGGTCACCGTGAACCGGCGGTAGAGCAGAATGCCGACACCGGCCAGCACGGAGAGCCCCGCCACCGAACCGGCGCCGACGGCGATCAGGTGATAGGTGTGGTCACTGATGCCGACCGCCGCGGTCCAGGACTCCGGGATCAGCACGCCGAGCACGTGCCCGAAGAACACGCCGAGCATGCCGAAGTGGAACAGGGGGCTGCCCAGCCGCAGCAGCTTGCTCTCGTAGATCTGCGAGGACCGGGTGGTCCAGCCGAACTGATCGTTGCGGTAGCGCCAGATGTGCCCGAGCACGAACGAGGTGAACGCGACGTACGGCAGGATCAGCCACAATTCGACGGGCAGGTGCAGGACGGCGTTCATCGACGGCCTTCCGATTGAGCGAACATCGTGGGGTCCATGGCGAAGGGCTCGAGGCCGACCTCTTCCTCCGGCGGTCCCTCGGCCGCGAGCTCGGCGATGCGCCGACGATCGGCCGTGGTGAGCGGCGGCAGCGTGGCCACCACCGCGGCCAGCGCTCCCGCGTACGGAGAACCGCTGTCGGACAACGAGAGTCGTAGCAATTCGATAACCGGAAGGTGCTCGCCGAGCAGGCGCTCACCACCGATCGGGTCCACCGTCGCGGCGAATTCGAGCAGCACGGGCAGGTGGTCGGGCAGTTCCTGATCCCCCAGCTCCACCCCGGCGTGCCGGTAGGCGTGCTTGAAACGCAGCAGCGCCATGCCCCGCTTGCGGGTGTCGCCGTAGGCGTAGAAGGTCAGGTGCAGGCTGGCGCGCCGCCGCAGGTCGAAGGTCGCCACGTAGTCGGCGGCCAGGTCGATCGGCGACGTCGTGCGCAGATGAGTCAGCAGTCCGGCCAGCTGCGGCCGCACCTCGTCGGGCAGTTGCTCTGCCGCACTGGACAATTGGTCCAGCATAGCGAGCGTCTCCCGGCTCGGGTAGTCGAGCAGCAGTGCGACCAGCCGCCACACCAGGCGGCGCTCGCGCTCGGCCATCCGCACGGCCGGCTCGGGCCGCCGCCGCAGCTTCAGCAGACTCATCGGGACGCCCCGCTAGACGTCGCGGACACGTCGGACGAACCGTTCCCGGCAGCGCCGTTACTGCCGTTCACGGCCTCTCCCGCGGCAGCGCCGTTGCTGCCGTTAGCTTTCGCGCCGTTGTGCCCGGCGCCGTTGGCTGCCGAGCCGTTCGATCCAGCGCCGTTGGACTCAGCACCATTTGGCCCAGCGCCGTTCCCGGACGGAACCAACCCCGTGGTGCTCTTCCCGTCCCAGTTGAGCAGATTGATCCGGTTCGACTTCTCATCCGGTGCGGCGCCATTGGTGTCGGTCAGGTGGAACTTCTCCACCATCTGGTCGAACGCCGTCATGCCCGGCCCGCCGTCGGTGTCCAGGCTGCACCCGGTGGCCAGCGAATCCAGTTCGTGCGCCTGCGAAGTCGCGCCCTGCGGGATCACGTAGCGGTGCTCGTACTTCGCGATGGCCAGCAGCCGGTAGAGCGACTCGATCTCCTCGGGCTCCAACCGCACCGACGGCGCGATCGAGGGGTCCGGCTCCTCGCCGAGGTTCACCGACCGCATGAACGACCGCATGGCGGCGAGCCTTTGCAGCGAAGCCCGCACCGGACCGATCTCACCCGCGGTGAACAGTTCGGCCAGGTACTCCACCGGGATGCGCAGCGCGTCGATGGCGCCGAACAAGTTCGCGTGGTTCTCTCCGTCGTGCCCGGTCTCGGTGAGCACGTCCACCACCGGCGACAGCGGCGGCACGTACCAGACCATCGGCATGGTGCGGTATTCCGGATGCAGCGGCAGCGCGATCTGGTAGTCCACGATCAGCTTGTAGACCGGCGAATCCTGCGCCGCCTGAATCCATTCCGGCGAGATCCCGGCGCGCTCGGCCTCGGCGATCACCCGCGGGTCGTGCGGGTTGAGGAAGACGCCGAGCTGCGAGGGGTACAGATCCTTGGTGTCGGTGACCGACGCAGCCTCCTGCACCTTGTCCGCGTCGTAGAGCATGACGCCGATGTAGCGCAGCCGCCCGACGCAGGTCTCCGAGCACACCGTCGGGATGCCGACCTCGACACGCGGGTAGCAGAAGGTGCACTTCTCCGCTTTGCCCGTCTTGTGGTTGAAGTAGATCTTCTTGTACGGGCAGCCGGTGATGCACTGCCGCCAGCCGCGGCACTTGTCCTGGTCCACCAGCACGATGCCGTCCTCGGCGCGCTTGTAGATCGCGCCGGACGGGCAGGACGCCGCGCACGACGGGTTCAGGCAGTGCTCGCAGATGCGCGGCAGGTAGAACATGAAGGTCTCTTCGAACTCCAGTTTCACCTTGTCCGAGAGCCGGTTCAGCAGCGGGTCCTTGCCCACCTGCTCGGGGCCGGAGCCGAGGTCGTCGTCCCAGTTCGCGCCCCAGGTGACCTTCGTGTCCTCGCCGGTGATCAGCGATTTCGGCCGCGCCACCGGCGTGGTGTCGATGGCGGGGGAGGACAGCAGGTTGTCGTAGTCGTAGCTCCACGGGTCGTAGTAGTCCGACACGGTGGGCAGGTCCGGGTTGGCGAAGATATTGAGCAGCCGCTTCATTCGCGAACCGGACTTCAGGGTCAGCTTGCCGCGCTTGGTGAGCGTCCAGCCGCCCTTCCACTTCTCCTGGTCCTGGTACTGGCGCGGATAACCCTGTCCGGGACGGGTTTCCACGTTGTTGAACCAGACGTACTCGGTGCCGCCGCGGTTGGTCCACGCCTGCTTGCAGGTGACGCTGCAGGTGTGACAGCCGATGCACTTGTCCAGGTTCATCACCATGGCGAGCTGAGCCATGACACGCATATCAGTACTCCACCTTCTGCGAGCGCCTGCGGATGGTTGTCACTTCGTCGCGCTGATTTCCGGTGGGGCCGTGGTAGTTCAGTGCGAAGGACTGCTGCGCGTACCCGCCGATGAGGTGCGAGGGCTTGATCATGATCCGGGTCAGCGCGTTGTGGATACCGCCGCGCTTGCCGCGCGCGTCGTTCACCTCGGGGGTGCCCTCGATGCGCGGCACGTCCACCGCGCGGTCCTGCGCGTGGTACATGAACACGGTGCCCTCGGGCATGCGGTGCGAGACGATGGCGCGCGCGACCACGATGCCGTTGCGGTTGATCGCTTCGATCCAATCGTTGTCGGCCACACCGATCTTCGCGGCGTCCTTGTCCGACATCCAGATCGACTGACCGCCGCGCGAGAGCGTGAGCATGTGCAGGTTGTCCTGGTAGGCGGAGTGGATCGACCACTTCGAGTGCGGCGTCAGATACCGCACGGTGACGCCCTTCTCGGTCACCGAACCCACGCCGGGCTCGCTGAACAGCGCGGTCATGTCGAGCGGCGGCCGGAAGATCGGCAGCTGCTCGCCGAGCTCGATCATCCAGTCGTGATCGAGGTAGAAGTGCTGGCGTCCGGTGAGGGTGTGCCAGGGCTTGAGCCGTTCGGTGTTGATGGTGAACGGCGAGTACCTGCGCCCGCCGGTCTCGCTGCCCGACCATTCCGGCGAGGTGATCACCGGCACCGGCCGAGCCTGGGTGTCCGCGAAGGTGATTCGCTTGCCCTCGTGCTCGGCGGCCAGGTCGGCCATCTTGGTGCCCGTGCGGCGCTCCAGCGCCTCGAAGCCCTCGACGGCGAGCCGGCCGTTGGTGGTGCCGGAGAGCGCCAGAATGGCCTCGGCGGCGTGGGTGTCCTTGGCCAGCGACGGGCGACCCTGCGCCACACCCGAGACCACGGTGCCGTTCATCCCGGCCAGGTACTCGACCTCTTGGTCGGGATAGGTCGTGACGCCCTTGGTGGTGACGCCGAGGGTGTCGACCAGCGGGCCGAGCGCGGCCATCTTCTCGGCCACCTTCGGGTAGTCGCGTTCGACGACCACCAGCTTCGGCATGGTCTTGCCCGGAATCGGTTCGCAGTCACCGGCTTTCCAGTCCAGCACGCGGCCGCCCGCTTGCGCCAGCGCATCCGGCGAGTCGTGCTGCAACGGCACCGCGACGATGTCCTTGCGCTTGCCGAGGTGCTTCTCGGCCATCCAGGAGAAGCCGCGGGCGATCCGGTGGAACGCCTCGAAATCGGTCTTGGCCTCCCACGGCGGGGAAATCGCGGGGGAGAAGGCGTGCACGAACGGGTGCATGTCCGTGGAGGAGAGATCGTGCTTCTCGTACCAGGTGGCCGCGGGCAGCACGATGTCGGAGAAGAGCGTGGTGCTCGTCATCCGGAAGTCCAGGGAGAGCAGCAGATCCAGCTTGCCGGACGGCGCCTCGTCGCGCCAGACCAGCTCTTGCGGCCGCACGCCGGTCGCCTCGGTGGCCTGCAGGTTGGAGTCCGCGCCGAGCAGGTGCTTGTGGAAGTACTCGTTGCCCTTGCCGGAGGAACCGAGCAGGTTCGCACGCCAGACGGTCAGGCAGCGCGGGAAGTTCTCCGGGTCGTCCGGGTCCTCGCAGGCGAAGCGCAGTTCTTCCGACTTCAGCCCGGCCACCACGTGGTCGGCCGGGGTGGCGCCCGCGGCCTCGGCCTCGTCGACGAGGTCGAGCGGGTTGCGGTTGAAGGTCGGGTAGCTCGGCATCCAGCCCAGCCTGCTGGCCAGCGCGATGTTGTCGGCCGCGGTGCGGCCCGCGAACGCGCCCTTGCTGAGCGGCGAGGCGAACGACTGCGCGGTGAACGGGTCGTAGCGCCACTGATCGTTGGTCAGGTACCAGAACACGGTGCCCTGCATCTGGCGTGGCGGGCGCTGCCAGTCGAGGCCGAAAGCCAGAGTGGACCAACCGGTCACCGGGCGGCACTTCTCCTGCCCGACGTAATGCGCCCAGCCGCCGCCGTTCACGCCCTGGCAGCCGGTGAGCAGCGTGAGGGTGAAGAAGGCGCGGTAGATCTGATCGGAGTGGAACCAGTGATTGGTGCCCGCGCCCATCAGGATCATCGAACGTCCGCCGGAACGGTCGGCGTTGTCGGCGAATTCGCGCGCGATGCGCTCGGCCTGCTTGGCCGGGACGCCGGTGATGGTCTCCTGCCATGCGGGGGTGTACGGGGTGGAGGCGTCGTCGTAGCCCGTCGGCCATTCACCGGGGAGTCCGTCGCGCCCGACGCCGTACTGCGCGAGCAGCAGGTCGAACACGGTCGTCACGCGCTTGCCCGCGACCGTGATCGTCGGGACGCCGCGCAGCAGCACACCCGCCTTGTCGGTGTCGAAGCGCGGCAGGCGCACCGCGACGGGTTGATTGCCTTCCGCGCCATAGAGACTCAGCAGCGGGTCGACGTCGCCCAGGTCCAGGTTCCACTTGCCCGCGTCGCCCTCGGTGAAGCGGTGGCCGAGGGAACCGTTGGGCACCACGGGGTTTCCGGCGTCGTCCAGCAGCACGGGCTTGTGCGCCGCGCCCTCGGCGGTCTCGCCCAGATCGGCGGCGGTGAGGAACTTGCCCGCCAGCGCGCCGTCGTGGTGGTAGACACCCTCGGCGTCCCAGCCCTCCGGATCGTCCAGGCAGACCAGGTACGGCAGATCGGTGTAGCGCTTGACGTAGTCGAGGAACCGCGGGGTGTCGCGCTGGAGGAAGAACTCCTTCAGGATCACGTGACCCATCGACATGGCGAGCGCCGCATCGGTTCCCGGCCGCGCGGCTACCCACTCGTCGGCGAACTTGGTGTTGTCGGCGTAGTCGGGGGAGACCACGACCACCTTCTGACCGCGGTAGCGGGCCTCGGTCATGTAGTGCGCGTCCGGGGTCCTGGTGACGGGGACGTTGGAACCCCACATGATCAGGTAGCCCGCGTCGAACCAGTCGGCCGATTCCGGCACGTCGGTCTGATCGCCGAATACCTGCGGCGAGGCCACCGGCAGGTCGGCGTACCAGTCGTAGAACGACAGCATCGATCCGCCGAGCAGCGAGATGAACCGGGCGCCGACCGCGTGGCTGACCATCGACATGGCCGGAATGGGCGAGAAGCCCGCGACCCGGTCGGGGCCGTAGCGCTTGATGGTGTGCACGTGCGCGGCCGCGGCGATCTCGGCGGCCTCCCACCATTCCGCTCGCACGAAACCGCCCTTGCCGCGGGCGGACTTGTAGCGCTTGGCCTTCTCGGGGTCCTCGACGATGGACTCCCAGGCCAGCACGGGATCCTTCAGCCGTTCCTTGGCCTCGCGGTACAGCTCGAGCAGGGTGCCGCGCACGTACGGGTAGCGCACCCGGGCGGGGGAGTAGGTGTACCAGGAGAAGGACGCGCCGCGCGGGCAGCCGCGGGGTTCGTACTCGGGCTTGTCCGCGCCGACCGAGGGGTAGTCGGTCTGCTGCGATTCCCAGGTGATCACGCCGTCCTTGACGTAGATCTTCCAGGAGCACGAGCCCGTGCAGTTCACGCCGTGGGTGGAACGCACCACCTTGTCGTGCGCCCAGCGGTCGCGGTAGAACTCGTCGGCCTGGCGGCCACCGACCTTGTGCAGGCTGCGCTGGTCCGCGGAGACCTCACCGCGCTGAAAGTATTTGCCCAGCCGGAGCAATGCGTCACCGGCGTCGGAGGAAAGCGCGCCCGCCGGATCGGAGGGTGCCGAAACATGAGTGCGTGAGTTAACCACGACGCCCCCTTCGAGCTGTGAAATCGGGCTGTTGCACCGACTGTAAGGAGGTGAAGACGCGCGGCCAAACGATTCTCTCACAGCGCGCGAGAGCCGCCGGTGAGTTGTGAGGTCGCGGCAACCTGGCGGTCACTGGGCGGTTGCGATCGGCTGTCGATGACATTCACGTGACCTGGGCCGATGAGGGCTGACCGGGTTGAATGCGGCAGCGGGCGGGTGTTTCGGGGCCTTGCCGGTGAAGCTTTGGAAACCGGGGGTTCTCGGGCGGTTTACAATCGTTAACACAACCGACAGGGGTTGTTCGGGCCGAATTGTGGCGCCGCCCACTGCCCTCGTGGCTACCATGTCGAACCCCGATTCGTCCAGAGACTTGTGGTTCGCCATTTGTTTGCCGTCGTCCGGCGACAGCCCTCGGTGAGATGATTACGTTCCGCGTATGCAGCGATTCGAGGCCGAAATCCAGACCGCGCGGGGTGGCGGCGCGCGTATATCGCGGTACCCGCCGACGTCGTCGCCGCGCTCGGCGGCGGAGGGCGGATTCCGGTACGGGCCGCTTTCGACGGCATCGAGTACACCGGCTCCATCGTGTCGATGGGCGGCGGACCGTGTCTCGGCATGCTGAAGGCGATCCGCGAGCGGCTCGGCAAGGGACCCGGCGACACCGTCGTGGTCACCCTGAGCCGCGACACCGCCGAGCGGACGGTCGAGGTGCCCGAGGATCTGGCGGCCGCGTTGGCTGCGGCGGGCGTGCGACCGGCCTTCGACGCGCTCTCCCCTTCGCGACGCCGACAACTCGTCGACGCGATCGAGTCCGCCGAGCGCCCGCAGACGCGCGCTCGGCGGATCGGTGAGGCGGTCGCCGCGGCCGGATGACACGCGCACTCGTGCGTCGATTCTTTCCCGGCTCGGCCGCCTTTCCCGGTGCGAGAAATCTGACCGGCCGAATGTGCTTGGGCGCGGCGACTTTTCGCGAATAGAAAACCGACCGGTTGGAAATGGCGTGGAATCTGGTCCTGGGACCGATCGGCCCGGTCGTTCGGACTACTGCCGAATCGGCGGCTCGATGTGAATGGCCGTGGTGGAGGTCGATTTTCACGGCCATGAAGATTGCCGAATTGTAGCCATGACACGAAGCTTGTATGGAATATAAAGAAGGGATATCAGTTAATATCGTCCGCTATGAGTAACAGTCGAGATCGTTGAACGATTGGAGCCATGGACAACCCCCTTGTGGCCGCGGCGCCGACATCTCGGGAGCTTCGACACCGCTGCCACCTGGAAGTAGCCAATTGGTTGATACATCTACGGTTTCATAGGAGCGAATAGCTGTGTCACGCAAGTCGACCGAAGTCAGTCCAGGAGATCTGCTGCGTCCGCCGACCTTCGGCGGGTTGTTGCGTAGATTCCGCGACGACCGGCGGGTATCCAGGGAAAAGCTGGCATTCGCGGCGGGGGTCAGTTCGAGCTATATCACGCACTTGGAAGGCGGCGACCGAGCGCACCCGACCAAGGTGGTGGTGGAGGCGCTCATCGGATACCTGCACCGGGTCGCGCCGCTCTCCGATGCCGAGCGCAGGCACCTGTTCGACCTGGCCGGACTGGCCGAGGCCTCGGCTCCGACGGTCGCCGAGCTGCGTGCCGAGATCACCGAGGACATGCGCAACGGTCTCGTGGTGCACGAGCCGAACGCGGCGGGCTACCTGGACACCCGATGGAACGTCCTGTCGTGCAACGGCCCCTACGCTGCGATTTTCCCCGGCTTGCTCGAGGACGTGAACATCCTGCGCTGGTTCTTCGGCAACGAGTTGTCCAGGCGGGTGATGGTCGAATGGGAGCGCGAGGCCGCGCTCACCGTGGACTGGCTACGCGGACTCATCGGGCAGTCTGCGGGTGGTGACTGGTCCACCGAATTGCTCGACGAACTCGGGCAGTATCCGGAATTCCGCCGGATGTGGGCCGCGGGCGGCACCGCGTACGGCCGGGAAAGCCCGCAAATGCGGCTGCGCGATATCGAAACGGGCGAGCACTTCAGCCTGGACGTGCAGTTGTTCCGGGTGGATTCCGGGAACCACCCGGGCCGGATGCAATTCTTCCTCGGCATCCGCACGCCGCAGGCGGCGTCGCACGGTGTGGGACGGTCGGCCGCGGTCAACGGCTCTCGGACTGCTGGGTCCGCCGTGAACCCCTAGCGGCAGAGTGGTTTTCGGGTAGCACGTTCGGCACCGCGCCCGCCCGTCGACTTCTCGGCGCGGCGTCCCGTCGGCGTGCCACGGGCCGCGCCTGCGTGAAATCGGTTGGGGCGAAACCTGATCGGGCGAAGGCGGGTAGTGGCCGGGACCGGTCGGGCTACGCTGTCGAAATGTGTTGCGGGATAAATGCCGTGGTGGTGAACGGGTCACCGGCTCGGCGGTACTTCCACTGGACGGTGTAGGTACCTCACAGGGCGCGCGGCAAGTCCCACTTCGCCTGGACAACGGTCCGGGAAACGTATTTGATCCGTTTATCGGCGAGGTCGGGCAATTAGTTGCGACACTGTGGATCGATCTCGGACGACAACGGATTGCGCGAACATTGCGGGGAGTGAGTGCTCATGGTTGATGACATCGGTTTGGTACCGCATATCTCGCTGGCCGCTGCCGCGAACTGTGCCAACGGCACATTCGCGGTCTGCGGTGACGAGGGCAGGGCACTGTGGTACGGACCGTTTCTGGACGGCGACATCGACCATCCGCACGACGATCGTCTAGCGGGGGCGATGGCCGCCGCGAACCGGGCAGTGTGGCTGGCGGGCCGTGCTCGTGCCGACGCGGGCCACGCGGAGGCCACCCTGCGCCTCGTCGTGACCGAACCGGACATCGACACCGTCGCCTTGGCATGCACCGCGTCCATGTCCGGCTTGGTGCTGGATCTGGTCTGCTCGGAGGACAATCCGGCCCTGGATTGGTGCCAGGTCTTCGGCAGCCTGGACTGGAATCCGGGCGCGCTGGTCAGTTTGGTCGACGCCGGGGCGTTCGACCCGAGGTCCGGCAGGCATCTACGCGCAGTCGACACCCAGAGGAACAACGACATCGAGGAAGGGTTGCCCATGATCCGCAACGCAGGAGATATCGGTCCGGTGGGTGGGAAGCCGACGGTGGACCCCGGCGTCGAGCTGCGGGCCGCGCTCGAGGCGCTGCTGCTGCACGACGCCATCGGCCTCGACGCCAAGATGCGGCACGCGATCGCGGCGGCGGTGCACCTCGCGGTGGATACGCCGCACGGCCCTCCGGAGGACGCGGACGAGTTCCTCGGCCGCCTGGACGCCGCCTGGCTGCTGGCCGCCTGGGCCGGGAACGACACCGAGATGTCGCTGATCGCCACACTGGCCGCGGGCGACGTGCCCGCGTTGTCCTGGTGCGAACTGATGTTCACCACCGCGCTGGCGCCCTGGTCGACCAGCCCCATCGCGGTGCACGCGCGCCGGATCTTCGCGACGGTCCAGCACGGCCGCATCGGCGCCGTGCGTGCGCAGGTGCGTGTCTCCGGGGCCTGATACCCGGCACGCCTGTCCGCGTCCGGGTGGTAGGGGCCCGGAACCGGACGATCAGGCCGGATCGATCTCCGCGAAGGAGTCGATCCACCGGTGCGGTGGGCGCGGGGGATTGGGCTCGCCCGGCCGGTGCACTCCGATGGCCGACCATCCCGCCGCGACGGCCGCGTCGAGTTCCTCCGGATGGTCGGAGAGGAACAGGATCTCGTCGGCGGGCACGCCGATCGCGCTCGCGATCTTGTCGTAGGACGCGGCCTCGCGCTTCGGGCCCGCGGTGGACAGATCGAAATACCCGCTGATCGATGAACCGAGCTCGCCGCCGCGCGCGAAGGCGAACCAATCGCGCTGGTTGCGCACCGAACCCGACGAGTACACGTACAGCGTCAGCCCCGCGGCCTTCCATGCCGCCAGCGCGGGCGCGACGTCGGGGAAGAACTCGCCGTGCAGTGCGCCGCTGCGGAAGCCCTCGTGACAGATCAGGCCCTGCGCGGTCTTGAGCGGCTCGGCCTTCACGTCCGAGCCGAGCCAGCCGCGCAGGATCTCGGCCACCTCGGTGGTGTCCGCGTCCGGGCGTCCGGCCAGTTCCCTGGCGCCCGCGAGGACCGGCGCCGCCGCGTCCGCGCTGTTGTCGGCCAGCCACTGCGGCAGCCGATCCCGGGTGTAGCCGTAGAGGTCCTCGCGCACGGAACTGGTCGGGCTGGTGGTGCCCTCGATATCGAGGACGATCGCCCGGGTCACGACGCGGTGAGCAGTTCGTCGAGGGTGGGGAAGCCTTCGCTGATCCGGTCGCCGGTGAAGTCGCCGACCCAGCCGTCCTCCTCCTCGAAGAAGCGGATGGCGATGAAATCGGGCCGGGTGCCCATGTCGAACCAGTGCAGCGTGCCCGCGGGGACCGACAGCAGATCGCCGCCCTCGCAGACCACCGCGAGCACCTCGTCGCCCAGGTGCAGATAGAAGCAGCCGCGGCCTGCGGCGAAGTAGCGCACCTCGTCCTCGGCGTGCCGGTGCTCGTTCAGGAACTTCTCGCGGGCGCCCTTGGCGATCGCGGGCCACTCGGGGTTCGCGTCGTCGGGGTGGATGCGCGCGATATCGATGTGCTTGTAGCGGCCGGCGTCGTTCAGCTCGGCGACCCGGTCGGCGTAGTGGGCCAGCAGGTCGTCCGAGGGGATCGCGGCGGCGTCGTCGAGCGCGGGCCAGCGGTCGAACGTGATGCCGTGCGCGGCGAGTTCGGCGGCGATCACGGTGTCGTCGGTGGTCCGCACGCGCACGTCGGCGGCGTTGTCGGCGGCCATCACCTGGAGCAGGGTCATGTCGGTCCAATCTCGAGTGGCTCGGCGGGGGTGGCGAAGGCGTGCCTGCGCCCGGTGCGAATCACCAGCTCGCACAGGGCTTCCAGGCATTCGGCGCGATCGCGTGCCCGGGAGAGATTCTCCCCCCAGGTGGTGATGCCGTGCCCGGCGATGCACAACACGGGTGGGGCGGAGGGATTGTCGCGCAGATAGCGTTCGATGTCGGCGCCGATGCGCGGCACGTCGCGCCAGTTCGGGAACACCGGGATATCGATCGCCGTCGGATCGGCGGAACCGAGTCCCTTGATGAGTTCGAAATCGGTGATGCGCAGGATGGTTTCCCGCTCGGCCGCGCCCGCTTCGGTCGCCAGCACGGTCGCGTACGGCGAGTGCACGTGGACGACGGCCGCGGCGTCGGTGGTGCGGTACACGGCGGTGTGAATGGTGGTCTCGGCGGAGGGTTTCCGTCGCAGGCCCGGCAGCGGGGTGGAGTCCGCGACGGACACGGTCACCATGTCCGCGGGTGTCAGCTCGCCTTTCGACAGTCCGCTGCCGGTGATCACGGCGGTCGCGCCCGCGCGCACCGAGAGGTTGCCGGCGGTGCCCGGCATCCAGCCGCGCCCGTAGAGTTCCTTCGCGATCGCGGCGAGTTCGGCGCCCGCCGAATCGTCTTCTCCCGCTTCGCCGTTCGTACCGTGCACCACGCCGTTCTCGGTGACGACCGCGGTGACCAGCTCGCTCGGCGTCACGTCGAAGGCGGGATTGAAGACCTCGGTGTTCGCGGGAGCCGTTGCGACACCGCCGAATCCGGTCACCTCGGCCGCGGCCCGCTCCTCGATGACGATGTCGTGGCCGGTGGCCGTGTTCGGGTCCCGCGTCGACTCCGGAGCCACCACGATGAACGGGATGCCGTGCCGGTGGGCGGCGAGTGCGACGGCGTAGGTGCCGATCTTGTTGGCCACGTCGCCGTTCGCGGTGACCCGGTCCGCGCCGACCAGCACGCAGTCGACCTGGCCGGTGGCCATCGCCCACGCGGCGGCCGAGTCGATGGTCAGCCGGTGCGGAATGCCCGCCTCGGCCAGCTCCCACGCCGTCAGCCGTGCGCCCTGTAGCAGCGGGCGGGTCTCGTCCACCAGCACGTTCTCGATCGCGCCGCGCTCGGCGAGCACCCGCAGCGCGCCGATCGCGGTGCCGAAGGCGCTGGTCGCCAGTCGGCCGGTGTTGCAATGGGTCAGCACCCGCAGCGGCCGGTCCGCGCACAGCCGCTGTACCAGGTCGGCGGCGTGCGTGGCGGCGGCCCGGTTGACGCGGCCGTCCTCGTCCAGCATGTCCAGGGTCTCGGCGAGCACCGCGTCGGCGCCCGCCGGAACACGGGTACGGACCCGCTCGACGGCCCACGCCAGGTTCACCGCGGTCGGCCGTGCCGCGGCGATGCGGTCGGCCTCGGCCTGCACCCGCGCCTCGTCGACGACGCCGTCGGCGGTGTGCGCGGCGGTCGCGATGACCACGCCGAACGCGCCCGCGATCCCGATGGCGGGCGCGCCACGGATGGCCAGCGTCTCGAGCGCCTCGATGATCTCGTCCACCGTGCCGAGGCGCAGCTCCCGCACCTCGTGCGGCAGTCCGCGCTGGTCGATGGTGACCAGGGCACCGTCGTCCCAGACCAGGGAACTGTCGTCCATTCAGGCGCATCCTTTGTCGCGAATAACTGCATACTGCCTGGTAAACGGTATCCGACCGGCCCCGGTGGCCGACACCCGGCTCAGTGCTCGACGGACTCCGCGCGCAGCTTCGCGGCTCGTTCGCGCGGGTCGTAATCGGGGCCGACGCCCTCGATGAGCAGCAGGTCGCCGTCGATGTGATCGGCCCGCAGGCGCAGGATCGCCTGGTACGCCGGGGAGTGGTACCAGGCCCTGGCTCGCGTCAGGTCCGGGAACTCGATCAGCACCATGCTGCCCGGCCAGTCGCCTTCCACCACCTCGACCGGCGGTCCATGGATCACGAACCGGCCGTCGAACGGGTCCAGGGTGTCCTGGATGCGTTCCAGATACTCCAGGATGTCCGGGTGCGGACGGCGGCTGCGCAGGTGGGCGAAGCCAAACGCGGACATGATCGATCCCTTCGACGCGGTGGGCCGCTGCGAGGCGAGCGGTGCGCCGAACGTATCGCCGCCCGCGCCGCGCGTCGATTACCCGCGAGGTAATGACGGGGCGTGGAAAGGTCGGTGGAGCAGGGGTTTTCATTCGGCGACGAACTCCGCCTCGCGCTCGACGGCCTCGATGATCGGACGCGGCACCCCGACCGGACCCGGCGTGTAGGTGACCGCGCGCAGGTCGCCGGTGTAGCGGAACGGACCCCGGCGTTCGCGCAGGTCCCAGGACACCGGGCCGCGCGCGTCGACGCCGACGGAGATGCCGGTCCACGGCGACATGCCGACCAGCTGCACCCGGTCGGTCAGCTCGGCGTGCGGGCCGCCCTGCACCTCGACGCGGAAATCCCAGCGCAGTCGCGGCCGCACGCGAGCGGTGACGGTGATCCGTCCGACGCCGGGCGCGAGAGGCGCGGTGGCGGTCTCGGCGTAGTCGCCGTAGCTGTTGACGCCGAGCACCACCCGCCCGTCCTCGATGTAGACCAGGTAGCCGCCCAGCGGAGCGCCGTGCGCCACCAGCACGCCCTCGTCGCCCGGCCGGTAGCCGCCCAGCTCGACGGCGATCTCGCAGTCGCGGTTGGCGATCAGGCGCTGGGAGCGGTAGCGCTCCAGCGTCGGGGTGCCCGCCAGCAGGCGCACCGGCGCGGTGAAGCGGGCTTCCTCCGGCCGTCGCGCGACCAGATCCTGGCGGGTGAGCAGCGGGAATACCGTGTTGGCCCAGGCTTATTCGTCCCAGGCGGCGGCCAGCTCGGCGACCTTGTCCCGATGTCGTGCGGAGAGATCGTGCAGCTCGGTCGGATCGGCGCGCACGTGTACCTGGCGAATCGGCGGCGCTCCTCGTCGCTGAGCGAATCCCATTCGGCCGCTTCGTAACCCGGCTCGGTGTTGCGCGGCTTCTGCTCGGTGCACGGCGGGAAGATCCCCGCGGCGAGCTGGGCGGCGAACCTGTTCCGGCGCAGTTCGTCCCACCCCGCGGCGTAGCGGCCGCGATACCTGGCCAGGTCCTCGGGCTTGGCCTGCAAGGGACCGTGCATGGCGACGTGCGCGAAATAGAGGAAGAACGGTTTGGTCGTGTCGTGCGCGCGCAGGTCCTTCAGGTAGCCGATCGCCTTGTCGGTCAGGTCGTCGGTGAGGTAATAGCCCTCCGGGTACTCCTCGACATCCACCACCGAGCTGTCGGAGACCAGCTGATTCGGGTAGTAGAAGGAGTTCAGCCCCTCCAGCGAACCGTAGTACCGGTCGAATCCGCGCTGAGTGGGCCACGAGTCGCGGTGCGCCGCGGGGTTCATCGTGGCGTCGCGCACCAGATGCCACTTGCCCACCGCGTAGGTGGCGTAGCCGTTGTGGCGCAGGATCTCCGGAAGGGTCAGCACATCGTCGGCGAGCTCGAGCCGCAGGCCGGGGTAGCCGGGATCGGAGTTTGCGACGAAGCCGAAACCGGCTCGGTAGGCGTTGATTCCGGTCAGCAGCGAGGCGCGCGAGGGCGAGCAGAGCGGCGTGGTGTGGTAGTTGGTGAGGCGGACACCGTCGGCGGCCAGCCGATCCAGCGTCGGCGTCTCGATCTCGGAGCCGAACGGCCCGATGTCGCTGTATCCCATGTCGTCGACCAGCACCACGACGATGTTGGGCGCGCCCTCCGGCGCGGTGGGCGGGTACGTCCAGTCGGGTGTCGAGTCGGCGGTGGTGCGGCCGACGGCGCCGTTGAAGGATTCGTAACCGCGCGCGGAGGATGGAACAGCCATCTTTTCAGTAGACGATCGAAAAGGTGTGGCTTACCAGGGTTTGGCGCAGGGTGCGCGAAACCCGTGTGAGAGGCGTCGTACCCGGGCCGAGCATCCGAATTGAAAAAGATGGGTAAAGAAAGAACCGCGTCTGCCGGTTCCGCAGAAACCGGCAGACGCAGTTCGGAGTCATTCAGTTTTGGCCGTGACGCCGATCCCGCTCGCGCTGCTCTTCGGTCATGCGCTCGTTGGGATTCGACCCTGACCGGCCGATGCCCTGCTCCTGGCGCTGCTGTTGCTGCTGCCTCGGCATCTGCTTGGGCATTTTCTTAGGCGTTTTCTTCGACTTTTCAGCCATCTCCACTCGGTCCTTTCCGAAGTGATTGGATTCGCCTAACGACAATCACCATAGCGAGCGGGAATCAATCGGGGAAGAGAAGAGTGAAAATATGTAGAGACGCCCCGGTCGGCGACCGTTTTTCAGAGCGGCAGAAGTAGGAATTCCACGGAAATCCCGTCGGACGCCTCGGCGGGCACCACGACGAGGCCGTCGCGGTCGACGAGTCCGCCCAGATGGGCGGTGCGCACGGTCGGGTCGCCGATCCAGCCGCCGGCCGGCGCGATGCGCGCCGGAACGATACGCGGAACCGGACCCGACACGTCGGCGGCGTTGTGCAGCGGGCCGGTCAGCGGGCGGGCCGGGCGTGCTCCGGTCCGTCCCTCGACGATGGCGGGGGCGAGCGCCAACAGGGTGGCGACGGCCGCGAACGGATTCCCGGGCAGGCCGAGAATAGTTGTGCCACCTTCTGTTTCGGCGACAACGGTGGACCCGCCCGGACGCAGGCGGAGACGGGGGACGAGCACGCGGGACTCGGCGCGCGCGATCGCAGCGCGGAGTTGATCGGCCGCGCCGCCACCCGTCGCGCCGACGATGACGAGCAGATCGCAATCGCTTGCGGCGGCGAGGACTTCGTCGAAGCCGTTGGGGGTGTCGCGCAGGTGCACCCGGTCGACGGTGCGGATGCCCGATCCGGCGAGCAGGTCGGGCAGGATCGGACCGATCGAGTCCCTGGTCTGTCCCGCGCGCAGCGGGCCCTCGCTGCGGATCTCGTCGCCGGTCATCACGATGCGCGCGCGGACCGGACCGCGCACCGCCGCCTCGGTGACCTCGACGCTGGCGGCCGCCGAGATCAGCGCGGCGGTCACCGGCGCGCCCTCCGGCGCGACCAGATCGCCGGGACCGCGGTCCTCGCCGCGGCGGCGGATGTCGTCACGGATCGGTGTGTCGGGTAGCCGGTGCAGGGTCTTGCCCGCGTCCACCCGCACGAACTCGTCACGGACCACGGTGGTGGTGCCGTCGGGCACGTGCGCACCGGTGGCGATGCGCACCGCCTCGCCGGGCAGCAGCCCGACCGGGCGCTGTCCGCCCGCGAAGCCGATGTCGCGGCGCAGCCGCCACGGTCCGTCCCCGGCGACGGCGTACCCGTCCATCGCGGACACGTCGAAGCGGGGCAGCGCGTCCGCCGCGGTGAGCGGCGCGGCCAGTGCCGCACCGCGCACGCTCGGCAGGTCCGTCCGGTAGACGGTGAGCCGGGTGAGGCTGTCGCGCAGCGTGTTCCGTGCCTCGTCGAGTGTCATGGGCGTGGTGTCGGCGGCCAGTGCCCGCGCCTTGCGTACTTCTTCCTCGGTGTCGCAGTCGGCGACACCGGCCAGGCCGACGATCACGGTGTCGGCGGGCACCAGCGCCTTCATCGGCTGGTTTATCAGCGAATCCAGTTCGGCGAGTGCGGAACTGAGCGCGGAGCGCCGCCAGACGCCGATCAGGTACTGCGGGCGGCCCGACTCGTCGGCGGCGAAGACCGCCTCGGCGCCGGATTCCGCTTCGTGCCTGAGCAGTTCGGCGATGGCCGAGGGTGTCAGGAACGGCATGTCGGCGGCCAGCACCACCACCAGCGGCGCGGTGGAGCCGGCCAGCGCGCGCAGCCCGGCATCGATCGCGGCGACCGGGCCCGAACCCGGCGGCACCTCGCGGACCTGCCGGATCGCCGGATTCAGCTCCGGCCGGTGCGGTCCGACGACCACGGTGTGCCCACGACCCGCGACCGCGGCGAGCGCCGCGTCCAGCATCGAGCGGCCGCCGATCACGATGGCGGGTTTGTCCACCCCGCCCATGCGGCTGGCCCGCCCGCCGGCGAGCACGATCGCGTCGGCGGCTGTCAACGGATTGGCTCCGCAGTGAGGTACACCATGTCCGAAATGCTAATTCGGGCGCGGGGCGGGCGGGGCAGGCAGCCCGTCGGAGGGGCGATCCCGAGCTCAGACCCTGGACAGGTCGGGCGATCGGCGCAGCAGGCAGAACTCGTTGGTCTCCGGGTCGGCGAACACGGTATTCGGTCCGCCGCCGCTGTCGCCGAGCGGGACGGCGCCCGCCGCGAGCAGCCGCGCCGCCTCGCGCGCGGGATCGTCGGTGGGGAACGCCGCGAGATCGAGGTGCAGCCGATTGCGTCCGCTCTTCACGTCCGGGGTGCGGACGAACTCCAGCCAGGACCCGAGCCCTGTGGCGGAACGCAGACCGGCCACGTGCGGGCCGGAATGCGCGATCGGCCAGCCCGAGGCGGCCGACCAGAACCGAGCGAGCCGCGCGGGCTCATGGGTGTCCATCACGATGGCCGCCACCGCGCCGGTGTCCACGTACTGCTCCCGCGGTTCCAGCACGCAGAATTCGTTGCCCTCGGGGTCGGCGAGCACCGCCCACGGCGTCCCGCCCTGTCCGATGTCGACGTGCCGCGCCCCCAGTACCAGCGCCCGGTCCACCTGGACGCGCTGATGGTCGAGCGAGCGACTGGCCAGGTCGAGGTGCAGGCGGTTCTTGCCGCTCTTCGCGGTGTCGGCGGCCAGGAAGGTCAGCGCGATGTCCAGGCCGTCGGGGTCGGGCGCGGCGACGTCGACCCGGTCGGCCCGGTCGACGGTCACCGACCAGCCGAGCAGCTGCGCCCAGAACTCCGCGACGACGCGCGGCCGCTGCGCATCGAAGACGACACACGCCAGGCGGGTGGACATGATTCCACGTTAACGCCTTGGCGGATCCGGAAGTTCGGGAAACCGGAAACGCGCTTCGCGCAGATCCACCCGGCCCTCCCTGATCGGCACGCCCTCGGCCGCGAGCAGCCGCAACTGGCGGTCGGCCAGGTGGGCGGCGGGCTTGCCGCCCGCGCCGAGCACGCGGTGCCACGGCAGGTCGGCGGCGTCGGTGCGCATGATCCAGCCGACCGTGCGCGGGGTGGAGAGCCCGACCGCGGCGGCGATGTCGCCGTAGGTGGCGACCTTGCCGGAGGGAATGCTCGCGACGAGCTCGCGGACCCGCTCGATATCGGCGTCGGAGGTCGGCACCGGACAAATGTGCCCTGTCGAGCGGGGGTCGTCAACAGCTCGCGCGGCCCGGAAGGTCTACAGGGCCGCCTGGATCAGTGCGGCGGTCTCGGCCGGACGCGCCTGGGCGACCATGTGGTCGCAGTCGAATTCGTGCACGGTCAGTCGCGGGCCCAGCTGCGCGACGAGGGCGGCGCGGAACTCGGGCGTCACGAACGGCGGCTGCACCTTCATCGCCTGCACCAGCACCGTCGGCACGTCGGCGGGCGGCAGCACGAACCCGCGAGCCAGCTGGCCCCAGTAAGAAATGACGGCGGGCAGACTCAGCCGCCAGCCGACCCGGCCGTCCTCGGTGGGTGTCAAGTGCTCGGCGAGCTCGGCCTCCAGCAGCCGGGGTTCGACGTCGTGCCAGGCGCTGGCGAGTTTGTCCCGGCGCGCGTCGTCGACATCGGCGTAGTCGGGGTGCGCGACCGTCCTGGCCGCGATGTCGGCGAGCAGGCTCGCGTCCTCCGCGATCGCGGGATCGAGCAGGACGAGCCCGCGCACCAGCTCCGGATGGCGAGCGGCCAGGTGCACGGCGACCGCGCCGCCGAAGGAATGGCCGACCACCAGCACCGGGCCGTTGGTCTCGGCGGCGAGCAGGTCGACCAGGTCGGCGACGACCGTCTCGAAGTCCCACGGCGGCAGCGCCGTCGACCGGCCGTGTCCGCGCAGGTCCGGCGCCACGACGCGGACATCGGGGAGGTGCTCGGCGGCCAGCGCGGCCCAGCGGTGGCCGTGCCCGGTCAGCCCGTGCAGGGCGAGCACGGTCGATCCTTCGGCGGGACCGAAGCGGTGAACGTGGAGAGTCGACACCGGCCCATTCTGTCGGGTCGGGCGGCTCGCCGCTCGGAAGGGCCGCCGGGGCGGCGGCGTCCCGGTGTCGCGGAGGTGGCCGTGACGTGGACAACGTCCGGCCGGAGTGGGCCGATGGCGTGTCAGCCCTGTCTGTTGCAATAGCCGACGTGGTGCGATCGGATAGCGCGGTGCGACTTGTTCGCCGGAACGCAACGGCACCCCGGGCAGGGCTCTGGGGCGCCGAGGTGCGCCCGCTGCTCGAGGCCATGGCGGTCGTCGGGCCCGCGCGCCCGGGATGGCGACCGTGGCAGGTGCTCGGCGGTCCGGGGACCGGCAAGACCGCGCTGCTCACCGATCTGGCGGCCACCCGCATCGCGGCCGGGGCCGATCCGGAATCGCTGCTGCTCCTGACCCATTCGAAGCAGGCGGCGGCCGCGGTGCGCGACGCCGTCACCGCGCGACTGAGCGGGACCGGACCCGACGACGAAGGCGGCGTGCCCGGCGCCACCAGGGAGCCGCTGGTGCGCACCCTGCACTCCTACGCCTTCGCCGTGCTGCGCAGGCACGCAGCCGCGCACGGCAACCCGCCGCCGCGTTTGCTGACCGGTGCCGAGCAGGATGCCGTGCTGCGCGAGATGCTGCGCGGCGACCTCACCGACATCGCCGACGGCGCGACAGGTCTCTGGCCGGAGCGGTTGCAGCCCGCGCTCGGCCTCGCCGGGTTCGCCGAGCAGTTGCGCAATCTTATGCTGCGGGCCACCGAACGCGGCATCGGCCCGGAGGATCTGGTGGCGCTCGGCCGCGAACACGACAAGCCGGAATGGGTGGCGGCGGGCCGCTTCGCGGAACGCTACGAGCAGGCCATGCTGCTGCGCTGGTCGGTCGGCGTCGAAGCGCCGGAGGCCACCGCGCCCGCGCTGGACGCCGCGGAACTGATCGGCGCGGCGCTCGACGCGCTGGCCGCCGACCCGGATCTGCTCGCCGACGAACGGTCCAGGATCGACTATCTGCTGGTCGACGACGCGCAGCACCTCGATCCGCAGGCCGCGACCCTGGTCCGCGTCATCGGCGCGGCGGCGCACTGCGCGGTCGTCGCGGGCGATCCGGACCAGGGCGTGTTCGCTTTCCGCGGCGCCGACCCCCGGTTCGCCGCCGATCCCGGCGCGCCGGAGGAGCGGCGCGTCGTGTTGCGGCACAATCATCGGTCCGGCGCCCAGGTGCGGCTGGCGGTCGCGCGGGTCGCGGCCAGGTTGCCGGGCAGTGCGCCGCAACGGTTTCCGGTGCCGGACCCCGAGGCGACGCAGGAGGACGACGGCGTCGCGGTCCGCGTCCGCGTGCTCGCCACGCCCGCCAAGGAGGCCGCGCTGATCGCCGATCATTTGCGGCGCGCGCATCTCACCGGCGGGGTGCCCTGGTCCGAGATGGCGGTGATCGTCCGTTCGGTGCCGCTCTCTCTGGCCCCGTTGCGGCGCGCGCTGCTCGCGGCGGGCGTGCCGGTGCGACAGCCCGCGCTGGACGTGCCGCTGGCCAGGCGGCGCGGCGCGGCCTGGATGCTGCTCGCGTTGCGCGCGCTCCTCGCTGGTGAACGGTCGCGGCGAGCCGGGGAGGCGATGTTCTCCGCCGAGGACGCGCTCGATCTGCTCTCCGGGCCGCTCGGCGGCGCGGACCAGATCACCCTTCGGCGCTTGCGCCGCGGGGTTCGGCGTGCGGTGCTGGAGGTGGAGCGCGGAACGGCGAAAAGGGCCGAGGGGCAAGCGTGGGCCGAGGCGCTGGCCTCGGACGACGTGCCGCCGCCGGATGACGCTCCGCCACTGGACGATGCTCTGCCGCCGGACGATGCTCTGCCACCCGACGGTGCACTGCCGCCGGACGTCGCGCCGCTGCCCGAGGATGCC
The DNA here is from genome assembly GCF_965341865.1 of Nocardia sp. bgisy134. Lineage (GTDB taxonomy): Bacteria > Actinomycetota > Actinomycetes > Mycobacteriales > Mycobacteriaceae > Nocardia. The sequence continues at coordinate 302,700 of NZ_CBDQZP010000007.1, forward strand.
TTTCCCCTCGATGACGACCTGCCGCCCGATGACGTTTCGGAGAGCTTGCCGCTACCCGCCGACGTGCCCCAGCCGGACGGCTCGCTTCAGGAGCGGCCCGATGCCGACCTCGCCCCCTCGCAGAGCCTCGCGCCGCACGACCCGCCCTGGAATGACGCCGAATCGGACTGGAGCCCAACCGAATCCGAGTGGACCGCCGCCGATCCGGAGTCGATCGTCAGCGAATCCGAGTGGCGGGAAGCCGATCTCGAGTGGGGGTTGGAGGTCGCCGAGCACGCCGACGACAGCTATGTGCCGAGCCGTCCCGGTGACGAGCGTCCGGCCCCCGGCGGGGCGGCCGGGAACGGGGCCGTGCCCGACGATGCCGGTGGCAACGAAACCCGCGGCGACACCGTGAGTCCCACCCTGCTCGAGCAGTCGTCGGCCGAGGTCCTGCGCGATCTTCTCGTAGGCATCGGCGATCGGGCGATCCTCGATCGCCTCACCGACGTCGAGGCCGCGCCGCTGCATCGCGTGCTCGCCGCCCTAGACCGCGGCCGCAAGGCGCGCAGACGGGCCACCGGTCTGGAGGACGTGCTCTGGGCGCTGTGGACCGCTTCCCGCCTGGAACGGCGCTGGGTCGCCCAATCCGAACGCGGCGGCGCGGTCGGCATGCAGGCCGACCGCGACCTCGACGCCGCCGTCGGCCTGTTCGACGCCGCGGCGGCCTACGTCGACCGTATTCCCCGCGCCGGCATCGAGGGCTTCGTGGAATACCTTCTCCAGCAGGAGATTCCGCAGGACACCGCCCCGCTCACCGCGCCGGGGGAGGCCGTCGCTCTGCTCAGCGCGCACGCCGCGGCGGGCCGGGAGTGGGACGTGGTCGCGGTCGCGGGCGTGCAGGAGGGTATCTGGCCCAATCCGCGGCCGCGCGGCACCCTGCTGCACACCGAGGATCTGGTCGACCTCAGCGTGGGCATCGGTTTGTCAGGCGAATCGGTCAGCCGCGCCGCGCCGATCCTGGCCGAGGAGCGCAGGCTGTTGCTCGTCGCGTGCAGCAGGGCCAGGCGCTCGCTGCTGGTGACGGCGGTCGAATCCGTTTCGGGCGAACGGGATCTGGTGCCATCCCGCTTCCTGTCCGAGCTGCTGGGTCACGACGACGACACCGAGCCGGGCGCGCTGCCGGTCGCCGACCCCGGTCGCGCCCTCGTCATGCATTCGCTGGTGGCCGAGTTGCGCGGCGTGGTCTGCGACGCCGAGGCCGACCCGGAGCGCCGTCGCAGGGCCGCGCACCAGCTGGCCAGGTTGGCGCACGCCGGGGTGCGCGGCACCCACCCCGAGGAGTGGTACGGCACCGCCGAACTCAGTTCGGCGCGCCCGCTGTGGGACGACGAGGAGACCGCGGTCGCGCTGTCGCCGTCCACCGTGGAACTGCTACGCACCTGCCCGCTGCGCTGGGCGTTGGAGCGGCACGGCGGCACCGACGGCGACAATCCGCACGCCGTCAAGGGCAATCTGGTGCACACCCTGGTGCAGGCGCTGGCGGGCAAGGTGCCCGAGGCACAGGTGCGGGCGGCGCTCGACCGGGCGTGGCAGGCCATCGATCCCGGCACCGGCTGGCATTCCCGCCAGGAGCTGCGGCGCACCGAGGCGATGCTGGAGACGTTCATGGCCTGGGTGCGCAATACCCGCGGCGAGCTCACCCAGGCCGGTGTCGAGGTGCCCGTCGACTGCGTGCTGCCGCCGCGTGACGACGACGAACCGCCGGTGCGCATCAAGGGCCGGGTGGACCGGCTGGAGCGAGATGCCATGGGCCGCTTCGTGATCGTCGACGTGAAGACCGGCAAGACTCCCATCAGCAAACAGGCCGCCGCCGACCACGCGCAGCTGGCGACCTACCAGGTGGCGGCCGCGCTGGGCGCGCTGGACGGATCGGGCCCCGCCGAGAGCGACCGGACACCAACGGAATCCGAGTCTGTCGGCGAGCCGGGCGGTGCCCGCCTGGTGTATGTGGCCAAGCCGAGCAGCAAAGAGGGCGCCACTCAGCGCATGCAGGAGCCGCTCGACCCCGAGGCGCTCGACAAGTGGCGAACGACGATCCACGACGCCGCCGCGTCCACCCGCGGCCCGAGCTACCTCGCCATGCGCAACGACGGCTGCCGTCACTGCGCGGTGGCCGGCAGTTGTCCGGTGCAGGACACCGGAAGGCAGGTGACCGACGAGTGAGTCACCCCGCCGTGACGCCTCAGCGGATCGCCGAGGCGCTCGGCCTGCCACCCCCGACCGACGAACAAGCCGCGGTGATCGCCGCACCGCCCGGACCCACGCTGGTGGTCGCGGGCGCGGGCGCGGGCAAAACCGAGACGATGGCCGCGCGCGTGGTGTGGATGGTGGCCAATCGGCTGGTGCTGCCCGATCAGGTGCTCGGCCTGACCTTCACGCGAAAAGCCGCCCAGCAGTTGACCGCTCGCATTCGGACCAGGCTGGCGCGGCTGGCGGGTTCGCCACTGCTGCGCGAGCTGGACCCGTCCGGGGAGTTGCGCGCGCAGCTGTCCGGGGCCGAACCCGAGATCAGCACCTACCACTCCTACGCGGGGCGGCTGCTCACCGAGCACGGCCTGCTGCTTCCGGTGGAGCCGTCGGCGACCCTGCTCACCCAGACCCAGCTGTGGCAGCTCGCGCACCAGGTGGTGCGGGCGTGGGACGGTGACCTGGACACCGACCGTACCCCGGTCTCGGTCACCGAGGCGGTGCTCGCGCTCTCCGGTCAGCTCGCCGAACACCTGGTGGAAGCCGAACAGCTCGCCGAGGCCCACACCGAACTGGAGAAGCTCGTGCACACCCTGCCCGCCGGTCCGCGGCAGCGCGGCGGGCCGAGCCAGGCGCTGCTGTCCATCGTGCAGGTGCAGCGCGAACGTGTTGCGCTGTTGCCGCTGGTCCAGCAGCTGGCCGCGGCGCTGCGCCGCAGGGGCGCACTGGATTTCGGCGCCCAGATGTCGCTGGCCGCGCGGCTCGCGGCCGAGCATCAGGAGGTGGCCACCGCCGAGCGAGGGCGCTTCCGGTTGGTGCTGCTCGACGAGTACCAGGACACCGGCCACGCTCAGCGCATTCTGCTGGCCGCGCTGTTCGGGGGCGAAGCGCCCCCGCCGCGCGACGAATCGGGCCGCGCCGCACGGCGTCTGGCGGTGACCGCGGTCGGCGACCCGATGCAGTCCATCTACGGCTGGCGCGGCGCGTCCGCGGCCAACCTGCCCCGCTTCGCCACCGACTTCCCGCTGGCGCCCGGCGTGCCCGCGCCGATCCTGCCGCTGCTGACCAGCTGGCGCAATCCGCCCGAGGCCCTCGCCCTCGCCAACCTGGTCGCCGACCCGTTGCGCCGCACCGCGCTCGACGCGGGCGGTGTCACCGTCGACGCGCTGCGCGCCAAACCGAGCGCGGAACCCGGTGTGGTCGCGGTGGCGCTCACCGAAACCGTCGCGGACGAACGGGATTGGGTCGCCGAGCGGATCGCCGCCGAATGGTCGGCGCGGCACGGCGCGGGAGAGCCGCCGCCGACGTCGGCGATCCTGGTGCGCCGCAACGCCGATGCCGCCCCGCTCGCGGAAGCCCTGCGCGCTCGGGGGCTTCCGGTGGAGATCGTCGGCCTCGGCGGCCTGCTCGCCACACCCGAGGTGGCCGATATCGTCGCCACCCTGCGCCTGGTCGCCGAGCCCGCCGCAGGCAGCGCGGCCGTGCGCGTCCTCACCGGAGCACGCTGGCGCATCGGTGTCGCCGACCTCGCCGCGCTGGCCCGGCGCGCCAGGGCGCTGTCCATCAGCAGACTGTCCGGCGGCGAGAGCGACGAGATCACCGACGGCGCCGCGCTGGCCGCCGCGTTGCGCGAGGTGGCCCCGGAACCGGCCGAGCAGGCCGGGCTGGCCGACGCGATCGCCGATCCCGGTCCGCAGGAGAACTATTCGGCCTCGGGCTACACCCGCATCGAGGCGCTCGGCCGGGAACTCGCCGCCCTGCGGGAACGCAGCGGCCAGCCACTGGTCGAGCTCGTGGCCGATGTGGAGCGCACCATCGGCGTCGGCGTCGAGACCCAGGCGCGCCGTGCCATGGCCGGCACCGGAGCGGGCCGCGAACACCTGGACGCGTTCGCCGAGGTGGTGGCAGGCTACGCCGCCGACACCGGCGCCTCGCTGACCGGTCTGCTCGCCTTCCTCGCCGCCGCCGAGTCGGTCGAGAACGGGTTGGAGCCTGGCGAGGTGGAGGTGGCCAAAGACCGCGTGCAGGTGCTGACGGTGCACGCGGCAAAAGGGCTGGAATGGGAGATCGTCGCGGTGCCGCACGTGGTGCGCGGGGTGTTTCCCTCGGGCGCTGCCTCGGCGACCTGGCTCGGCGCGCTGGCCGAGCTGCCCACCTCGCTGCGCGGCGACCGCATCCAGGACGACGCCGCCGAGGGCGTCCCGGTCCTGGATCTCGCGGATCTGTACGACCGGGCCGACCTGGAGGCCGCCATCAAGGCGCACAAGTCGGCGCTGGACCGCAGGCGCCTCGACGAGGAGCGGCGGCTGTTCTACGTCGCGCTCACCAGAACCGAACGGGTGCTGCTGGTTTCGGCGCATCACTGGGCCGAGACCGGCTCCGCGCCGAAGGGGCCGTCGGACTTCCTGCTGGAACTGAAGAACGCGAGCGAGTCGGCCGACGGACCGGCGTTCGGCGTGCTCGACATCGCGAGATGGGACGATCCGCCCGAGGTCGACGCGGTCAACCCGTTCACCGACAATCCGGCGAGCGCCGAGTGGCCCCGCGACCCGCTCGGACCCCGCCGCGATCCGATCGAGCAGGGCGCCGCCCTGGTCCGCTCCGCGCTGAGGGACCTGCGCGCCCAGCCCGCCGACCCGCGAGTTGCCGCCGGAAAGTCCGCCACGGGTGCGCCGCCTGCCGGACCCGCGCCGAGCGTGGCACCCCAGGCGGAACCCGACGCCCTGTTCTCGGTCGACGAACTCCTCGCGCCGACTGACGATTTCGCACCGTTCCCCGACGACTTCGAGCCGCCGCCGGACGAGCTCGCCCCCGAGGATCAGGCCGCCGATCCGGACGATCCGGAAGGCTGGGCCGCCGACGTGGACGCCCTGCTCGCCGAGCACGAGGCGGGCCTCGCCGCGGCCCAGGAGGTGGAACTGCCCGGCCAGATCCCGGCCACCGCCCTGGTGGAGATGCGCGCCGATCCGGCGAAACTGGCTCGGCGCCTGCGCCGTCCGCTGCCGTACCCGCCGAATCCGCTGGCCCGGCGCGGCACCGCGTTCCACGCCTGGGTGCAGCGCTGGTTCGCGGGCACCCGGTTGCTCGGGCTCGACGAACTCCCCGGCGCGGGCGAGCCCGATCCGCACGACGCGAGCGTCGACGCCGAACTCGCCAGGATGCAGGACGCGTTCCTGAATTCGCCGTGGGCGCACCGCAGTCCGCTCGATGTGGAGGTGCCCTTCGAGACCTCGATCGCGGGAACCGTGATCCGCGGCCGGATGGACGCGGTGTTCGCCGAGGCGGGCGGCGGCTGGACCGTGGTCGACTGGAAGACCGGCGCCGAACCCGGTCCCGCCGACGAACCGGCCGTGGCCATGCAGCTGGCCATCTACCGGCTGGCCTGGGCCCGCCTGATGGCCGCCAGGCACGGCGGCACCGAACGCGAGATGCTCGAGATGATCGGCGCCGCTTTCCATTACGTGCGCTCGGGACGCACCATCGCGCCCGCCGAGCTGCCCGGACCCGAGGAGCTGGCCGCGCTGATCCGATCGGCCGCGCCCACCAGGCAGGACGAGTGACCCGTGTGGGTCTTCAGCTCTGGCGCGAAACTTTCAGCGCCGTGGTGACCAGCGGGATCTGCAACGGCAGCCGGAGCACGCTGCCGATCTTCAGCACCCGCGAAGCCTTCTCGCTGCGCGTCACGTCGACGGCCATCTGCACGTTCGCCGGGAACACGGCGACGAACAGCAGCGCCGCCAGCCGTCCGCCGAGACGCCGGGTGCGCGGCGCCGCGAGCGCGGCGGCCACGCCGAGCTCGGCGACGCCCGACGCGTAGGTGTAGTCGCGCGCTCGGCCGGGTAGCAGCCTGGGCACGATGGAGTCGAAGAACTTGGGCCGCGCGAAATGCATGACCCCGCTGCCGAACAGCAGGGCCGCCAGAAACAGCGCGGGCCGCCTGCCGGGGGTCGGTCGAATGTCTGCCATGAGTACTCACCCTGACATTCACCGAGTGTTCGCGTCGAGTCAGGGTGGCGCGACGGCGACCCGGTAGGCTCCCGTGCTGTGCCGGAGGGAGAGACAGTGCCGGAGATAGACCGCGCGGCGAACGGGCGGGCAGGTGAGAACGATGCTCGGTGATTTCGGAGATCGCGCGGGACGAGCAGGTCTGTCGACCCGTCCCGACTTCGCACTCGTCGGTCTGCTGCGAATCCCGGAGACGCAGATCAGCCCGTGGGTCTCGCTGAGCCGCAGGATCGCGTTCGCCATCGGACTGCTGTTCACCGCGGCGCTGGTGGTGTACGTCGGGCGGGCGGGTTATCGCGACAACACCGGCGACGAACTGTCCTTCCTCGACGCGTTCTATTACGCGACGGTGTCGCTGTCCACCACCGGCTACGGCGACATCACCCCGGCCTCGCCCGAGGCGCGGCTGGTGAACATCGTCATCGTCACCCCGCTGCGCATCCTCTTTCTCATCGTGCTCGTCGGTACCACGATCAGTGTGCTGACCGAACGATCCCGTCAGGCATTCAAGATTCAGCGTTGGAGGCGCAGCGTGCGTAATCACACCGTGGTCGTCGGATACGGCACGAAGGGACGCACCGCCATCGACGCCATGCTCGGCGACGGCGTGCAGGCCGCCGAGATCGTGGTGGTCGACACCGACACGATCGCGTTGGAGGCGGCCGCGAACGCGGGCCTGGTGACCGTGCACGGTTCAGCCACCCAGTCCGACGTGCTGCGGCTGGCCAGCGTGCAGAACGCGGCGTCGGTCATCGTCGCCGCCAATCGCGACGACACCGCGGTGCTGGTCACCCTGACCGCCCGCGAGCTCAACAAGAAGGCCAAGATCGTGGTCGCCATCCGCGAGGCCGAGAACACCCACCTGCTGCGCCAGTCCGGCGCCGACTCGGTGGTGGTGTCCTCGGAGACCGCTGGCCGTCTGCTCGGCATCGCCACCACCACCCCGACCGTGGTGGAGATGATGGAAGACCTGCTGACCCCGGAACAGGGTTTCGCGGTGGCCGAGCGCGAGGTCGAGCCGAGCGAGATCGGCGGATCCCCACGGCATCTCAGCGACATCGTGCTCGGCGTGGTGCGCGGCGGCGATCTGATCCGGGTCGGCGAGCCGGAAGTGGACGCGATCGAGGCGGGCGACAAACTGCTCTACATCCGGCGAGCGGCGAAGTGACCGCGTTCGGAAGTAATCTCGAAGCGTGTCATTTCAGCTGAACGCCATCCCCCTGCTGTCCCGTACCGCGGTCGACCGCGCCGAGGAGATCCGCGCGGACGAGAACGCGCTGAAGGAGGGGTGGGCAAAGGCCGGGCTGCTCCGGGTGAACCGCCGCGGTCAGGTGCGTTTCGAGGGCGGCGCGCTGGTGTTGGACGCGGCCGTCGAGCTGTCCTCGGAGCCGAGCCCGGCGGCGGTTTTCCTCGGCGTCGGCGAGGGCAGGCACCTGTGGGCGGTGCGTGACAACGAACTCACCGGCGCGCTCACCGACCTGCGCGTCGTCGCGGGCGAGCTGGACGATTTCACCGCGGGCCTGCTCTCCACCGCCATGGCCCTGCTGAACTGGCACGACAAGTCCGGCTTCAGCGCGTACGACGGGAGCACCACCGTCGCCACCAAGGGCGGCTGGTCGCGGGTCACCGCGGCCGGGCACGAGGAATTCCCGCGCATCGACCCGGCCGTCATCTGCCTGATCCACGACGGCGGCGACCGGGTGCTGCTCGCGCGTCAGCACACCTGGCCGACGACGCTGTTCTCGCTGCTCGCCGGATTCGTCGAGGCGGGTGAGTCGCTGGAGCGCTGCGTGGCGCGCGAGATGCGCGAGGAGGTCGGTCTCGACGTCCGCGACATCCATTACCTGGGCAGTCAGCCGTGGCCGTTCCCCAGGTCGCTGATGCTCGGATTCGCCGCCGTCGCCGACCCGGAGCAGCCGCTGGCCTTCTCCGACGGCGAGATCGCCGAGGCGCACTGGTTCACCAGGGCCGAGGTGCGCGCGGCTCTCGCGGCCGGAGACTGGTCGGGCCAGCGGGAAGGCGTGCGGCTGCTGCTCCCCGGTTCCATCTCGATCGCGCGCACCATCGTCGAATCGTGGGCGGCGCTGGACTGAGCGTCAGGCCAGGGCGGCGAGGGTCTGCTTGACGGCGGCCAGCGACGGGTTGGTCGCCGTCGAACCGTCCGCGAACTTCACCGTCGGCACCACGTGGTTGCCGTTGTTGACGCTACCGACGAACTCGGCCGAGGCCGGGTCCTGCTCGATATCGATCTCTACATAGCTGATACCGGACTCGTCCAGCTGCTTCTTCAGCCTGCGGCAGTAGCCGCACCAGGTGGTCGAGTACATGGTCAGAACGGGGTTCACGTCAGTCACGGAACCATTCAACGCGGTAAGACCTCGTCGTGTTCCACAGTGCCCGGCGCCACACCGCCCGCGCTTCGCCGTCGAGGGCCGACAGGCGCGGCGGCCGGTTGTCGGACCGGGCTGTCATGATGGTGGCCGTGCCCGCCTTCGACCTCGACGCCCTGGATCCCGAACAGGTCGCCGCCGTCCGGGCGCCGCGCGGGCCGGTGTGCGTGCTCGCCGGGGCGGGCACCGGAAAGACCAGGACCATCACGCACCGGATCGCGCACCTGGTGTCGGCGGGGCACGTCAAGCCGGACCAGGTGCTCGCGGTCACCTTCACCGCCCGCGCCGCGGGCGAATTGCGCGCCCGGCTGCGCGGACTGGGCCTCGCCGGTGAGGCGAAACAGGTGCAGGCCCGCACTTTTCACGCCGCGGCGCTGCGCCAGCTGAAGTACTTCTGGCCGCAGGTCGTCGGCGACGTGCCATGGCGATTGCTGGAGAACAAGTTCACGGTGGTCGCGCAGGCGGCGCACCGTGCGGGGCTGAGCACCGCGACCGACAGCGTCCGCGACCTGCTCGGCGAGATCGAATGGGCCAAGTCCACCCTGCTCGCGCCGGAGGATTACCCGGCGGCGGTGGCCAAGCGGCACCGCGAGCCGCCGTACGACGCGGTGCGGGTGGCCGAGGTCTACGCGGGCTACGAGTCGCTGAAGACCTCCGCCGAGGGACTGCTGCTCGATTTCGACGATCTGCTCCTGCACACCGCGGCAGCGCTGGAGGACTATCCGGCCGTCGCCGACGAATTCCGCGGTCGCTACCGGAGTTTCGTGGTCGACGAGTACCAGGACGTGACGCCGTTGCAGCAGCGCGTGCTCGACGCCTGGCTCGGCGAGCGCGACGACCTGACCGTCGTCGGCGACGCGAACCAGACGATCTACTCGTTCACCGGCGCCACCCCGAGCTATCTGCTCGACTTCTCGCGGCGTTTCCCGGACGCGACGGTGGTGCGGCTGGAGCGCGACTACCGGTCGACGCCGCAGGTGGTGTCGCTGGCCAACCGGGTGATCGGCGCCGCCCGCGGACGCATCGCGGGCACCAGGCTCCAGCTGCTCGGCCAGCGCGCGGACGGGCCGGAGCCCGAGTTCACCGAATACGACGACGCCCCGGCCGAGGCCGTCGGGGTGGCGGGCGCGATCAAGGGGTTGATCGCGGCGGGCACCCCGGCGGCGGAGATCGCGGTGCTCTATCGCGTCAACGCCCAGTCCGAGGCTTATGAGCAGGCGCTCACCGAGCGCGGCATCCCATACCAGGTGCGCGGCGGCGAGGGCTTCTTCCAGCGCGCCGAGGTCAGGCAGGCCGTGCAGGCGTTGCGCCAGGCCGCGGCCCGCGACGACCTGCCCGATCAGTCGCGGCGCGGCGCGGCGCTGGTCACCCTGGTCAAGGCCGTGCTCGCGCCGGTCGGGCTGACGGCGACCGAGCCCGCGGGCGCGCAGGCGAAGGAACGGTGGTCGTCGCTGGTCGCGCTGGTCCGGCTCACCGAGGAATTGGTCGAGCACGACGCGCAGCTCGAGTTGCCCGGCCTGCTGCGCGAGCTGGCCGCGCGCGCCGAGGCCAGGCATCCACCGACCGTGCAGGGCGTCACCCTGGCCTCGCTGCACGCGGCCAAGGGGTTGGAGTGGGACGCGGTCTTCCTGGTCGGGCTGGCCGACGGCACGCTGCCGATCGCCCACGCGCTGGCCGACGACGGCTCGGTCGGCGATCAGGCCGCGCTCGAAGAGGAACGCAGGCTGCTCTACGTGGGCGTGACCAGGGCGCGCGAGCATCTGCGGCTGTCCTGGGCGCTGTCGCGGGGCGAGGGCAGCAGGCGTACCCGCCGCCGTTCCCGTTTCCTCAACGGCTTGGTGCCCGACGATTCGCCCGCGTCGCGGATCGCGGCGTCGACCGGCCGACCCGAGAACAATGGGGTACGCCCGTCCTGCCGGGTCTGCGCCAAGCCGTTGATCGGCACCTACGCCACCATGCTCGGCCGCTGCCGTCGCTGCCCCGCGGAACTGGACTCGGCGCTGCTGGAGGCGCTGAAGGAGTGGCGCGCCGAAAAGGCCGAGGCACTGCGGGTCCGGGAGTTCGTGGTGTTCACCGACACCACGCTCACCGCTATCGCGGAGCAACTGCCCGCAGACGACCGTGCGCTGGAGGCGATCCCGGGCATCGGCGCGAAGAAGATCGTCGACTACGGAGCCGACGTGCTCGCCATCGTCGCGTCGCGTGTCCGCTCGACATCACAAAACCGCAGGTAGAAAATAGGTTGTCGGTTTCGCCGACATTGCTTATGGTGGGAATCACGCACCGGGAGGGCATTCCGGCGCGGAGAGTTTCGGACAACTCGGTTCGATACCAGACAGTTTCGGCACAACGAGAACAGGAGGGAGGCAGACCAATGAACGGCATCAACAACTTCGACGCCATCGGCGTTGCGGGCAATACGTCCATGTCGGCTTCCCGGGGGATCCTCGCCTTGCAGGGGATCGGTCTGTCCTCGGCAGGAGTGTGCGGATTTGGTACGCCGGTGAAGATTTCGCCGGCGCTTCGCCAAGTTCACACCCTTCTCCAGGGCAAGCCCAGCGGGGGCTGGCACCCGACCGCCAACGCGGCAGTCGGCGTCATTGCGCGTGAAGCCGGCTATGAGCCGGCGGCAGAGCCCATGGCAGACATCGATCTGCGGGCAGCACGCCTCCGCACCGCACACCCAGCGACCGTGATCAGGAATCGACACAGGTGTCGACCTAGGTAGGGGACTCACCCCACGCCTCCTGGCCACGGATCGCAAGAAGCGAAACCGTGGCCAGTACTTTTAAGCGGCCCTTCAGCCGTTTGCCACCGGTTTCGTGGACAACTAACGAACCGCTGCAGAACGAACTGAAGGAGAACGACGTGTTCCCCGCAGAGAGCTGGCCGCAGGCCGTCGCTGTCACCCGGGAGGTCACCAGGGTCCTGCCCTGTCGAGCTGGAGATCCCGATCTCTGGTTCGCGGAGAGCCCGGTCCAGCTGGAGCAGGCGAAGGCGCTGTGCGCGTCCTGCCCGATCCGCAAGGGCTGCCTGAACGCGGCCATCGATCGGCGCGAGCCTTGGGGCGTATGGGGCGGTGAGATCTTCGACCAGGGTGTCGTGATCGCCCGCAAGCGTCCGCGTGGTCGTCCGCGCAAGGTCGCGGTCCCGGCATGAGTGCCGGGCCGCGGCCCCACCTCCCTCCGGTCGCTGAGGCCCCACCGTCCGACCCGGACCCCGGCAGGGCCCAGGAACGAGAAAGCAAACAAGCCGCTCACCTCGAGATCAGGTGGGCGGCTCGTTTGCGTTGTGGGGGAGGTTCTTTCAGCTTGCGGAGCGTTCGTCGCGCAGGCCGGGCAACCAGGTGGCAGCCAGCTGCATGAACGGTATCTCGGCGTCCAGCTGGGCGAGGATGCCCACCGAACCGCCCAGCACCCGGAAGATCATCACGTGCTCGGCCGGGAGTTGCAGCGCCCGTGCGGTTTTCATCTCCGAGCTGGTGAAGTCGGTCGCCTTGCCCGCGACACGCTGCATCCATCGGCGGGTGAAGTGGAACGAATCGGTCTTGATCGGATCGGCGAACGGGCGCAGGTAGTCGGCGATCTCCCGATGGGTGATCGTGCGACCGGGGATCACCCAGCCGTTGTCGTACATCAACTGGGTGAGCGCGTCGTAGTCCTCCTCGACGGCCAGCGACAACATCCGCCCGAGAATCTCCGGAAAACCGTTGGGCAGCGGCGCGCACGCGCCGAAATCGATCACCGCAAGCCTGCCGTCGGCAAGCATCATGAAGTTGCCCGGATGCGGATCGGCGTGCAGCAGGCCGACGGTCTCGGGCGAGGAGAAGTGGAAGCGGCCCATCAGCAGCGCGACCCGGTTGCGCAGGGTCAGGCTGCCTTCCGGGTCGGCGGCGCCCGACTTGATGATCTGCGAGACCGGGGTCCCCTCGAGCCATTCGGTGACGATCACCTTCGGCGCGGAGGCCACCACCTTGGGCACCACCAGTTCGGGGTGGCCGTCGAAGGCTTTGGCGAAGGCGCGCTGGTTCGCGGCCTCGTTGCGGTAGTCGAGTTCCTCCTCGGTCCGCTCGGTGATCTCGGCCAGGATCGGCTTGACGTCCGCGCCGGGGATCACCGAGGAGATCAGGCCGGTCATCCGCGACAGCGTCTTGAGATCGGCCCGCAGCGCCTCGTCGGCGCCGGGGTACTGCACCTTCACCGCCACGGTGCGACCGTCCGACCACACCGCCTTGTGCACCTGTCCGATGCTGGCGGAGGCCGACGGTGCGTCCTCGAAGGAATGGAAGCGCTCCCGCCACTGGGTGCCCAGCTGTTGATCGAGCACCCGGTGCACCGTCCCGGCGGGCATCGGCGGAGCGGCGGCCTGCAATTTCGTCAGCGCATCGCGGTAGTGCTCGCCGAACTCCTCGGGAACAGCGGCCTCCATCACACTCAGCGCCTGCCCGAACTTCATGGCGCCGCCCTTGAGCTCGCCGAGCACGGTGAACAGCTGTTCGGCGGCCTTCTGGTTCAGCTGAGCGTTGATCTCCCCTTTGTCACCACCCGCGAGCCGCTTTCCGAAGCCCATGGCGGCTCGTCCGGCGATGCCCAGCGGAATCTTGGCTAACTTGGCGTTGCGGGACGAGCTACGGCGCACGATCTCAGACACCACCCCATCATGGCGGACACACCCGTAGCTTTGCCATGGCAATTCGAAGTTTTCGATCTCACGTTGCGCTCGCCACGCCGATCGTGCGACAACCACACGCGGCGTGTGGCGCCCAGTACCTTCGCTGCAGCAAGTGCGAATCGAGGTCCAACTCGAGCGTGGCGTCCAGGGTGGCGGGCGGCCTGCGCGGCGAGCAGTCCAGGATCGCCTCGAGTTCGCCGAGGGCGAGCGCCGCGGTCGCGGCGATGGCGGCGGGGGAGGCGTGACCGACCCGGCCGAGCAGCTGGGCGGCGAGATGGGGCCAGTCGGCGTCGTAGTCGACCCGCGTCAGGTCGGCGCAGCGCAGGCAGCTGGTCTCGCCGGGCAGCACCAGCGGGCCGACGATGCCGCGGCCGTCGCGAATCCGCGCCGAGAGATGCGGGATGCGGTGCAGCACAAGCTCGCTCGCCAACCGTGGATCGGTGACCACGGTGTCGGCGAGCACCACGAGGTCGGCGCACTTGCCCGCGGGCCGGACCTCGGGTGCGTTCCCGCGCGATCGCTCAGGACGGATGCCGACCCGGCGCAGCCCCGCCGAGATCGCGTCCGAGAGCGGTCCGAGGCCGTGCACGCGCACCGCGCGGATCGGGCCGGGCCGCTCCCGCGGCTGCACCAGCAGACCCGCGGCGTCGATCTCGTCCAGCAGCGCACCGGCGCGTTCGGCGGCGATGCCGCTGCGGCCCGCGTGCCACAGGATCTGCGGCCGGGTCCGCAACCCGTCGAGCAGGCGCAGGAAGCCGAGGACGGTCTGGGTGTCCAGGTCCGGCGGCTCGAGGAGCAGGGCGCGTTCCGGATCCCAGCCGAGTTGGACCACCCCCGAGGGGCGAACCAGGATCGTCACCCGGGGATGCAGCATCGGGCCGTGTGGGCGCAATGTGGTCATGGCCAGCAGTATGCGCACCGCCCGCGCCGCGAACGGCCGCGAATCCTGTCGTTATCCACAGGAATTCGCGCTGTTCACAAGGCGAACTCTCAGGACTTGCCGTTGTCCTTGCCCAGGTCGGGCGTGTCCGGTCCGTCGCCGCCCTCGCGATCGGCCTCGGCGCGCTCGCGTGCCTCGGTCTCGGCCAGCTGCGCCAGCGGATCGTCGAACGCGGTCGCGCCGCCGCCGATGACCGAGTCGATGAAGCCCGCGGGGGTGTCCAGGTCCTCGGAGTCGGGCAGCAGGTCCGGGTGCGCCCACACGCCGTCGCGGGCGTCCACGCCCGCGTCGGCGGTCAGCCGCCGCCACAGCTCCGCGGCCTCGCGCAGCTTGCGCGGCCGCAGCTCCAGACCGACCAGGGTGGCGAAGGTCTGCTCGGCGGGTCCGCCGGTGGCGCGGCGTCGGCGCAGCGTCTCGGCCAGCGCGCCCGCGCCGGGCAGCCGGTCGCCGACGGCGTCGGCCACCACGACCTGCACCCAGCCCTCGATCAGGGCGAGCAGCGTCTCCAGGCGTTCCAGCGCCTGCTTCTGTTCGGGCGTGGTCTGCGGTTCGAACGCGCCCTGCGCCAGGATCTCCTCGAGCTTCGACGGGTCGGCCAGCGACATCGGGTCGATGCCCTGGGCCGCCTGCTCCAGCGCGGAGAAGTCCATCTTGATGCCGCGCGCGTAGTCCTCCACCGCGCCGAGCACCTGCTGACGCAGCCACGGCACATGCGCGAACAGCCGCTGGTGGGCCGCCTCGCGCGCCGCGAGGAAGACCAGGATCTCGCTCTCCGGCTGCTCCAAGCCCGCGCTGAACTCGGAGATCGCGGCGGGCAGCAGGGCGCCGGTGCCGCTCGGGCCGAGCGGCAGACCGATATCGGTGGATGTCAGCACCTCCTTGGCCAGCTGGCCGAGCGCCTGGCCGAGCTGCGAGCCGAACGCGAGGCCGCCCATCTGGCCGAGCATGCCGACCATCGGCGCGGCGAACTCCTTGGCCTCCTCGGGCAGCTGCGCGGTCCACATGCCCGAGATCTGCTCGGCGACCGGGTCGCACAACCGCTTCCAGGTGGACAGCGTCTCCTCGATCCAATCGTTGGCCGTCCACGCCACCGTCTTGGTCGCGCCCGCGGGCAGCGTCGTCGCGCCGTCCAGCCAGAGTTCGGCCAGGTGCGCCGCGTCGGTCACCGCCTTCCTCGCGCCCGCCGAGACGGGCGTCAGATCGGCGCCGAGTTGCTGGCGGGCCAGGCGCTTGGCGACGTCGTAGTTGACCGGACCCGAGGACGCGCCGCCGGGTTGCCCCATGCCGCTGAGCATTTGACCCAGCGAGGTCAGCATCTGGCCGAGCTGCGCGGGATCGAACCCGGCCCCGCCGCCGCCGATCGGGAACCCGAACGGATTGTTCGCCCCGGGACCGTTCGGCTCTTCGCCGCGCTTGCGCGCGTCATCGTCGTCACGGTTCGAGAATCCGAACGGGAAGTCAGTCATGCCTCTTACGTTACGCGCGGACAATCGGCTCGTGACCCTGGGCGGCCCGCCCCCGGCCCGCGGAGCTCGCATTACGCGCACAGCGAACGACCGGGCGGCGCGCGGCGGCGGATTCCGCGCCTGCGCCGTCCGGCGCCAGGAGAGATCACTATGGTGGGCGGGGTGAATCGTCGGATCCTCACCCTCCTTGCCGCGCTCGTTCCGGTGCTCGTGCTCGGTGTCATCGGCACCGTGGTCAAGGTGCCGTTCGTCGCGCTCGGACCCGGGCCAACCTTCAACACGCTCGGCGAGGTCGAGGGCAAGCAGGTCGTCGACGTCGTCGGCACCGAGCTCGACCCCACCTCGGGGCACCTGAACATGACGACGGTGGCGGTGCGCGACGGGCTGAACCTGTTCGAGGCGTTCGGCTTCTGGGTGAGCGGCCAGCACGGTCTCGTCCCGCGCGCCGAGGTGTACCCGCCCGGGGTGCCGCGCGAGGAGATCGACAAGTCCAATCAGCAGGAGTTCAAGGATTCGGAGGGCAATGCCGAGGTCGCGGCGCTGCACTACCTGAATCTGCCGACCGTGGTGCTGATCCGCAAGGTCGGCGACGACGCCCCCGCCAAGGACCTGCTGCGGCCGGGAGACCAGCTCGTCAGCGTCAACGGTGCGCCGATCGCGACTCCCAAAGACCTGGTGTCCGCGGTGTCCTCGCAGCCGCCGGGCAGCCAGCTGGCGGTGGTCTTCCGCCGCGACAACGCCGAACAGACCGCAACGATCACGCTCGGCGCGCGCCCGGACGATCCGGCCAAGGGCTACCTCGGCGTCACTCCGGGCGAGGGCGCGCTCCCGCCCATGCAGGTCACCTTCAATCTGGCCGATATCGGCGGCCCGTCGGCGGGGCTGATGTTCAGCCTCGCCCTGATCGACAAGCTCAGCCCCGGTCCCCTGGACGGCGGCAAGTTCGTGGCGGGCACCGGCACCATCGATCAGGACGGCGCGGTCGGCCCGATCGGCGGCATCCAATACAAGATGATGGCCGCGCGTGAGGCGGGCGCCGAGACGTTCCTGGTCCCCGCGGCCAACTGCAACGAGGCGAGGCAGCGCACACCCGAGGGCCTGCGCCTGGTCAAGGTGGAGACATTGGACAGCGCGGTGCAGTCGCTCAACGCGCTCAACGTCGGCGCCGAGGCGCCGAGCTGCGGCTGATCACTCCAGGGTGTGGTGCAGCGCCTCGATGAGGTTCGGCGCCAGGTTCGGGTAGGTCCGCAGGTCGAGGTCGCCGAAATCGTCCTCGTCGTCCTGCGGGCGGATCTGCAGCAGCGACAGCGACGCGCCCTCGCGCAGCACAGCGGCGAACAGCCGCGCCTCCCGGCGCTCCGGATGCGCGGCCGCGGCGGCGCGGGCCGCGGCGTCGGCGGCCTCGTGGTCGGCGAGCAGCGGGGCGAGCGCGTCGTCGAGGGTGCTCTCGGCATCCGGCGGCAGCACCACGATCTCCTGGACCAGCACACAACCCTGGACGGCGGGCGGCCAGCTCGTGGTGGCGAGGAATTCGTCGAGCGCGATCGAACCGCCGGTGATGTCGTCGGGCAGCGGCTCCTGCGCGATCGGGGTGAGCTCGTCGCCCTGATCGATCTCATCGAGCAGCCCGGGTTCGGCCGCGACCAGATCGGCGGTCGGCACCAGCGCGAACATCTGCGGCGGCCGCCCCCAGCCTTCGGCGTCGGCGAACTCCGCGACCTCCCGGACGGCGCGGGACAGGACAAGTTCGGCGTGCAGATCGGCGTTCACGGTGGACATCCTCGCATCACCGCCACCGGTGTCTCAGCGAAGCCGCCGAAATCGCTTCCGCCGAGCTCACCGAGGCCACACACGACGGCCCGATGTCCGTTTCCGTAGAGTGGGCGCCAGACGGTCCGCGAGGACCGAACCGCAACGTCGGAATGCGGCGCATCGACCGATTGGGCGTGGGCGCCGCCGGACCCTGGAGAGTGGCACCGTGGGCATGCGGCCCCCAACCGGCTTACCTTCGTTGTCTCGACGCAGCCGCGTGCTGCTGGTGGCGGCCATCGTCGTGGCGGCGTTGCTGCTGTTGGGCCCGAGACTGACCGACACCTATACCAACTGGCTTTGGTTCGGCGAAGTCGGTTTCCGCAACGTGTATCTCACGGTGCTGCGGACCCGCGTCCTGCTGTTCGCCGCGGTGGCAGTGTTCGTCGGTCTGGTGGTGTGGCTCGCGCTGCTGCTCGCCTACCGGACCAGGCCGGTGTTCGTGCCGGTCGCCGGGCCGAACGATCCGATCGCCCGGTACCGCACCACCGTGATGAGCAGGCTCAAGCTCTTCGGCATCGGCATCCCGGTGCTGCTCGGCCTGCTCTCGGGCCTGGTGGCGCAGTCGAATTGGGTGACGGTGCAGCTGTTCTTGAACGGCGGTTCGTTCGGTGAGACCGATCCGCAGTTCGGCCTCGACGTCGGCTTCTACGCCTTCGATCTGCCGTTCTACCGGATGGTGCTGAACTGGCTGTTCGTCGCCGTGGTGATCGCGTTCTTCGCGAATCTGGTGACGCACTACGTCTTCGGCGGTCTGCGGCTGAGCGGCCGCGAGGGCACGCTCACCAGGCCTGCGCGCGTCCAGCTCGCCGTGCTCGCCGGAATCTTCGTGCTGCTCAAGGCGATCGCGTACTGGTTCGACCGCTACGAGCTGCTCTCCAGCGCGCGCAAGGAGCCCACCTTCACCGGCGGTTCCTTCACCGACATCAACGCGGTGCTGCCCGCCAAGCTGATCCTGATGTCCATCGCGGTGATCTGCGCGCTGGCCTTCTTCGCCGGCATCGTGCTGCGCGATCTGCGCGTGCCCGCCATGGCCGCCGCGCTGCTCGTGCTCTCCTCGATCCTGGTCGGCGCGGTGTGGCCGCTGGTGGTCGAGCAGTTCTCGGTGCGCCCGAACGCCGCCGACAAGGAGTCGGAGTACATCGAGCGCAACATCGCCGCGACCAGGCAGGCGTTCGGTATCACCGACGACAAGGTCGAATACCAGAACTACAAGGGCGACGGTACCAAGAACCCGCGTGACGTTCCCGCCGACCGCACCACCATCTCCAACATCCGGCTGCTCGACCCGAATATCTTGTCGCCGACCTTCACTCAGCTGCGCCAGCTGAAGAACTTCTACGGCTTCCCCAACCCGCTCGACATCGACCGCTACACCATCGAGGGCGAGGTCCAGGACTACATCGTCGCGGCGCGCGAGCTGGAACCGCAGAGCCTCAAGGACAATCAGACCGACTGGATCAACCGGCACACCGTCTACACCCACGGCAACGGCTTCGTCGCCGCCCCGGCCAATCGCATCAACAAGGCCGCGGCCAAGGACGCGACCGTCGCGGGCAGCAGTGACAGCGGGTCTCCGGTCTTCGACGACGGCCCGTCGAGCTTCGTCAGCGACATCTCCACGCCGCAGGACCGCCAGGCCATCAAGGTCGACCAGCCGCGGATCTACTATGGCGAGCTGATCTCCCAGTCCGACGCCGACTACGCCATCGTCGGCGCGGCCGGGCAGCCCGCGCGCGAATACGACCTGGACAATGTGCAGTACACCTACACCGGTTCCGGCGGCGTGCCGATCGGCTCCTGGTTCAACCGGCTGGCGTTCGCGGCCAAGTACGCCGAGCGCAACATCCTGTTCTCCGGAGCGATCGGTGAGGATTCGAAGATCATCTTCAACCGCGATCCGAAGGAGCGGGTCGAGAAGGTCGCGCCCTGGCTGACCGCCGACGGCAACGCCTACCCCGCGGTGGTGGACAAGCGCATCGTCTGGATCGTGGACGCCTACACCACGCTCGACAGCTACCCCTACGCCCAGAGCACCTCGCTCGAGGGTGCGGTCGAGGACAGCGTCGACAAGAAGACCGGACGGTTGCTGCCCCGCAAGGAGGTCAGCTACATCCGCAACTCGGTGAAGGCCGTCGTCGATGCCTACGACGGCAGCGTCACCCTGTACGAGGTGGACACCACCGATCCGGTGCTGAAGGCGTGGCGCGGAGTGTTCCCGAACGCGGTGAAGTCGCAGAGCGACATCTCGCCGGAGCTGCGCTCGCACTTCCGTTACCCGGAGGATCTGTTCAAGGTGCAGCGCGAGATGCTCAGCAAGTACCACGTGAACGATCCGCGAGAGTTCTTCACCAACAACGCGTTCTGGTCGGTGCCGAGCGATCCGACGATCGAGGGCGGCACCTTCAAGCAGCCGCCGTACTACGTGCTGGTCGGCGATCCGAAGACCGGACGACCGGAGTTCAATTTGACCAGCGCCATGGTCGGCTTCAACCGGCAGTATCTGTCGGCCTACATCTCGGTGCGCTCGGATCCGGAGAACTACGGCAAGTTCACGATCTTGCAATTGCCGACGGATTCGCAGACCCAGGGTCCGCAACAAACACAGAACACGATGACCATCAACGACGAGGTCTCGCGTGACAAGACTTTGTTGCAAGGGTCGAACAAGATCAAATACGGCAATCTGCTGACCTTGCCGATCGCCGACGGCGGCATTCTCTATGTCGAGCCGCTGTACACCGAACGCAACAGCGGACCGAACACCTCGACCTTCCCGCAGCTGGCTCGCGTGCTCGTGAGCTATCGCGATCCGGCGACGGGATCGGTGCTGGTCGGCTACGAGCCGACGCTCGCGGCGGCCCTCGACAAGATCTTCCCCGGCAGCGGCAGCGCCGCGACGGCGCCGGGCGCCGAGACGCCGAACCAGCAGGGGACGACGCCGCCGCCGAACCAGGGCGTCACCGCGCCGCCGCCCGCCCAGGGGGTCGCACCGCCGTCGCCCAACGCGAAGGACGCGGCGGTCCTGGAACTGGACGCGGCCCTGCGCAACGTGCGTGACGCCCAGCGCAGCGGTGATCTCGCCAGCCTCGGCGCGGCGTTCACCAGGCTCGAGCAGGCGATCAAGGCGTACGAAGCCACCGGTCGCTGAGTTGGAAAAACAGAAGCGGGGGGGGGGGGGGTGGG